>NZ_NUNF01000020.1 GCF_002585305.1 Bacillus sp. AFS037270 | reverse complement strand
TTCTTTAAGATACTTATTTTGTTTTTTTACTTGATATAATTCATTTTTTAAATCTGTTAGTTCATTAGTTATTATCTCTTTTAGAGCGGAAATTTCATTTGAAATTTCTAAGGTTCTTACCGAGAAATTATTAACAATTTCCTCCAGTTTTTCCGAAAATGAATCATGTTCAGTTTGTTCTTTCAACTCAGAAGAATTTGGGGGATCTTGTATATCGTTTTGGTTTGTTTTAGTAAGTTCCGAAACGGTATTCAGTACAGATTGGTTTGTAAGGAGAGTTGATGCCATTCTTACTAAAGGGCCTAAATCAAGCGCATTGTCATTTTTTGTTAAATTATTGGTCAGATTGGTCAAATTCCTTAGGCGCTCCTTATCTATAGTAAGACCCGTATTTTGTTCGTTATTTTCATTTTCATTAATTTTTTCACTCATAATTAAACCACCTTTTAGTTTACAAATATCAGATCATAATTTCTTAATATCTTATGTTTGTAGTTTGTTAATGTCACAGGAAGGATAATTTTTTAAAAATTCGAATAAAAAAATCAAAGAATAAGTATTCTCAGTAAAAGATCTGTTCCAATTATTAAAACTAATTTTAAAAAGGAAGAAAAAGAAAGCACGGATAATCAATCTATCCCGCTTTCTTTTCTTGCCTTTCCTATGCTATTTATTCACTCGCATAGCTCTTTAAATGAATACGCTGTAATAAAATGCTATGGAGGTTTATCAATGGATACGTTTAATAAAAATGAGGGTTTTGAAAGACATTTTACTGGGAGCCGCTCAAGGTTAGTATTTAAGACATCAAGCTCCTATCAAAATATATACGTTATGGAACGAAATAGATACGAAGGAAGGAAAGGAAGATTCCGATTACTTCAATTTTCATCTGATGCTATCCAAGGAGTAATAAATTTGGAGCAGCCGAAATGCTTGGTCGCTTCTTATAGTCGAATCACTGTAGATCTTATTAACCATTATGCATCTGATTTTAATAATGGATTCATTATAGGCCATGGAATTGGTACTGTAAGCACTTATTATTCCAATAAAAATGTGTTAACGGCGGAAATTGACCCGTTGGTCGTTGAGGTATCTAGGAAGTATTTCGGGTGTACTGGAAGAAATGTGGAGGTCGGCGATGGACAAGCAATCTTGAAAACTCTGAAGGAAAGATCTCAGGATATGATTTTTTTGGATGCATACAGCAGCAGTGAAATCCCGAATCATTTAACAACAAAAGAGTTTTTCACACTGACAAACGAAAAGCTGTCCGACACAGGAATTTTGATCTTAAATTATATTGGCAGAATAAAGGATGATACTCAACTGCATAAGCTATACGCATCTATCTCAGAAATTTATCCCTGCGTAAAGGTGTTTGCTACAAATCCAAAGATTATATCAAATCAAAATATATTTTTTATTGCTAGTAAGCGCATTTTAGATGATTACTCCCCCGGAGAAGCGGCTCCCATAGAGATAAGTTAAACGTTTGGGATAGTAGCGTAATTTTTAATATTAGTTATTAAAACTAGAACAAAATGACATTTTCAACATAGCTTGTCTAATATAAGGGATATAAAAAAAGCCCCTTTAATTCCAAAATAGATGGGGGGGAGAATATATGTCAACACCTACTTGTACTGTAAGCCTTGTGGAAATTGTTGTTGCATTACTTTTGTTCTTAGCATTAGTGGTAGCTATTTTGCTTGGCGCTCGCCCAGACGTTATCGCATGTCTCCAAGATTGCTTCGCAACTACTCTTTGCATAGGATAAAAAAAGAATTTCAGTATTCTAAAACGGACCTTCTTAGTATCTCTAAGAGGGTCTTTGTAATTTTGTATTTAAATCCCATGTTGAATAGCTATCATAAAAAAAGCCCCTTTCAAGCCAAGGTATCTTATTAAATAATTATAATTATCCATGCGTAAAGGTGTTTGCTACAAATCCAAAGATTATGTCAAATCAAAATATATTTTTTATTGCTAGTAAGCGCATTTTAGATGATTACTCCCCCGGAGAAGCGGCTCCAATAAAGATGAGTTAAACGTTTGGGATAGTAGCATAATTTTATAATATTAGGTATTTAAATTGAACAAAATGATATTTTCAACATAGCTTGTCTAATATAAGGGAAATAAAAAAAGCCCCTTTAATTCCAAAATAGATTGGGGGGAGATATATGGGAGCACCTACTTGTACTGTAAGCCTTGTGGAAATTGTTGTTGCATTACTTTTGTTCTTAGCATTAGTGGTAGCTATTTTGCTTGGCGCTCGCCCAGACGTTACCGCATGTCTCGGAGATTGCTTAGCAACTACTCTTTGCATAGCATAAAAAAAGAATTTCAGTATTCTAAAACGGACCTTCTTAGTATTTCTAAGAGGGTCTTTGTAATTTTGTATTTAAATCCCATGTTGAATAGCTATACATAAAAAAAGCCCCATTCAAAGCCAAGGGACCTTATTAAATAATTATAAGTGAGCTTTTTGTTTTAGTAGTCTTAATTTCTGGTTCTTGGTTAAGATTCTCCATAATCTTGCTTTAAATACCATAATATACCTCTCCTCTCAGAGATCATGTATTTTAGTGTCATTTTATACCATTCACTAGCATTTAAGGAATCTTTTTTTCTATTGTAGCAAACATATTAATGAAAAGAAATTCCAAAAAAACGACTATATTTACCCCAAATTTACAAAATTCACGCTAATTTAAAGATGTGGAATTAAAATTGGAGACTTTCTCAGGAAAACCTTCTCCATTATTGTCGAAATATGAATTAAAAATTTTGAATAAATATGTCAGTAATGTGAACTTTTAAAATGAAAGTTACTTTTTTGTTTATAATCAAATTATTTTTATAATTTCTTTTGCGAGAATATTGATTTTTTTAAAAATAAATTATATTATAAGTCTCGTTGATTTTCTTTCGACAATTTTTGCACTACTTTTATTGTTCATATTTTCGCAATATTTTAACAGGGAGTTTAAAAGAAGGGAAGTTTTTATGGAGATTTTTAGGAAAAAGTCTATACAGGATTTAATAAACCAAGCAGAAAAAAAAGATGTGACCTTAAAAAAAGAGCTTGGCGCTTTTGATTTATCCATGCTTGGCATTGGAGCAATTGTTGGAACAGGGATTTTTGTTCTCACAGGAGTGGCAGCTGCCGAACATGCAGGTCCTGCTTTAATTCTTTCTTTTATATTATCAGGACTGGTTTGTATATTTGCCGCACTATGTTATGCAGAATTTGCCTCAACCGTTCCTGTTTCTGGGAGTGCCTATACCTACAGTTACGCAACATTTGGAGAATTCATTGCCTGGATTTTAGGTTGGGATTTGATTCTGGAATACGGGTTTGCCTCCGCCTCAGTGGCCAGCGGTTGGTCTGGTTATTTCCAGGGTCTATTAGCAGGTTTCGGTATTCACGTTCCAAAAGCGATCTCAAGTGCATTCAATCCAGCAAATGGGACATATGTTGATGTGCCTGCCATATTTATTACCTTTGTTATCACATTCCTATTAACTAGAGGGGTTAAACATTCAGCACGTTTTAATGCGACAATGGTTATTATTAAATTAACGGTAGTTATCATTTTTCTAGCTGTTGGAGCATGGTATGTAAAGCCGGATAACTGGACACCTTTCATGCCGTTTGGATTTTCCGGTGTAGCTTCTGGTGCCGCGACAGCATTCTATGCATATATCGGCTTTGATGCCGTTTCAACTGCGGCTGAGGAAGTTAAAAACCCGCAGCGGAATATGCCTATTGGAATTATAGCCTCCCTCGTTGTTTGTACCATTTTATACGTTGCCGTTTCCGCCGTATTAACCGGGATTGTTCCATATCAATTGCTAGATGTAAAAAATCCGGTTTCTTTTGCATTAAGTTATATTCACCAAGACTGGGCGGCAGGATTCATTTCCCTTGGAGCCATTGCTGGAATTACAACCGTTTTAACCGTAATGGTATATGGACAAACTCGTTTATTTTATGCGATCAGCCGTGATGGTTTGCTTCCTAAAGTATTTTCAAAAGTGGATAAGAAAAAACAAACACCAGTAGTGAACTCATGGATTACCTGCTTGCTTGTGTCTATTTTTTCAGGTTTAATTCCACTTGGTAAGCTTGCTGAACTAACGAATATAGGTACTTTGTTCGCGTTTATGTCCGTTTCCATTGGAATTTTATATCTACGTAAAACACAAGGAGCACCGAAACGTGGTTTTCGCGTTCCGTTTGTACCGTGGATACCACTCATTGCCTTTTTATCTTGTGGCTACCTAGTGCTTCAGCTGCCTGCATTAACCTGGATCAGTTTTTTCATTTGGCTGATAATTGGTTTAGTGATTTATTTCAGTTATGGTAGAAAACATTCAGTGTTGAATTAGCAGCTATATTATTTGTGTCTAAAAGACCTTCTGTGATTTTTTTTACAGAAGGCCTTTTTATTTTGAATTCCCCGCATTTTCAATTGTATTATAATGGTATAATGTTAGTAAAAAGTGAACTTAACTTAATTTGGACGCCATACTAAAAGAGGTGTAGAGAAGTGATTACTGCTGATCAAATGTTAGTCAAAAAGATTAATCAAAAGCTATTATTAAATGAAATTGTTGCTAATTCCCCTATCTCAAGGGCAAAGTTATCTGAAAAGACAGGTTTAAATAAATCCACTGTTTCATCCCAAATAAATACCTTAATTGAAAAAAATCTTATTTTCGAAATTGGGCAAGGACAATCAAGCGGCGGAAGGAAACCTGTGATGCTGGTTTTCAATAAAAATGCAGGTTATTCCATTGGAATCGATATTGGTGTCGATTATATGAATTGCATTTTAACGGATTTAAAAGGGAATATTGTTCACGAGGATTATCAACAAGTAGAAAGTCAGTCCTCTGAAGAGATAAAGGATGTTCTAATCTTAAAAATTAACAACTTAAAAGCTCAAATGCCTGAATCTCCTTACGGGCTAATTGGGATCGGGTTATGTGTTCCAGGACTAGTAAATTCAGAGCAAAAAGTCATTTTCACGCCTAATTTGGACTGGAATTACGAACTAGACTTAAAACCCCTAATCGAACAGGAATTTAAGGTACCTGTCTTTTTAGAAAATGAAGCTAATGCCGGGGCTTATGGAGAAAAAGAGTTTGGAGCTGCGAAAAATTACGAAAACCTTGTTTACGTAAGCGTTCATACAGGTATAGGTGTCGGTATTATTATTAATAATGATCTTTATAGAGGAGTCCGTGGATTTGCTGGGGAAATGGGTCATTTAACCATTGACTTAAATGGACACAAATGCAGTTGTGGAAATCGGGGCTGCTGGGAATTATATGCTTCCGAAAAGGCATTAATAAAATCATTGTCGAAGCAGCAGCAAGAGAAACTATCTAATCAAGATATTATCCAGCTTGCAAATCAAAATAACCCGGACATTTTAATGGCACTTCAAAAGTTTGGGTTTTACCTTGGTATTGGGTTGACAAGTATCCTTAATACCTTTAATCCCCAAGCCGTTATTATCCGAAACAATATCGTTGAAGCCCTGCCAATGGTCTTAAACTCAATCAAAAATTCGGTGACATCAAGAACCTATCAACAACTTGAAAATAGTTATGAACTATTAACTTCATCATTAGGAAAAAATGCTCCTGCATTAGGGGCATGTTCGATTGCCATCGAGCAATTTTTAGAAATGTTTACCGCATAAGTAGCTTTTAAAACGCAAAGTGAAAATAACTACTTTGCGTTTTTTGGTATCATTTTTGGCTTTATTACTTTATCTTAATTTTTTAAATACCACATCGAAATTGGTCTAAACTAACTATGATTCCTTGGATAAATTTATAATGAAATAAAAATGGGAAGAAGGTCGTCAATTATGTCTTGGTTGGTATTTGCGATTTTATCTGCTGTTTCAGCAGCGCTTGTTTCTATTTTTGGTAAAATCGGATTACAAAATATTGATGCCAATACTGCTACTGCCATTCGATCTGTAATTATGGCACTTTTTTTAATTGGGGTGGTTAGTTTTCAGGGGAATTTAGGGAAAATTCCTGAGATTTTCGCACAAAGGAAAGCGTTGCTATTTATCGTTCTAAGTGGTCTAGCAGGTGCCACTTCTTGGTTGTTTTACTTTTTAGCCCTAAAAACAGGCAAAGTGTCGCAGGTTGGGCCCATTGATAAACTCAGCGTAGTTATTGCGACGGTTCTAGCGATTATCTTTTTCGGTGAAAAGCTTAGCCTTGTTAACGGAATCGGTGTTGCATTAATTGCAATTGGGGTCATTTTAACTGCATTACATTAACCTTAACTCTAATGTTGAGAAAGACTATAGCTAAATTATATAAACCACACTAGTGATAAAATTCACTGTGTGGTTTTATTTTTCTTCTAGACATAGGCATTAGCCGTCTCTTAGCGATTTGTAGTTAAATATCATGTCAGAAAGATCACTTAATCTTGACTAAGTTAATCAACATTTAGAGGTTTTAGGAGGATTTCAAAATGAAGCTGCTTGATTGTATTCACCAACAATTAGGGAAATTAAAGAATCCAACACTTAAGGAACTGGGAATTGCACTAAAACGATTTCCTGATCTTTCTGATTTAATTCAACCTTTTATTACTGACCCAGACCAGTTTCCGTATGGTAGAAATGTCATTTACTTAAATGAACATGTAGAGGTACTTGTTATTAACCTTCCCCCACATGTTGAGACAGCAATTCATGATCACGGTCAATCTTTAGGGTGTGCACTCGTTGTGGAAGGCAAACTACTCAATTCGATTTATCGGTTCAACGAAAACCAAATTGAACGAGCTAAGGCCTATATGGTTCAAAAAGGGGATTTTCTTATCTCACCTCAGGGGCTAATTCATAAAATGGGTAATCCTCATAAGGAGCGGATGATCTCCCTTCATGTCTACTCCCCTCCGCTTTTTAATATGTCTAATTACAAAGACCAACAAAGAAACGAAATTATAACTGATTTTGTATGAAATAATTCTTTTTCAAATTTTAAAAGAGGCAATTCTCACTTGCCTCTTTTAGTAATTTCATAACCTTCTAAATATAAATAGAAACACTTCATACAGTTAATAAGGAAGGTTTAATACTATTTAATGAAGAAACTAACCGTTTTTTGGCCTCAGCATCCAATTCATAACGATTATTTCCTAATTTTTTTATTTGACTGTCCAAAATATATGCTCCTTTTAAAATATGGGTGGCTCCTAAGGCAGTAAGTACAGGTTTAAGAGCATAATCAATCATTAATAAGTGCCCAAAGGTTCCACCGACAGCAATCGGTAAGATGGTTTTACCCTCTAGACCATTTTGAGGAAGAAGATCTAAGTAAGTTTTTAAAACTCCGGAATACGATGCTTTAAATACTGGAGTCAAAATGACAATGATACTTGAGTCCTCTACTTTCTTATTTGCCTCTATTATTTCTGCACTATCAAACCTGGCTTGAATTAAATCCTCTGATGGAAGCAGACGGACATCTATAATTTCAGGTGCAATCCCAATCCCATTGAAATGGTTAAAAATATCGTGTAAAACTCCATTTAGCCTAGTTTCCTCTGAAGGACTTCCAGAAATTATCGTTACTTTGCTCATCATTCATTCTCCCTTTCTACTATTATGATTTTCTATTTCGATTTCTTACTAGTTAATTTAAGAGAACCAAAATTGCAATGTGGATGTTGCATGGATTTGAATGCTTTGTACTCATTTTCTAGTTCCGTTAGTGATAACTCAAAAAGATGTTTATCTTCTTTTTTATATACATTAAAAGCAATTAATTTTTCGATTATTTTTTTGCGCTTATTTTCCACAGCATCACGAAGAATATTCCCCACCCGAATCACTCCTATTTATAGATTTTATTTTTATAAATGAAACGTTTTTCGATTGGATCATAAACTTTAAATTTGTTAACTAATAGAATGTTGATTCAATAATTCTCTTGCACTTTCATATAGAAAATAAGCTGCTTTTAAAAGGGCTGATTCATCAACTGTAAATTCAGGATGGTGCCAATCTTCGTTCCCATTAGTACCAAAAAAGGCAAAGGTTCCTGGGGTATGCAGAAGATAATAAGAGAAATCTTCACCTGCCGTCGAAGGTTCTGGTTGGATTACTTCCAAAGATTGTTGTTTGGCAGCGGTTTCCACAATCTCGGTTACCGATTTATGATTTACTAGTGCCGGTGGACCTGGAAACCAATTGATTTCTACTTCTTGTGAGAAAGCGGCAGCTATTGCGTTTACGATCGTGTAAAACTTTGTTTTTATCTCTTCCCGAATAATTGGGTTAAAGGTACGAACGGTCCCTTCCAAGCTGACTTCACCCGGAATAACATTCCACGTGCTGCCGCCTATTATTTTTGTCACACTCACTACTGCATTTTGAAGCGGTGACACGTTCCTGCTAACAATGGTCTGAAGGGCTGTGATCAACTGCCCGGCTGCTACAATCGGATCATTTCCATTTTGCGGGAGTGCCGCATGACTCCCCTTCCCATATAATACAATTTGAAAGCGATCCACTGCTGCCATTAATGGTCCTTCTTTTATTCCTATTGTACCAACTGGTAACTCAGGTTTATTATGAAGCCCAATAATTGCTTCCACTCCATTCAACTGACCATCTTCTATCACATGTTTTGCCCCTCCTCCTAACTCTTCTGCCGGTTGAAAAATCAGGCGGACAGTGCCATTTACCTTATACTGATTTTCTTTTAATAAATAGGCCGCACCAATGAGGGCAGCGGTATGGAAATCATGGCCGCAGGCATGCATAACTCCTTTTATTTTGGAAGCATAAGATAGTCCCGTTTTCTCCTCAATTGGCAGTGCATCAATGTCTGCACGTATCGCCACAATGGGTCCCGGTTTACCACCTTTTATATCCGCAAAAACACCTGTCTTCAAGTTTGTGTTCCGAATCGGGATAGCTAATTCCTTTAGCCATTTTTCAATAGATTTTGTGGTTTCAAACTCTTGGTTTGATAATTCTGGGTATTGATGTAAATGACGACGGACCGAAATTAAATATGATTCTAATTCCTGCTGATTCATAGTAATGTCCTCTCTTATAAATCATATCGATAGCATTTTACTAAATTATCATTGTTATAAAATTCTTTTGTTTGATCTCGTTTAAAACCAAACCATTCATACAGCCGAATCGCTTTTTGCATTTTATCACCTGAATGCAAATACAACTCTTTTGATCCTTGAGACTTTGCAAATTGAAGTCCTTCTTTTAATAATTCTTGTGCAATGCCGCGTCCACGGGCTTTCGGATGAACCGCCAATAGACGAATAATTGGTGAAAATATCCGTAATTCTGGTCTTTGATAGGCCTTTTCGGAAGACAGGAATAACTGTAAGGTCCCAAGAATTTTGTCATCACTTTTGGCAATCAAAATTTTTTCCACGTTTGGATTATCGACGGATGCTATAATGTTGGTTAAGTACTCCTCCCAAACTTGAGCACTTTTATAAGCATGCTCATACTGTTGATAGCTCTCCACTAATAATTGTCGTACTGCCTCTTTCTCTTCTTCCTTTAATTCATCTATGGTAATTTGGTTGATCGCCATATTAGTCATCCTTTCGCCATTTAGTTATTCGATCATCTCCAATGTCATTTAAAATACTGATTTAATCTACACGAATAGTCGGAATTAAACTAGCACTAGTACTTTGAAGGATTTCAAAAAAGAAGAACTGCTTTTTTAAATAGAAATTTCTTTTTTGACAACATCATCACTATTGATTAACGATTTTTGATAATTCCTGATCAAATTCATGGTTCCAGAAAGTGGTGACATTAATTTTGTTATTAATAATTCCCGCATTATGAAAGACATTGGCTATATCCTGCTGAGAGTCTGTTTTCGAATCAGAAAGAGGGATTATCCGTGTTGGTCGTTGTGCTTCTCCATCTTTAAATGTTTGGAAAGCTTGATCATACGGTTGTTTTGTTTCTGCTCCTACTATTTTGGCCCATTTTTCCGGATTCTCTCTTTGCCATTTATATGCTTGATTTACTCGTTCTAACATATCGACTATGGCGGCGTGTTTTCCTGGATCACTTATAGCCTCTGTTAAGGCATTGACTTGGAAATCTCCTGATAAAATATCTTTTGCAGTAGCCAGCGTAGATGCTCCCTTTTGATGAGCAGAGATAATGGCATTCCCATAACTTGCTAAAGCATCTACATTCCCGCCAAGAAGCGCAGCTAATCCATCAGAAGTAGTCAATTGAACAGCCTTGATATCATTCCAAGTTAAACCCGCATCCTCCAACATTTTGATTAAAAAATAATTAGCTGTTGTATTTTGTACATATGCCACTTTTTTTCCTTTTAAATCTGCGACATTTTTAATATGAGATCCTTTTGCAACTACTAGTTCCTGTTGTAGCGTATTAGATTGTTGAATTGCAATAACTTTCGAATGCTCCCCATTTTGTGCCAAAGATGAAAAAAGAGGAGGAATTTCACTAGTGATCCCAAAATCAACATGACCAGCCGTCATTGCCTCTAAAATTAAATTACCGCCTTGAAACACACTGTACTCTACTTTATAAGGAGTGTCCTCAAGACCGGCTGCCTTAAGGGCTTCCTGGATTGTTCCCCAACCCGTTTGGCCAACGCGTAAAGTAACTTTACTTAAATCTACAGATTCTTTTTTCGTTACTTCCTTAGCACCTGTTTGTTCACTTTCTTTATTAAATGAACATCCAGTTAACACGATAGATATTACAAGTCCTAAGAGTACGAAAAACACACGCATCTTTTTCATTCCCATTACCTCACGTTTATTCAGATTAATATTTATTCTCTTTTAATTTACCTGCTCTTTTAACGGTGCAAAAAACGATTCACCCGAAATTCGTTGTAAAAATCGACGAGTTCTTTCCTCCTTAGGTGCATGGAATATCTCCAATGGAGTTCCTTCCTCCACGATGACTCCCCCATCCATAAACAGAACACGATCAGACACTTCTTTAGCAAAACTCATTTCATGGGTAACAACCACCATCGTAATTCCTTCTTGTGCAATTTCTTTTATAACGGATAGAACTTCTCCAACTAATTCAGGATCTAATGCCGACGTTGGCTCATCAAAAAGAATAACCTCAGGGTTTATTGCTAATGCCCTTGCAATTCCTACTCTCTGCTGCTGCCCGCCCGATAATTGAGAAGGATAAAAATGTAATTTATCACTAAGACCCACTTTTTCAAGCACTCTCTCACTAATCATTCTGGCATTCTTTTTCTTTACTTTTTTTGCAACCACCAAACCCTCCATTACGTTTTCCACCACTGTCTTATGAGCAAATAAATTATAGTGCTGAAAAACCATTGCCGATTGTTTTCTTACCGACAAAATATCCTTTTTCGTAGCGTTCTTTGCATTAACCTGGATATTGCCGATTTGTACAATACCAGCCTCAGGTCTTTCTAAAAAATTTAAGCATCGTAGTAAAGTGGTTTTCCCTGAACCACTTGGTCCAAGTATGGTAACCACTTCACCACGGTTTATTTTTAAATTAATACCTCGTAACACCTGCGATTTGTTAAATGATTTTTTTATGTCTTTTAAAATAATCATGACACGCCTCCTCGACTATACGACGTTACTCGTTTTTCTAATAAAAAAGAAATTCCCTCAACAATAATCGTAAGTCCCCAATAAATTATTCCAGCAGCAATAAAAGCCTCTAAAAATTTCAAGTTAGTTGAAGCGACAATATTAGCAGCACCCGTCAATTCTTTTTCAGATACAAGAAATGCTATAGATGATGTGTGTAAAAAACCAACGAAAATATTTGTAAAATTTGGAACAGACTGTGCTAATGCCTGTGGAAGAACAATTCGGAACATCGCTTGAAGCTTCGTCATCCCCACTGAATAAGCAGCTTCCAATTGACCCGTTGACACACTGATAATCCCTGAGCGGATAATTTCTGATAAATAGGCACCTGCTGCTAGTGACAAAGCGGTTAAAACAAACATAATAATGGGAATTTTGCTAGATTGGATATTCAAATTAAACTTTGACGATACTTGGTCTACTAATAAGGGGATTCCATAATAAATGACCATAATATGCATGATAATGGGAGTTCCTCTAAAAAAGGAAACATACCCATTAGCTGCCTGGTATACAAATCTTGTTTTATAGATCCTTACAAGTGCAACAATTAATCCAATTAAGAATCCCACCAATAAGGGAACAATGGTTAAAATGAGAGTAATGGGAAGAGCTTTAATAATTTCTTTAAAAGCGATCCATATAAAAGGAAGATCGATTGTCATGTATACCCCTCCTTTTTAAGCAGCAACTGATATATCAGCACTCTGATAACGATTGAAATGTTTTTCTAATTTATTAAAAATCTTTTCAAACAATAGAACAACAGCATAATAGATGATAGAAAGGGATGTATACACTTCCAATGCATGAGCGGTTGCTGAAATAAGCGTATCTCCTCTGCCTACCATATCCATCACGCCAATGCTGAAAGCAAGGGACGTATCCTTTAAAGATCCAATAAAGGAGTTTGCCATATTTGGAAAAGCAATCCGTAAGGCCTGTGGTAAAACAATCCGAAAGAAGTTTTGCGTGCTTGTCATTCCAACTGAATATGCTGCTTCCGTCTGCCCTTTATCAACAGCACGTATGGCTCCGCGAAAAATTTCTGAAAAGCTTGCTCCATTACTAATTGCATAAGTAATAATCACAAAATAAATAGCCTCTAGCTTAGAAATATCAATATTGAAAATCATTAGAATTGCGGGCAGGCCATAAAATACTAGGAATAACTGGATTAAAATCGGTGTACCGCGAATAAACGAAACATATAGAATGACCAGTTGATTTAAGAAAGGAATTTTAAACAACCTCGGTATAGCGGCTGCTACACCGAGGATTAGTCCTAGAAAAATAGATGCTGCTAAAATCTCAAGAGTTACCCCTAGATAATGCAGTAGTGTTGGTAAAAACTCAATAATTAATAAAGGATCAAACGCTTTGCCCATTTTTAAACAACCTCCAAACACTAACGAGCTACGATTTAAAAGTTGACGGTATAGTCAGCTCCTAACCATTTTTTACTTAATTCGCCAACGACTCCTTCTTTTTTCAACTCTACAAGCGCTTCGTCAATTCTCTTTTGTAGTGGTGTTTCATCTTTTCTTAGAAGGAAATAAACTTTTGAATTTAAGAGTGGTTCACCGACTACTTTTTCTTGAGCATCCACTTGCTTATTAAGGAAATCCACTGAAAATGGTGTCGTAATGGTGGCATCTGCTCTGCCTGTTTTAATTTGATTAATGGTAGAATCTGGTCCATTACCTGCATAAACAATTTGTATACCTGCATTATGTTCCTTGTTATACTTTTCGATAAATACAGCTGAGTTACTGGTCGCACTTACGATAACCTTTTTCCCTTTTAAATCTTTAATGGAATTAATTTTATCGTTATCTTGTTTCACTGTTACATGAAGAGGAAAAATATTATACGGTTCACTATTAAAAAGAAACTTCTTTTGTCGTTCTTCATTGACTTCCATCTGGTGGGCAATAAAATCAATCTTATTTGTTTCTAAGCTAATTAACAGGTTGGAAAACTCCATTGTTTTAAACTCAAATTTGTACTCTGGCAGTTTTTCATCTATTTTTCTAACTAATTCCACATCATAACCGGTTAACTTTCCATTTTTATCGATAAAGCAAACATTCGGAAATTGTGTCCCTGTCCCCACTATTATTTTTTGTACTTTTGCTTCTCCTTTAGCTGTATTCGAGCTTGCTTTGGAAGTTTTGCTAGTTTCTTGTGATGAGCATGCCCCCGCCACTATTGCAGTCAATAGCGTCAATGTTAATAGAAATGATTTTTTAAATTTCATAATGATCCACCCTTTATTCACATTTTTCCCCAACTCTTTATACAAAGTTACTAGCGCTGCTGTATTATGTAGTGCATACTAAATACCTTCTTTAAACTAGTAACATATGAATTTAGTCGGAATTATTTTAAAATACTACTCTTATTAATTTTCTCCAGTACTGCTTCAATATGTTCGATCCCTACTTTTGTCACACCCTCATATAAATCCCCTTGACCAATTTCAACGACAGGTACATGACGAACACCATACTTGATCTCCAAAATATCTCTGCGCTCATCATGATGAGTAACATCAACAGTTTTATATTTAATTCCTTTATCTTCTAAATATTGTTTTACTTCCCCGCAATAATGACATCCTTCTTTAGCCCAAACCACAACTGATAATTCTTTACTCATCTTAAATTCCTCCATTAATTTTTTATTTTTAACAAAATAGGCTCCCCATTTAAGATTTATCATCTTAATATAGAGAGCCTCTAGTTGACTAGCCGGCATATAGACTGATTGTATTTACTATTCAATGGGTTACCACCTTATTTGTATAACGGTTTTCTGGATAAGGAATTCCTAGATTATCACGTAATGTGTCAGCCTCGTAATCTGTTCTAAAAATTCCTCGTTTTTGAAGAATCGGCACAACATAGTCTACAAAATCATTTAACCCCTTGGGTACAGCAGAACCAATTATAAACCCATCAGCGCCACCCGCTTCAAACCATTCCTGAATGAGGTCCGCTACTTTTTCCGGTGTTCCAAAAAAAGCAGGTTTTGGTGTTGTCTCTCGTAAGGCGACTTGGCGAAGCGTTAATTTTTCTTCTTTTGCTTGCCGTTTAATTCGATCAGTATGACTTCGGAAACTATTTTTACCTAAATCACCGAGTTCAGGGAACGGTTCATCGAGAGGATATTGTGAAAAATCATGATGCTCGAAATATCGTCCCAGATAGTCAAGTGCTTTATCGATGGATACGAGACTAGCGATTTCTTGATATTTTCTTTCTGCCGCTTCCTCTGTTGCAGCAATAATGGGCGAAATCCCTGGAAGGATCACGAGCTCATCTGGATTCCGTCCGTAGGCTTTTGCTCTCTCTTTGACATCCTGATAAAATGTTTGTGCGGCTTTTAATGTTGGATGTCCTGTAAAGATGGCATCTGCTTCTTTGGCTGCAAGGTTTTTTCCTGCCTCGGAAGATCCAGCTTGAAATATGACCGGTCTACCTTGCTTTGATCTACCGATATTTAGCGGACCTTGCACAGAGAAAAATTCCCCTCTATGATTCAAATGATGCAATTTATCTGTATCAAAAAATACCCCTGTTTCTTTGTCTCGAACAAAAGCATCATCTTCCCATGAATCCCAAAGTCCTTTCGCTACTTCGAGGTATTCAGCTGCAATTCGATATCTTTTTGCATGATCAGGATGTTCTTCAATCGTTTTGCTAAAGTTTAGAGCCGTTTTTTCTAATGGTGAAGTAACCACATTCCATCCTGCCCGACCATGACTGATATGGTCAAGTGAAGCAAACTGTCTTGCTACGTTGAAAGGTTCACTATAGGAAGTTGAGAGTGTTCCCACAAGACCTATTTTTGAGGTAACAGCAGCAAGGGCTGACAAAATCGTTAGTGGTTCAAAACGATTTAAAAAGTGGGGAATCGACTTCTCGTTTATATGCAAGCCATCTGCGATAAAGACTAAGTCGAATTTTCCTGCTTCTGCCTTCTGGGCTTGATTGGTGTAAAAATCCAAACTGACACTTGCATCTGCTTGAATATCAGGATGCCTCCACCCAGCAATATTTCCTCCCACCCCATGAATGATTGCGCCAAATTTTAATTTTTTGTGATGAGACATTATGCGATCCTCCTTTTGATTTTTAATCCAAGTTATATGATAGGAATACTTTTTATTTCTTGTGCTTTATCCTATCACGTAAAGAATTGGATTTCTATACTTTATCTGATAGAAAAATATAATGTTTAAATACATAAAAACTATCAATTAATCCGAGCATAAAAACAAAGTTTATACCTAGATCACACCATGGCTTACTTGTTGTTGAACGAAATAATGGCTCCCCTCAACAATTTGGTCTTTGTCATTATCCAAAGATGCCACATGATAGGAATCGGGCAGGACAATGGTTTCTTTTACTTTAGACCTAATATTATTAATAATATAATCCGTATTTTCCGGTGGTACGACATGATCCACTTGTGACTTTACCCCTAAAACAGAACAATGAATTTCTGGTAATATCGCTGGGGTTATTTCCATTAGTGTTTGCAGTTGATGAATAGCCGTTATCGGTACTTTTGGATAGGTGATCTCAATCACATCTTTTGCTTTAATATCAGGGTCCCCTTCATCAATATATCTCGGCAGGCGCCTACCACGTACATACTCATAAGACGGAATCGTTAAGGCTGGATTAACTAAGACAATTCCTTTTATATCTTGATATTTATGAGCAAGCCATAGTGCCAATGTGCCTCCCATGGACTGCCCCAAGACAAATATACTTGTACATTCCTTCTTTAATTCATAATAGCCCCTTTCCAATGATTCAAACCAATCTTCATGTATGCAACTTTCTAAATCTGAATAATTAGTTCCATGGCCCTTTAGTCTTGGAGCTAGAATAGAATACCCATACTGCGAGAGTCTCTCACCTAGGTAACGTACGCTTTGAGGAGTACCAACAAATCCATGTGAAATAAGTATACCGATTTTGTTTCCTTGAAAATAAAATGGTTCTGCCCCTTTTAAAATAGGAAATTTTTCTTTCATCTAGCTCTCCTCCTTTTTATACCCAACTAACCACATCCAACAAATAGGAATTAAAGGTTTTAAAAAACTTCATTTCTGAAGTTCTCATAGCACCCTTTTAATAGAAGTAAATTAATTTAAGGGAAATGGCAAATTATAATGTTCTCTCAAGGTATTACCTGCGTAATCCGTTCTAAATAATTGTCTGCGTTGCAATTCAGGAATGACTAAATGGACAAAAAGATCAAAATCACGTTTCATTATTTGTGGCATGATGTTAAATCCATCAGCTGCTCCGTTAAGAAACCAAAATTCAAGCTCGTCTGCAATACTCTTTGGTGTCCCACTTATTGTATAATGCCCTCTACCTCCTCCTAAGCGAACAAGTAATTGTTTAATAGAAAGATTCTCTCTTTGGGCCAACTCAATGATTAATTTAGTCCTACTTTGGTGACCTTGTATTTCTTTACTATCAGGTAGATTGGGCAGCGGTTCATCCAAAGGAACAGATGTTAAATCCACTCCAATTCTGTTAGAAAGCTGAATCAAACTATGGCTGAAATTCATGAATTCAGCTAATTCTTCTTCCCTTTCTTTTGCCTCTTCTTCTGTATTACCTATAACAAAACTAATTCCCGGCAATATTTTTACTTGATCTGGATTCCTGCCGATCCTTGCAATTCTTTCTTTTGCATCTTTATAAAACTCCCCTGCATCTTCAAAGGTTTGATGGGCCGTAAAAATAGCATCAGCGTATTGAGAAGAAAATTCCTTTCCATCCTCTGAAGTTCCTGCTTGGAAGAGAACGGGTCTTTTCTGTGGAGACCTTGGCATGTTTAATGGGCCTCGAACTTTAAAATATTCTCCGTTATGATGTATTTCATGTACTTTTTGATTATCTGCAAAAATCCCATTCTCTTTATCTGCTAAAATCGCATCATCTTCCCAGCTATCCCAAAGCTTCATGGTTACTTCAAAAAACTCTTTTGCTTTTTTATAGCGGTCAGTATGATTTGGAATTCGGTCAAGATTAAAATTCTGAGCCTCACTATCGGTTCCAGAAGTAATGATATTCCAGCCAGCACGTCCTTTGCTCAAAAAATCCAGAGAAGAAAATCTCCGTGCCACATTATAGGGCTCATTAAAACTAGTTGAAACAGTACCAATTAATCCAATCCGTTCCGTAACTGCGGCTATTGCCGAAAGTAACGTGGTTGGTTCAAAAGAAACAAGGGAACCTTTTTCAACCGCAGCAGGTGATGTTGAAATACGATCGGCGAGAAAAATGGCATCCATTTTTGCCTTTTCTGCTTTTTGTGCCAATTGTTTATAATAAGTAAAATCCATCAATTGATCAGTCAGTGATTCCGGGTGACGCCAGGAGGCCTCATGATGTCCCAGATTATATAGAAATAAATTTAGATGCATGGTACGGATTTGATTGCTCATTGAATTCCCCCTTCCCGCTCAAATCAATTTGGAGCAAATAGGTATCATTAATCGACTGCTGCTTTTTCAATTTCCCAAATAGTACTAGGGATCTCACTTCTAAGCACTGGCATAATCTCCGTAGCGAATCTTTCTAGTTGCTCATATTGTTCTTCCTGACTTAACCCCCCCACACTTATACTTTGTACTTGGTGTCCGAATGCTTGATGGTATTTAAGTATCTTTTCTATTACATAATCTGGACTTCCTATTAAAAGTGAACCGTTTTGTACGTGATCCTCAAGGCTCTTAAATGGAGATTGGTTATGTTTTGATGCATCTGTATTCATATAAGTGTCATAATATGGCCGGAACCTGTTAATGGCCTCTTCTGTTGTGTTAGCCAAATATAAGCTTCCTGCTCCAGCACCGACGACAGCGTTTTTTGAATCGAACCCATAGAATTCAAGACGTTCACGATAATGATCAATTAATTCTTTGTATTTTGCCATGGGATGAAAAGCATTTGATGAAAAAATCGGTTCCCCATTCTTTGCTGCAAGCTCAGTAGAAAGTGGACTAGATGCACTGCCATGCCAAATTCGTATCTTCTTCTGATAGGGTCTAGGTTCAGTTGTCACATTATTTAATGGAGAACGATATGTCCCTTCCCATGAGACATTTTCTTCAGACCATAAGCGTTTAAGAAGATCATACCGCTCAGCTAGTGATATCCATTGCTCTTCCTCTTTGATTCCGAATAAGGGGTAGTGGCGCGGATCATTACCTTTTCCAATCATCATCTCCAATCTTCCACTCGATAGATGATCAAGTGTGGCATAATCCTCTGCTACTCGCACTGGGTCAAGGACGCTCAAAACGGATATGGTAGGCATCAAGCGTATTTTTGAGGTTCGCGCTGCAATGGCCGTTAACATTAGGGCTGGTGAAGAAGATAGAAATGGAGCACCATGCCTCTCACCTACTCCATATCCATCAAATCTAAGCGTTTCTGCGAAAACAGCTTGATCAATGACTTATTGAATTCTTTCTTGTTCCGTTAATACCTCTCCTGTTACACCATTTGGATGATTACTCATTAAATCAAACACAACAAATTTCATCCTTTATTCCTCCTATTTAAATCCCTAGCCTTATATGAAGGACACTTCGTCCTTGGAATGTTTTATTTTTGTCTTTCATATCACTTATGAAGGACACTTCATCCTGATTTCTACTATTTCATCCTTCAACCAGCCCATTTACACTGGATGATGGCATGCAGCCGAATGACCTTTAGACACTTCTCTAAATATCGGCTGTTCTTCACGGCAACGGGCAGTCGCTGCGGGACAGCGGGTATGAAATCTGCATCCAGATGGCGGGTTTGCTGGTGATGGAATTTCGCCACTTAGAGTTATCCGTTCCCTAAAGCGCGTGGGATCTGCTACTGGGATTGATTCAATGAGACCTTTTGTATAATGATGGGCAGGATGTAAAAACAATTCTTCACTATTAGCCAATTCCACCAATTGACCTAAATACATCACACCGATCCGATCGGAAATATGCCGAACAATATTTAATCCGTGGCCGATAAATAAATAAGTTAGATTTCGTTCCCTTTGGATATCCTGTAATAAGTTAATGATTTGAGCCTGAACGGAAACATCTAAAGCTGATACCGCTTCATCGGCTAAAATAAACTTGGGATTTAGCGCAATCGCTCTAGCAATCGCAATACGCTGACGCTGGCCGCCAGAAAATTCATGTGGATAACGATCAAAACTGTTTTTATTTAGCCCGACAATCTCTAATAATTCTTGAACTCTATCATTCTTGTCTTTCACACTAATTGTTTCATGAACTTGAAGAGGTTCTCCGATAATATCCCCAATTTTCCAGCGGGGATTAACAGATCCATATGGGTCTTGGTAGATAACTTGCATATCCCTTCTCTTTTCACGTAATTCTCTTGCTGACAATATTGACAAATCCTGGCCCTGAAAGAATACCTCTCCACTGGTAGGTTTTTCTAGTTGCAAGAGAACTCGGCCCAATGTCGATTTTCCACTGCCCGATTCTCCAACCAGCCCAAAGGTTTCCCCTTCATTGATATGGAAGGACACGCTATCAACAGCTCTAATATAGGTTGGCTGTCGAGAAAATAGTTTCTTCCCAATTGAATAATATTTACTTAAATCTTGAACCTCAAACAATGGTTCACCACCAATAACCAAGGGAATCGCTTGAGCCATTTCTTTTTGAGGCTGTACGTCAACTTTCGTTTCCAAATCTTTATTGAAGAGTTTTTCTGTTACCTCTTCCGCATACCAACAAGCTGTCTGACGATTATTAACTTCCAATAATGGAGGTGATTCACTTTTGCAAAGATCCGTCGCAAATGGGCAGCGGGGATGAAAATGACATCCAGAAGGTAAGTCAGCTAAGCTTGGAATCGAACCTTTAATAGAGTATAGTTTTTTGCTCCTATCACTATCCACTGTCGTGATCGATTGTAATAATCCATATGTATATGGATGATAGGGCCGTTCAAACAAATGTTTCACGTCGGCTTGCTCAACGATACTACCGGCATACATCACAATAATTCGGTCTGCCATTTCTGCTGCAACGCCCATATCATGGGTAATTAATAGGATAGACATGCCCAGTTCTTCTTTCAATTCTTGAAGAAGCTGCAATATTTGCGCTTGAATGGTCACATCCAGTGCGGTAGTCGGTTCGTCTGCAATAAGTAAATCTGGATCACAAGCAAGTGCCATCGCAATCATCGCTCTTTGCAGCATACCTCCGGACAACTCATTTGGATACTGGTTCAAACGAATTTCAGCATCCGAGATACCCACTCGCTTTAGTAAATAAATGGCCCTCGCTTTAGCTTCTAACTTATTTGAATGCTTATGTTCAAGGATGGTCTCCATGATTTGTTTCCCAATGGTAAAGACAGGGTCAAACGCGGCCATCGGTTCTTGAAAAATCATCGCTATTTTTTTCCCGCGAATGGAACGGAGTTTTTTTGGTGAAAGTTTTGTAAGATCGATTCCATCGATTACGATACTTCCCTCCGCTATTTTTCCACTCTCGTAATCTATAAGCCTCATAATCGTTTTAGAAGTTACCGTTTTGCCGCTTCCTGACTCCCCAACGATACAGACCGTTTCTCCTGTTTTAATATCTAATGTGACATCTTTAATCGCAGTTAACTGATGATTGCTACTAGTAAAATCAACCTGTAAGTTCTTTATTTCAAGTAATTTCTCCATTTTTTCTCTCCCCCTACCTCGTTTTTGGGTCAAAGGAATCGCGAAGTTTATCGCCAATAATATTGATTGAGAGCACGAAAAGAGTAATGGCTAAACCCGGAAAGGTGGAAATCCACCATGCCACTGTTAAATATCCTCTTCCTTGTGATAGTAAGGCTCCCCAATCAGGAATTTCCTTTATGGTCCCAAGACCCAGGAAACTTAACCCTGAACCAATTAAAATCGAAGTACCAAGACCTATCGTCCCCAAAACAAGAAGCGGTGACCAGGAATTAGGTAAGATATGCCATAGGAATATCCTCCAACTAGGTGTCCCAATTGAACGCGATGCATCGACGAACTTTCTTTTTTTTATACTCATCATTTGTCCTCTCATCACACGTGCATAGCCTGGAATTGCCGAAGCCGCTACAGCCAATACAATATTAAATAAACTAGGGCCAAGAGCAGCAGCTATGGCTAAGGCAAGAAGTATTCCTGGAATAGTCATTAAAATATCGATGACCCTCATTAAGATTACATCAACAAATCCGCCGATATATCCAGCAAATGCCCCAATACTTCCACCGATAATTCCACCTATAAGTACTGATGTTACACCAATAATAAGCGAATCTTGACTTCCATAAATGACGAGACTAAATACGTCCCTGCCAAAATAATCCGTTCCAAACCAATGATCTGCACTTGGCTTACTTAGGATAAATTCTGTATTCATATAGGTTGGGGAAAAAGGCGCAATCCACTTTGGAAATATGGCACAGGCAATAATAAATAGTACAATAACTGTTGATGTGTATAAAAAAAGGTTGGATATGGAAAAGTTCGTTTTCCTTCTCTTTAAAGTCCATTTCGGAACTCGCAGTGTTGTTTCAACATTAACAATTTCTTTCATTTATACTGCCTCCTTTACCTTTGATCAGACCTCCGAACCCTGGGATCAATTATTGAATAGGATAAGTCAACTAGTAAATTGACTATCACATAAACAATCGCACTAAAAAACACAACCCCCTGAATAACAGGTAAATCTTTAGCCATGATGGCATCCGCAACAATCCTGCCAATCCCCTGCCTGGAAAAAACGGTTTCGATGACGACAGTACCTGCCATTAATTCACCAATATTAATACCGATAATTGTAATCGCAGGAATTAATGCGTTTCTAAGGGCATGTTGATACATAATTACCCGTTCGGAAAGTCCTTTCGCACGAAGCGTCACAATAAATTGCTCATTTACTACTTCGAGCATGCTCGTTCTTACCATCCGAATGATTAATCCTGCACCTACAAACCCAAGAGACAGTGATGGAAGGACAAGTGTCTGCCACCCATCTGATCCCATAGCGGGAAGCCAGTTTAAAAAGACGGAAAAAATGAGAATTAATAAAATGCCTGACCAAAATGTTGGCATTGAAATGCCAAACAAACCAATTAACCTAGCAATAAAATCAATCCATTTATTCCTGTATATTGCCGAGAGCACTCCAAATATTAGTCCAATTGCTATAGAAAATATGGCACTCGTAAGTGTAAGAGTAAGGGTGGCCGGAAAATGTTCTAAGACTTTAAGCAGGACCGGTTCGCTATTGATGATAGATTGACCAAAATTCCCATGTAGAACGTTCAAAAAATAATCGGCAAATTGAATATAAATTGGTTGGTCAAGCCCAAGTTCCTTGCGTAAATTGGCTACCGTTTCAGCTGTTGCCGTAGAAGGATCCAGCATGGACAATACTGGATCACCTGGCAGCAAATAGATGATAAAAAAGACAAGGATAAGGGAGCCAAAAATGGATACTAATGCAGAAGAGATTTTTAAAAGAATCTTATTGGCAAGTGCCACATTTCCCAGCTCCATTCCATTATTTCTTAATATTTGCATCATTAAATAGCGGATAACCTAATGAATCGAACTTAATCCCGTTAACAGTCTTAGATGCTGCCACGGTATAAGGGAATACATAAATAGGAAGAATCCACGCTTGATCAATAATTTTCTGTTGGACTTTTTTGTAGAGCTCTTCTCTTTTTGCTAAGTCAGTTTCTACTGTGCCAGCTTCTAACCATTGATCTATTTCTGGATCGGAACCGCCACCCAACCTCTTTACAGTTGCCTCCTGATCGGGAGTTGTTGAGTGATAAAAGGCTCGCAATGAGTTGGGATCTGAATTAACTTGGCTATTTCCATACACATCATAATCGGCTTTCTGTTGAACCACTGAAGCAATGTCCTTAGTAATATTGATTTCTACCTTAACTCCAATCTTTTTTAACTGCTGCTGGACCATAACGGCGATATCATTTCTCTTCTCACGATTTGGAGTTCCATCGACATATGTTAATGTCAGTTTCTTTCCATCCTTCTCACGAATACCGTCCGTCCCTTTTACATAGCCTAGTTCATCAAGTAGCTGATTAGCCTTCTTTACATCAAGCTTGCTTCCATTTTCAAGCGATTTATCATAACCTAAAATACCTGGTGATAGTGGAGACCATGCTCTTGAATAGGTATCTAAGTAAAGTGTCTTTACAATCGCATTCACGTCAACCGCAAGCTGAACTGCTTTACGAGCTTTCACATCATTCCACGGAGCCCTTCTCTGATTAAAAAAGAGGGTATATGGTAAACCAATTGTGTTCACTTGAAGTAATTGAGTGTTCTGATCATTTTTTAATGATTGAATATTTTGCGGCGGTACTGTTTCTGCCGCAAGCACTTGCCCGCTTTGGACACTGCCAATACGAGTTGCCTCTTCTGGAATGATTTTAAAGGTTATTTTATCAAGATAAGGTGCATCTTTGTTTTCTACAATGGAAGGGCCCCAGTGATAATCTTTATTTTTTTCAACCACAATGTCTGCATTATCTGCCCAACTGACAAACTTATATGGCCCAGTACCTACGGGATTTTTGCCAAACTGATCACCATACTTTTCTGCCGCAGTCGGGGAAACAATTCCCAGCATTGCCTGGCTTAGGTTACTTAAAAACGCCGTTGAAGGGGTTGTAAGATTGATTTTGATTGTGTAATCATCAATAACTTCTGACGATTGATAGGGCTTCAGAAGGGCAACCGCATTTTTGGCTTGGGTTTTTGGATCTATAATCCGGTCAAAACTATATTTAACAGCCTCCGCATTAAAAGGGGTTCCATCCTGAAACTTAACGTCCTTACGTAGCTTAAAAGTATAAGTTTTTCCATCATCTGAAATTGTCCATTCTGTAGCAAGCCACGGTTTGATTGAATTATCTGGCGCCTGAACGACTAAGCTGTCAAAAATGGTTCTGAATGCACGAACAGCAACTGCTAAACCACTCCGTGCCGGATCAAGTGAATCAGGAGAGGTTGCAAGTGCATAAGTTAAATCACCCCCAGAGTTAGGCTGTGATTCAACCTTACCGTTTGTTGCTTGTGAACTACTATTTTTTGTACCAGTACTACTTGCACAGCCTGATAATAAGAGTAAAATTGCTATTGAAATAGGTAATAATTTTTTCCAATCTACTCGTTTCACATTAACCACCCCTTAACCATTTTTCACTATATTTTTTAAATAACGGTTTTCTGGGTACGGGAGTCCTAGATTGCCTCGTAAGGTATCTGCTTCATACTCCGTTCGAAAAAGACCACGTTCTTGCAGAATTGGTACTACAAGCTCAATAAAACTTGTTAGATTACTAGGAACATTGAATTGAATAATGAATCCATCGGCTCCGTATCCCTCAAACCATTCCTGTATGCGATCTGCTACTTTTTCTGGCGTACCAATAAACGGAGTTCTTGGAGTCGCAGCCCTTAAGGCAACCTGGCGAAGAGTTAAATTTTGTTCTCTCGCTTCCTGTTTTATTCGATCTGTTCCACTTTTGAAGCTATTTGACCCCAAATCACCGATTTCTGGAAAAGATTCATCAAGTGGATACTGTGAAAAATCATGATGTTCAAAAAAGCGACCTAAATAGTTTAATGCTTGCTCAATCGATACTAAATTAGCAATCTCTTGATATTTCTGGTCAGCTTCCTCCTCTGTCGTTCCAACAATTGGCTCGATGCCTGGCAAAACGAGAATGTGATCAGGATTTCTGCCATATTCAGCAGTCCTGCGTTTAACATCTTCATAAAATTTTTGTGCTTCCTCCAATGTCGCATGACCAGTGAAAATAGCATCAGCATCTTTAGCTGCAAGGTTTTTCCCATCTTCGGATGATCCTGCTTGAAAGATAATCGGCCGCCCTTGCTTTGACCTGCCAATATTTAACGGACCTTGCACAGAGAAAAATTCTCCTTTGTGATTTAATGGATGTAATTTCTCAGGATCGAAGAATACTCCTGATTCTTTACTGCGGATAAATGCATCATCTTCCCACGAATCCCATAATCCTTTGGCAACATCTAAATATTCAGAGGCAATTCGGTATCTTTTTGGATGGTTAGGATGCTCCTCAATCGTTTTACTAAAGTTTAATGCTGTTTTCTCTAAAGGGGAGGTAACGACATTCCATCCAGCCCGGCCATGACTGATATGATCCAATGAGGAAAATTGCCTTGCGACATTAAATGGTTCACTATAGGAAGTGGATACGGTTCCCGCAAGACCGATACGTGAAGTGACAGCCGCAAGTGCCGATAAAATCGTAAGCGGCTCAAACCGATTTAAAAAGTGAGGCAAAGATTTTTCATTAATATGCAGGCCATCTGCAATAAAAACAAAGTCAAATTTAGCCGTTTCAGATTTTTGTGCTTGCTCCTTATAAAAATCAAAATTAACACTGGCATCTGTTAATACCTCTGGATGCCTCCAAGCGGCAATATTTCCTCCTACGCCATGAATAATCGTTCCTAGTTTTAATTGTCTTTTATTTGACATTACAATATCCTTCCCTTCACTATTTAATTGTATATATTCCTACCTGAATAGTTGGTTTTAGCGTTTAAAAAATAATGAAACTCTCATTCCGAATCTCATCTATTTAGAGGTTGAATAGTTAAATTGGCCGTTTTTAAAGGGCCTAACAATTGAAATGATTGATATCTTGCTGCTTCTTGTTCAATTGGTGTATGTATGATAAATTCATCCACCTGGTACGTTTTATGAAGTTGATTTAAAACTTCCATTATATAGTCTGGTGTTCCGGCAATAATGTCTGCTTCTTGTTCAGTAATTTCATATGGTTCACCGGATTGCTTTCCAAAGAAGTCCGCTTGCTCAGTTGATTGTACAGTCACGGAGCGGCCGCTCTGAAGATGGACTTTGACAATTTTTCTGTTCCCAATCAATTGTTCTGCCTCTGTTTTAGTAGGTGCAGCAATAACAGCCAACGAAACAATCAATCGTCCATTTGGAAAACCTTCCCGATAAAGATTTGCTGCTTCTTCTAGTACCGCTTCATCACTATTGATAAATTTAGCAAAAACAAATGAAATTCCTAAATCTGCTGCAAGCCGAGCACTGTTTGCACTTGCACCAAGTAGAAAAATTTCTGGCTTTTCCTGGGGAATCGGGGTCGCTTGAATACCTGCCAGCGGATGACTGCTATCGACTGAGTTTTCAATTAAATCTAATAAAAAAGAGAGCCGTTCTGAAAAATCCTTACCATCGTTGACCGTTCCATACTGCAGGGCTTTTGTGGATAAAGGAAGACCACCCGGTGCTTTCCCAATTCCGAGGTCGACTCTTCTAGGTGCCAGATTTGATAAGACATGGAAGTTTTCAGCCACCTTATATGGACTGTAGTGCTGAAGCATGACTCCCCCGGACCCAATTTGAATGCTCTTGGTTTGAGCCAATAAATAGGAAATCAATACCTCCGGTGACGATCCAGCTAGTTGCTCGGCATTATGATGTTCAGAAACCCAAAAACGCGAGTATCCCCATTCCTCTGCTTTTTTAGCCAGTAAAACCGTTTGTTGCAAGGCATGAGAAGCAGTTGTTCCTGGAAAGATTGGACTCTGATCTAAAATCCCCAACTTATAACTCATTGATATTTCCCTCCGTTTTTTCTAACTTAACCAATCAGAAAAGTATGTTTTTTATTTATTGTTTTTTATCCTACACTGGCAATGAGGACATCGCAATACTTTCTCTGATAGGAAATTTGTTGTATTTGATTAAAAAAATCTATCGCTCTATTACGATAATAAAAAACTTAATCCTTATTATTGATAAAATCATTCAGTCTTTTAGTAAGACCTCCATGACCAAATCTAATAAATTTAGATAAATGAGGTTCATTCAAGTCCTCTTTAACAGAATCTAAAAAGGCTAAAAGCTGAATTCTGCGATAATAAATATTAATAATCCCATATTCGTAAAACCATTGATCAATCGTATTATAGATTCCTCTATTGACTCTATATTGTTTATTGCACCAGATAAAAAACTGTAAATCTGGCAAATTTAGATATTTAAACGATCCAAAGGAATTTAGTTTTTTCGGTTTAATAAAAGGTCTTACATCATTTACATTTTGCGCTTTCATCATCAACATCCTCCTTTTATACCCAAGAATACACACTTGAATAGTCGGATTTACAGCAATAATTATCCAAAGTTTAGTCAAAAAGTGTATTTACCTGAGGTTAATCCTATCACCTAGAAGTGAGAAATGACAATACGTTTAGTAATAGAATAATTTATTCTTTTCATTAGAAATTTTAATTAATGGTCAGTATGCTTTGATTGTTAAATTCCTTAACGGACAAAAGGATATCATCCCAGACCAGCCTATGTGCAAAGCCATTGATTAGATGGGTGGCATAAATATGCTGCTGAATTTGCAGGAGATGAGACACATCTATCTCAATAAGATCTCCCCGTTGAAGTTCATCTTTAATACTTAAGGATGGTAAGAAACCTATGCCATGTTTATTAAGAATAATAGATTTTGCTACCTCGAGGTGATCAACAAGAAAATCTATTTTTGGCTCAATATTGGCTACTTCAAATAAATGATAAACACGATTCCAATCAAAAGCCCCGCATTCAAAAAATACCAAAGGTTCATTTGCTAATTGTTGAACAGTGATTTTCTTTTGAAATTGAAATAAGTGTCCAGGATAAACTACTAATTTTACAGCATTATTTAGAAGCTCATGATTTTTCACTCCTCGATGATTAACATCCTTTAAGAAGGCGATATCAACCTGCCTTTGCAGCAGTTTCTCAAGCAATACTTCGTTTGAAGCTGAAATAAATTTAAATCGAAGCTCAGGATGCGCTTTTTTTAAGGAAGGAAGGGCAAATGGTATAAAATATTGTGATGTAATTAAATTCGCTCCAATCACGATTTCCTCTGGATGGTCTTCTTTTTTTAATAGTTTCTTCCCTTGTTGATAAGTACGAATAATTTGTTCTGCATAAGGAATAAATGCTTTTCCCTCCTCAGATAGTGTCAAACCTCTCCCCTTTCGTAAAAAAAGTTCGATGCCAAGGTCCTGCTCTAATGTTTTAATTCTCGCTGTTACGGTTGGCTGAGATAAATAAAGTGCTTCTGCTGCTTTGTGGATACTTTCAAGATGAACCACATACATAAAAGCATCAAGATGATCAATATTCATTCTAACACCCCTTTTTGACCTACTATGAAGCGTTAATTAATACTTCATTGGCTATTTGTTTACTAAAAATAAAAAAGGCCCCTTTCCGCATTATGCGTTTAGGAGCCTTTGGTCGACCAATCAGCTAACTTCTTTTTTGAATTATTTAAATTTTAACCCAATTAATCCTATAAGTAAAGTAAGAATAATAATTATTTTAATAATGAAAACCGTTCATTTAAATAATTATTTGTCTTGATATTTTTTAGTAATTTAATTAATAATTTTCACCTATACAAAAAGTGAGTGTTTAAAAACACTCACTTTTTGGTATAAATGTTTTAGGCTGATGATTAATTAGAACGTTCAGCCAGCCAATCGCCAATGGTTGGGTAGGTAATTTTGGAAGCTTGGCTTCCAAATGTAATTGACGTATGACCAACTGGTAAATTTTTAAACTGTTTGTCTTTACTAGAAATAACATCCATCAAAGCTTCTACCATATGTGGCTGGGCAATTAAGTCATTTTGGCCTGCTAAATTTAGTACATTAGCCGTGATATTCTTCAAATCAACTTTGCGGCCACGAACGACCAATTCCCCTTTAATCAGCTTGTTTTTTTGATAAAAATCTCTGATCCACTGGCGATAAGATTCACCTGGGAATGGAATACCATCGTTTAACCACTTTTGCAGCAGTTTAAAGCTTTTTACAAATTTTTCATTATCAACACGATCAACTAGACTTACAAATGGCCCATAGAAGTTAGCCATTGGCTTTGACAGCTTGTTTCCATAGTCAATCATTTCAGGTGGAATCACCCCAAGGGTATCTACTACTTTATCAATATTAAAGTATTTTTCATTTAACATAGCACCATATGAACCAGAATCTTCAAAATCAAACGGACTTGTCATATAGATCAGATTACGAATCGGTAATTCAGGGTAAAGAGCTGCAAAAATAGACGTCATCGTACCGCCCATGCAATAACCAAGAATGGACAATTCATCAACTTTTGATGTCTTTAAGACTTTTTTAACGGCCCGAGGGATATAGTCGATAATAAAATCATCTAGTTTCATATTACGATCTTCATATCCAGGTGTACCCCAATCAAGAAGATAGACGTCAAATCCATTATTAACTAGATATTCTATCAAACTTCCGCCCTTAGTTAAATCCAAAACGTATGGCTTATTGATTAATGCATAAATCAATAGTAATGGGATTTTATGTTTCTTCGGCTGTTCAGAAACATAACGATAGAGTTTCGTTTTATTCTTAGTCCAAATCACCTCTTTGGGAGTAGGACCTACTTCTGGCTTAGGATCAACAGTTAACACTTGGGTTGCCTTCATGACACGTTTGATTTGCGTTCCGTACTCTTCAGGGAGTGCGTCAAAAAACATGTCCCAATCTTTTTCCGCAAGTACGCTCATGTTGTTCACTCCTTCCTTAGCTTAATTATTATTTACTATATACATAGATTTCTGCCTTCATGACAATTACATGTAAAGTCCGCCATTAATATTAAGCTGCTGTCCAGTAATATAGGCTCCATCACTACATAGGAAAGCAACCCCGCGAGCTACTTCTTCCGGTTTTCCTAGACGTTTTTGCGGAACTTTTTCTACAATTCCAGCTAGAACTTTTTCAGGGATTGCTTGAACCATTTCAGTTCCGATAAATCCAGGGCAAATTGCATTAACGGTTACATTTGTTTTAGCTAACTCAAGCGCTAAAGATTTTGTGTATCCAATTAGACCGGCTTTTGCTGCTGCATAGTTGGTTTGACCAAACCCGCCAGCTTGTCCGATAATGGATGAAATGTTGATAATGCGGCCTGCATCTGATTCGAGAAGGTAAGGAAGTGCAGCAGATGTTGTGTTGTAAACACTGTTTAAATTAACATCAATTACTCTTCTCCAATCCTCTGAGCTTAGCTTTTTAAATGTGCTATCTCTCGTAATACCGGCATTATTAACCAAAATATCTACTCTTCCGAAATGATCAATGGCTTCCTGTACAAGATGTGCTGCATCCTCGATATTGGAAACGTCCGCACGAACTGCATAAGCTTCCCCACCGATTTCATTTATATCTGCTACCATCTTTTCAGCTAGTTCTTCACGGGAAACAAAGTTAAGAACCACTTTTACACCCTGTCTTGCAAGTTCCATCGAAATAGCTGCACCAATACCTCTGCTGCCGCCTGTTACAATTGCTACTTTACCATTTAAATTTGTCATGTTTTTCATCCCCCATTGGTGTTAGTATGTAGGTTATTCTTTAGTCTTTAAAATGGATAGAATTTGATTCAGTTTTTTATCCAGATTCTTCATTTCGGATTTCAATTCCGATAATTCGCTTTTAAAAGACACCTGATTGTCAGTGCTCTCCAATTTATCCTCTAGCAGTTCTTCTAAGCTATCGACCTTTGTATCGACATTAACAATTTGAGAAGATAAGTTAGCAAGATCCTTGCGTGATGGCAGATTGCCAAGTTCTAAATATTTTTCTGTTGTTTCGTCAAGAAATTTTTTAAATTGTAGATTCATGTCTAAAAGTTGCCCGATCCCCTGGGAAGGAAAAGTCTCCATGATTTTTTCATCGTATAAATTACTAGTCTGGTTATAAAGATCCTTCCAAGCTTCAAAAACATTAAAATTTGTTGTCAATTTTTATTCCTCCTTGAACTTTTTATCGACATTTTAATCATACTAACATCCTTCAAACAATTAAAGAACAAACATTAAAAATAATCTAAATATATTATTGCATATTACGACAAATTTCTAACCTCAATGTGAATTACATATAGAGAAATTTTTTATAAACCTCTTAAACCCAATAGTATCAGTGGTTTAAGCGCTTCCAAAACCGGTGGATAATTTTTCCTTTGTTCTATTTTTGTTATAAATTGAATAGTATTTTTAGCAAATCGCTATTGTTTTTTAAACGATAGTCGGTTGTTTAGCGGCTAAAGATTAGTCGTTTTTTCAACAAGTATCGACAAATTTCTATTATTCGCTGCTTTTTTGTTCACAATTTAGACAAAATTTCAGACTGAATGGTTTCTCTTCATGAATTCTGGTGGTTGAATGAATTTTAAAAAAGAGGTGGTAAGTTTGAAGTTTAATGAAAGCGTTGTTTTAATTACCGGCGGAGCACAAGGAATAGGAAAAGAAACAGCAATAAAGTTTCTAAACGAAGGAGCGAATGTGGTTATATGTGATTATGACGAAACAGCTGGAAGAAAAGCATTGGAAGAAATGAATACTGAAAAAGCAGAATTCTTTCAAGTAAACGTAACCGATAGCTCCCAAATCGAAGAAATGGTTCAATCTATTATCCAAAAACACGGTAAAATCGATGTCTTGATAAACAATGCTGGTATCACCCTTGATGGATTTCTTACAAAAATGGAGGAATCAGATTGGGAGAAAGTTATTTCAGTTAACTTGTCGGGTGTCTTTAAATGCACAAAAGCGGTCGCTCCTATTATGTTAAAACAAGGTTCGGGTGTGATCCTGAATGCTTCGTCCGTTGTCGGACTTTATGGGAATATTGGGCAAACCAATTATGCAGCGACAAAGGCTGGGGTAATTGGATTAACTAAAAGCTGGGGTAAGGAATTTGGGCCAAAAGGAATTCGAGTCAATGCGGTTGCCCCTGGCTTCATAGAAACAGGCATGACTGCGGCTGTTCCAGATAAGGTTCTCAATTATATGAAGGATAAAACCCCACTTAAAAAACTTGGGAAACCTGAAGATATTGCAGCTGCCTACCTTTTCTTGGCCTCAGATGATGCAAAGTATATTAACGGAACAGTTTTGAGTGTTGATGGAGGTTTGGTGATTTAGAATCCGACTGGTATAGCTCTTGAAGATTCAATTAGAAAAGTAAAATTTTATTTCGAGTAAACACAAAACAAGGGAATAACATCATTTGGATGTTACTCCCTTCAGATTGTAGACAAAAGGCATCCGGATGAGCCAATTCGGGTGCCTTTTTGTTGTATTTTTGCTCGTATGAGCAATAGTTAGGCCTATCCTATGCCTATTATTACGCCTTTTTTGGACTTTTCCATGTCCAGGTGGCCATCTTTTTTAAATTCATGGCAGCAAAAGTAAGCATCGCTTGCATGGACAATTTTTTTAGGCCTCTTAAGGTTATCCAACGCATACCATGCTTTTCCTTAGCATCTGCAAAAACACGTTCAATGGTTTCTTTCGTCTTGCGTAAATGCTTTTATTCTCTTGTGTAGAACGAAGGTATTCGACCTCTTCTATATAGTGTTCCCAGACATGGCGCTGAATGAGTTTTTTATGTTCTTTACTCTGGCTGCATTTTGAAAGCAATGGACATTTTTCACATTCAATTGGTTTAGAGAAGTATTGACGATAGCCTTCCTTCGTCGCAGTTGCATATTTCAATACTTGTCCTTGCAGACAAATATAACAATCGTAGTATTCATCATAAACATATTCATATTTTTTCATGTAACCCTCTTTCGTACGAGGGAGAGTATAAGGTAAAGCAGGCATCATATCGTTTTCAAATATGTATTGGGCAATAGCAGGTGTTTTATATCCAGCATCAGCAGCAACAGCAAAAGGTTTCCCTTGTTTCTCGATAACCTTTATCAATAATGGTTCGAAAATGACACTATCAGGGAGATTCCCAGGTGGAGATTAATAGAGACCGTGAAGAACATAATATAAAGCCCCTTTCCACCAGATAAATTTGAGAAAGAGGAATTTAAGGAAATAAAAGAAAGTACTACTGCCCCTGAGAGTGGTTATTACATAAAAGACGAGCGTACAAAACAGTTCGCATAATCATTTCATGCGGCCGCTGATCTCTTGAAGTCTTGCCTCGTATGCTTTCGATTCTTTTCGAACTATTTTCTTCTCGAATTTATGTTTATTCGCACTTGCTTTAACATGTGTCGAATCAATAAATACATGCTCATTACTAATCAATTTTTTATCTGAGGCTTCCTTCAAAATACGATAGAAGATCTGTTCAAATAAATCTGTATCTTTAACACGTCGTTCATAATTTTTACCGAAGGTTGAGAAGTGAGGTATTTTATCATAAAATCCAAATCCTAGGAACCAACGATAAGCCATATTTGTTTCAATTTCTTCAATAGTTTTACGCATAGAGCGAATACCGAAGGTATATTGATGAAAGGCATTTTTTATTAATATCACAGGGTCTATGCTTGGGCGTCTTCTTTCTGAAGAATACATATCTTGGACAAGAGGATAGATAAATGAAAAATCAATAGACGCTTCTATCTTGCGCACCAAATGGTTTGCAGGCACAAGTTGTTCTAAAGCTATAATTTCTAATTAGTCACGATTTATCTGTGTATTCTTACTTAGCATTCCATCCACCTCAAATAAATATCTATATTCCAATTATACAAAAAAGACTGCCGGCAAACCCGTAATTTTTCGGATTTTTCGACAATCTGAAGGGAATAATTTCATATGGATGTTACTCCCTTCTCTCTTTATTTATCATCAAAGAAAGCCAAAACACTTTAACTATATTTGACAAATTGTTTTACTAATTTACAAAAAGCTTTCCTAAAAACTGAAAGTAGTTAATCTAACTTGGAATACATTTCTACAATTTCTGCTAGATTTCTACAAAATTCTCTCTATCTATTTGGACAAACTTCTTACGTCTTCTTTTGGTTTGGTTGTAAATTTAAAATTATACTTTTATCCACTCTCAATTGGATTTTCCCCGCATAAGTTCCTCCCCCCGATAGAGTGATTTTAGCGGAATCCATTTATTTACTTTATTAAATTAACCTCTAAATTTGTCGAAGAGTTACTGATAAAACTAGCTACCATATGTAGTATCATATGAGAGGAATTATACATAGGAGTATAATAAATTTATTATGGGAGTGATTCAGATGACAGTAAATGAGGTTGTAATTGTAAGTGCTGTTAGAACACCAATTGGAAGTTTCCTAGGGAGTTTACAAAATGTTTCAGCTAAAGTGCTTGGTGCCACAGTAATAAAAGCGGCAATTGAAAGAGCAGGTATTACTCCAGCTAGTGTTGATCAAGTTATTATGGGTAATGTGTTACAAGCTGGTGCAGGCCAAAATCCAGCTAGACAAGCTTCCCTTGCAGCTGGAGTTCCACAAGAAGCACCAGCATTGTCTATTAATATGGTTTGTGGTTCAGGCTTAAGAGCCGTGCACTTGGCCACACAAGCCATTCTTTCAGGCGAAGCTGAAGTGGTAGTGGCAGGCGGTATGGAAAATATGAGTCAGTCTCCATATATATTAAAAGGCGGCCGTAACGGATTTAAAATGGGTGATCAGAAAATTCTAGACAGCATGATCCAAGATGGGTTATGGTGTGCTGAAAATGACTATCACATGGGTGTTACAGCTGAAAACCTTGCCGAAAAATATGAAATTTCCCGTGTTGAGCAAGATGAATTTTCTGCATGGAGCCAACAAAAGGCACAAGCTGCGATTGAGTCTAATAGATTCGCAGATGAAATTGTTCCTGTTGAAGTCCCTGGTCGTAAAGGTCAAGTAAGTGTGTTCAGTCAGGATGAGTTCCCTAAGTTTGGAACAACTGCAGCAAGTCTAGAAAAACTTCGTCCAGCCTTTAAAAAGGACGGAAGTGTAACAGCTGGTAATGCTTCAGGAATTAATGATGGTGCTGCTGCTTTAGTAGTGATGAGCCGTAAAAAGGCTGAGGAATTGCAGCTTAAACCATTAGTAGTTATTAAAGCAAATGCTGTAGCTGGTGTTGATCCAAGTATTATGGGTATTGGACCTGTACCAGCTGTTAAAAAGGCTTTAAATACTGCATCATTATCATTAGAAGATATTGATTTAATTGAGGCAAATGAAGCGTTTGCTGCCCAATCAATCGCTGTAGACCGCGAATTGCATTTTAATAAAGAAAAGTTAAATGTTAATGGCGGTGCGATTGCATTAGGTCACCCAATTGGTGCCAGCGGAGCAAGAATTTTGGTGTCATTAATTCATGAAATGAAAAAACGTGAGGATCGTTTTGGTTTAGCTACATTATGTGTAGGCGGAGGACAAGGTGTAGCAACGATTATCGAAAACATTTAAACTGGCAAATGAAATAAAATGACAGACTCAAAAAAAAAGGAAGAAAAAGTCCCATCTAACTATTACTTGTAATAGTGGGTAATTGGAAAGTCAGCATTTTATTCATGTTAATTAGGCATCCCTTGATCATTCTCTTTTAGAGAATACAAGGGATGTTCATTTATCCATCCTAATTATACTTATTAAAAATACGATCTCTTGAAAACAAATGGGTTCCCCTATAATAAGACCAGCACTAGTGGTTTAATTTTCTTTACTTACATCTTCCATCTCACTCAATTATAAAAAGAAGTATTAGGAGGGATTAATTTGAAATCTAATGAATCTAAGATTAATAATGACTTTAATAAAATGCTTAATACCGATCAAATTCAGAAAGAAGAAGAAACTCCACAGAAGCTCTTTAAAGAATATAAAAGATTTTACGAAACTGAAAGCTTTCTGGAAGCAATAGAGATGCTAACTCAAATAATTAATAAAGGATTTCCAGCTGCGGAGTTCGAAATGGGTAAACATCACTATTTTGGAAGTGAACAATTAGGTATTGCAAAAGACTACCTAAGGGCATTTGATTATTTTTCGAAAGCTGCCTTTCTTGGACATGCAGGTGCTCTTTATTACCAAGGGATTATGTATCTTAAAGGTTTAGGGGTTGTTTTGGATGTTAATCAAGCATTGCATAACCTAAATATGGCTGCAACTCAAGGTGAAATTGAAGCATTAGACGCATTAGGTAAAATTTATCAATTTGGTTACTCTGACATTCTACCTGATTATAAAAAAGCAGAAAGCTACTATAAGAATGCAATTAATTTAGGCAATCCCCCTTCTATGTTAAATCTTGCATTATTGCTAGAAAATCAACTTAGGTTTGAAGAAGCCTATGAATTAATTATCGAATCAGCAAAGCATGGGTTTGTGGGAGCCATTCAATATGGCTTGAGTACATACAAATAATGTATTCAAACATACTAGTAAGGGTCATTGAGATTGAATCTCAATGACCTTATTTCAATTATTCATTGATTAAACACTGCTCCCAGAAATCGGTGCAGTTCAATTTAGTTATTTCATTACGGTATCTTATACATACTTGAAGAAATCATTTTAATCATTCCTTCAACAAGGAATGGAACCTCTTCAAAGGCATTTTTCATGTGTAGTCGCTCCGTCCGTTTATGGGCATCTTTGCCAAACGGCCCGACATTTAAGACAGGAGCCTGTAGTTGTGCCATTTCATCAAAAGGGATGGTATAGCTGCTCCCCCATACCGGTGTATTTGCTTTAAAGGCAGTCCAGCCTTTTCCATCATCTTGATAGTTTACATAGCTTAAGTCGCTGATTCCATTGAAATAATGAACTTGTTTGACTGGTAAAGCAAATTTCTCCAGTCCTTTTTCTCTCACATATTTAACACATTTGTTAACAAGATGATCGTCAGATGAATTAACTGCTGGATAATAGGGAGGTGCAAACATTAACACAATCGCCGGTGCGAGTTCTTGGCACTCAATCATCAGGCTGTCGGTAATTCGTAAGGATTTTTCACGATCATCCCAGTTGGAGTTAGCTTGAACCTCTGCTTTCACTTTCTCAACTAATTCACGGCCGAATTTTCGAATTGCATGCGACTGTAGATCCTCAAAACGCAAAACTCGGACTTCTCCGACGGGCTTGACGGATTGCTTAAGACAAACACCTTGATAGGATTGATTGCATGCCATCGCAGCTTCTTGAGCGATTATTTCAAATTTCACCATAATTTCTTCTGCCTTCTGTTTCATTAAAAAAACGTTATACAATGCTGCTGAGCGGTATGGGGTTTGAACGGAGTATTCCAATCGTAAATCCTTTTGCTGAAGTGTCACGGGAAGCGGTGTGGATTCTCCCATTACATTTTCCTGCAGGCTCAAATTCCATTCCATGCGCTGAGTCAAAAATGAAGCAATATATGGTGCAGTAATACCGCTAAGCGGCTCACCTACATGTGTTTCTTTCCCATAAAAGAGTGCGGACGGCATAATTTTTCCGATTGATCCAGAATAAATATAATAACTTCTGTCACCGGGCTCTTGTGTAAAGACTGGCTCCCCATTTAAGAAAAGTTTATAGTGGAGACAGTACTCTTCTTTTAGTTCTAATAGTTTTGGTATGGCTGCTCGCATACCTGAGGAGTTAACCTCCTCATCAGGGACGGTGAGCAACAGGAGATTAATCGGCCATTTTTCAACTGATGCTTTTTCCAGTAACCCCATGTGCATCGCAAGTCCCATTTTCATGTCCATTGTCCCGCGTCCAAATAAATATTGACCCGATAGAAGATCCACTTGTGCATCGCCGTGTAATTCATCAATTCTATCAAAAAGTAATTTTGTCAACTCTTCAGGTTGATAGGCAAATGGCTGAAGGTCCCCATATTCTTCAGTATTCACAGTATCAAAATGACTGATTAATACGATCGTGTCCTTAACTTCCTTATGCTTATATAACGCCGTTAAAAAGCGACGACCCAAATCCGCTTTATTCAGTCCCAAGTTGTTAGGATTGTCACGAAAGTATTGGAGTTCTTTTAGCTTCGCCTGAACTTTGCCGGGAAATTCACGCTCACCTTCCGTTAATGTCATACTATGCCAACTGACTAGTTCACACAACAATCCTCTTAATTTGTCCGGTGTTCCCCACCTAAGCTGCTCCATAATCCTTATACTCCTTTGAAATCAATTCTTAATAAAGTAGTATTTTAATATATTAAAAATTGTGCTTAATTTTTTTGTGAAAGATCACTGTCCACCTGTGATGGACCGTGTACATTTGTGGTGCCTGACACCCTATTTTTGAAATAGAAGGAAAAGTAGCAAATAACCAGGAATCCTAGTCCAATGAGGAGTCCTATTAATTGGGTTGGATCGAATGCTAAGAATATTAATATTGAAACACAAAATACAATGCAAATGAGAGGAATTAGTGGGTAGAAGGGAACTCTATACTGTAAATCCTCTAATTTCCCACCCTGCCGCAGGTATTTACGGCGAAACATAAATTGGGAAAGGGCAATTCCTATCCATGAGATGGTTACCGATATTCCGGCAATAGACATCAATAATACAAAAACTGTATCAGCAGCAATTACACTTGTTAACAAAGATAATAATGAAAAAATCATAGTAAAGACGAGGGCTGAAAAAGGGACCTTCCGTTTGGATAATTTCCCAAACACTTTCGGTGCCATTCCTTCATGAGACATTGCCCACAATAGCCGGGTTGATGCATAGATACATGAGTTCCCTACTGATAAAATGGCTGTCAGAATGACAAAGTTCATAATATCTGGTGCAAATGGAATTCCAGCCAGGTCCATTAAAGTCACGAATGGGCTTTCTAGTAATCCAAGCTCTTTCGTTGGAAAAATGGCTGATAAGATGATAATAGAGGCAAGATAAAAGACAATAATTCTTACTAACACGTTGCGAATGGCACGAGGTATGTTCTTTTGAGGTTCTTCGCTCTCACCCGCTGCAATGCCAATCAACTCTGAACCTTGATACGAAAAGATAACATTCATCATTGTGACAAAGAGAATGGCAATCCCAGCAGGGAATAAACTAGTGGGTGCTAAGTTGTGCATTAAAGGAGCAGGCCTATCCTCCAATGGAATAATTCCAACTATTGCCCCAACACCTATGATGATAAAAAAGATCACGGCTATAACTTTAATTCCAGAAAACCAATATTCGGCTTCAGCGAATCCTCTTGTCGTTAAGGCATTTAATAAAAATAACAGGAGAATAAATATCGCACACCAAACCCAAACAGATATATCTGGAAACCATCGCTTCATAAGGATTCCTGCTGCCGTGAATTCTACTCCTGCAGTAGTCGCAGAACCTATGAAATACATCCACCCCAGAGAAAAGCCGGCCGATGGACTAATAAATTTACTTGCATACGTTTGAAATGATCCAGTAACAGGCATATAGACAGCAAGCTCCCCTAAGCACACCATTACAAGGTACAAAATGATGCCGCCAAATATATACCCTATTAAGGCACCACCTGCTCCTGCCTGATTAATCGTATAACCAGCATTTAAAAATAAACCAGTTCCAATGACTCCCCCTAAAGAAAGCATGAACAAATGGCGCCGTTTCATAGACCGACTTAATTGTTCTTGTTGAATCCCTTGATTTCCCATCCTCTCTCCCACCCCTCTTAATTTGCAGTCTACTAAAAGCGCAGTGACAAACAGCTTAATCCGCCATCCAACTTTCGAAACTCAGACATTTCAAGTTCAATTGTTTGATAGCCGGCTTCATTGATTTTTTGTTTCGTCACAGGGTTGCCTGCGGGAATTATGACATAGTCATTTACTCGGACACAATTGGCCGCATATTCCTCTTCGGGAGAAACAATAATTTTTTTATAGGAGTTGAAATCGGGATGGTCAATAAATTCTCCAGCAACAACAATGGTTTGGTCCCCTAAATAGGCGATTCCTGTCTTTAGATGAAAAAATTTCTCTAAATGAATAATCGTTGCTTTATATCCCTCGGACTCAAAAATTTGTTTTAATTGTCCGGCACCCTCTAAGTTTGTTCTCGCAGAAACACCAATGTAAAAATGTTCCTCAATCTGTAAAATATCTCCCCCATCAAGAGTTCCAGGAGCTTTAATATAATAAATAGTTTCGTAGAAAGACTTGATAACAGGTTCCATATCATGGATTTCTCCGTTCCGTGAAAGAGCCCCTGGGTTTGAAATAACAGCAAATTTAGGGGTCAGTACCGCTGTATCCTCCACAAAAGTGGAATCTGGAAATTCAATATTACATGGGAGAACCGTTACCTTTGTTCCACATTTTTCTAGTGCATTAATATAAGCTTTATGCTGTTCTAATGCTATTGCTAATTCTGGTTTTCCCAGATTGGAAGTGGTTAGCCCATTTACATAAGTTTCACCTGGTATTTTTACAATCGTATTTTTATACATGATTCGTCCCCCTCTATTTTTACTCCCGAACTACTGGACATGTGAGACACGTTGGTCCTCCTGTCCCTAAATAAGAGATTTCATTTCCGTCATATTCATAAACAACAGCTCCTGCATCAAATAATTGTTGCTTTGTTTTTGGGTTCCCACTCACGATTATGCAAACTCTTGGTGCCAAGGCAAGTACATTACAGCCAAGCCGATCATATTCTTCATCCGGCACTTCTATTAATTTAAAGCCGCGCTTGATAAGTAGCTGTCTTAGGAAGACAGGCATTAATCTGGAATAAACCACCGCTAGATTTTCATCTACGATACTAATGAAAGACATAAGATGAAGGCATTCCTCTTCTCCATGAGCATGCGGCAAGTGAACAATTATACATTCATCCACTAAATCTTTTGTGATTTCTTGAATTTGGCGGATAGCTTCATCATTAGTACGATACCCTCGGCCAATTAACAAGGTGCGATCGTCTAGCCAAACTAGGTCTCCTCCGTCAGCCGCTGCATCACCGCTGAGTTCTCCTAAAATTGGAATGTTCTTTTCACGTAAAAAACTTTTATATGCTTCTGCCTCCGGCTGACGCAGCTTTTTCCCTGATTTTAAAATGATTGCCCCTTTTGTGGTGAATTTTACAGGGTCATGGGCATAAAGAGAATCTAATCCTACTGTTTCTGTTGCAGGTAAAAACTCAATTTCAGCTACATGTTCTTTCATAATAGCAAGAAACTGTTCAAATTCTTGATGTGCCTTTATGTAATCTGGTTCATGGATGTAATTGAATTTTTTCCATTCATTACTCAAATGTTCTTGATTGATGAAAGCATCTTTGGGATGTTTCATAATGACTTTATAAAGTTTCTTATACATTGACGAAACCAAGTCAACCTCTCCTTTCTTTTCCGTATAGTGGAAAACACTTTCTTATAATGGAAATTTATAATATGATATTATAGTAAAGAAAATTGCATGTCAATATATTTCGAATTTACAGATTATTTTATATAGGATATCTAAAGAGACATGATAGGAGTGGGATTCATGCAAACAATTGACCGAGCAATGCAGGTAATTAAAGTACTTAATGAAAGCGATATAAAAAGGTGGTATTCTATAACAGATTTATCTAAGGTATGTGACCTGCCAGTCAGTACCATGCATCGTCTATTACAATCAATGATCAAACACGGACTAGTCCAACAGGATCCGGATTTAAAACTTTATTCAATGGGTAATACATGGTTAGAATATGGCTTAAAGATGTATGATACCTTTGATTTTGTAGGGCTGATTCGTCCCGAAATGGAGAAGTTAATGCATGAAGTGGAAGAGAGTGTTTACTTTAGCAAACCTATAGGCTTAGAGTCTTTATTGATGGAGAGAATTGACTGCCCTCAGAACCCCATCCGGATTTATGATCAGCTGGGAATCAGAATCCCGATGAATATCGGTGCTGCCAATAAGGTTATGCTAGCAAATATGCCTAAGGACGAAGCCCTAAAAATTGTAAATGAATTAGTTACAGAAGAAGATTCGGAATCATTCTTACAGCTGTTAGAAACTATTCGTAAACAAGGTTATGGGGAAAGCCACGGGGAAAAAACAAAAGGCACCTCCTCGGTTGCAGCTCCTATCTTCAATCACTCGAACGAACTAATAGGAGCGCTCAGCATCGGTTATGTTAACTTCAATTTATCAGTGGAAAGGCAGCGTTTTCTCATCGAAAAAATAATACAATATGGCTTACGTATTTCGGTGAAGCTGGGCAGTAAAAAATAGAATTCAAATTCGATTATGTGCATTTTCATATTTTATCTAAAAAAAGTACAAAAATAGTCCTTCAGTTTCCGATAAATGAACAAACTACTTAAGACGCAAAAAAAGGTAAATGCTGAATTCAGCATTTACCTTCTTAGAGGTATCAATCTTATTTATTTGATTGATTTCCTTTTGCATCACGTTCTACTTCCATTTTTGTTACAGGTAGATATCCTTGTTCTTTTAAAAGATTGTTTTGAATATCCTCTGACATCATAAAATCAAGGAATGCTTTAGCAAGATCTGTAGCTTCACCTTTTGTATATGAATGCTCATACGCCCATACTGGGAATTTACCAGTTTGTACATTTTCAGCAGTTGGTTCTACACCATCAATGGAAAGAGGTGTTACAGATTTATCAGTAAAGTATGAGAATGCAAGGTAACCAATGGCGCCATCTGTTTCGTTAATAATCTTTTTAACAGTGTTTGAAGAGTCTTCTGTGATTCCTTCAGCAGGAGTTGCACCATCAAGAGCAAACTTATTGAATACTGCACGTGTACCTGAAGAGTCAGGACGGTTTACAAGAACGATTTTTTGGTCTTTTCCGCCAAGTTCTTTCCAGTTAGTGATTTTTCCAGTGAATACTTTAATTAAATCTTCTTTTTTAATATCTTTTATACCTACTTTAGGGTTAACAGCAGCAGTCATACCTACAACAGCTACTTTATGATCAACAAGCTGATCAGCTGGAATGCCTTCTTTTTCTTCGGCAAATACGTCTGAGTTACCAATTTGTACAGAACCTTCTGCAACTTGTGATAAACCTGTACCAGATCCACCGGCTTGTACTTGAACATCAACGTTTGGATTTTGAGCCATGAATTCCTCAGCAGCTGCTGCTACTAAAGGCTGCATTGCAGATGAACCAGAAATAGATAATGAACCTGAAAGTTCTTTCTTTTCCTCCGTTTTAGGAGTTTCTTTACTAGTGCCTTCTGTTTTATCAGTTGATGTACCGCCTCCACAAGCTGCCATGAAAACCATTACTGCAGCTAATAATGTAAGAAGGCTTAAATTTTTTAAACGTTTCATTTGCTTTATTTCCCCCTATTTTGATTCATATTATTATATGAATCTATTTGTTTTCCTTACAGTTATAAATATAGACCATGATTATTAATTGAGTTTGAAGTGAATGTAAAGGTTTTGTAAAAGTCTAATTTTTATTATTTTAATAGTTTAATTATTAAAAGATATCTCTGTAAGTTGGAAATAGAATAGGAAAAAGCGGAACGATTCAGTTCCGCTCTACTATACCAACTTAAATAAATTCATTTTATGCTGAAAGTTCTTGGTCGTGTTTTGACTTTGAATGATTCTGATTCCCACTAATCCACTGATACATAATCGGAATAACTAACAGGCAAATAAGTGTTGAACTGATCATTCCACCTACCACCACTACACCCAGTGTTTGGGAAATGATCGCATCCCCGTTACCTGATATAGCTAAAGGCAATAGAGTTAATATAGTGGTTCCAGCTGTCATTAATACTGGTCTAACTCTTGCAGCGGTTCCCAAAATAATGGCCTTACTTGGCTCAAATCCTTCTCTTAGATTTCTCTCAATTTTATCCACTAATACAATTCCGTTTGTAACCACAATACCTGTTAACATCAATAATCCAACTAATGCTGCAAGGTTCCATTCAAGCCTAAAAATAAACATTCCAATAACAGATCCAATAAAGGCTAATGGAATACAGATTAGAACTGACAAGGGTGCTTTCCATCCCTGAAAAACAGAGCTTATAATGACAAGAACAAGCAAAATGGAGAAGAATAACGCAATCGCCATTTCAAATATCATTTGGTATACCTGCTCCGGGGCACCTGCAAAGGAATAATCAACACCATCCGGCAACGGAATTTTCTTAAGTTGATCTTTAACTAGTTTCGTCACATGGCCAATATCACTTGAAATGATATTGGCTGTAATTACTGCAAATGGATGTCCGTCCTTTTCTTGAATCACGGAAGTTCCTGCAGGCATTAATAGAGCAAGCTGATCCAAACTCACTTTCTGCTCATCCTTACCTATGAAGACCTCACTTCCAAGCAATGAAAAAATATCCTGTGAGTTCCCATTCTGTTTATCAGTATGAATGACAACCGGGTAGGTATTTTGATTAATGGAGATAAACCCTTTTGTTCCTTCAGCAGTATATTGCTGGATCCGTTCTAAAACATCATCAAGTTTTATGCCATAATGTTCGTTGGCTTTTCGATTAAGCGTAATCTCATATTGAGTTGAATGATCATCAACATCGGCAGCCCCCTGTATGGATAATCCAGGAACAAGTTTTAGCTGGCTGCGTATGGTTTGCGCCATGGTTTCCAGCGTCTGGCTATCAGCTCCGGAAAGATTTATTTTTAACTGGGAATCATCCCCTGCAATATTTTGATTCGAAACCGTAAAGACAGCTTTGCTAGACAATGAATTTAGTTGCTCCTGCAAACTTGTAATTAAGGCATTGACATTTGTACCTTCCTTTACCATAATCGACAAATTAGCGAAGTTTGGTTTCTGAAGCCACCCTCCTCCTGCATCAAATACATCATCTGACTGTGGCATGAAGGATGAACCCAGACCTGAAGAAAAGGATTTCACTTTTGGATTACTTTCCAGAATTGATTCGATTCTTTTCACTTCAGTGTCGACTTCTACTAGAGAAGTATTCTGCGGCATTTCTACTTGTACCCCAATTTGACTATTGCTGCTCGCCGCTGGTAAAAAGTTCACTGGAAGAAAGGCGGCCCCGGCTGACGCTATCATAAATAATGCAAGACAAACAGACACCACTATTTTTTTACGATTGAACACCCAGGATAGAACTTTATGAGATATTCCCTCAAAATCATCATCCCTCGAAACTGGTTTTCCCCGCCAAAAAAAGTTGTAAAGAACGGGTACAACTAAGATGGAGACAAGTAAGGAAATGACTAAGGCAATCACCACTGACCAAGCAAATCCGGAAAACGCTGAACTTACCAATCCTCCAATCAAGGCAATCGGAACATAAACAGCAACGGTGGTAGCAGTGGACGAAACAATCGCCGGAATCATTTCACAAACTGCATCAGTTAGCAATTGAACACTGGTTTTGCCATGAGCCTCATTGACCTTCTGGTTCATATTATCAAGAATAACAATCGAGTCATCAACCACTCTTCCCATGGCAACAATCAGTCCTGAAACGGTCAGTAGATTGAGACTGATTCCCATCGTCTTTAATAATCCTGTTGTCGCTAATAAACAAATGGGCAGTGAAAGGGCAATTAGTAAAGTAGAACGGACTTTACGGAAGAATAGAAATACACAAATCATTGAAAATAAACAGCCTAATAAACCTTCCTTGATCAGACCCTTTAATGAAGCATTAACCTGCTCGCCTTGGTCAAAAAGGATGGAAACTTGGATATCCTTATTTTTCAAAGCAGGAATATCTTTCATTGTACTTTTTACCCTACTAGATACATCTGTGATATTGGATGAAGAAGTTTTCAACACATCCAAAAGAACACTTGGTTTTCCGTCCGTCCTTGAAATGGTCTCAAGGTTCACAATGGAGTTTGAGATGTCAGCCACATTAGAAAGCTGAACGGATTTGCCTTCTCCGTTACCAATAGGAAGCTGCATGAGATCCTGTTGGTTGAATCCCCAGCCCGTCACTTGAACAGGAATCGATACCTGATTATTTGATACCTTTCCCTCTATTCCAGTTGTGTAGTTTTCTGCAAGTGAGCGTTTTACATCATTGACAGAAAGCCCGGCTTTTTTTAAATCCTCGAGCCTTAGTTTAACAGCATATCCCGCTGTTCCACCTCCGGATACCCGCACATCCTTTACCCCTGGAACGGTTTTTAATCGATTAACAAAATCTTCTTGAATCGCCGTGCGAAGTGTATTTTCTGTAATATTGGCAGAAGACCCCATCAGACTCATACGAATAATCGGCATGGAATGGGTACTAAGACGTGTTACTAACGGTTTTTCAGTCCCAGCAGGAAGTTTAATCGTATCTAAGGCTTGTGATACCTGCTCTTCGGCTTGTTCCATGTCATAACTCATGGGAAAGTTTAAACTGATTAATGCCCCACCGTTAAAGGAGGTGGTTTCCACATCTTCAAGACCTTCTACTACCCGGACTGCCTGCTGTATCGGTCCTGTTATCTGGGCTTTTACTTGTTCCGCCTGATAATTATCTGCACGAATTGTCACCGACAGGGTGGAATTATTAATTTCTGGTAAATAATCCCTCTGGATCTGCCATGCAGACATACCACCCCATACAAGTATCAGACCAATTAAGGTTACAATCAAAATCGCACGCTTCATGGTTTCATTTATCAATCGTTTCATATAAACTTATCCAGGCAAAATTTCGCCCGAAAACGTTCCCCCTCTATATGTATTATAATGTAGCGAATTTCTAGGATTTGATGGTGCCATTGGTGAATGGTTTCATTCAGTAACTACCACCTACCACGATTGGCATAGTGAAAAATCTGTAGGTTTTAACAAAAATAGCTATCCTCTCGGATAGCTATTTTTGTGTTTCTACATACCTTTACAGCAATCCCTATTAAAATAGTAGAATAAGCTATTAATCATTGTCAGCAGGTGATGGAGCAAAGCTTTCAGGCTGCTTCTCTACCTCTTCAGGTGCTTGAACCTTTTTCTCACCTGGATATGGCTTATCAAAACCTTTGGTCGCATACCAAACGGCATGATTAAGCATATTAGCGTTGGTTTCATCCGGTGATGCATTTCTACCTACTAACTTTTCTTTGTTTTTATTGGACCACTCTGTCCATTTTTTCGAAAGTTCCTGAGCCTCTGGTGTCACCTTTTCTGTGTTAGCTAGTGCTGCCGTATTTGCATTTGGCTGGCCATTTAAGGTGTCAAGCGGTATTTGGTTTTGCTCTACTTTATATGGAGTAAAGTCTGGTTCATTTGTAAAGATTTCGCTCATTGGTTCCGCAGCTGCATCGTTCTGATTCATAGGCTGAAGTCCCAAGATTTGTTCAATACTGCGAACCATGTTAATAACTGTCCAATAGTGGCTGTTTGTCACACCTTTTTTCACCCATGGACTGATGACAAACGCAGGTTCACGGTGCCCATCCACGTGGTCAAGACCATTTTGTGCATCATCTTCAGTAACAATAATAACAGAATCTTTCCAATATTTACTGTGAGAAATTAAATCGACAATTTTACCAACAGCCAAATCATTATCCGCTACCATTGCCTGCGGTGTAGGAGACCCTGTAGCAGTACCGTTTGTATGGTCATTTGTGATCCACAACTGGTTCAATGCCGGTAAATCATCATTCTTTACATGTTGTTCAAACTGACGCTTGAAAATTTCAAAACGATACTGGTCTGGAATGCCCATATCAAATGTAGGGAACGGCTTATGTGTAATTGGCCCGAGTGACGGAATATCATATTTCGCCTCATAGTTGCCAATTGGAACATGCAACTGGCCTTGCTTTTGACCAGAAAGGATTAAGGAATCATTATACCAATCAGTCCAACTTCCACGCGGTGCTGTACCGGTAAAATCAGTAGTGTCTTCGCCAAAGTTTTCTACGGATAAACCTTGTTTGATTGCTTGATCCCATAAATGTCCGGTAGGTGCATAGGCCATTGGGTCTCCAGCTCCACCCGGATAGCTTCGAACGTTCGCTGCATCTGTTTCTTTATCTTCATAATCTGTGTTTGTACCCTGCATTACCCATTGGTGTCCGCTGGCAGACTGAATACCGGAAACATAGAAATTATCTAATAGTGGATAAGTTTCAGCTAATTTATGGAAGTTTGGAGTAACAGCTCTTGGGAACTGCGTTAATCCCACTTCCCCATTGCCCTTACCTAAGTCTCCGAGCACTTGGTCATACGTACGGTTTTCTTTTACAATATAGAATACGTGTTTAATAGTAGATGGCTCGCCAATACGCTCTGGCATTGCAACTGGTTTTTTGTTATTTCGAGCCTCGGCATTTCGGTTCTTTATGCCATACCAGTTGTTGTTTGAATATACTTGCTTTGTTCCTTTAACAAGGTCTTCCGCTGAAGGGAAAGGAATCAATGATAACGATCCAACCTGAGCGTAAGAAGAGTGTCCAGTTACTTTGACCCCTTGAATCGTTAAATCACGGGCCGGACCTTGTGAACCAATACCATCGGCATTTACTACTACTAAATTTTTATTTTTATTGTCTACTGCAATATCAACAGGGAACCAAGCAGTGGGTAAAAGACCTTGCAATTCAGGTGTCTTATCAGGGCCTTGCCAATCATAAACCGCAATCGCGTTATCGCGGCCAAGGCTGACCATTAATTTATTATCAACTACTTTGACAGCGTTTGGAGCCGCACCTTTATGAGCATCTGGATATGGTTCGATGTCAATGGTTTGTACAACTGTATTGGTTTTGGAGTCGATAACCGAAACTGTGTCACTATTTGTATTGGTTACAAATATGTATTGGCCTGACTGCGTCATACGCTCTGGCTGTACGCCAACTTCAATCGTTTTAGTAACGGTGTTGGTAGTAAGGTCAATAACGGATACCGTTCCAGTAGAAGTAGCTCCTGTTTTTGGATCTACAACCACTTGAGTTCCAGATGAGTCAACAGTCGTATCTCCAGCCTTAGCTTTCCTTCCGCCCTGGTTGGTTACGTAAGCTGTATTTCCATCTACTAAAATGCTTGTTGGGGCATTATCCACAGCAATTTTTGCTGTCAATGCTCCGGTTTGAGGATCAATGACACCAAGGCTGTTGTCACGGTTAAGTGCTACTAAAAGCTGGCCTTGTGCTCCAACTGCTAGATCAAGCGGGTTGATATTTCCACCAACAGCTGGATTTGGAAGAGTATAAGTTTTTTGGATAGCAGGAGTTCCATCTACACCAACAGACATCACCACAACCTTACCTTTGCCGCCTGAAGATCCTGTAGCATATAACTGATTTCCGTCTTTTGAATACGCTAATCCCCACATACTAGAAAGACCTAAAGATAAATCTTTGACAGTTAATTTTCCTGTTGCAAGATCAACAACATTGATCCCCTTGCCGCCGTAATTGCTTCGGCCAACGATGGTTACAGCTGTTTTCCCATTTGGATTAACTGCAACCGTAATCGGGTTACCGCCAAATTCAATTTGCTTTCCAGCAGGTGTAATCAATTGATTCACAGGTGTTTGTACAGAACCATCTGCTTGATTACCTACTAAATTGCTTCCAAACCCGCTTTCTTGTGCAGCGTAAGCCCCAGCTGACCCCAATAGCATGGTACTTAAAGTAAGTCCCGCCAGCAACTTTTTCTTTTTTCTAAGCTTTTTTAACATTCCTCTCATCCCTTCCTTAATACTCTAATAGGATACTATTCTTTTATTAAGCTATAATTTAGCCATTGTAAAAGTTAAACAAGGCAATGTAAAAGATAAATAAACAAAATTCAAACTATTTATCTATATCTTTAAGACTATCCCTCATTTTGAATTCTATAATTTCAGTAGTTTAGTCATCTTTACATCGTTATTTTAATATTTTTTTAACAATTGCTTCATCATTCCTTAAAATTCCTTCCTTATAATTGGTCTATATAAAGCCATACTAAAAGGAGGAGGATACTAAATGTTCCTACAAAAGTTAGCTCAAGGTGGAATGATTACGATTGAGTACTATCGAAATGGAATTTTACGGAGCCTTAAAGGACGGGTCTATCATCTAAATCTCAAAAAACAAGTTATTTCTTTAATAGATGAAAAACAAGTCCTTCATTCTATTCGTTTATCTGGCATTAAACAAATTCATTAAGTCTAAAAAATAACCTCTTTACTTTAAGGTTATTTTTTTTGCCCTTAACTCTCAGTCAAAGATATACTAATAAAAGAAAAGAACCCAATAAATCAATTGAGTTCTTTTAAATGATAATAACTTCTTTTAAGAAGATTAGCTTTGATCTCCTGATTGTAAACCTATTTCCATGGTATTTATCTTTTGCTCAAGGTCATTAATTGAATCTTGTAAAGCCGCTTGATTCAAAGTACTGTTCAGTAGCTTATTTACTGTAGCTGCTGCATTATCGAGCGCAGTCCACTCTTCAAAATGATCAGACGATGCGATACTATAAAACCCTTGTATTCCCTGAATAATTTCCTTTATTTCTGGTTTCATTGAATCATAGTTTTTTTCAAATTGATATTGTTTAAGTAATGCCAAATGGTGTTTTATATCACTGACAGGGCTTGTGCTGCCATGATTCATTTTGTCATGGTACTTATCGTAAACCATCATCATATGCATTCCATGTGTATCATGAGGTCCCATATGGCAGTGAATCGGCCAAATACCAGGATTGTCCGCTTTCAGCAATAGATCATATTTCTCACCTGGCCCAATCGTAATGGAATCCTTAGACATCGGATTGGAGATGTCACGACCATCAGAAGCTACCACTTTAAAATGATGTCCATGGGTGTGAAAGGTATGAACCTCTGAACCCGCATTAATTAACCTGATCAAATAGGTGCCTCCTTCTTTCACATGAAGAGGTGGTATTTCTGGATATACTTTACCATTTATCATATAGTACTTTGCTTTTCGTTCGGTTGTATCATAATCACCAGCCAAGTGAAGATGCTCAGCTGCCGTACCCACATATTGATGCGCTTCTGTTCCTTCGGCTAAACTTAAAAGTGGATCCCTTTCTGAAAGGAGCAAAGTAAATTCCCCATCTGTCTTATATTTGGCTTGTTTTGGCTCTTCGATAAATGCTCCATATAAACCCATTTCAGGATGCCGATCCGGTTCAACATGACAGTGATAATAATAAGTACCTGCATGTTTAGCATCAAATTCGTAGGTGAAGGAATCTCCTTTCATGGTTGGATGTTGGCTCATATCAGGTGTTCCATCCCCTGCAAAACTATTGTCGATACCGTGAAAGTGAATCGTATGTACTTCTTTTTGCTGATTATGGAACACTACCTTAACGTGATCGCCCACTTTGACACGTATTTCAGGCCCAGGAACACTAGGCGGAGAAGCCGGAGCATTTTTCTTAGGATCCCATAAACCAAAGCCCCAAGAATATAGTGTTGTTCCTTGAGCCACTTCCTGTTCCATATCTGCTGCGTATAAATGAAACACCTTTGTTTCAACTTTATTTGGCTGGGCCGAGGCCGCTTTCAGTTTAGCACCTAAGACGAAAAACACTAGTGCTGCAAAACAACAAAAAATACAAATAAATATAATAATCGATCGCTTTTTCATATAAACGCTCCTAGTTGATAATATAATAGAAGGAATGCGGCTTTTAATGAACAATTAACTCCGGTAACCTGATTACCGGAGTTAATTGTTTAAGATTTATTTGTTACTTAAATCGCTTTTTACATCTCGATTTGTATTTTGTAAGTCTTCTAGAGAAGGTAACCCAGAGATATAACCTACTCCACCAGTACGATCAATTCCGATTTCTTTTTCCATCGCCTGTTCTAATTCAGTTTTATCTACTGCAGTAATCTTCTTACCTTCTAATTCATCGCCTGGATGCTGGAAATTACTCATAATATAAGAGAATCCATTACGGTTATCTGCAGCAAACAAACCTGTTGATTCCGCACCGGATGGCACAGATAAAATTCTTGATAATTCCTTTGTATCCACATTATAAGCCCAGACAAAGTTATTGGTATGCATTCCGCTATCCTCGCCAATAAATAAGGTCCTTAATGCTTCTGAATAGCTTAAATTATCAGTATTAGCTACCGAGTTCACGTCTGCTGTATTTCCATAAGCATCTGCAGATGGCATATCTTTACCTGCGATTAAACCAGACATACTAGCCGCCACATATTTACTATTAATCTTTTGACCTGTGCTGTCTTTTTGACCCTCAGTTAAATCTAATTGATAAGTAACACCTGATTTAATTTTTGGTAGTTTCATATCATCAACTGGATCGGCAGCATTTTCGACCATACCATTACTTTGATCGGAAATCGCAATGTAAACTTTTTTATCCTTTTCGTTTAGGGTCACACCTTCCATTTTGTTAAACTCAGATGTTGCCCCAAGCAGTGCTGCATAACGGCGGGACTCTAAAAACGCTGCTGCCTTTTCCATGCCAGGCTTAAGCTTTAAGTATTCTGTTTTTCCATATGAATATTGCTTGATAGCTTTAAAGCCCTCTTTTGGAACATCAGAAGTTTCAAAAATATCGCTGAACTTAATGCCGCTGTCGATAATATTTTTAACTTCCTTATCGGTTGAATGACCAAGTTTGATCCATTCTAAATTACCAGCTCCGCCATTTTCTGTGCCGGTTTGGTGGAATTTCGCTGCATATAGTGTACCAGCTGTAAGATCTTTTGCTTCATCCGCTACATACATAAACATAGTTGTATAGGAACCATCATCTCCAAAGAATGCTGTACGCTGATCAGGCATCATCTTCATTAATTCATGAGAGAAACGGCCAATACTATAATGTTTTGCAACAGAAGCCTCTCCATATTTATCTACTTTAATTTCAGGAATGAATCCATAAAAATACGGATTTGCCTTTGACTTGTCCCCAAAATAAAGCTTAGCAAAACTTTCTACCCCTGTTCTTGCAGAGGAATTTGGATCCAGTTCAAAACTGCGTGCATCTGGCTCATACTCTTCAGAACCTAAATGTGTATTCCATGGTGAAAGGGAACCGTTACATGGTATCCACAATCCATTAACACTTGAAAAATCAATTTTCTTAACCTCTTTAGGTGTTAATTCCCCAGTTTCTTTATTTTGTTCCAATGTAGATAATGACATGGAAGCAGGAACAATACCATATGCCGATTTACCGGCAGCATCAATTGTTTGGTATTCATAATGGGTAACCATGTATTGTTGTCCATGGATTGGTTTCAATAAACTATTAGAATCCGGAGCATCTGATACATAATATGTAGGTTTTCCTTCCACACTCGTATCCATAATTGGGTCACCATTGACATCGATTGGTGTGCCTGCAGGAATCATTTTCCCCTTGTTCTCGGCTACCTTATCTTCAGACTTAAAAAGCCTCTTATACGATAGTGGAAAATTCTTCACTTCACCATTACTATACTTTACATCCATAGATGCGTTCGTATAAGTTTGCACCATTTTATCAATCGTTTTCGGTGCTTCCATCCCATTAAACTTTACGGAATCAATGGTAACATGACCATTTCCTGCGGCTGCAGCAGGTGTTAATGCAGGAATAGTTAGTGCTAGTCCTAGTGCAATAGTAGTCGCTTTTTTGCTAAAAATATGTTTTCCCATTGTTCTCCCCCTGGTATTTAGAAACTTTTTGTTAACGTATCTATTAAATAAAAAAAATATTAACCTAGGGTTTCCGGATTGTTAAGGGTTAGTAAAGTTAGGTTAATTCCTTGTAAAGTTTCTCCATATTAAATTGTAAAAAACAGTAACTGAAATTATCATTTATTTAGAGCTCACAATTTAACTACGAAATTTATTACTATATTACTTAAACCCTGGGGGATATCATGAAAAATAAAATACTAGTGATTGATGATGAACCATCAATAGTTACTTTACTTCAATATAATTTAAGCCAGGCAGGTTTTGAAGTGTTAATAGCCATGGATGGTGAAGAAGGTAAAAGGCTTGCTGAAACGGAGTCTCCAGATTTTATACTATTAGATTTAATGCTGCCAAAGTTAGATGGAATGGAAGTGTGTAAGCAACTTCGACAACAAAAGATCTTGACTCCTATTTTAATACTCACAGCTAAAGATGACGCACTCGATAAAATATTAGGGCTAGAGTTAGGTGCGGACGATTATATGGTTAAACCTTTTAGTACGAGAGAGGTCATTGCGAGAATAAAAGCAATTCTTAGAAGAACCCAGGTTCAGACTGAAGCGGCTGACATAAAAATCGATGAAAAAGAATCTGTAATTGGTGAATTAATAATCTATCCCATGAAATTTGAAGCTTATTTCAAAGGAAACCTCATAGAATTAACTTTAAAGGAATTTGAATTGCTCGTTTATCTGGCAAAAAATAAGGGACGAGTTCAAAGTCGTGATGAATTGCTCAACGCTGTGTGGAAAAATGACTTTTCTAGCGATACAAGAATTGTGGATGTCCATATATCCCGTTTAAGAGAAAAAATAAAAGAGGAAACCAAGAAACCAGTTTATATAAAAACTATTCGAGGAGTTGGCTATAAATTGGAAGAGCCAAAATGTTAATGCACATGTAAAAGGCTGCCTTCCTCATTTTAAGTATGACAGCCTTTTTATCATCTTATCTAATCCAAGTAAATTAAGAGATATTATGCATTTAAATCAAGACGTTGTCCGGTTACAAGGTAAATAACATGTTCAGCAATATTAGTTGAATGGTCCCCAAGCCTTTCTATATATCTGCATACAAAAGCTAACTGCGTAATTTGATTTGTTTGTGACGGGTATTTCTGTATATAGTCCATTAATTCTTTAATTAACCTTCCATACATTTCATCTACTTTATCATCTTTCTCCGCACATTTTCTTGCCAACTCTACGTCCTCTGTTAGGAAGGCTTTTAATGAATCACTTAACATTTCTAATGCAAGGTCCATCATTTTTGGAATGTCGACAATTTCTTTAATATGTTTTTCTTTCCCAATATGCAATGTTGATTTGGCAATATTAACGGCATTATCGGCAATACGCTCAACTTCAGAAGAAATTTTTAATGCAACAATAATTTTTCTTAAGTCCCTTGCAACAGGTGACTCCTTAGCAATTAGTATTATCGCTTTATTGTTTATTTCATGTTCAAGTTCATCAATAATTGTATCATTATTAATAATTTCTTTTGCTTTTTCAATATCTTGATTTATGAGTGTATCTATACTTTCCTTAATAGCATTTTCCGATTTTCGAGCCATCTCTATCAGCATATCTTTTAATTGTTTTAAATTACTATCGAAATTAAATCTTGTATTCACCCTTTTCACCCCTATTAGCCAAATCTTCCTGTGATGTATCCTTCAGTACGTTCATTCCGTGGGTTTGAGAAAATCCTTGAGGTATCATCCAGTTCGATTAATTCTCCCATTAAAAAGAACGCGGTTTGATCTGAAACCCTCGAGGCTTGCTGCATATTATGTGTCACAATGACAATCGTATATTTTTCTTTCAGCTCTAATATTAATTGTTCAATTTTTAAGGTTGAAATAGGATCAAGTGCAGATGTGGGCTCATCCATGAGTAAAACATCTGGTTTTGTTGCAAGTGCCCTGGCAATGCACAATCTTTGCTGTTGTCCTCCAGAAAGTCCGAGTGCGGGGGCATCTAACCTGTCCTTTACTTCATCCCAAAGAGCAACGTCCATTAATGATTTAGTAACGATATCATCAAGATGAGTTTTTCTTTTAATTCCATGGATTCTTGGTCCATAAGCTACATTATCAAAAATGGATTGTGGAAAAGGATTTCCTTTCTGAAAAACCATCCCGACATTTTTTCGCAATTCTACAAGATCCATTTTTTCATTTAGAATATTTTGACCGTTATAATTTATTTCCCCAGTCATCCTTACATTTGGAACATAATTAATCATTAGGTTTAAAGTCTTAATAAAGGTTGACTTGCCACAACCAGAAGGTCCAATAATTGCGGTTACTTCTTTTTTGTTTATAGGAAAGTTTATACTCTTTAAGGCATGATGCTCTCCATACCATAGATTCAAATCGTTTATTTGAAAAACTTGTCTATGTACCGCTATGTTTGACATGCTCCCCCCCCTTACCCGAACCTTCCTGAAATATATTCTTCCGTTTTTTTCATCGAAGGATTTGTAAATATTTTTTCCGTGAGGTCATATTCAATTAAATCACCACTTAAAAAGAAGGCTGTCTTATCTGAAATACGCGATGCTTGCTGCATATTGTGAGTAACGATAATAATCGAATAGTCTTTTTTTAATTCCACTATTAGGTCTTCAACCTTCGCGTTAGAGATAGGATCTAGTGCTGAAGATGGCTCATCCAGAAGCAAAACGGTTGGTTTCATGGCGATTGTCCTAGCAATACAAAGACGTTGCTGCTGTCCGCCTGAAAGTGATAGTGCTGATTTTTGAAGTCGATCTTTTACTTCCTCCCACAATGCTGCCTTTCGAAGACTTTCCTCAACGATTTTATCCAGCTCACTTTTCTTTCTAATTCCTGCAAACTTTAATGCATGGGTAATATTTTCATAAATGGATTTTGGAAATGGATTTGGTTTTTGAAAAACCATTCCAATTTCTTTTCTTAATGCGACAACATTGATTTGATCTGATAAAATATTGATATCCTCATAAAGGATTTCCCCTTTTGCCTTTGCCCCAGGGATCAAATCATTCATCCTGTTAATACTGCGTAGAAAAGTCGACTTTCCACAACCGGATGGACCGATTAGCGCAGTAACTGAATTCTTATCAATATCCATTGTTATTCCATTTACTGCTCGTTTTCCGCCATAGAAAATCTCCAAGTTTTTCACATTTAATATATTTTGTTTCCTATTACTTTGTACAGTTTTCGATTCAACCGGTCTTTCTTTCGTTGCTGTCACCATACCAACTCACCTGCTTTTATTTAGTTGCCGTAATTTTCCGATGAATCATGCTTCCAATCCATCTGGCTAATAAATTAAAAATTAATACTGAGATGACTAAAACGGCTGCAGAACCGCTTGATACCTCTTCTACATCAGGAATTAAGCCTTGGGTATTAACAGACCAAATATGTACTGCCAGAGTTTCCGCCGGACGAAAGATATTTAATGGTGAGGTCTGTGAAAATGGATTCCAATTTGCATAATCAAGTCGCGGTGTAGATAGACCAGCCGTAAACAATAACGCAGCTGCTTCACCAAAAACACGACCCGCCGCTAGAATTATACCTGTTAAAATAGTTGGAAATGCACTCGGCAATATAACTGTTTTAATCGTATGCCAGTGAGTAATACCTAAGGCAAGGCTTGCTTCTTTTAACTCCCTTGGTACAGAACGAATTGCGTCCTCACTTACTCGAACTATAACTGGTAAATTGAATACGGTTAGTGCTAATGCTCCGCCTAAGATGGTGTAGCCCCAGCCTGTTAAATTAACAAACATTAGTAGACCAAACATTCCAATTACAATGGAAGGGAGTGACGCTAGAACTTCTACACAAGAACGAATAGTATCGGTAACTTTACCTGGTTTAGCATATTCAGCCATATAAATTCCCCCGCCGATACCTAAAGGTACAGCGATCAGCATGGTAATAAACAGAACATAAAACGAATTGAATAATTGATCCCGTATTCCCCCGCCGGCCCTAACATTGCTTGAGGGGGCTGTTAAGAAATTAAGGGATATGTTTTTTAATCCATTCACCAATATATAGTAGAATAAACCAACAAGTATCAAAATAATAATTAGTGCTATTAAGTAGAAGATACCTGAAGCTATTCGGTCAGCCGTTTTGGTATTCATTACATCTTCCTCCTTGAAGATAAGTAGCGTATGAGGAGAATAAATGCGAACGACATGACTAATAAAATTAATCCCATCGACCACAAAGTATTATTTTCTACACTTCCATATGTAGTATGGCCCATGTTTAGTGTAATAATAGTGGTTAAGGTGGCAGAAGCATCTAATAAACTCGAAGGCAAGTCCTTTACGTTTCCGATTACCATTTGAACGGCTAACGCTTCACCAAATGCTCTTGCCATGCCTAGTACAATTGCGGTTAAAAGTGTTGGCAATGCTGCTGGGATCAGCACTTTTCGAATCGTTTGCCATCGGGTAGCACCAAGAGCGTAAGACCCTTCTCTTAAGGTCTTGGGTAAAGAGCTCATTGAATCTGTTGCAATGGTTGTTACAGTCGGTAATATCATTACGGACAGTACAATGGTTCCCGAAAGCAAGCTAAAACCAAGACCTCCTACATTCTCCCTAATAAACGGTACTAATACTGAAAGCCCGATGAATCCGTAAACAACGGAAGGTATTCCCACTAATAGCTCAATAACTGGCTGTAATATTTTCTTTCCCCAGGATGGAGCAATTTCTGTCATAAAGATTGCTCCTCCAATTCCTAAAGGTGCTGCTACCAAAGCTGAAAGAAAGGTTACAGCAAACGAACCGAAGATGAACGGTAAAGTTCCATATTCTGGATTAGCTTGATTCGTTGGATTCCAATTCTTACTAGTTATAAATTCCATTAGGCTGACACCATTCTTAATAAAAGATTGCAGCCCTTTTATACCTAGAAAAATGGTGATAGCGATTGTGGCAGATATCATAATCACAGCGCATAAAATTACAAGGATTTTCCCCCTTAGTTCACCATCCAACCGATTATTACCTGATTTTAATAATCTATCTTTTGCAGAAACAATTTTTTCCATAACGTAACAATCACCCCTAATGCGTCATAAGGGTAAATGTGTACTCATCACATTTACCCTGTTACACCTAAGACTGTTGATTATTTATTGGTTTGATTCCCTTTTGCATCACGTTCTACTTTCATTTTCGTCACAGGTAAGTAGCCTTGTTCCTTTAACAAAGTATTCTGAACGTCGCCGGACATTAAATAGTCTAAAAATGATTTCGCCGCTCCACTTGGTTCTCCCTTTGTATAAGAATGTTCGTATGCCCAGATCGGGAATTTACCTGTCTGCACGTTTTCATCGGTTGGTTCTACTCCATCAATAGATAGTGGTGTTACTTTGTCATCTGTAAAATAAGAGAAAGCTAAATAACCTACTGCACCATCGGTTTCATTAACGATTTTTTTAACGGTATTGGAAGAATCTTCGGTAATTCCTTCCGCAGGTGTAGCACCATTAAGACCAAATTTATTAAACACCGCGCGTGTCCCAGAAGCATCAGGGCGGTTAACCAATACAATTTTTTGATCTTTGCCGCCAACGTCTTTCCAGTTTGTAATTTTCCCTGTAAAAACTTTAATAAGATTATCTTTTGAAATGTCTTTAATGCCAACATTAGGGTTAACTGCTGCGGTGATTCCAACAACCGCTATTTTATGGTCGACTAATTGATCAGCTGGAATGCCTTCTTTTTCTTCTGCAAAAACATCCGAGTTTCCGATTTGAACAGATCCCTCTGCTACTTGAGATAACCCAGTCCCGGAACCCCCAGCATTTACTTGAATATCTACATTTGGATTATTTGCCATAAATTCCTCTGCTGCAGCAGCTATTAGGGGCTGCATAGCAGAGGAGCCGGAAACAACTAAAGAACCAGAAACCTCTTTTCCACCTTTATCAGCAGTGTCTGTAGTATTATCTTTAGATCCACCGCCACATGCAGTAACAAACATCATTAAAGTTACGATTATCATTAAGTTGGTAAATTTTTTCAGATCTTTCATTTTTGTAAGTCCCCCCATGAATAGGTTATTGTTATTGTTTTCGACCGCCTTACAGTTTCATCAAGAACCTTTAAGATTAACTTGTAGAATTCGATGTAAGGATATAGCGGTGCTTTATTTTTGTTAGAAAAAATTTTTTCTCTTTTATATCATGTCTTCCGAAGATTTAATTATTAAAGAAATTTGTCTTTTTCATTAGTAGAAAAGTGTATTTTATTTTTTAAAAAAATCTATATTAATTAAGAAGAATACAGTTTTTTGTTTTCCATTTTTGATTATTAAGTGAGGGATTAAATTTGTTAAAAGATAACCAAAACAAAGATTCGGCTATGGTAGCAAATCAAAAAATGAGTGAAAAATTCAAAGACTATGGTGCAAGAGAAGCTTCCGAGGTAAATTCCGAGGCAGGTATGGCAAATCAAGAAATTCAGGACCAATTCTACGGGAAAACTGAAGAGGACAACCTCCTTCCTTTTCATGTTGATATAAACAATCCCCCAATAAAAAAATAAAACCTCAGCTATCTGAGGTTTTATTTTTTATGAGCGTTAAAACAGAGTAGAGCTCATCCTATTTAGAACCAAGTATATTTTTGCAATTTTTGCATATAAATAACTTAAAATAGGAATCTATTAATAAAGGATGAGATTCAATATTTATGAAACTTGGCTGTTTGGTATCAAAACTTAATGAGTTGACGTATTCCTTATTATTAGCAGGTTATAAAACTTGTCCATCAAATTGGACTAAAAAAGGTAAAAAAACTCTCTATCATTCTCTTTGGTTTGTTACAAAAGGAACTGGTGAAATCGTAATAAACGGTAAAAAAAATACATTATCCCCAGGAAAATTGGTCGTTTTTACACCGGGGATGATCTGCGATAAAAAAACCTCCCCAATCGACCCTCTGGAATTTTACTTTATACGTTTTACGCATGCCGGGGCATTTGAGAAGCAGGAACAATGGCATTTTAAACTTCCACAGGATCTTCCATTTCCATTACATGGAGTGTATACCATAAAAAACAGTGCTGGTGTTGTCCTTCTATTAGAAGAAATAAATCATTTAACAAAACGAAGAGGTGCAACAATCGCCTTTAAACAAAAGATTCTTTTTCAAGAACTGCTCCTAACTTTTATACAAGACTTTCACTCTCAAACCATTACAGGGGATACAAATCAAGTAATTGAAAAAACCATTGATTTCATAAGTAATCATTATAATCAGATTATAACCTTAACAGACTTGGCAAAGATGGCTGGCTTAAGTAAAAGTCATTATTCAAGACTCTTTAAAAAAAATATCGGATACAGCCCTATTGAATATTTAACCCATCTTCGGATCGATCGAGCAAAGGAGCTTCTCGCCCATTCAGATATAAGGATAAAAGAAGTTAGTCAAAATGTAGGATATGAGGATGAACTCTATTTCAGCAGGATTTTCAAAAAGATAGTAGGAGTCTCCCCTACTCAGTTCAGTGATGAACAAAAATTATTCCCTTTTCCATTAAAAAATTAAAAAAGGATGGCTTACTCAAAAGAGGTACCATCCTTTTTCGCGTTTATTTATACTTTTTCCTTAACCCGTGTTCCTTTTTTCTGATTAACACATAATTGATAGTAAGCTGATTGATTTCTTAACAGCTGTTGATGGTTCCCAATTTCTACGATTCTTCCTTTATCTAAAACAATTATTTTATCTGCATGTTGAATCGTGGAGAGGCGATGAGCAATAATAATCGTTGTTCGATTCTTGGACATCTCTATTAAAGTATCTTGAACTGCTATTTCTGTTTCTGTATCAATATTGGCTGTAGCTTCATCAAGTATTAGTACATCATTATCAGCAATCATCGCTCTTAAAAATGCGAGCAGCTGTTTTTGACCAGCCGACAAGATGGTCCCCTCCTCCCCAAGCATGGTTTCATATCCTTCTGGAAGCATTTTAAAAAATGAATCAATGTTTACAGATTTCGCTGCTTTTATAATGTCTTCATTACTAACATGCCGATGATTTAAGCGGATATTTTCATATACACTGCCTGAAAAAACAAATGGGTCCTGTTGAATAATGCCAATGTGTTTTCTAAGATCATTTAAATGAACATCCTTTATATTAATTCCATCAAGGGTGATGATCCCTTTTTGGTTATCATAAAACCGGTTAACCAGTTGAATAATCGAGCTCTTGCCTGCACCTGTTGCTCCAACAATTCCCACTGTTTCACCTTTTTTTATAGTGAAATGGATATCCTTCAATACCCAATCATCTTTTTCGTAAGCAAACCAAACGTTATGAAAAACGATGTTTCCATGGACCTTGTCAGGAAGGAACTTAGCATGAGCGGGATTTAGAATAGTCGGTTTGGTTTCTAGCGTCTCAAATATTCGTTCAGCTGAGGCAAGCGCCGCTTGAATTTGGTTAAATCTGTCTGCAAGTCCTCTGAGTGGTTCAAAAAATTGCCTTACATAGTGTGTAAATGCATATACGGTCCCAAAGGTAATACTTCCATCTAAAACACTTCTTCCGCCATACCATACTAATAGCGACAGCGAAATATTCCCAAAAAGTCCGATCGAAGGGTTAAAGATTGAATTTATAATAGTTTGACGCATTCCTGCCCGATAATGCGTTTCATTTAATTCATTAAACAGCTCCAATTGTTTTTCCTCACGAGCAAATAGCTGAATCACACTCATACCCGAGAGGTTTTCGGCAAGAAAGGAAAGTAGCCTTGAAAGAATTGTACGCAGATTCCTTTGGGTTGTCCGTAACACCTTTTTAAAATAAAAGGTTACGATTCCAATAACAGGGATGACTAAGAAGCAGATAAGTGTTAGTTTAACACTCATATAAAGCATCAGGATAAGAATTCCAACTAGAATAAGTACCTCTTTTACTAAATTAACAATGACTTGTGAGTAGAGCTGGTTAAGGGATTCGACATCATGGGTCACCCTTGTTACTAACCTTCCAATCGGATTTTGTCTATAAAATGACATCTGCAATCGGGAAAAATGCCGGAACAGTGCTTTCCGAAAATCGTAAATCACATATTGCCCAGTAAATTGAAGAGAGTTATTTTGAAAATAAGTACATATGGAAGAACCTATAATCAATAATAAATACAGGATTCCTAAATAGATTAACCCTTGATAATCATTTGTTCTAAATAAATTTACCTCTTTAGAATGTAAGAGAGTAATTGGATATGAATGACCGCTGATCTTAATTTCATTGTCTCTTGAATTGACTTGATAATCCTTACTCTGATTGAAACCTTTATTCCAACCATGAACAAGATAATAGGAATTTTTTATTGGTACAATAGCAACTTTTTGAGTTCCTGAGATCGGTTGAAATGGAGAAGCAGAAGGTTTTAATCTAAAATAAACGTTATGGTCCAAGATAGCTATTTCCTTATATGAGATGTCATTTTTTTTCAATAGTTCTTTCACTATGTGGGCTTTTGACTGCTGAGTTGAAATCATCGGGTCATATAATCCATTTATGTGGGAGTCAATCGCGATTTTCAGTATAAAGGGTTGCGCTAAGCTGGCTATAACAATAAATCCAGTTAACAGAATCGAAAATAAAATCAGTTTCCAATATGGTTTAGCGAACGATAGCATTCCTTTTACAAGTTGACGGTCAGCCATTTTCAGATGATTTCCCTCTTTTTTATTTCGAATCATTAGCCCCTCCTTCTTTTAATAAGAATTTTTCTCTCATGAATGGAAGGGAACTTGGACTGAACTAGTGTGTGCTCTGTTGTCTGCTGGTCATACATTTTTTTATAGATTCCATTTTCTTTTAAAAGTGTCAGGTGTGTCCCCCGTTCCACGATTTCACCATTATCCATTACAATAATTTGGTCAGCATCCTGAATGGTAGATATTCGGTGACTAATAATGATGGAGGTTCGACCTTTCATTTCGGTCCGAAGTGTCTTTAAAATATTCGCTTCTGTTTTAGAATCTACTGCTGACAGGCTGTCATCAAAAATGATGATAGGTGATGATTTAATTAATGCTCTTGCAATACTAACGCGCTGCCGTTGGCCGCCTGATAATGAAAGGCCTCTTTCACCTAATTCCGTATTGAACTTTTTTGAACAATCCATAATATCGTCATAAATGTGGGCTTGCCTTGCTGCATGATATATTTGCTCATCCTGGTAAGAATTTGGGTCAAAAGCAATATTATCTTTGATCGTCTCGGAAAATAAAAAATTGTCTTGCGGGACATATGCAATGGAAGAACGAAGTGTTTTTAATGGGACATCGCGAATATCGTGATGATCGATAAGAATTGTATCTTTAGGAGGATTGTATAAACGTAATAGTAAATTGACTAAAGTTGATTTTCCACTGCCTACTTTCCCAACAATGGCCAATCTGGTTCCTTTCGGTATTGTAACGTTGATATTGCACAAGGCATAGCCCTTGTTCCCTTGATATTTAAAAGATAGATTTCTAATTCTAATATTACCTTTTATAAAAGATAAAGGGACCACCTGTTCTTCATCTTTAATTTCGGGTTCAGTGGATAACACATGACGAATTCGGTAATCTGCGGCTTTTCCTTGTTGGAGTAGATTAATGACCTTACCAATGTTTTCAATTGGGCCTATCAACATGGATAAATAAGTATTAAAAGCGACAAAATCCCCAAGTGTGATGGTGCTTTTCATGACCAAAATCGAACCCACTACGATAGACAATAAATAACTAAGTCCAATAATCCCTTGACTTAGTGAGGTAAAAAGGGAGTTTGAGCGAATTAATTGTTTATTTACCTCAACGTTTGACTTATTTTCTTTTGCAAACTTCAATATTTGTTCATTTTCTTGAACATATGTTTTAATTACACTAATTCCGGAACAAAATTCTTGGACACGGCTTGTTAATGTGCCTATCGCCTCTTGTACTTTTAGAGAATGTGTTTGTATCTTAGTCCGAAACCGATAGGCAATATACGTTAATCCGGGTAAAGGTAATAAAACAAGGAGCGTTAAATAAAGATTAATCGTTCCAGCCATCATAATTACAGCAATCGTAATTAATACAGCTGCTTCTACCATTTGAAAAAAACCTTGCATGCCAATTTGCCTTAGAATATTTACATCGTTTACGGCATGAGCCATCAAATTCCCAATTCGCTGATTCTGGAAGTATTCTGCTTGCATTTTCTCCCAATGAGAAAACAATTGAGTCCTCAGATCCCGTTCCAAGATTCTTGACATTCGAAATATATAGATTCGTCCACTTGACCGAAACAAAAATGTACCAATTCCTAGAATTGTAAACCATAAGGCTAATCCCCACAGTTCCGAAACTTTAATGGATTCATTTTGCAGTCCATCTGTGAATTCCTTTAGTAACATTGGAACCCATAACTGTAGTATGAGTGAAATCGATAAAAGGATGGATCCAAGTAAATAACTCCACTTATGTAACAAAAAATGTTCTCTAAAGATGGAAGCATTTCTCATCGTAACCGCTCCTTCATAAAGGAATATGCTAAGGATATCCTAACTTTCTAACAATCACAATGGATTTCCCCATCATCTTTCATGGATTATCATGCTTTAAAACTAAAAAATAACCTCTTTCCTTGAATTCACGGAAGAGGTTGAACGTATATACAGAATGCTGAATCAACATATTTATAAATTACCTACTTGTCCATTACGGGCTCGCCTTAATTACATACACTAAATAGAATTCATCAATTAGGAGTGAAGAATATGTCTTCTAACATGTTGACAAATGTCAGATTTGCCTTGGCTTATACGGTACAAGCCATTCGATATACAGAAAGTGCGTTAATCTTTTTTCGGGAACTGACTGCTTTTCCTTTTCCTCCGAATCCGATAAAAGAACAATTCTACCAAGATGCGATTGATAGTCTTACTGAGTCCTATCTGGCCATTAAGTCTCTACCCTTTGATACTTATCTCCCAAGTGACCCCCTTTTTCCAAATATACCTGTAGCTCCTGAAATCCAAGATAATGACTTACTGATTAATCTTTCTGATAATCGAATTTCACTGGCTTTAAATAAGAATAACGAATCTATTAATAATATTAACCAAGCTATATTGTTAAGTAGTAAGAATGATAAACTTAATGGACAGCTTCTATTCATTAGACTTGAGTTAGAACTTGCAAAAGAATCATTGGTTGCAGGTATAAATGCTTCTGATTTTATGATGGGTTAAGAGACTCGTACTGTTCCTTTTTAGGACAGTTCTTTTTTTGAGAATAAAAACTTTATAGAACTTTATAGAACTTTAATAAAACTTTATCAGGTAATCTATTGGCATAACATATAAAAAGGTGATTCATCAACCATTTATATTTTTCATCATATACCTCAAAAATGGGGACCGTTCGAAAATAATATAATTCAGGGTCTATAAAATCGCCTGCTTTTACCACCTCTGCATATTCTGCCGGAACAGTACGTACCCCATTATTTTCAATATAAATGGAAGCACCGTCCTCTAATTGAATGGCATATCTTGCGGAAAGTTCACATTTTCCATCCGGACGAATAATTTGACTATCAATTCCTCCAGGCAGTACTTTTCCTTTAAAGCCGTTTCCTATTACTTCACCCGATAAAATGGGAATGAGCTGCCGCCTGCCAACCACGTCATCCTGCCCCACTACAATCGGTTTATCAACTTCTATAAAAATACTGAATACTTCCTCAAACCCTTCATGTTTACCTAACTCATCTGGGACATTAGCTGTCAAACGTTGTTCCTCCCTTTCCCCTACATATTTTTTCAAGGATATATTTTATTTTTTCCAAGTCTTTTTTGTTAGCTTTTTTCATCATCGAGCCCATGAATGGAGTAAACAGTTTTGAAAATCCAGTCGGATTCCCACTGTTTCGCAGTGTCATTCTAGTTCCATTGTTATCAATCGATTCCCAAATGTAAGTTGTCTCCATTGGAAACGGTCCGTCAGCTGTTCTCATCACGAGCTTATGGCTTGGAACAAATTCGACAACTTCGTATATATAGGCTAACTCTTTACCTAAAAAATGGGCTTTGAAGGCAATTTGCGAACCGATTGCTAGCGGTTTTGGTGATTGCCGTTCTACTGATTTGATGTTTTCATACCATTCAGGAGCATTGTCAGGATTAGCTGCATACTCCGCAACTTGTCTAAGAGGAGAGTGGATATTTATTTCTGTTAATACGTCTACCATAACTTCATACACTTCCTAATACTAACTAAGATGTTTTTCATTGATTTTGTTCTACATAATTTTTCAACAAGGTGCCTAAAAGATATTTCCACCCTTCAGAATGCTCTTGTTCCCAGTTTTCGCGAATGATGCCTGATGCATGATGGGAAAGTTGCAGCAATGTCGATCCTTCCTTCTCAGTAAGACGATAAGTATAGGAACTGTTAACGGCTCCTTGCATTCCTAAATGACCCTGGAGGCGGATTTCTTCTGGGGCGTTCACATAGTAAACATTGCCCCATACGGCTCCCTGATTTTCACCCCATTTTTCGGTGAATTGTCCCCCTGGTACTGGGCTAAATGTGAAATGCGACGATTCCCCTTTTGGTGCCAAGCGGAACTCCCACCAATCACCAGCCTGTTCTGTTAATGCTTGGAATACTTGTTCGCGGGAAGCATTAATTAATACCTCTTGTTCAATCTTAAAAACCCGTTCTGTTTCTTTCATTATAAAATCTCCTCCTTTGTTTTCTATGACTCCTTGCAAATTTAGTAGTGAATTGGCAGTGAATTCCATATATTTTCCTATCCATCGGTTATGCATCTTCTGGAGTGGAACTGCGTTGAGAAAATTGCGTCGGTATTTTCCTTCACGCCTCACTACGACTAAGTTCCCTTCCTCAAGTAATGATAAATGCTTCATGATTGCATACCTTGTGACTTCCGGAAAATAATCGTCAAGTTCGCCTGTTGTTTTAGGTGAATCCTTCAGAATATCAAGAATTCGTCTGCGAATGGGATGTCCTAATGCTTTAAAAAGTGTGGAAAGTTCGTCTTCCATACCAAAGATCCTTTCAAAAGATATAGCTAAACTATATGTGAATATATAGTCACATATAACATGTGACCTAATGGTAACATGACTTAAAACAATGGTCAAGTTCCCAAATCTCCCCTTATCTTTCCTCTGTTCCCCTATAAACAAACATCATCTTTCAGGACAAGCATAAAATTAAATAATATCTTTTGCTGAAAGGAATGTTCAGCTATGAGTCATTATAAATCGAAAGTAACCGCTTCGTTATACGCACTGATATCAATTAGTTTTTGGGGAGTTTCATTTGTATCCACGAAGGCGGTGCTAGAAAAACTTGACCCCTTTTCAATTATTGTTCTTCGTTTTGGCATAGGAGCCTTGTTTTTGCTTTTATTATTAGTATTAAAGCGTATTCGGCTACTCGTTTCTATTAAATATCTCCCACATTTAATAATACTTGGCATTCTTGGAGTATTCGTCCATCAAATACTCCAGGCGACAGCATTATTAACCATCAATGCTTCTTCTGCAGGATGGCTAATTTCGTTATCCCCTATCTTTACGGTCATCCTATCCATTCTTTTTTTGCACGAAAAGATGACCATAACAAGGGCTGCAGGAATGGTACTGGCAATTATAGGAGTCCTACTAGTTACATCGACAAGAAGTGGACATTCCTTCCAATTCTCCATAAATATAGGATTTTCCCTAATGATAATGAGCACGTTGAACTGGGCTGTTTATTCGGTACTATTAAAAAGCTTGCGAATTCCTTATCCGCCTCTTTTGGTGACATTTTATATGAGTTTAATAGGCTTGATCCTGACCGCACCACTTATCATACGCAGCAATGGATGGGAATCCCTTTCACTTTTGAACCATAAAGAGTGGGCACATTTGTTGTTTCTGGGTGTTTTTGTTTCCGGAATTGCTTATTGGTACTGGGGGAAGGCGCTGGAAGTTTTAGAGGCATCCAAGGTTTCGATGTTTCTGTATTTGGAGCCTGTCTCAACATTGGTTGCTGCCGTTCTGCTTTTACAAGAAAAAGTTTTATTCATAAGTGTTGCCGGAGGAATCATAATTATAATTGGAGTCATTATTGTTAATGGTCAGCTAGTGCCTCTGTTGTTCAGCTTCTTCAAGAATAATCGTCAATAGGAGGAGAGCATATGACTTTGACATGTAGAATAAAGAATTTGTTAGATACCTTAAAAAACCCCTCTAAAGCGCAGTTAAAGGATGCTCTATTAACACTAGATATAAAACTTATAGATTTTGATGACTTGCCAGAACCATCCCTGGGGAAACCATATAATCGTAAACTTCTTTTCAAAAATGAGGAAGTAGAGATGCTCGTAATGAATTGGTCTCAGCTGGAATGTGCCCCTCATGATCATGGTAATTCCCATGGCTGGATACAAGTCCTTTCTGGTACTTCTCTTAATTCAGTTTATGAGTTGAGCGGGACTGGATTACCTGCTGAATTGTTTCGTGAGTATCACCATCAAGGGAAATATTTTTATGCCCCGAGAAAAGCCATTCATAAAATGCAGGCCTCTAATCAGACAAACTTGGTCACACTCCATTTGTATTCGCCTCCTATTACTGGAATGAAAGTCTATGATTTAGAAAAGTGTGCGGCTTGTGTCGTATCTGACGATTGCGGGGCATGGTGGCCTGATGAACAATATCAGAAGGTAAAAGAGATTCAACTTAAGAACAATATTAAAAATAAGGACTGACATATCAAAAAAGGCAACTACCCAAAATAATAGGTTAGATGCCTTTTTCATTTAAATTCATTAAACATCAATCACTAACAACAGAACCATGCATATATTTTACATCTCTTCAATTATAAGGACTCCCCAAGGCTCTACGTCCAATGTTTGCGCCATAGTCACAGTACTATCAGTTAACAATTCGACACCGTCTTTATGGGGATACCTTAGAGAATTTGGAACATCTGAGTAATTAAAGTAATAATGAACATGCTTTCCTTCTTGGTTTATCCCCGACTTAACGATTAACGGAAAGGCGAGCTCTTGGTCTACTCCCCACAGTTTCGCCTTTTTTATGGCATGCTCCAATATCTTTTGCATGATCGCTGCACTAGGGATACAACCAATATAGGTTGCTAGTCCTTTGCCATACTGATTTTCTGTGATAGCTGCATACTTTCCCCAATGCGGGTGATCATAAAATGCTAATACTTCTGCCGTGGTTGGTGTTAGTAGTTCCATCCAAGTTTCCACCGTATTATTTTCTTGGCCCACCTGGAAAGGATCATCTCTTAAGGAAACATTCTTCGGTTCAACGAACATATTGTAATATATTCCGCATGCCTCATTAATAATACCAGGCTGCGGAGTCGTTCTTACCTTTACATTTTCGTCCGTAAATCCACTCTTGAACGTATATATTACGTGACCACCATTTTTAACAAACTTGTTTATTCGCTCTAGCAAGCGGTCAGGAGCCGTATACAAGGATGGAACAATGATCATCTCATAGTCTTCAAAATTATCACTAGATGGATTAACAAAATCACAGCCAATATTCATTTTGTAAAGCTCATCATACATCATTCGAACAATATCATTGTAATTTTTGGAACTAGAAAAATTAAATTTAAACCAATCGAGAGCCGTCAATGATTCATTGCTAACCAATATAGCAACTTTATTATTTTTCTTCAGATTTACTAGATGTGGAGAGAGTCTTTCAAAATCCCTGCCTATTGTTTTTGCTTCATTGTATACAGGATTGAGTTCAAAATCATGGCTGAGCAGCCCTTTCCAATAGGTTTCAAACGAGTTGTGGATAGAATGCCAATGCCAGTAGGCGACCATGTTAGCTCCTGAAGCTAAATGAGAAAATGCCTGAAGCCTTAGCTGCCCCGGATATGGCACCCAATTGGTAAATGCTTGTGCTTCGGTTTCAACAACAAGATAATTGGTTCCCTTTGTAGAACGAGCTACGTCTCCGCCAAAAGAAATTTCAATTCCGGTTAAATCGTCTTGTGATGGATGATAAATGTCTACTCCAGTAATATCAAATGCCTTTGCCGCTTCAAAATGGTCTACTCTTGGTTGAATCCCGTAGGAATAACCGCGCCATTCAAAATCAAAGTTTTGCATAACAAACTGGTCCTGACGTTTATACTCATTAACTATTGAAACCTGCCAGGAAAGAAACTCCGTTACTAGCTGTCTTTGAAATCTTGCAAACTCTGATCCTAAACTGCCATTTATTGTTCCAACAACTGAAGGGAAATCCTCCCAACTATTAATGCGATTGCTCCAGTAATCAAGACCAAAAAGGTTGTTAATATTATCTAATGTTTTAAACTTTTCTTTCATGTATTTAACGAATAATACCTGAACATTCGGACCCGCAGTGTCATAGTGCTTTGTCTCATTATCCGTCTGGTAGCCTATTACAGCTGGGTGATCCTTTACATGTCCAATTAATTTCCGGATAATCCGTTCGGCATAAAAAAGATAAGTAGGGTTGGTGATATCCATAATCTGACGAGCCCCATACTTTCCCGGTCCCTTTGGGGTGATTGCCAAGACATCTGGATGTTCTTTCACCATCCAAGTTGGGATCGCATAGGTTGGTGTCCCAACAATGACTTTGATTCCCGCACTGTGCATGGCATTCAGTACCCGGTCCACAGAAGAAAAGTCAAACATTCCGTTCTGCGGTTCATGGGTGCTCCACGTGGATTCAGCAATGCGGACAACATTAATCCCCGCCTCTTTCATCATATCAATATCTTTTTCTAATCGTTCGTAAGGCATGTATTCATCATAATACGCAACGCCGTATAATAATTGTTTCATAGCATTTTCACCTTCCTAATCTGTGCAAACCAAGGGATTTATTTAATCGCACCATCTGCAATTCCCTTAAGAATGTATTTTTGGAAAATCGCATAGAACACGACAACAGGCAGAGCTGTAATGATAAGCCCTGAAAGAATCTTTGGCCAATCACTGTTGTATTCCCCAAATAACATGTTAACCGACAACATGAGGGTATAATTATTTACATCTGTCAACATAATCAATGGCAATAAGAAATCATTCCATAGCCACAATATATCTAAAATAAGAATGGTCGCTGTGATTGGCTTTAGAAGAGGAAAAATGATTTTCGTAAAGATTTGAAAGTCATTACATCCATCAATTCTTGCAGCTTCCTCCAGCTCTTTTGGAATGGTTTTAACGAAACCGTGATATAAAAAGATGGCCATGTTAACCCCAAGCCCTATATAGATGAGCCCTAATCCATAAATAGATCCCTGTACATGTAACCCTTTTGCAATTTTGGTTAAGGTAATCATAATTGAGTGAAAAGGTACAAGCATAGAAGCGAGGAATAAAGTAAAGATAAAATTACTTAATTTCCCCGGAGTCCTAGCTAATTTATAACCTGCCAGTGAACCGCAAATAACAATACCTGCTAATCCTATTACCGTGACAAGGACCGTATTCCAAGCGCTATGAAATAAATCTAGCTGCTCAAATACACCCGTATAATTTTCAAAATGCAATTTAGTCGGCAGTCTTAAAACTGATTTAAAAATTTCTCCTTGTGTTTTAAAGGAATTAATAAAAGCCATGTAGATAGGGAAAAACGATATGGCCGCAAAGATTGCTAGAATAAGAGTAGCTGCTACCCCGTATAGTCTTTTCATTATGCTTCCACCTCTTTCTTTTTCAACACTTTGACTTGGATCAATGTAATCACTAAAACAATGAGAAAGAGTATCATTGCTTTTGCATTGGCATAACCATATCTAAAATTATTTGAGAATGCCTCTTCATAAATATTAAGGGCCATAACCTGTGTCGATCTTCCCGGTCCGCCTGCAGTGAGTGCATAAACAACATCAAACACTTTAAAGGCACCATTCAATGTTAAGAAAGCACAAATGGTAATCGCGTGCATAATCATTGGAATTGTTACATGGATAAGTCTTTGGAAAGGATTTGCCCCATCAATCATGGCTGCCTCTTTTAGGTGTGATGGAACACCCTGCAGTGCTGCCATATAAATAACCATCATATAGCCAATCCCATGCCACAATGAGACGATTAGGATTGAATAGAAGGAAACTTTTGCGTCACCGATCCATGGTTGATCAAGAAGATGAAAAATAGCTTTTTTTGATAGTTCTGGAAGAACATTTGAAAAAATGAAGGAAAACATTAACGCACTAATAATCAAACTTAACATATTTGGCATAAAGAATACGGTTCGAAAAAATCCTTTCGTCCTAACCCTGGTTTCAATAAAAAGTGCTAGAAGTAACGCGATTACATTTTGGAAAACAAACATGAACGCCGTATATTTTAAAGTAAAGAAAAAGGAATGACGAAAATCTGGGTCATCTTTAAACGCTTCAATATAGTTACTAAAACCAACAAAATGAAAGGTTTGCGATAATGCATTCCAATCGGTAAAGCTATAAAAACCTGCCCCAACCGTTGGAATCAACAAAAACACAAAATAAAAGATAAAGGCCGGAAGAACAAATAATAGTAGACTAAGAGTACCCTTTTGTTTTTTCAAACTTAAGGTGCTTTTAGAGCTTATTTTCGGTTGAACCTGGTTTATAGCCATTTGATTGCTTTGTTTCCCTAACTGTGGCATTGCACCCACCCCACTTACTGTTAATTTTTGATAATGATAAAGACAGCTGAAGAGCTGCCTTTATCGTTGGCTGATAATGATCAATCTACTTATTGTTTTTATTGAATTGATTCCAGGCACGATCCAACCCTTTGATGACATCAGCTTTGGATGCATCACCTGCAAGATAACTCTGGAATAATTTTTGCGACTCGTCTTTAACAGCAGATGGAATTGCAGGGTCCTGATAAGCTCGTCCTTGTGAAACATAATCAGATGATTCCTTTAACCATGGAAATGGTTCAAATGTATGAACTTTAGAGACGGCATTAAATCCAAGGCTCTTATAGAAATCACTGGAATCTTTATCATCAAGAATATAATTGATTAGATCCTTTGCCACTGCTTTGTTTTTACTCATTTTGGAAACAGCAAGTGATGTTGATGTACTCAAATTCAATAAAGTTGCTTTTGGATCATCATTAATAGGCAGTGGTGCAACCCCAAATTCAAAGTCTTTATTTGCACTTACAATCGAATCAGCCATCCATGGTCCTTGTACCCACATCGCAGCCTTTCCATTTGCAAAATCAGATGCACCTTGATCTTGTCCGTTCTCAAAGGCACGCTTTGTTCCGTTTGCGTTGACTAAATCCATGATATTGAACAGGTCTTTAACATCTTTGAAAGAACCTTTTCCTTCATTCATGCTCTTAATAAAGTCAGGAGTTGTAGTACTGACATCCCCACCTACTGTGAGTGGCAAAAATAATTGCGGGATATAAGCATCCTTATAAGTTAACAAAAACGGTGTGATATTATGTTGTTTTAGTACTTTAACAGTTTCTTTCATTTCCGACATCGTTTGTGGTATTTTTAAACCCAAGTCACTAAAGATTTTCTTATTGTATAAGTATCCCCATTGAAGAGTCTCTAGTGGAACTGCTACTACTTTTCCGTCCGTTGTGGTTACAGCTGGTTTAACCGTGTCATACAACTTATCAGCAAACGGTTCCTTTGATAAATCTTCTAGATAACCTGCCTTATTAAAAAGCGGGATATCATTTATTGCATGCAGACTAAATATGTCAGGGCTATCACCAGAAGCTAATCTTGTTTTTAATAGTTGTGATGCCTGGTTTACATTTGGTAATTCTAATTTGATTTTGACATCAATATTTTTATCTTGTTTTTCTTTTTTAACAAACTGATCAAAATATGTTTCATATTGCTTTTTGAATCGTGGTTGTCCAATGAAAACCTTAAGTTCAACTTGTTTTGACGCCTTTGTGTCATTTTGGCTTGAAGCAGTATCATTTGAACTGCAACCTGCTAACAAACCAATTCCAAGCATTAAGCTTAGCACCGATGAAATCGCTTTCTTCATTTTTGTGGCCCCCTGTTAAAGTTTTAACTTACACTTTAATCATAAACACTTCTAGGGTTTACGAATATTGAAAATATTAGCGCTTACATTTGGACTTTTTTAACCTTGCCTCATTTCTCCAGGTGAAATTTTGTAGTATTTTTTAAACACACGATAAAAATAAGAAAGGTCCTCATAACCCACCATTTGGGCAATGCTCTTGATTTGAAGTTCATTTTCTTCTATTAATTTTTTCGCATATTCCATACGCCGGCTAACGATATATTCTGTGATATTGCATTCATACATAGCTTTGAACGCTTTGCTTAAATATTCCTTACTAACAAAAAATTTGTTGGCTAAGACATCCAATGAGATATGGGACTCTGTAAAATTTCGTTCAATATACTCTTTAATTTCCTCCAAATCGACTCTGCCTTTTCGCTTCTTAAACTGGAGCATATATTCAATATATCTTTTTCCTAATTCCTGTTGTTTCTTCAAGATAAAATCCAGTGATAGCCCGCTATCATAGATTAATTCTTCATTCTTATACACATCTAAGACATTACAATTATTCTTAATCATTAGCTCTTCTAAAATTAGAATAAACTCGTGTTCAATCTTTGCCATAGCATTGTTGTCAATCACATCGAATTTCATTAATTCTTTAAAAAAACGCTGCATAATATTTTCAAAGCCCTCTGCATTTAATTCATCCAAAAAAGATACAATCGTTTTTTTATAATCTATAATTAACGTAGATATATCTTTATTTAAAAACGAAAAAGGTTTCAAATGGGACCTTAGTTGATTTTCAATCTCCTTCGTACATTTTTCTAAGGTAAGATTTAATTCGTCTGCATTGATCGGTTTCAATAGATACTCATTGACTTTCGAGCGAATCGCCTGGCGCATATAGTTAAAATCATCATAGCCGCTTGCCACAATGAGTTTAATCTGAGGGTAACGTTCTGATACAACCCGAAGTAATTCCATGCCGTCCACACCTGGCATTTTCATATCAGTAATGACAATGTCCGGGGTCCATTGTTCAATTAACTTCAACCCCTCTTGTCCATCAGGTGCCTCCTTTATAGCTGTGATTCCATAGAGCTCCCATTTTCCAAACATTTTAATTGTTTCTCTTGTCCATTTTTCATCATCAACAATTAATGTTTTAATCATTTTATACCTCCAATAGCGTCTTAGCGGGAATTCGAATAACAATTTGTGTTCCATTGTCGACTTGGCTGAAAATATCAAGGCCGTAATCATTTCCAAAGTACAATCCAATTCTGGCGGCAACATTTTTAATTCCTATGCTTCCTTTTATTTTCAAGGGCTGAGATAAATTATTGATTTGCCCAATAAGACACTTCAATTTTTCTTCTGGTATTCCTACACCGTTATCTGTAATTGTTATTTCTATATCATCGAATACTTTTTGCACCTCAACCGATAGTTTCCAATTTCCAACTTTTTGTTGGAACCCATGATTAAATGCATTTTCCACCAACGGCTGTATCGTCAGCATTGGGATTTTATATCCTTCGGTACCTTCCTCTACAAAAATATCCGTTTCGATTTTGCCATCGAACCGTTGATTTTGAATATATAGATAATTTTTTATATGCTCGATTTCATTTTCTATTAGAACCATATCGCCTTGCTTTCCAGTTATGTAGCGGAACATATCACTTAGTGCACTGATGACCCTGTAAATCCTTTCCGCATTATGGGCCACTGCCATTCCTCCAACTAACTGAAGTGTATTATAGAGAAAATGAGGATTAATTTGTGCCTGCAGCGCCTTAAACTGAGCCTCTTTTGTTGCAATTTCACTCTTGTACTCTTTTTCTATTAATTCATTAATTCGAAAAACCATAGATGTAAATCTCTTTTCAAGCAGGCCAATTTCGTCATTACGATCGGTTTCAATTCTTACATTAAAGTTATTTTCTTCGACTTCATGCATTGCATTCACTAATTGAATAATGGGCTTAGTCGTTCTTAATGAGATAAAAATAGATAAAAATACTGTTAGTATAATAGAAAAAACACCTATGATAATGGCATAAACCAATGTCTTTGTTACACCATTCAAAATCATTGTTTTAGGGATAACCTTAACAATTGCCACTTGATTGTTAAATGCCTTTTGAAAGAAAATATAACCATTTTTAGATTTAAGATAGTAAGCATCCTTTTTACTGTTATTGATTTGCTTCGTTATTTTTTGTAAATCAACAGCTGGTGCTTCATTAGTGTTGGGGTTATAAACGATTTGTCCTTGGTTATTTAATAAATAAACAGAGCTTTCTTTTTCTGATTTCAACATCTCAATAACACTGTCGACTATATTCCAATTAACATCTATTGATACTCCGCCTACCATTTTTCGATCCTCAAACCGAATAATACTTCTTGTTAGTGAAAAATTTTGTTCAGGACCTCCGCTATCAAAAATATAATGTGGATTGACCCCTAACTTAGTCCAGTTTGTTCCCTTAAGATTTGCTATTTTCGAAACTTTAAAATCTTCTTCTGTTATAGAGTAGACTGTACTTTTTTCTTTAGCATAAATCGAGAAACGATCAAGATGCTCATTCCTATAATAAATTGAATATAATTTGTCTTTTATGTAGTTTAATGTACTAAAATTCATTGGTACATTTTCATCATTCGTTTGGCTTATACTGGGTATTAATTTCTCGTCAATTAAACTAGCAAATAAAATTTTGTCACTTTCTTTTAATTTTTCATCCACATATTTACCAGCTAAAACGATTCTCGACTCATTTGAACTGATTACTTCTTTTTCATAATTACGTTGTGATACATTGATTGAGAAAATTATTAGGATTAGTAACGGGACAATCATGACAGATAACAACAGGAACATTAATTTATATCGAATATTTGCTGCTATTTTCCGAAGAATTTTTTGCTGTAAATAATTCCGAACACGGTTCGGGAGTCTTCTAATATTCAACATAGTATTTTTCCTTTTCACTTATATTCTTTTATTTAACTTATCTTTCAATTAGAGAAATGTCAAAAGTAATTATAGGAACACAATAGACAAAAAAAAATCCCCTTATGCTATTACTTACTAGCATAAGGGGAAACCTTTATGGTAATCGAAATATGAATATTCATCGCCACCAATTTTAAACGTTAACCGACTTGCTTTGAGCGATCGTAGATGATTTGCTCTTTGCCAATGTCCAATTGTAAGACTTAAATCGCCAAGCGTTTGTTAAAAATTGAAGAACAATTAAACTACAAAAAGCTGTCCAAGCACCCGTCTGTCCAAGATGATAAACTTGAGTTAACAAAATAGTGCTCGGAACAAAGAAAATCCAGTTTAACAATAAAGAAGTTCGGGACAAGAAGGTTGTATCTCCTACTCCCCTTAACCCGCCTGCAAGAATAATACCTGATCCGCTAAACAATAAAATGAACGAAGCTAAATGGATCAGGGAAACAGATGTTAAATACACGGCAGAATCTGCGGTGTACAATTTGGCAACTGGTAAGGCAAAAACAAACAATATGATTGAAATCAAAAACATAAACCCTAAACCAAGGTACACGGTTACCAACCCAAACCGTTTCGCTTCTAGCGGTCGCCCTTTGCCGATTTCCTGCCCAATACCAACGGTAGACGCAGCGCCAAATCCATTTGCTGGCATAAACCCAAAGGACAGAATGTTTAGGGCAATTTCATTGGCAGCAATCGCCACTGTACCAAGCCGAGTGATACAAGCGGTAAACACTAGCATACCCATACTATTGGACAACTCTGTAATTCCTAGTTTCGAACTTTCAAACAGAAGTAATTGAACCTGATGCCGCTCAATCGGAATCCAGGAACGAGTAAAATATTTTTCGTTTAGGAATCGGAAATAAACAAGCAGATTGAGGAGAAACGTAATCCCTTCGGCTGCCACCATACTCCATCCTGCTCCTTGTAATCCTAAGTTTGGAAAACCAAACTTTCCATATGCCAATGTATAGGTTAAGAACACCACTAGTGCACTGTTAATTAATGAGATGTTCATTGGAGTACGAGTATCCCCTGTAGCCCGCATATACGCATAAAAAATAATATTAAAAACGGTGAACATCATCGCCAACATACGCACTTGAACATATGGAACCCCAAGCTTTAAAATTGCTGCGTTTGAACCCATGACTTCTAGAATAAAATGAGGAACCACATAACTAGCAACAAATAAGAGAATGGCTTGTAAAGCCGCTAAGATCAACGCTATTTGCATTCGCTGATTGCCCAGCTTCATATTTCTTGACCCATAGTTTTGAGCAACCAAATAATTGATGGCTCCTTGATTACCGGAAAACAATGCCCATAAATTGTACATTAAAACATTGGTGATCCCTACGACTGCAATTGCTGTAGCCCCCAACTTTCCTACAATCATCAAGATAAGCAAACCTGTAACGGTCATCGATGAGAAGGTTGCAATCGATGGAATAGCCAAACGAAGAATTTCCTTAACTAATTTCATTTCATCCCACCGGTCTTTTTAAAAGTTAGGCTCTGTTAAACGATATTATTGTTTTTATTACTCTGTTGATTGGAGCGGAAGGCGCTCGACTCCTGCGGGAGTACGGGGCAGGGGAGACCCCACAGGCGCTAATGCGCCGAGGAGGCTCCCCGGCACGCCCGCGGAAAGCGAGCGACTGGAGTGGAAATCAACAGTCAAATTTAACAGAGCCAAAAGTTAAAAAACGAATAAGTAGTTTATGTAAATAAGTATTCACATAGCACTTGAAAGCGCTTTTCATCTGTTAAAGTTTAAGTTATTTTAATCTTTCAATAAATGGGCAAAATGCACAAAAGAAATAATAAGTTTTTAGTGCAAATTGTTTACTAAGACTAAGTACAATAAAAATCCCCTTACGCTAAAAACGTAAGAGGATAACTTTAAGGAAATATATTAATCTAATTCTAGGTTTATTGAACTGAATAACTAAACAGCTTTTCTAACTTCCGAGTGATTTCATCTTTGTCAGCTTCAACAACTTCTAGGTACTGTGGTTTTTCAAACAGTTGATTGATTTCCTCAGGGAATGTTTGATCAATGTCACAACGCTCAATCGATTCATTAAATTTTGCCGGATGAGCTGTGGCCAGAGTGACGCAAACTTCTCTCGGATCATTAAACGTTTCGTATGCGGCCACACCACAAGCAGTATGTGGGTCTAATAAATAGCTTGTTTCAGCATAATATTTGCTGATCGTTTGCAAGCATTCTTCTCCTTCAACCCCATGTGCAGCAAAATCCTTTTGAACCTGCTTTAGTAGCTCCTCGTTCACAACAATTTTCCCCTCGGTCTTGAATGTTTCCATCAAGTCAGAAACGGCATTAGGATTTTCATCAAGCAGATAATAGAGATAGCGCTCAAAGTTACTAGCTACCTGGATATCCATTGAAGGGCTAAAGGTGCTGCGGAACTCACCTGGCTTGTAAACCCCATTTTGGATAAAACCTTCTAAAATATTATTTTCATTTGTTGCAACGATTAGTTTTCCAACAGGAAGACCCATCTTCTTGGCAAGATAACCGGCAAAGATATCTCCAAAGTTTCCAGTCGGCACACTAAAGTTAACACTGTTTATGTCTTTTTCCTTTTGAACTTGGAAATACGCATAGAAATAATAAACAGTCTGTGCCAAAATACGAACAAAGTTAATAGAATTAATCGCGCGAAGATGATATTTGTTTTTAAATTCTACATCTGCAAACAATTCCTTGATGATTCGCTGACCATCGTCAAATGTTCCTTTGATGGCTAAATTTAAGACACTTTTATCATCAACAGTCGTCATTTGTAATTCTTGCACCTTACTCACTTTACCATGTGGGTGCAAAATACAAATGCGAATGCCTTCTTTTCCTCTAACACCCTCGATGGCAGAGGCACCCGTATCACCAGATGTAGCGCCAAGAATATGAATGGTTTCACCTGTCTTCTTTGACACGTAGGAATATAAATTTCCTAAGAATTGCAGAGCAATATCTTTAAAAGCAAATGTTGGACCATGAAACAGTTCGAGCACATACATATTATCTTTCACTTTTTGAACAGGTGTTACCTCCGGATGGCGGAAGGTTGCATAGCTTTTCTCGATTAAAGCCTTTAGCTCGTTGTCTGGAATTTCACCATCAACATAATAGGAAAAAACTTCGTAAGCTAATTCCTGATAAGTGAGATTAGACATTGCCTTTAACTTCTCCGCTGGGATTTGTGGGATTTTCTCTGGCACTAGAAGTCCCCCATCATTTGCCAGACCCATTAATACAGTTTCAATAAATCCAATTTTACTTACGTTTCCGCGTGTACTAACAAAGTTCATAATCTTCCTCCAAGTAAAAATTTATAGTATGACCATCTAGACGAAATATTTAGGTAACGAGGATATTCAACTTAATATAATGTGTTTTCTTACTGATTTGTAATTTTCTGAATATTACCCTTGGAATAATCTGCCTTAACTGAATACTCATTAACAATGCCAAAATCATAATTCCATCCGATATTTGTGAAATAATAATTATAAATTACATTTTAATATATAAATGAACAGCAAGTCTATAAAATGTTGTTAGAATATTCATTTTTATCATTAACAAATATCGGTATATCTATCGAATCCCCTTTCAAACAAAAAAAATCCCCTTTAGCAGGTGTAAAAAATCCAATGTGATATCATGGACTGTTAAACGGTCTACTAAGGGGAAATATTTTAATCTAATTTTTCTCAAATCTAGATATCAAATCGATAGCATTTGGGAGAGTTATCATTGTTCACGAATTCTCTTGTAAAATCTCTCTTAAACCCAAACCATTCATAGAGGCGAATGGCATTGGCCATTTCATTGCCTGTGAATAAATAAATAGATTTTGCTTCTATTTCTTTTGCATAATTTACACATGCTTTTAATAGTTCTATTGCTATCCCGCGTCCCCTTGCTTTTGGATGAACAGCGAGCAATCGGATAAAAGGATCATAAATAGGAACCGCCATTCTCTTATATGCCTTTTCTGCTGTCTTAAAGAGCTGAACTGTGCCTAATATATCTGAGCCATGCTTCGCAACTAAAATTCGATCTACATACGGATTATCAAGAGACGTCTTTATATCCTCCAGATATCCTTTCCAAAACTCAGGATCTGAAAAAGAATGTTCATACTGTTGATAGCTAGCAATCAATAATTCTTGCACATTTCCTTTTTCTTCTTCCGCTAATTCCTCTACAATAATATTACTAATAAGATCACTATTCATTCGCTTTTCCTCCTCTCCATTCTGTGTATTAATAACCGCTTTACACCCACTTACATGGGGTAACCGGAAGTCATCTTATATAGCTGTTACATTCAAACTCTTTTCCCCTATCTCATTCGCCTTTTTTATCGCATTTTCAATCAATTGATTGTTTACATCAAATGATAGACTATCTACATCATCTGGGTTTACTTTTACACGGGTTGCTATTTCGTTTATTTTTTTCCCTAAATTGTTTTCTAAACCTAGTTGTTTTAGAGAGACAGGCAGATTATATTTATTAAGCTTTGTAATTAAATCATTTATTTCTGACTGTGGTTTACCCTCTAAAATAAATTGAGCAATCAATCCAAATATCACTTTCTCTCCATGAAGACTTTCATGTGTATCTGAAAGGTATGTCATACTATTATGAATGGAATGTGCTATCGCCGTTTTATGTCTTTCTCCCACTATACTTCCAACTAAACCAGCCAAGGCGATGATCGCATTTATCACTTCCTTAAAGGGCCGGGTAACGCGTCCTTCTTTATTGTCGTCTATTGCTTGCAGAGAGTTTTCATCAAGAATGGTTAATGCAAGTTTGGCTGTGTTTAAGGAAATTTGCAAAGGGAAATCATATTCTTCATTTCTGACATATGGTACAAATTCGTACCACTTCACAATGGTATCTGCAATACCTGCCTGTAAATATCTTACCGGTGCTTCCACAATGATTTTCGGATCTACTAAAATCAATTTCGGAGATTTATTTAATGAAATAAATTCCGTAACCGCCCCATTTTCGTTATAGACAACGGACAGGGATGACCAAGCTGCGCATGTTGCTGCAATAGTTGGAATGGTCACAACTGGTAGATCAATGTTTTCTGCAACTGCCTTAACTGTGTCGAGAACCCTTCCACCTCCTACTCCAATCACAATACCTGCCTTTGTCTGTTTAGTAAGTAAAGTATATTTTTCAATAGCTTGTTTTGTACAATACCCAGAAAATAATTCGATTTGATAGGAAATGCCAGCTTCATCTAAACTTGTAAATAAATTTGGGCCTGCTTGTTCTAATGCCTTTTTTCCTCCAATTACAATCGCTGTTTTACTAATATCGGAAATATATTTTCCTACCAATAAAATACTATTTTCTTCATTAATATATTTTTCAGGTGTATTAATAGTAAACATCCTTTTTGCCTCCTCTTTAATACAAGATGTATTTGTCAATTTAAGAACAAAGTGATGCTTAAAGTGATTGTTTTTATCGATAAGAAGCATAATAAGACTCTGCCAGGATTTTTATCCCACGTCTAATTTGCTCTTCATTACAATAGGAAAAGCAAAGTCTTAGTTGATTTGAACCTTGATTCGTTTCAAAAAAGGACTTTCCTTCGACAATACTTACTCCTCTTCGAAACGCCTCATCTGCAAAATTTGTTGTAACCACTTCTGGACGGAAACTAAGCCAAAGGAAAAATCCACCCTCTGGAATCTCGAAAGTTACATCATCACCGAAAAACGTTTCGATACTTTCGATCATAATATCCCTTTTTTGGCGATACGTTGAAATCAATTGTTCTAAATGATCCTCAAAAGAAATTCCTTCTAATAAACTAGCAATTATTTGTTGGGTGAATGGGCTCGTTTGACTCCCTAGCATCAATAAGTGAATATTTTGCAAAACCTCATCATTCGCAATAATCCATCCTAACCTTATACCTGGGGCAATAATTTTTGAAAAGGTTCCCACATATATGACCCTTTCTTCCGCAAAAGAATAAATGGCAGGGGGATAGCTGTTCTTAAAACTCAATTCAGAATAGGCATCGTCCTCCAGAATATAGAAGTTGTACTCATACGCTAATTGTGCGAGCTTTTGTCTTCTTTCCAGTGAAAGACTTACCCCGCTTGGGTTGTGGAAATTTGGCATACAATAGAATACTTTGGGTATCTTCTTATTTAATTGCCTAGCCTTTACAAGTGCCTCCTCTATTAAATCGACCTGAACTCCTTGTTCATCAATCGGAAACGATTTTATCTTAGCACCAGCCATCCTAAATGATTGAAGGGCATTGAAATATGTCGGGCCCTCTACCCAAACTTCATCATCGGGATTTACAAGCACTCTGGCCGCCAAATCAATGGCCTGCATAGCACCTGCAGTGGTTATAATTTGCTTATTCTTTACATAAATGGACCTTATCTTCGATCGATTCCTAATCCATTCAATTATTTTTCTTGGACCATCCCCACCAGAATAGTGGAGGGCCTGTTTCCCATGATTCAGTATTGCATTTGAAGCAGCATGATTTAGTTCAGCTATAGGAAACAAATGAGTACTAGGATATCCAAATGATAAATGCACATGGAATGGATCCGTAACTGTTGTCCCTCCAATTGAAGGAGAGGAAGGAAGATACTTCGCATATTGATAGTTTTGTAGTTGTTTAACCATGTATCGATTCTCCTTTTATGTAATAGTAGCTATATACTTTTTACATTTTTTATTTTGCAAAAATCTCATTATCAACCAGATTAGAAACATTAACTGATTTTTGTAGGACGCCCGCCTCTTCAAATGAATCTGCTACCTTTTGAACAGCTTGGATATCACTTTCTGAAACTGGGCGGAATTTAGAATTTACTTTACTGTTAATTTCTCTAGAAACATCTTCCGATAAGCCTGTTATTTTCGAGTAAAGTTTTACGTATTCATCCTTATTATCATGCTCCCATTCCCAAGCCTTTTCGAACCGTTTTACCACATCTTTTAATGCCTCTTTTTTTCCTGGATCTTTAAGAGCTGCTTCTGAAACAGTAAGGAAACCTACCCCGCTGCTAATACCTTTACCAGTTCTTAACACACGTGCTCCATTGTTTACGGCAATGGTCATATACGGGTCAAATGTACCCCAAACTTCAATTTCACCAGCCTTAAATGCAGCAGCTGCATCTGTTGGCAAAACAAATTTAATCGTAACGTCCTTTGTGGTAAGCCCTTCTTCTTTTAAAGCCTCAATCACTAAATGCTGTGCAATACTTCCTTGAGCAGAAGAAATTACAATGGTCTTCCCTTTTAGATCTTTAATTGTCTTAATTGCAGAACCTTTTTGAACGAGAATACCAAGTGACTCAGTGGAAGAAACACTCGTTGCTATAATTTTTATTGGAACTCCGGAGGCAGCTGCTGTTAGGATAGGAGTATCTCCAGCAGGAGCCGTATCTACTGATCCTGATTTAACTGCCTCAAATAATGGAGCAGCCCCTTGAAAGCTCGCCCATTTCACTTTATATGGCGTTCCTTCTAAAACTTTGGATGCTTCCACTTTTGATTTCGTTAATCCCGCTTGATCACCGAGCACTAGAGTCACATCTGAAAGGTCTACTTTACCATTTGCATCTGCCTCTTTTGCTTTGTCATTGCCACAGCCCGAAATGATGGAAATAATGACTGCAAACAGAATAGGCAAGTACCATTTCTTTTTGTGAATTCTGTGACTTTTGTAAAAAAAATCCATAAGTAAATTCCCCTTTTTCTTTCTAAATTTTTCTCATAAACCTAAGATTGAACTTGTTTTAGTGATTGGTACTCTTTTCTCATGACACGAGATAAGACTTTCCCTTCTAATCTCCCAAAGGCACTGCTTCCCCTTTCACGAGGTCTCGATAATGGGATTTGTAAATCCATTGCAATTTTTCCATCTTCGATTAATACAACACGATCAGCAAGAGTAATGGCCTCCGCTACATCATGAGTAACTAAAACGGCAGTAAACTGATGTGTTTTCCAAATTCCCTCTATTAATTCCTGCATTTCAATTCTTGTCAATGCATCTAGTGCCCCAAGCGGCTCGTCTAATAAAAGCAATTTTGGTTTTGTTGCTAATGCTCGTGCAAGCGCAACTCTTTGACGCTGCCCACCTGATAAAACGGTTGGCCAATCATATGCTCGACTTTTTAGGCCCACTTGCTGTAATGCAAGTAAAGACTCTTCCTTCCAATTACCTTTAAGCCCTAAGCTCACTCCAACATTTGCCACTATTTTTTCCCATGGAAGAAGACGTGCATCTTGGAACATAAAACGTGCCATTTTATTTAAGGAAGATAGACTTTCATTATTTTGAAGGATTTCACCACTACTGGCTTGCTCTAACCCAGCAATATGCCTCAATAATGTACTTTTGCCACATCCACTTTGTCCTACAATGGCCACAAACTCACCAGGTGCTATCTCTAAATTAATCCCTTTTAGTACGTCAACTTTTCCAAAAGTTTTTGTTAAATTTTTGATTTCTAACTTTATGCCTCCCTGTTTTATATCCATTGCGTTTTCTCCCCTTTATTTACGACTTGTTATAACTCGGATTCCATTTCAATAATCTTGATTCCAATAATCGTGCAGCAGAGTCTGCAAGTTTTCCAAGTACTGCATACAGTAGAATGGCCACAATAACCACATCTATTTGCATAAATTCACGGGCGTGCATGGCCATATACCCTATCCCAGAATCAGCAGCAACTGTTTCCGCCACAATTAATGTTAACCACATAATACCTAGAGCATAACGTACACCCACAAGTACCGATGGAAGAGCTCCTTTAAAAATCACTCTGATCAATAGCTTGCTCCTCGGTAAGCCATAGACTTTTCCCATTTCAATGAGCCCTTTGTCAACTGTGATAATCCCATAATAGGTATTAACGTATATTGGAAAAAACACGCCAATTGATACTAAAAAGATTTTTGCTTCCTCTCCAATTCCTAACCATAGAATAACTAGAGGGATTAATGCTAAATGCGGAATATTCCGAAACATTTGAATAGTGGTATCTACATGCCGTTCAGCTATTGGAAATACCCCATTGACAACACCAAGAATAAGGCCAAGCCCTCCTCCAATTAAAAATCCTGAAAATGCACGGCTAAAGCTTACTTGAATATGGGTAAACAACTCTCCTGTCCCGATAATGCGAAAGGCACTGTCCAATATATCTGTTGGTGAAGGCAAAGTATCTTTGGCTATAAGTCCTGCAGATGTAAAAACTTGCCAAAACAAAATCATTAGTGCAGGTAAAATCCATGGTGCGATAAACTTCATATAGGTATTCAAACTAATTTTTCTCATTTATCTTCTCCTTCCTTCAAATCCTAGTAAACATATAGGTTTATTGGTATTCATACTATCATTTAAAATCTTGAACTGGCAATAGATTGGCTGATGGAATAATTTTTATTATTGATTAACAAATTCTATTAATTTATTTAAAAAATCCTCAAACAATAAAAAAGGCCTATCAATCAAACGACAAAAAATATTCCTTCTTTGTTTTTCGATAGAAGATTTACTCATAAATACTCAACAAATAGGAGGAAGCATCGCATTTCATAAGAAAGTGACGATGAAAACTCCTCATACTTATACAGGAAGATTAAAACCGATATGGAATTATACTCTTACAAGGAAAATACCCTTGTAATGAATCGGAAAGGTTGTGAGTGGATGAGACTTTCAGATTTACAGCCAAAGAAAAACTTCAGCTACATCTTCGTTCAATTTCCAGGAATGGAAATGAATGTCCCTATGCTCTCAAACGGTGAGGGAAATGCGGTAAAAGAAGATGTGGCTTTATGTGTCCAATTAGACAGTAAGGAAAAGGTTAACCAAGTATACTTTGTCCGATCACAAAGTATAAAACCATTTGACTTCACTGACGAGGGAATTGGTGCAAAGGCCTATTATCGTGTCATTAAACAAAAAGAAAACGCTCAGGACTCACACTCAAAAGAGGATTTAGTCACGGTTATTACAGATGAAGTGAAAATTGTACAAAAGAAATCGGAAACAGGATTTAACTTCATTTTGATGTTAAATAAACGTGAAATAGGAATCGTCGCTATGATTGAAGAAGTAGTTTTACAGTTAGAGCAAGAATCGTGGCAACATAAGGAGAACACGAAAGATCGTGTAGCTGTGAAAACTCTCAGTAATAAATATAAGGCTGTCTTTAGCAGGGGTGCCAAAAAGGAGATATTCTCAGGAGACAGAATCTTTCAGAATATAGTAGTTATTAATCCAATCCGAATTCTTTTGGAGGCCGGTAAAAGAAAAGTTAAGGTATTCTCTCCTGCCGCATTAGATTTTATCGGTCCAGGTGATCAGAATCAATCTACTTTAATCATGAGGGGGTGTGGATAAGGTTTGTCCATTATGGATTCAAAAACTTCATATTTTTTTAAAGTCGAACTAAAAGGATTAATAGATAATCCTTTTCGACATAAAAACCCATTAAAATATTGAAGGAAGTGAGTAATTGGTTCTCAGCATATTTTTTAGAGAAATATGCTAATTAATTGATAAAAGGGACTTAACCGCGGAGTTAAGTCCCTTTAGATTTCTATTGGTTAAACAATTATAGTACTTCACCTTTCGGAGTGACATTCCGATGAGATTAAGTTCTTTTTATTTTCAAAGAGTTACATAAATATCTCTAGCTTACAATGACTTAATCTACCTTATAAATAACTTCCCTTAACGTTTTCACAATAAACTCTAAATCTTCGTCTGTTGAGGATAATGGTGGTGAAAGCGTAAGAATATTATTATATCCTGCAACCGTTGCGCCGTTTTTACCAATAATCAATCCCTTATTCTTACATTCGGCGATAATCTGATCAATTTTAGCAGGAGCCACTGGCTCCTTGGTTTGTTTATTGTCAACTAGTTCAATCCCTAGCAGCAAACCAAAACTGCGAATATCACCAACAAGCGGATGATTACTTAATTCATTTAGTCCTTGCCTTAACTGTGCACCTAAAGCTTGAGCACGCTCTACTAAATTTTCTTTTTCATAGATTTCTATATTTTTTAGTGCTACCGCACATGCTGCAGGGTTTCCGCCAAACGTGTTCACGTGCCGGAAATAACCAAATTCATCTGCACTCTTGAATCTTTCATATAAATCACGGCGAACAGCAGTGGCCGATAGTGGAAGATAACCGCTGGTAAGCCCTTTCGCCATTGTGACAATATCAGGTTTAAGGTCAAAGTGCATATGGCCAAATTTTTTCCCCGTTCGGCCAAAGCCGCAAATTACCTCATCCATTATGAGGAGGACTTCATACTTTTGGCAGATTCCCTTTACTTTTTCCATATAAATAGGATCCGGTACCAGGACACCTCCCCCGGTGATGACTGGTTCCATAATGATCGCAGCAATGGATTCCTTGCCTTCCCATATGATGGTTTTTTCTATTTCTAAAGCGCATTGCAGATTAAATTGTTCAACCGTCTGCCCTTCTGGACGACGATAACTATCCGGCGGGCTAACATGAATATAGCCTGGAGCAAGAGGTTCGTAATTAAACTTCCGAACAGCCTGCCCAGTGGCAGCCAAAGCCCCCATTGAATTCCCATGATAGGCTCGATAACGCGAAATAAATTTATAACGAGTTGGTTCCCCATTTTGCTGGTGATATTGACGAGCAATTTTAAAAGCGGTCTCATTTGCTTCAGAGCCACTGTTGGAGAAAAAGATGACATAATCCCCTTCTAACCACTCATTTAATTTCTCTGCTAGCTGGATGGCCGGGATATGACTTTGTGAAAGTGGGAAATAGGAAAGGCTTTTTAATTGTTCGTACGCTGCCTGGGCTAACTCTTCTCTTCCGTATCCCACATTTACACACCATAATCCAGACATGGCATCTAAGTATTTTTTACCATTGATGTCCGTAATCCAGGATCCTTTTCCTTCTGCTGCAACGGTTGGGGCTGCTTTTTCTTTATATGGAGACATATGATGCCATAGATATTGCCGGTCTTTTTCAAGCAATTCTTCTGCTTTATTTTTGATCATGGACATTTACCTTCGTCCTTCCTGTTTCAAAATTTCAGGCTTTTGTTTAAAATTAATGAAAACGGGAACGTTTTTTCCACTAAATTTTATAAGGTGTACCACTCCTTCATTAACCCGGGGAGGATCCATTTTTCATATCGCTCTATGACTGCTCTTTCATTGACTGAGAATAGCTCTATTGCCTTTATTCGGGCAATGAACCGCTCTTTCATTGACCCGGGAAGGTTCACATTCCCCTTATCGGTCAATGAAAACTTTTTTTCATTGACCCTGCGTGAGGCCTTTGGATAATCAACCAGCTTCTAGAAGAAAATCCTTAAAGAAAAGCAACACTGTCTCTCATCCTATTCATAACGAGCAGTCAGCATTTTCTTCCTCGTATAAAATTCGACGCCGTCTGTACCATTTGCATGTAAATCACCATAGAATGAATCTTTGTAACCGGAAAATGGGAAGAATGCCATTGGAGCTGGCACCCCAACATTAACCCCAAGCATCCCTGCATCAATTGTTTCCCGGAACTGACGCACGGCTGAGGCACTGTCGGTGTACAGGCAGGCACCGTTCGCAAATCTCGAAGCATTGGCAACATCAATGGCTTCCGTTAAACCTTTTACTCTAACGATCGAGAGAACCGGTGCAAAAAGTTCCTCCTGCCAAATTTTCATATCTTTCGTAACATTATCAAAAATAGTAGGTCCCACGAAGTAGCCTGGTCCATTAATGGCTTCATCCTTACGACCGTCTCGCACAAGGGTAGCACCTTGAGCAATACCGGACTCGATATAGTCTATAGTCCGTGTCTTATTCCCTTCACGGATGACTGGTCCAAGGAAAACACCATCAGCAAGACCATTCCCAATGATTATTTCATCCGCTAAAATAGATAATCGCTTGACCAATTCATCTGCAATACTTTCTTCCACCGCTACAACAGCGGCTGCCATACAACGTTCTCCAGCTGACCCAAAAGCTGCGTTAGTAATTTCTTTTGCGGCCAAATCCAGGTTCGCGTCTTTTAATACGATCGAATGATTTTTGGCACCAGACAGGGATTGGACCCGCTTCAGATTTGCGGTTCCTTTTTGATAAACATATTTTGCAACAGGCTGGGAACCGACAAAAGAAATCGCTTTGACATCTTTATGTTCGAGCAGCCCATTGACCACATCATGGGCACCATTGACAAGATTAAGGACTCCGTCTGGCAGGCCGGCTTCAGCCATTAATTCTACTAGGCGAGCCGCAAGGAGTGGTGTCCGTTCTGATGGTTTTAAAACAAATGTATTTCCACACGCAATCGCAATCGGGAACATCCAGCATGGAACCATCATGGGAAAATTGAATGGAGTAATCCCGCCTACCACTCCCAGAGGATAGCGATACAAACCAGATTCTATATTCGTAGCGATATCGGGCAGATGTTTACCCATCATTAATGTCGGTGCACCTGCTGCAAATTCAACACACTCAATTCCACGCTGTACCTCGCCCATTGCTTCCGAAAGAGCTTTACCATTTTCAATTGTGACAAGCTTGGCCAGTTCATCCCAATGGTCAACAAGCAGCTGCTGATACTTAAATAAAATCCGTGCCCGTTTTGGAACTGCTGTCTGGGACCATGTTTTAAAGGCCTCTTTCGCAACTCCAACTGCCTGATCGACATCTTCCTTTGTAGAAAGCGGGATTTCCGCTATTGTCTGGCCTGTTGCTGGATTCACTACAAATTCTGTTTGATCAGATCTTGAGTCGACCCATTCTCCTCCAATGTAGTTCTTTAAACGCTTGATTCCTTGTGTAAAAATTGTCATTCCCTCCTTATTTCTAATCTGGATATGCTAATCTTTCTTCCGCTTTCAAGGTTGACAGTTTTGTTGTTGAATCAATCTCACGGAAAAATACTTTCGGGCCGCAGGTGTTAATAGGTGAATTGTTTCCGTTTCCTTTGCACCATTGCTGTCCTTTTTCTCAAAATAAACATATGCTCCGCTTAAATTTTCCGTAATCGTTTTAATTTGAAATCCTTTTTGAATGTAATAATCAACTAAATCTCGTTCTTTTAGAAACTGTTGATATTCGGACATTATGCCTTTACTCCTTCCTCTAGTTTATTAGAGAAGGGGTAAAAATCCATCTTTCTATAACCCGGCTTCTCTTGTAATCTCTTAAAATGTTAGAGTACTTTCTTGTTCGGACTTTTTATCAGATCTATACTTCGCTCGTTTTAAAAATTGTCCGGCACCTGGTTTTCCAACAAACTGTTTTTCACGGATAACAAATTCACCTCGTGAAAGAACGGATACTGGCTCTCCTGTTACTTTCATTCCTTCAAATGCATTATAATCAACGGCCATATGGTGCGCTTCAGCCGAGATGACGCGTTCCACAGTTGGATCAAAAATAATAATGTCAGCATCTGCACCAATAGCAATGGTCCCTTTTTTGGGATACAAACCAAATAATTTAGCGGCCTTTGTGGAAGTAATATCGACAAACTGATTAATCGAAATTCTTCCTTTCTTAACCCCCTCGGAGAAAAGAATACTAACACGGTCCTCGATGATTGGTCCTCCGTTCGGAATTTTTGAAAAATCACCTTTCCCAAGGTCCTTTTGACCAACAAAGTCAAAGGAGCATTGATCAGAACCTAAGGTCTGCAATTGTCCTGTTTTTAAGCCATTCCATAACTCGGATTGATTCCATTTCTCACGTAAAGGCGGAGACCAAACGTATTTTGCTCCTTCAAAATTTGGCTTTTCTAAGTAGGATTGATCCAAAACCAAATACTGTGGACAAGTTTCTCCCCAGATATCGACGCCTTTGCTCCTTGCTTCGGCAATTTTACGGGCAGCTTCCGCACATGATACATGGACCACATAAAGTTGAGATTTTGCCAGTCCTGTTAATGTGGCAGCTCTGCCAGTTGCCTCTGCTTCAACTTCTGGCGGCCTTGTCAGGGCATGATAAATGGGATCAGTATTACCTTCTTCCAAGGCTTTTTTGACTAAATAATCAATCACATCACCATTTTCCGCATGAACCATGACGAGGGCGCCAAGGTCTCTTGCGGCAATCAATGTTTTGAATAGTGTTTCGTCATCGGCTTGGAACTGATTTTTATAAGCCATAAATACTTTTAGTGAAGTGATACCCTCTTCTTCAATCATTTTAGGCAGCTCGGCTAGTTTTTCATTATTCATTTCTACAATTTGAAGGTGGAAACCATAATCAATAACCGCTTTATCTTTTGATTTGGCATGCCATGTATCAACGGAACTTTTTAATGTTTTCCCTTTTGTAGTTAAGCAGAAATCAATGATGGTTGTGGTTCCGCCAAAAGCAGCGGCAATCGTACCAGTTTCAAAGTCATCCTTTGTAACCGTTCCGCCAAACGGCATATCGAGATGGGTGTGTGGATCTATTCCTCCAGGGAACAAGTAACAGCCTTTTGCATCAATCACTTCTGCTCCAACGGCGGGCAAATTCGCTCCAATTTGAGTAACAACTCCATTTTCAATACAAACATCGGCCCGATAGGTATCGGCTGCCGTTACAATGGTTCCGTTTTTAATGATTTTTTTCATGCTAACCCTCCATGTCTCATTTGAAAATTCAGTCTCTTTATTTTTTTACAATATCAGTTTCACAAGAAAGTGCTCCGAGTGCCGCTTGTCTTTCATTCCATGTCATTGGCGGAAGTTCACTTGGTTCTTCAATCATGTCAATTGCACCATCAACCGGACAGACGATGGAACATAAATTACAGCCGACGCAGTCCTCTTCCCTTACTTTGAGAATGCTGTTTCCTTGTTCATCTTTCAGCATATCGATACATTGATGGGATGTGTCCTCGCAGGCAATATGGCATTTATTGCAATTAATGCAAACATCATTATTGATTCTTGCAACAATACTATAGTTCAAGTCAAGGTTGCCCCAGTCAGAGTATTTCGGTACAGATTTACCAATAAGATCCATGACAGAAGCGATGCCTTTTCCATCTAGATAGTTATTTAACCCTTCAATCATATCCTCGACGATTCTAAAGCCATGGTGCATGGCAGCCGTACAAACCTGGACACCGGTTGCCCCCATTAACATGAATTCGACTGCATTTTGCCAGTTCGATATCCCACCAATTCCAGAGATCGGGATATTAATCCTAGGATTTCTAGCACACTCCCCGACCATATGTAAAGCAATTGGTTTCACCGCTGGCCCGCAGTACCCTCCGTGTGCCCCCTTCCCGCCAACATGTGGAATGGTGTTCCAAGTATCAAGATCGACCCCTGCTAAACTATTAATCGTATTAATCATACTAACGGCATCTGCACCACCACGTACCGCCGCCTCAGCTGTAGTCGTAATATCGGTTATATTCGGAGTGAGTTTTACGATTACCGGAGTCTTAGCTACTTCCTTTACCCAAAATGTTTGTTTTTCAACAAGTGCCGGTACTTGCCCTGATGCAGATCCCATCCCTCTTTCTGCCATTCCATGAGGACACCCAAAGTTTAATTCAAGTCCATCTACGCCCACCGCTTCTACTTTTTTTACAATCTCATGCCATTTTTCTTGTTTTGGCTCGACCATTAACGATGCAATGATGGCGTGATTTGGGAAACGCTTCTTAGTTTCGGCTATTTCTTTAAGGTTCACCTCTAGTGGGCGATCGGTAATCAGTTCAATATTGTTAAAGCCGGCTACTTTTTGTCCGTTAAAGCTGACGGCTGCAAATCGTGAAGAAGTATTGATGATCGGCTCACCCAGTGTCTTCCATACGGCACCGCCCCATCCTGCCTCGAAGGCGCGTTGGACTTGATATCCTGAGTTTGTCGGGGGTGCTGACGCTAACCAGAATGGATTTGGTGATTTTATTCCAGCTAAATTAATCGATAAATCCGCCATAATCCTACCTCCTTTTTATTCCTATTTAGTGAGCCTAAGCTGTTTCAACAATCGAAGGACTAAGTAATTGATGAATAGAATAGGCACTTTCTTTCCCTTGTTGTACGGCAGATACAACCATTGCATCTCCCTGTTGTCCTTTTCCAAATATGACATCTCCACATGCAAACACCTTTTGATTGGATGTTTGATAATTAGCTGGATTAATCTTCACCACTCCACCGTTATGCTCTAAATGAAACTGTTCGATCAGTTCCACATATCTGGATTGACCATTAGCTTTTATAACGGCATCAACTTCAAGGATAAATTCAGTTCCTTTTATTGGAACAGGATTCCGGCGTCCATCTTCCCCTGGTTCTGCCAGCTCCATTTTGATACATTCGATCCCGTTTACATTCCCATGCTCATCGCCTAAAATCCTTACTGGCGCCGTAAGCCATCGAAATTCAACCCCATCTTGTTTAGCGAAATCATATTCAAATTCGTAAGCGGTCATTTCCTCCGATGTTCTTCTGTAAAGGATTTTGACATTGTCGGCCCCGAGACGAACAGAACTCGTTGCTGCATCGATGGCGGTGTTTCCTGCACCAATTACGGCAACCTTCTTTCCAAGAAGTTGACTAGAAATTGGTTTTGTTTTTGTTTCTCTTACAAATTCGATTGCGTCAAATACGCCTGATAAATCCTCGCCGCTTATCCCCAATTCCGGAACTTTGGACATGCCAATCGCGAGAATGATAGCATCATAGGTTTTCAAGATTTCTTGTACTGAAATATCTTTGCCTACTCTAGTGTTTGTTCGAATTTCTACATTCAAGCTCTCGATTTGCTTCACTTCCCAGTAGGAGATGTGGAGAGGAAGCCTAAACGCCACAATTCCATATGTGTTTAATCCTCCGGCCTTTTCCTCTGCTTCGAAAATAGTAACTTCATAACCCAGCAAAGCTAGTTCCCTTGCAGCCGACAAGCCCGCTGGTCCCCCGCCGACAATTGCAACCTTTTTCCCATTTTTCTGTCCAGGTCTAAACAGGGATTGCTCATTTTGGATTGCCCAGTCCGTCGCATATCGCTGAAGGTTACCGATCATGATTGGCTTGGTAGAATGGTTCAAAACGCAGGAACCCTCACATAATTCCTCCGTTGGACAGACGCGTGCACAGCTAGCCCCAATTGGATTTGCCGTTAGAATGGTTTTGGCAGATCCTTTTAAATTGCCAGAAGCAATTTTCTTGATAAATGATGGGATATCAATCCCAGTTGGGCATGCTTTAACACATGGTGCATCATAGCAGTAAAGACAGCGATTCGACTCTTCCATTGCTTCATGCTTTGTTAATGCAGGGATTATTTCTTGGAAATTCCGACTTAAATCTTTAGATGAAATTTTTGAATGATTTTCCGCACTCAATTGCCAAAACCTCCTTCATTTGAATAAATAATTAATTTAAAGGCTTGTTAATCTTGGATGTTAATTTCCGCTCCAGGCGCTTCCATCAACATCGTTATAAAATCCTCAAGACCTTTTACAAAGCAATTAAAAAGAGAGTACAGTCTCTAACAGGACATTTACTCCTTTTGCGCAATCCTCCCAGGTGGTAAGCTCCTCTTCACAATGACTTTTTCCATTGATGCTTGGAACAAAAATCATCGCAGTTGGTATATAGCTTGCTAGGAATTGCGCATCATGACCGGCACCGCTCACCATTCTTTTATACGAGTAGTTTAATGACTTAGTAGATTTCTCTAATAAATCGCATATTTTTTCATCAAATAAAACGGTTGAGCGGTCCCACAATTTTTCAGTTTGGATGTCACAGCCCTCATTAGCCTGAGAGTGTTTGAGACTTAAGATAATTTCTTCAACTTGCTTAATGACCAATGGATCTTTATGTCTAGCCTCTAATGAAAAAACTACTTTATTCGGAATAACGGTATGAATGTTAGGAAGGACATTCATTCGGCCCATGGTAAAAACTAAATCCTTATCAAGAGCACTAAGCTTTTGACGGGCTTCGCCGATCAAGTTATTGGCAGCAAAGAGAGCATCCTTTCTCATGTCCATTGGAGTGGTACCAGCATGGTCGGATTCCCCTGTAATCTGAATTTCATAACAAACCATCCCAAGCACACATTCCACTACACCGATTGATAGGGACTCCCGTTCTAGAATCGGCCCTTGTTCAATATGTAATTCCAAGAATGCTGCTGCTTCTTTTAATCGGGATTCCTCTTTGCCAGCGTAGCCGATTGAATGTAACGCTTCTTCAAAAGAAATACCAGCCACGTCTTTTTTCTTTACCATTGCAGCTTTATCGAATTTACCTGACAATACTCCTGAGGCCATCATGGATGGTTCAAATCTTGCTCCTTCTTCATTTGTGATATTGGCGATTACGAGAGGAATACGAGGCTTAATGTTATTTTCAACTAATGCACGGGCAACTTCTAAACCAGCTACTACGCCTAACACTCCATCAAACCGTCCACCTTTTTTAACGGAATCTAAATGGGAACCAATCACGAGAGGCGGCTTTTCTTCCACCCCAGGTAATTTCGCATAAATATTTCCCATATCATCAATTTCGACCGACATCCCCAACGCTTTACAGCAAGAGCAAAAATAATCCCTTGCTAAACGATCTTCTGCAGATAGGGCCAAACGTGTTACACCATTGTTTTCTGTACGTCCGAAATTTGCAAATTGTTCAAGCGCGGCCTGTAATCGTTCTCCGCTGATAATAATTTTTTGTTGTTCCATAATCTATTATCTTCCCCTTTCATTTCTTTTTGGTGTAGACAATGTACCTTTATTATTTCTTAAGCAGCCGACCTCTTCCTAATCGCTAAGCTCTAGCAAACCAATGTCTTTTATATGTTTTTTATATGTCTTTATAAAACCCTAGATTGATTATCTTTCTTATTCTGACAACATTCCATTATATGGTAAGATAACCTGACAGATTAATTAGGAAAGCGGTAATATTACTACATAGTTGTTCTAAAGGTCCTCTCCAGTAATTCATGCATATAATTTACGAAAAGTTAACAAATTGTGAAGATCATCATTATGTTATAGCAATTGTTAATTCACGGTTTCTAACGTTCCAAGGGGTCCATAAATTTTTTTGGCATCGATTTAAAAACTGCTGCCTTTCTTCGAAATTTATGTAAACGGATACATTTTAGAACAAAAAACCTGATCCTATNNATAGGATCAGGTTTTTTGTTGTTTTGAAACATATTTATTATTAGTAACCCAGAAACGCCAAAGATAGTCTCGGGCTTCACCGGAGTTGTTAATTCCAATCCTTTTTCCGGCTGATATGCTTTCCGGGCAGATACCTTTGGCAATATATAAAGGTAGAGAGGTCAGGGCGCGGCTGTAGTCTTCCATTGAAATGCCCATTGATTTTGTTAGTTTGCCAGGCCCGTTCGTTAATTTTGTTAGTTCTTCAATGCCTCTTCTAATTTTCATTAACTCAATACCGAACGCAGGTTCAAGAGCACGGACCAAAACGGCTTCTGGTTTTTCTTCACCTCCGCTAACTACATTGAAAAGGCAGTGAGTATGCATTACATAAGTATAGGCAAGACCGGAACGATGGAACATAACCTCTGTTCTTTTCGTACGCCTGTTTTGATAGCTATGAGCCGCCCTGTCCCCTGGACCAATGTATGCCTCTGTTTCTACAATATAACCTGCCGTAACTCCCTCCTTTGTTTCTTTTACAAGGAGACAACCGAGTAAAGCTTTTGCAAGTTCAAGTGTGGGCTGTTCATAAAACTCCTGAGGTAATGGTTCGATATCCTTAAAAAAATCTGCTATGTGTATTCACTCCATTGGCATAATTTGTTTTATTGTAAGATTGCTATTTACTTTAGATTGGCTTATCTTTCTCTGTAATAAACCATCCACCAGATTTTCTTTCTATATTAAAAACCTCTTCATCAAATTGTTTTCTCAAGACTTTATATTCCTCATTTTCTATTTTAACCATTGCTACTTTTATTTTCTTAACGGTTATTTCTGGCTTTTGGACTTCAAAAATAAGGTTATGCATAATAAAGAAAGTTCTCTGGCGTTTCATTCTCTCCACTTCCTTCCCCTACTTTTCTTATATATAGAATTTGTCAGCTATGATAAATATCCTTGTTATTTTTTTGTAAAAATAAAATTTTTTTTTAAACTGCTTCTAAAAATATATTTCTCCTCATTGGACATCTACTCCTCTAGCAGTGATTATATGAAAATTTACAGAACTTTTTCATTAAATTAGCATTTACTTAACAATTCTTAATTAATATATTATTAGTGGGGCTAGCAAGAGTGTCTATCATGGGTATTTGGCAAAGTTAGAGCCCTATTGGTTTTCATTTTACATAAAGATAAAGTTCATTTAAAGGAGTGGTATCATGCAAGACCAATTAGTTCAATATAACGGGAAAAATTATGTACTACTTTACCGATACTCCTCAGATTATTGCGAAATCCAAGATACGAAAAACCGATATCAAATCCTTCTAGTTGAATACTCCAAACTTTCTTTTAAGACAAATTAACGTTCTAAACTAAAAAAGAAAGTTCATTATCATTAACCAAAAGGGCATGGAAAATTTCCATGCCCTTTTTATTTTGCCTGTGTTAAAGGTTTTTGTTGACTTTTAGCATGTTGATTGGAGCGAAAATCAACAGCCTAATTTAACACAGCCTTTATTTTTAAAGACCCGAACGAACAAAAACCACTGCATTTTTACTAAGACTTCAGTTACATAAAACTAAAACCAATCTTTACATTGTATTCATATTAGATTAACAATCTCCTTTTATAGTTTAGTAGTAAGCAAAAATTAAAATTTGATGAAAAAATCATTAATTTTAATTAAAAACTTAGGAGGTTATCATAGTGTTTAAAAACAAACTAAAAAAGAAAATTCTGCCGGTTGCAGTTCTGTCCACAGTAGCATTTGGGACACTGCTTGGTACCCTAAATCATGATGTAAAGGCAAATGAAGTAAAACAAAACAATGCTGAAATCAAGAATGTTATTTTCTTAATTGGAGATGGAATGGGCGTTTCCTATACATCTGCTTATCGTTATTTAAAAGACAATCCATCAACAAAAGAAGTTGAGCAAACAGAATTTGATAAATATCTTGTTGGACAACAGAAAACTTATCCAGAGGACCCGCATCAAAATGTCACAGATTCAGCCGCCGCTGCAACTGCCATGTCTGCTGGTGTTAAAACCTATAATGCAGCCATTGGTGTAGATAACGACGGTTCATCTGTAAAAACGGTTCTTGAAGCAGCGAAAGAAAAAGGTAAATCAACTGGATTGGTTGCAACTTCCGAAATTACCCATGCCACACCTGCTTCTTACGGTGCACATGATGTCAGCCGTAAAAACATGAATGCCATTGCTGATGATTATTATGATGAAATGATCAATGGCGGCCATAAAATTGATGTTATGCTTGGCGGCGGCTTAAGTAACTTTGTTCGTCAAGACCGTGACCTAACAAAAGAGTTCCAAAAAGATGGCTACTCTTATGTAACTAACAAAGAACAAATGCAAAAAAACGACAGCACAAGAATGTTAGGCTTGTTTGCTCCGGGCGGAATGCCAAAAATGCTTGATCGTGAGGCAACTATGCCTTCTTTGAAAGATATGACAGATACAGCCTTAAATAAATTAAGCCAAAATAAAAATGGTTTCTTCTTGATGGTAGAAGGAAGCCAAATTGACTGGGCTGGACATGACAACGATATTGTTGCCGCTATGAGTGAAATGGAAGACTTTGAAAAAGCTTTTAAAGCGGCCGTTGACTTTGCTAAAAAGGACAAACATACTCTAGTTATTGCAACAGCGGACCATTCAACTGGCGGATACTCAATCGGTGCTAGGGGCGATTATAACTGGTTTGGAGCACCTATCGCCGCAGCAGAACGCACACCTGACTTTATGGCAGAACAAATCGCCAAAGGTGCAGATGTAGAACAAACACTAAAAAACTATGTTAATTTACAACTAACATCTAAAGAAATCGATTCTGTCAAGGAAGCAGCTGCATCTAAGAATGTAACCACTATTGATAATGCGATTGAGACTATTTTTGATAATCGTTCCGTGACAGGCTGGACAACTGGCGGACATACGGGTGAAGATGTGAACGTGTACGCATATGGACCTGGCAGCAACTTGTTTGCCGGAAATATTGATAATACGGACCAAGCTAAACATATCTTTGATATTTTAAAAAATGGAAATTAATCTTGATAAAAAAAATATCTATTTTTCCCGTTGGGCTTTGGTGTTCAACGGGAACTTTTTTGAAATCTACTATCCTATCTGAAAGGTGACCATCCTATGAAAATATTGACACCATTCATACTTGTTTTACCTCTTTTCTTGTTTGGCTGTAATGCCGTTCAAAATATAGAACCTACTGCAAAAGCAACTGAAAAACAAGAACAAGTATCTGACAACAAGAAAGATAATTCAAATAATGAAAAAAGTAGAGCTAAAACTTTATCTGATATATATGTCCCTAATCCACAAGTATCCGATGATACCAACCTCCTTCAAGTAGGGCAAACGATAAAAGATAGTAAAGGGACAATAAACTTAAAAAAGATTGCCGCACAAAATAAGAATTATACAATTGGGCCAATTGAAATGAGAATCAAGAATGTAAAGATCATTCACAATATGCCGACCTATTCGTTAATGGATTACTTTCATTATTACACCGAGGACTATGAAAAATTCGATTTTATTAAGGTGGAAGTGGAGCTAGTCAATAAATCAGACCAAACCGTACATTTTGGACCAATTGCACATCTAACTACAAGTAATGGTGAGACAAGAACTTTCGAGGATGACTTTTATATAGAGTATTTAGGCGGAGAAATGGAGCCAAAAGGCTCAAAGCAAGGAGCACTTGGTTTTATAGTTAAAAAATCAACTCCCGAAATAAAATGGATAGACATTCAAACTAGTGATGTGCTTGATCAAAACCATAAAGAATTAGGTAAGTCGCAAAACATAAATATTGAATTTAATTGAGATTTAATTTAGAAAATTATTTGACATTTCAAACACTGGTGTTAATATTAAACATGCAGGTAATAATTACAAATAAATATTGAGAATAAATCATCCGCTAGAGGTGCCTTTTTAAAGGGCTGAGATTGAAGTACTACTTCGGGACTCTATGAACCTGATCTGGTTAATACCAGCGTAGGGAAGTGGAAAACGGGATATTTGAGTACGCATGTATTTCATTTCAAATGACCAAACCACTTTCATATATGGAAAGTGGTTTTTTTGTTTTTCACTTATTTCAATTAGCGGAATCTTCTTAAGGGGTGACGCGAATTTTAACGAAAACTAAAGAGTTACATATTATTTCGAACGGTAAAATGCCAATCGAGCAGTTACGAGAGATTTTAATCGATATATACCCCTATGTAACGTCGATTCACTTAAGGGAAAAGCAAAAAACAGCCAGAGAACTTTTTGAAGCGGTTGACCTGTTATCTACAGATATTCCCCTATCAAAAATAATCATCAATGACCGGGTAGATGTTGCTTTCGTTACAAGGGTGGCAGGGGTTCAATTAGCCTTTCACAGTTTAGAACCAGTGATTGTAAAAAAGGCGTTCCCTAAATTAAGGGTAGGAAGTTCCATTCACTCCTTATCAGATGGAGAAAAAGCTATGCTGGATGGTGCAGATTACGTGCTGTTCGGCCACGTCTTCCCTTCCCAATCTAAGCCAGGTAAGACACCAAAAGGTATTGAGGAATTATCAAGGGTTACCCAGTTGGATATTCCAGTTATTGCGATTGGCGGGATTACACCCGAAAATACGAAACCAGTCATCCAAGCTGGTGCAAGCGGCATTGCAGTGATGTCAGGAGTCTTAGATTCTCATGATCCTTTATCAGCAGTAAAATCGTATGTTAACGCATTAATAGATGGAGATGGAAAAAGTGAAAAATTCATATGATGTTGTGATTATTGGGGGCGGAATAAACGGAAGTTCGATTGCCTATCAACTATCAAAGATGGGGAAAAGAGTGGTTGTCATTGAGAAGAACCATTTGGCTTGTGAAGCTTCCAGTGCAGCTGCCGGAATGCTGGCCGCACAAGCAGAGATTGAACAGGATGGTCCCTTTTTTCAGCTAGCATTAAAGAGCCAGGCAATGTTTCCTGCCCTCTCAAATGAGTTATTTGACCTAACCGGGATTGATATTGAGTTTATCCAAAAAGGGATGATTAAGATTGCCGAAACAGTAGAAATGGCAGCTGAAGTTCACCAACAGGCAGCCTTCCAACGAAAGTGGGATCCAGAAATCGAATGGCTTGATTCTCATAGTCTGCGAGAATTGGAACCCTCCCTCTCCCCTAGTGTGGCCGGAGGGATGTATCTTCCTAACGACGGGCATGTCCAACCGGAAAAATTATCGCTAGCATTTGCAAAGGGAGCTGAACAATTCGGGGCGACAATCCTTGAAAATACCGAAGCCCGTTCATTTATCTATGAACAAGACAGGGTCATCGGGGTAAGAACCACCTTAGGAAACATCCATTGTAACCAGGTTGTTCTTGCAACTGGCGCATGGGCTTCAAGGCTCATGCATGAAACAGGAATGGATATGACAGTTTATCCGGTTAAAGGTGAATGTTTTTCTGTAAAGACGGAGTCCCCCATCATTAACAGGACCATTTTTTCCGATAAACGATGTTATTTAGTTCCAAAACGCAATGGTGAAATCTATATTGGTGCCACCCAAGTTGAAAATACTTTTGATAAAAATGTGACTCCCGGAGCAATTGCAAGTTTAGTAGAAAGAGCTGTTCAGCTGGTTCCTCAGATTAAGGATGCCCCATGGGAGAGGGTTTGGGCCGGCATTAGACCTCAAACTGGGGATGGCCTCCCCTACATTGGTGAACATCCATTATGGAAAGGATTGTTCATTGCAGCTGGCCATTACCGAAACGGAATTTTATTAAGCCCGGTTACAGGTACGCTTGTGGCTGATTTATTGGAAGGCAGACCAGATGAAAACCTTCTTTCTGCTTTCCGGATTGATCGAAATAAAGAAATGGTGCATTAGGGGGTAAAAATGAAAATTTTATTAAATGGCGAATCTATTCAATTACCTGATGAAATCAGATCAGTTTCAGATTTACTAAAACATTATGAAATCCATGATAAAGTTGTCGTGGTTGAAGTTAACGGAGAAATTTTAACAAGTGAGAATCACCAAAGTACTAGATTATCAGATAAAGATCGAATTGAAATAGTCCATTTTGTAGGAGGCGGTTGACATGTTAAAAATAGGTCCATTATCATTTAATTCTCGTTTATTGCTTGGAACTGGGAAGTACCCGAGCTTTGAAATCCAAAAGGATGCGGTAGAAGTCTCTAAAGCTGAGATTCTAACATTTGCTGTGCGGCGTATGAATATCTTTGAACCAAGCCAGCCCAATTTTTTAGAGCAGCTAGACACCAATAAATATACTTTACTTCCTAATACAGCAGGGGCAAAAACCGCAGCAGAAGCGGTGCGGATTGCCAAACTAGCAAAGGCTTCAGGACTCTGTGACATGATTAAAGTCGAAGTGATTGGCTGTGATAAAACTTTGCTTCCTGATCCTATCGAAACACTTAAGGCAACGGAAGAGTTAGTAAAGGAAGGATTTATTGTTCTCCCTTATACTTCTGATGATGTAGTCTTAGCAAGAAAACTTCAAGAAGCAGGGTGTCATGCGGTCATGCCAGGAGCTTCACCAATTGGATCTGGCCAGGGTATTATCAATCCGGTAAACCTTAGTTTTATTATTGAACAAGCAGTAGTTCCCGTGATTGTTGATGCCGGTGTGGGCTCGCCTGCTGATGCGGCATTGGCAATGGAATTAGGGGCCGATGGTGTTTTATTAAATACAGCTGTTTCGGCAGCAAAAAATCCGGTTAAAATGGCCAAAGCGATGAGTTTAGCTATTGAAGCTGGACGTTTAGGATATGAAGCTGGCCGAATCGAGAAAAAGAGGTATGCTACGGCCAGCAGTCCAAAGGAAGGAATGAGTATCGGGTGAATAATCGGTACTCACGGCAGGAATTATTTCCAGCTATCGGAAAAGCTGGGCAGGAAAAAATTTCAGCTAAACATGTTCTCATTATTGGATGTGGTGCACTTGGCTCAGCAAATGCCGAAGCACTTGTCCGTGCCGGGGTTGGTAAGTTAACCATCGTGGATCGTGACTATGTGGAATGGTCAAATTTACAACGGCAGCAGCTGTATACAGAAGAAGATGCTGAAAAAAGGCTACCCAAAGTGATTGCCGCTAAAAACCGCTTAACAGCTATTAACTCTTTTGTAACCATAGAGGCATTGATTGCGGATGCCTCGGTTTTAGAGCTAGAAGAATGGGCGCAAAAAGTAGACCTCATCATTGACGCAACAGATAATTTTGAGACAAGAATGATGATTAATGATGTTTCCCAAAAGTATAAAGTTCCTTGGATTTACGGTGCTTGCGTTGGAGGTTATGGAATCTCGTACACCATTATTCCTGAAAAAACGCCTTGTTTCTCTTGTTTACTAGAAACAGTTCCTCTAGGAGGATTAACCTGTGATACAGCTGGAATTATTAGTCCAGCTGTGAACATGGTGGTATCCTATCAAATCAGTGAAGCATTAAAAATATTGGTTGATGACCTGGATTCGTTACGAAACAAACTGGTTTCTTTTGATTTATGGAAAAACCAATTTAGTGCTATTAAAGTAGACAAGTTGAAAAAAGTGGACTGTCCCTCTTGCGGGAAAAATCGCTCCTATCCATTTTTGTCTTTTGAAAATCAAACAAAAACTGCGGTACTTTGTGGAAGAGATTCCGTTCAGATACGCCCTTCTTTTCCAATTGTCCGGGATTTAGTGGCATTAGAAAAAGTTTTAGAGAATCAAGGGGGAACCGTACAGCGAAATCCTTACCTTTTATCTTTCAGTCTAGATCCTTACAGACTAGTCGTTTTTAAAGACGGAAGGGTTTTAGTACACGGAACGAAGGATTTATCTGAAGCAAAAGCGTTGTACCACCGATATTTAGGATAGGAAAATACGAAAAATAATAAGAGGTTCCTTCAAGATCTGCCGTTTAAAAAAACAGCCTTCTGGAAGGCACCTCTTTCTTTTCAGGTTTTTCACACTTATTTCTCTTTATGGAGTCGACTACATGAAGAACGTTCAACCAATTGATGTGAAATGATAATTCGTTTGGTTGGTTCTGAACTATTTTCAATTTTCTCGATTAAGCCCCTTGATGCTTCAAGTCCCAGTTTTAAAATATTGATATCAACAGAGGTTAAAGGCGGCTTTGACATTTCTGAAAGTAAGATATTATTAAAGCTGACAACAGAGATATCTTCTGGAACTTTTATTCCAGATTCATCTAGCTTATTAAGGACTCCTAGTGCCATGAAATCATCCACAACTAACAGCGCAGTTGGACGCTGCTGAAGGGCCATTAACTCATTAACTGCCTCTTGCCCCCCTTCCCTTAGGAATTCCTCATGTTTGATATATTCCTCTTTAATAGGAATATTTGAATTTTCTAGAGCCTGTTTATAGCCATTTAACCGGTCGACAGTAACGATTAGTTCTGGGCTTCCCCCAATAAAAGCAATTTGACTATGCCCTTGGTCGATCAAATATTCTGTAGCTTCCTTCATGGCACGAACATTATCATTATCAACGTGAGTGATCTCTTCTATATATTTAGCCGGTTTTCCAATAACCACAAAAGGAAAATCGATTTCTCTTAAATACTGAATGACCTTATCTTCAACTTTTGAATTTAAAAGAATCATTCCATCCACTCGTTTTCCTTGTACCATTTGAATGACTGCCTCAAGAATTTCCTGTTGTGATCTTCCTGTTGTCATCTGCAAGGCATATTTTTTTTCGTGTACCCCTTCGCTAATTCCCTGAAGGACTGTTGGAAAGAAAGGATTTTGAAAAACAACATCCCCAGAGCTTGGCATAACAAGCCCAATGGTTTGTGTTGCTTTACTCGAAAGACTTCTAGCATTCAAGTTGGGATGGTAGCCAAGCTCCTCCATCACTTTTTTTACTTTTCGTTTCGTTGCCTCACTAATCCTAGGATTATTTGCAATTACTCTTGAAACCGTTGACGGCGCAACATTTGCAAGCTTTGCCACCTCTTTGATTGTAACAGTCATTTACTCCACCCTTCTCATAGGGATTTTCCTCTCATTTTATCATAACAGAAATAGTACTTTGGTCACATACCAAATGTACAATCATTATGGGTTTGTTACTATCTCAATAACTTTGAATCCTCACCCCATTGAAATAGGGTGGTTTTAAAAGATTAGACCTTCTTTGAATGAAGGGTACATGGACTTTCCCTTTCCTTAGTAAACTAACTAAAAATTTTTTTTCAGAAAAATTAGACTCTTAATCTAACTTTCTATTGAATTAACCAGCAAAAAATAGTATTATTTGTTTGTGAAAACGATTGCACTCCGTTTCTTGTTTTTTGGCTATCTTACTAGATCCGTAATAGAAGGATAGTTATGTCATTTTGTGCAAACGATTTCTCAACTAAATATAACATAGGGAAAAGGGGTTTTTCTATGAAAAAGAAGCAGCGAACACTATTGTCGCTTGTCACCATTACAGGATTAATTCTGCAACTGTTGGCAGGTTTCTCAAGCGAATCGGTAAATGCAGCAGAAACTGTAACTAAGCAGGCTGTTCTTGTAGGGAATTTACAAAAAGCGTTAGGAAACGCTGGGGACTGGGATCCATCATCCACTGTAACGAAAATGGCCGACCAAGGAAATGGGCTATACACCTTTACAGGGACATTGCCGGCGGGTACATATGAGTACAAAATCGCCATCGGCGGAAGCTGGGATGAAAATTACGGAGAGGGTGGAACTCCCAGCGGGAACAACATAAAATTATCGTTAAATGAACAAAAAGATGTCACCTTCTACTACAATGATAACACACACTCCATTGCCGACAGCACCCATTACACTCCATTATCTGGGGACAGACAGCCCCGCATAGCTGGAACCCTTCAGCCTGCAATTCAGGCAGGTCCAGCATGGAGCCCTGCAGAATCAACCGCCTTGCTAACAGATGATCATTTAAACAATGTCTACTCTTACACTGCAAAGGTGCCAAAAGGCAGCTATGAATTCAAGATTGTTCTAGGCAAGGACTGGACGGAGTCTTACCCTTCTTCAAATGAAAAGCTAAATGTACTAGCTGATACAACAATCACATTTTTCTATAAGCAAGAAACGAATGAAGTATATACAGATTATAAGCCAAGCGGATCGGATGGTTTAATTGATAAGTCTGCGCTTTATCATGATTCATGGGACAAAGTCTACCGGACACCATTCGGGGCCATTCCTGCTAATCAACCAGTAACCTTGCGTGTGTCCGCTAAGAAAGGTGACCTGACAAGAGCAAGACTATATGTTAAGAACTATAATACGGGAACCTCAAATGTTATTTCTATGAAAAATGCCGGCTGGGCTGATACAGCTGACAAAGGGGCAGTTGAATTCTGGGAAGCTACATTCACCCCTGCTGACAAAGGAATCTACGGGTATAAATTCATCGTTGGGGATCAAGATGCAACAGCTGAGTACGGTGAAGACACTCAGGAAGGACATACAGGAAAAGCAGAGGATAAAAATGCAGGACTTTTCCAATTGACGGTCTACGACCCTGCTTATAAAACACCTGATTGGATGAAAGAAGCTGTTGTCTATCAAATTTTTCCGGATCGTTTTTATAACGGAAACAAAGCAAACGACACCGCGAAGGATCAGATTGGAGCACGTGGCAGCCAGCCAATTGAACATCCCGACACTTGGTCATCATTGCCTGATAATCCATACGAACAAGGCACTGGTTCCTATAAAGGGGATGGAGAATTTACCAACGACTTTTTTGGCGGTGATCTTGCAGGTATCAAAGCAAAGCTAGATTATCTTCAATCTCTAGGCGTTAATACACTATATTTAAACCCAATAGCCCTTGCACCATCCAACCATAAATACGATGCGACCGATTATAAACAGGTCGACCCAATGTTTGGCTCGAAAAAGGAATTCGAGGATTTTGCAAAAGAATTATCAAAACGTCATATGCACCTCATTTTAGACGGAGTCTTTAACCATGTTTCCGATGACTCTATCTATTTCGACCGTTATAACAAATATAAAACCGTAGGTGCTTATGAATATTGGTCACGTATTTATGAGTTGATGAACCAAGAAAAATTAACCGAACCAGCTGCCAAAGAAAAGGCGAAGAAGCAATTTATTGACCAAGGCCAAACCTTCAGCCCATACGGTTTTGAAAACTGGTTCGATATCAAAAATGAAAAAGTAGACAATGAAAAAGTTAACGGTGTTTCGACAGGTCAGCATTATAAGTATGACGATTGGTGGGGCTATGATAGTCTGCCAGTGTTTAAATCAGTGGATGGTACCAAGGTCGACCACCCAAGTGAACTTAACAACACACAATTGGCCAATTATATTTTTTATGATAAGGATTCTGTTGCAAAGACATGGATTGATGAAGGTTCATCTGGCTGGAGGCTTGATGTAGCGAATGAAGTGGACAGTTCCTTCTGGCAGGAATTCCGTAAGCAAATGAAATCGAAAACGATGACAGGAGCTGGGAAAACACTTCAAAAAGAGGAAGCGCCTCTTATTTTAGGTGAGATATGGGATGATGCATCCAAGTATTTCTTGGGAGATCAATATGACTCTGTAATGAACTATCGTTTCCGCGGCGCCATCTTAGATTACTTAAAGAACGGCAATGCCGCTAATGCACAGAACACCCTTCTCGCTGTACAAGAGGACTATCCAAAGGAAGCATTTTATGCGCTTATGAACCTAATGGGTTCCCACGATACAGCTCGTGCAATCTTCCTGTTAGGCAATGGCACAGATACGTATTATAGAGCAGAACAAGATCCGAACTACAATTACAATGAAGGTGTCAAGCGACTGAAGCTGGCTTCCATTCTTCAAATGGGTTATCCAGGAGCACCGACCATCTATTATGGGGATGAAGCAGGTCAAACCGGATCCAAAGACCCAGATGACCGCCGAACGTATCCTTGGGGTAAAGAAGATAAATCCCTGATTGCCCATTATCAAAAAATTGGGCAAATCCGTAAGGAAAATGCCGACCTATTTGCCTATGGCGATTTGCACCATATTTATGCGAAAGGTGATGTACTGGCTTATGTCCGGACAAAAGGGGCAAAATCCGGCCTTGTAATAATTAACAGAGGGAAAAACGCACAGACAGTTGAGGTCGATACAAAAGAGTTGCTTGCGAACGGTCTTCGTTTTGTGGATCAGTTAGATAAGAAATATGAATCCACGACAAAGGATGGCAAACTGTCATTAACCGTACCTGCTGAATCAGGCCGGATGTTACTAACAGTTAATGAAGTAAGGCAACCAGTATCCGTTAAGGATGTAAACGGCGCTGCGGGTCCTAAACATGTTACAATAAGCTGGACAGGAAATGGTGACAAATACAATGTTTATCAATCTACTGTTTCTGGTGGACTATGGACAAAAGTTAAAGAAACAACTAATCCATCTGTAACCATTTCCAATTTAGATAATGGCCGTACCTATTATTTTGCCGTTACAGCTGTAGATGGAAATGGTAATGAATCGGTACCTGCAGCCACTACCGGCTTAGTTCCACATTTCGATGTGACAATGGCAAGTATTAAAGATCTGACAAAATTAGAGAACGGAGAACTGAATCTGGCGAAAGCTTCGAACGTAAATGCAACGTTTTACTTGTCTGGTGCGACGGAAGCTGGCGCAGCAGAAGGAGTTACAGCTGAGCTTCAAGTAAGGCTAAAAGGCCAAACAGATTGGCAATCCTCCCCTGCCCTATATAATGGACAGGCACAGGATGGCCAAGCAAATGAGTTTCAAGGAAGCTTTACGGCATATGAAGCTGGCACTTATGAGTACCGGTTGGCCTTTACACCTGATTTAGGGACGACCTGGGTTTACTCTTCAACTGGAGAAGTAACCTATACTCATAGTACGTCTGATACGACCCCGCCTGCTAAAGAAGTTGTATTGGATACACCGGTTAAAGAGTCGGGTCAAGTCAATTTAACTTGGAAACTATCAGAGCCAGAACAGCCATATAAAGCGTTAATCTACCGTGATGGCCAAGTTCTTACATCATTAAACGGGGATGCTACCTCCTACAGTGATTATCAGGTAGCCAATGGCACTGCCTATAAGTACCAAATACGCATCTTTGATCAGGCAGGAAACTATGTAGATTCAAACACCGTAAACGTAACACCAGAAATTGTCATGGTTCAGGTCACCTTTAAAGTGCATGCACCTGACTACACTCCATTGTCCGCTCAAGTCAATATACCTGGCAGCTTGAATGGATGGAATACCGGAGCTTGGTCGATGAGCCGAAATGGTGCGGTAACCCCTGATTGGGAATATACATTAGAGCTAGAAGAAGGAACCGAGCTTACCTATAAATATGTAAAAAACAATTCTTGGGAACAGGAAGGTTTAGCCGACCATACGCCAAACGATCCATCAGATGACGATATTAGCTACTATGGCTATGGTGCACAGGGAACGGATATGAAAATTGTGGTGGCCAATCAAGGGAATAACAAAATGCTTGTCCAGGATACCATCCTGCGCTGGATTGATCTTCCATTAGTCGTGAGTCAAATCAGTGTGAGCGGTTCGACTATGACCGTCACTGGAAATGCCATTAAAGGCGCAGACTTTACCATTAACGGAGAAAAAGTAGTGGTGGGTAATGATATGAATTTCACTCAAGCATTCACGCTGCAAGCTGGTCAGACTTCCGTACCAGTTCACATTGAGCCTTCTGCCGAAACAAAGTCAATCATTTTTAAAGGTGACGGTGGATCGATTAATAAGAACACTAAGAACTATTCGATTGATGTCGAATCAAAAACAATAAATGAAATAAAAAATTAGTATTAAAGAAGGTCTGCCCATTCAGGCAGACCTTTTTCTTATAATTATTAACCACTAGAGTCCCACATAATTATTATAGTTTACACTTTTAAATTTGTATCCCGTTCCTTTGTGCATTGTTGGATTTAATTTTGCCAGAGTTAAGTATCCTCCACTCTATAATAATAAAATTAAGAATAAGTCCTACCCAAATATTTACGTTTAACACTTCTTCAATCATCTTCGCTCTTCCTGATGGCAGAGAAAACCCGTTTAGTATATAGTAAGTTAAAAGTAAAACGGGCACCAATAAGCGAGCACTCACCGCCACTAAGGTAACACCATAACTACGGACCATCCAGCGTCGATGTTCATTCATTTCTTTTCCAACAGCCGCTCTAAAACCTTTCCAGCATGTATAAAGCCATATCAAAGATAACACTAGAAAAGAAATCGCCTTTGTATAATTCTCAGCATAGAATACGAGCACCAAAGCAAGCAATCCACTTATAAATATACTGCTAACATAAAGCCGGCCTAAAAACCGATGAATTCTTGGTTTATAAAGACGAATACGTTCTATAAATTGTAAAAAGCCTGATATTAATGCGAAGCATGCAAATACAATATGAGCAACAAGAACAGGAAACTGTATGGATGGCGATATTATCACGATTCGACTATTTTCAGGATTAAAAGTTAAATAAGGAACGACAAAAGGAGTCATAACTCCCAATGATACAATAACTAAAAGCCACCATTTTTTATTAGAATTCATTTACTTCTCTCCCCTCTACATCATTCCACTTAATTCATCACTTTTCCTCAATAAATTATTTAACCTTTAAATCGATAGCCTGCCCCCCATATCGTTTCAATAAATTGTGGGGCGGCTGGATCTGATTCTATTTTTTCGCGGATTTTTCTTATATGTACCGTAACAGTTGCTAAGTCTCCCATTGAATCTAGCCCCCAAATCCGTTCAAAGAGATGGTCCTTACTAAATACCTGGTTGGGATGTTCAGCAAAAAACACTAACAAATCAAACTCTTTAGCGGTTAACCCAATCTCTTTTCCGTTTATAAACAGTTGCCGGGATGTTTTGTTTATATGAAGTCCACGAACTTGTATCTCATCCAAAGCAGTTACATTCTTATGAACCAGTCTGTCATACCTTGCCAAGTGGGCTTTAACTCTCGCTACCATTTCACTCGGACTGAATGGTTTGACAATATAATCATCTGCTCCAAGCCCAAAACCTCGAATTTTATCAATATCTTCCATTTTTGCGGTAACCATTAAGATTGGTATATCTTTTTGCTTGCGAATTTGTTTGCAAATCTCGAAACCATTTACCGTAGGCAGCATCACATCTAATAGAATCAAGCTGTAGGGTTTACTTATTGCGGCATTGAGTCCCATTTTTCCATCGGTAATGATCTCCACTTGGAAGCCTTCAATTTCCAAATAATCCCTTTCTAACTCAGCAATACTCTGTTCATCTTCGATAATTAAGATTTGTTTCATTGAGGGTCACCTATTTCTGTTTGTTTTGAGAGCGTAAATTTTATAATTAAGCCCTGACCAGGAGGACTTTCCGCCCAAATCACACCATCATGGGCCTTAATAATTTGAGCAGCAATTGCAAGTCCCATTCCACTTCCACCCGTAGTGGAATTACGGGATGGGTCCCCCCTATAAAAGTGATTAAATATACTAGAAAGGTCTCCACTTGGAACACCGGGTCCGTTATCACCAATCGTGAACTCTACGATATCTCCTTGTTCTTCTACTGAAATACAAATCTTGCATTGATCCTTATCCCCATATTTCACACTATTATAAATAATATTGTTCATGACCCGAATCATTTGATCTCGATCTATTACTACGATTGTACGAGAATCTCCTTTTATCTCTAAAAATAATTGTACGTTTTCTTCACGCATTTCAAGCCTTAGTTCCTCTACATAATCTTTGAGGTAAGCGATAATATCGACATTTTCAAAATAAAATGGAATCCCATTCATATCAAGTTTAGAAAATAGGAACAACTCATCGATTAAGCGGTCTAACTGCGCTGCCTTAATATGAATGGTATTAAGGTACCTTTTTAGCTTTTCTTCTGTGTTCGCCACTCCATCCTTAATTCCTTCGACATAGCCGCGAATGGTTGTAATGGGCGTTTTTAAATCATGTGAGATATTAGCAATTAATTCTTTGCGATTCCTTTCATATTGCTCTCTTAATTCCGCTGCATTTTTTAATTTCTGTCTCATTTCATCAAAATGATTAACGAGTTTTCCCAATTCGTTTTTACTAGATGAGGCCAGCTTAAAATCCAGTTGACCTTGACTAATGTTGGAAGCCGCATCAGCTAGCTGTTCAATTGGCTTTAAAATTCTACGTGACATAAACAAAGAAAGGAGTGCATTTGTAAAAACAACAATGATAACCAATCCAATAAAAATCATTGGAAAGAATTTTCTGGCAAATTGAATAAATGGCACTCCTTCATCCAACAAAAGAATGGATCCTTTCGTTCCGTCCTGAAAGTAAAAATCATGCTGCCATAAAGAATATGGGTGGTCCCCAATCCATGTAGCCGCCATGTACCCTTCATTGCCGTAACTAGGTAATTTTTCATGTTTTAGATCTTTTATTCGATTGGAAATATACAACGGCTTCTCATCTTTGCGGATTATAACTCCAACGTTTTTACCTGTTAATTTCTTTGTTATTGAGTCGGTGAATGACGGATTTAAGAATTTTTCTGATTCAAGAGAGGCTGTTTTCTTTAAATCCGTAAATACTTGATTATTGGTTCCGGAAGGTTGTGTTTGCCAGTGATGCTGAAAGTTTTGGGTCCAATTTTTCATCCCCCCGCCAATCACAACATTAAGCAATAGAAAATAAAGGAAAAACAATATAACAGGTATCATTATCATGGCTGCATTTGAAATAAATAGGCTTTTACGAATGGACATAAAATCACCCTTCAAACTAATTTCTACTATCCAACAATACTTCCTATATCTTAAAAATAAGTAATGAAATTCTTAAATTTTTATTAATTGTTCATATCTAGTTTAGACTATTACCGTTTAAAAGGACTTTTTTTTATAAATTCATTCTTTAATATTTATTAATAATTTTTTTAGAATTTGTTTATTGGCAGTTTAGAAAAAAGGGTTAAATTTAGGTGTGTAAGGATCATTCAAAAAAATAATGAAAGGCAGGAATGTTATGTTTTGGGGCTATCATTCTTTTCATCCGATCTTCGGAATTCTGTTCTTTATTTTACTTCTTAGCTTCTTCTTTCTTAGATTCTTTATGTGGCGCAGATACAGCTACCAAGGTTGTTTTGGAGGAAGAGAAGATGCATTTTCTATACTTCAAAAACGCCTTGTAAATGGTGAGATTAATGAGGAAGAATACCTTCGATTGAAGGAAGTATTAAAGAAATAACCTATATAAAATGATAAGAGCAGTGGGTTTCAGAATCGAAATCACACTGCTTTTAACTTTATAAGGGGAAATTTAATATTTGCCATTAAGTGTGGACTAAGATGAGGTCTTTTTACTCTAGTCATTCCGTGGTTTAAATAGTAATCTTACAAATAGGCTAGAATAAGGAATGGATTATTTACCCAAAATAAGTTTTTCATTTCTTCAACGGATATACATTTTAATCACTTAAAGCGGAAGAGGGTAAAGTATGACTGAAAATATGGTGTTGGTTAATATCGGTCTATTAATCATTCGGCTGGTTATTGGGCTAACCTTTTTTGGACATGGCGCACAAAAGTTATTTGGCTGGTTCGGTGGTCCTGGCATAGCCGGCATGGGAAACTGGCTTGAAACACTCGGGCTTGAAAAAGGGGCCAAAGTCTGGGCTACGCTGGCAGGGCTTTTTGAATTGATAGGCGGATTACTTTTCGCTGCAGGTTTTCTTACATGGATTGGTGCGATCATGATTGTCATCGTAATGATTGATGCTATTTTTACCGTACATGGCAAAAATGGATACTGGATGACTAACGGCGGATTTGAATATAATCTCGTTTTAATTGCTGTTGTCATTGGCGTAGCTTTGATTGGCCCGGGGGACTATGTTTTGTTTTTTAATCTAAATAACTAAAAAAAGCTGACGATTGTCAGCTTTTTTATTATGCATTAATAAAAACTGCACCTATTTGTGGTACGGTTCACCGTAAAAGTTCTAAGTGAGGTTTGAAAGGTTCCCTTCGGCTATTAACGGACTAAAGTTGGACCAACTAATGCTTCTGGTTTTTCCCCCAATGCCAACTTGCTAATATTAGCATAGCTGAGTTGTTTATACGTTTTTAGCAACTGCTTTAAATCAAGGAATTTTTTATCTGTTTTTAAATTTTCGATTTCCTGATAATAGACAGACAATACATAATCATCTTGTGACGTCGGATTGAATTTACCTGGGTCTTCATCCATAATTAATGAGCCCATATATTGATATCCAAACTGTAATTGACGAGTCAGTTTAATGATATTTATAAATTTTCTATAAATAGATGGTTTTGCGGTATTTAATTTTTCGATAGCCATTTGCGCATTTTTCAATTGGTTGTAACTTGATGTTGTCAGCATAATATCTCTTCCTTTTTGATTCGTATTAGTCCCATGGTTTATCCAGTGAAAGTTTGGACACGAGTTCTTTATTTTTTTGTCTTTTTAGCTTGCGAACTCTTTCACGTTCTTTTCCCGTTTCATAGAGAAATTTTTCTTCCTCTGTTTCTGGAAGAACAGTTGGCACTTCTATCGGTCTTTTATCTTGACCTAGAGGAACAAAAGTTAAGAATGCAGTAGCTGCGATTCTACGGTTTCCGGTTTCAAGATCTTCGGCAATTACTTTACAGAAAATCTCCATTGACTTTTTACCTGTATAGCTGACAAATGATTCAATACAGACCGAATCACTTTGTCGAATCGGTTCGAGGAAATTAACTGAGTCGGTCGATGCAGTAACACATTCCTTTACCCGTGAATGCCTGCGAGCGGAAAGCGTCGCACAAGCATCCATCTTCATCATTAGAACTCCACCAAATAATGTATGATAGTTGTTCAAATCATTAATGAGTACTTGATCCGTTTGAACAACACGCGTTTCTTTAACTTTTTTAGCTTCCATAAATTACCACCCTATATAAAATACATTTGAAGCGTTCGCCTCATATGCATTAGCATTTTCACAAGGACAATTATAATATGACTATAGTGGAAAGATACAATGCCAATCCCATATACAATTCATAACAAAACGGTATGTAAGCGCTCTTTAGCCTATACAATGAAAAAAGCCTCCCCTTAACAAGGGGAAGCCTTCTAATATATGACTCAATCTAGATTATGAATCATGGTTATGATTAGCTGTCGACAGCTTTACTTTGGCAAATCGGATAAATTCTTTCGCAACCTGTGATAAGTATGCATCTTTTTTCCAGATCATCGCTAGATTCCATTCGATTGTCGGGTTGGTTACGGTTATAGTTCGAAAATCATTTGCTAGTTCTAAACATATATTCTCAGGCAGCAAAGTAATACCTATATTGTAAGCAACCAATTCTTGAATAAAATCTAATTGTGATGTTTCCGAAATAATTATCGGTTGAAAACCAGCTTCTCTGCAAGCAGTGATGACAAGGTTTCTTAACTCAAAATCCCGGTTGAACATAATAAAGCTCTCTTCTTTAAGTTCTTTCAATGACACTTCCTGTTTCCCGGCAAGACGATGAGACGAGGGTACAACTAGTTTTAATTCCTCATTAACAAACATATAATAGTCGAAATCATCATTTTTTTCAGGAAGAACGACAACCCCAAAATCTAGCAAACCATTGACAACCTTCTCTTCAATCGGCTTAGAGCCATCCTCTTCCAATTGGAATGTCACCTCTGGATATTTTTCATGAAACGAGGCAATCAGTTGTGAAAAGAAAATGGAATTGGTAATCGCAGGGAGCCCAATACGGACATGGCTTTTTTTTAGCATGAACATCTTACCAAGTTCCGCATCCAATAGCTGCAACTGTTTTTCAATTATTAATGCATGTTTTTTTAGAATAAGTCCTGCATCTGTTAATATCAGCTTTTTTCTTGTACGAATAAATAGCTGTGTACCAAGTTCATCCTCCAATGATTTGATAATTCTACTGAGGGCAGGCTGCGTAATGAATAGATTTTCAGCTGCATTGGTGAAATTGCCAGTACGGGTAACTTCAATAAAACACTCCAAATGTTTAATTTCCACTCTTATCAAACACCTTATATACTTTTTGGCTATGTTAAAGTCTAGTGTTGATTTTTGACTCATTTGACTGAAACGAAAAGAAAACGTCGAGAAAATTCATTTTCTCTTTAGTTTTTCTTTTCGTTTCAATCACTTTCAGCATCTGCTGAAAGCGTGCAAAATAGTCATTTTGCACGAATGAGTCAAAACTGCTGCATATCAACATCAGTGTTTAACAAAGCTTACTTTTTTAAAGATAACTTAGTTTACCACACTTTTTACTTTAGTACCCTCACTTGTGATTTATCAAAAAGGCAGACCAGCATTTTTCATAAAACCTCATTTACTTATGATTACGATTCACAGTATCAAAATTAGAAATAATTTAAAAAACTATAACTAAGCTTTACTATACGTTAGTTCCTTTTTCCTTAGTACATCTGACACAGGCTGGGGATCTCGCCCATACAATTCTCTGGCTTTATAAGCATGCACACCCTCATATATAGCATGCATCTTGTCATAAACCCATTTTTCTGTTTTAGTAACTGGAGACCAACAAAAAATGTCCATTTTATTCAACTCATTTGTAACCAAATGGATTCGTTCATAACGAATAGAATTCATCTTTAAAAAACCATTTTTCTTATAGAATTGTATTCTTTTTTCTGAGTCAGGATCTATAAGAGTAACTGGTTCAACTTCTAGTATGATCGCTTTCCCCTTTTGTTTCAGTTGGTCAAGAATCCTACTGCCTCTCCCATTTCGACGGTTGTTTCGGGCCACTAGTATGTAATCTATGAAGATAAAATCAGACATTTCGAAGTAAACAAGTACAAAGTCTTGACTTTCCTCTATTTGATAAATTCCTTGTTTTTCGTTAAAAAGGATTTCAAAATGCTTTCTCGATTTCATTTCTCTTTCTGGAAAATAGTCTGTCAATCTAGCATACCAGTTGTTCATTACATTACCCCTTTGCCCGAGTTTTTGAAATAACATCTATTTTGACGTCTTCCCTATTTTAGTAAATCAATGTAAATAATTTGTTAAAGTCGTTTGAAGTATTTGTACAATTTATGTAAATCTGAAAATTTAGATATTATTCTTTGCTAGAATAAGGCTGTTATGATCTTTTAATTAATTCAAAAATAGGGAGAGTTATTCAGATGAAACAGAACAAGGGTAAAATAACGGCATTGCTGGGCTGGAGCCTGCACGCAATCGAAGCGATTGACAAAATGAATCGACCGTATGTGGTTGTGGGTCCCCCTGAATTTCAAGAATTTGCTGACACCCATGGTATACATCTCGTCCCATGGGTATTTGAAGATTTACAGATGCGATCAGAAGAACTCTATGAAAAATTAAAGGATCTCAATACTAAAGTTGCCGTACCGATTTACGAGGAAACCGTTGAATGGGCTGGTGCTTTAAATGCAAAGTTACACAAGAACCCACGCATTTTCCATAAATCCCTGCTACTCCGTGACAAAGGGTTGATGAAGCGGAAAGCCCAGATGGCTGGCATCCGTGTGGGAGTATTTGCGGAAGCTGAAAACAAGGATGATATCTATCGATTCTTAAATAGAGTAAACGAGGCATTAATTAAGCTTGATGGCGATTTGAATGACCCTATACATGTGAAGCCATTTAATAAAGCGGGTACAGTTGGCCATCGAATGATTCGGGACCGACACGAGATAGAACAAATTTGTGATTCTGAATTTCCGCTCCTTATGGAAAGCCACCTTGATGGTCAGGAATTCTCCTGTGAGGCATTTATACATAATGGGAAAGTAAGGTTCCTAAATATTACCGAGTATGTAAAACTTGGTCATTCCAATTTCGTACCTGCTTCCCCTTCGCTTGAAGAATGGCGGCCGATGATTAGGGAAGCGATTGAAAAGCTTGTAGATGCCTTTGAGATCGAAAATGGCGTCATACACCCTGAATATTTCATTGCCCCGGATGGAACTTTGAATTTCGGCGAGGTGGCCGCTCGTGTTCCTGGTGGTCATATCTTTGAATTAATCGAAAAGGCATACGGATTCAGCGCATTTCAGGCACAAATTCTTTGCAGCGATCCGGATACAACCGAAGAAGAACTTGACGCCTTTTTCCCTGAGGAAGTGGTATCTGCAAAGGGATATGCAGGCAGCTTGATGGTCTATCCAAATGTAACAATTATTGAAAAGCTTAATATCCCTGAGGATCTCAAAAACCATCCTTATTTTGAAAGACATGATATGTTCATTCCTGTTACCTCCAAAGTTGCAGAACGGGTGGGCTTTGGGAACCATTACGGAACGATTTTCTTCACCGGAAATGACAGCGAAGTGATGAGAACCCTCATGAAAAAATATGAAAAATATGATTTTTACCTTTAGGAGGGAACAGTAGGATGACGACCCAGTCAAAAAAGAAAAGGATGAGTAAACTAACTGCTGTCTTAAAAAATAGATTTGAAATTGCCCTAGATAGACTTGAGGAGGCAAAATCTTTCGCGAAAAGCATGTACCAGACAGACGTTTTTCAATTGGCGATTGAACTTGCTGGATCAGAGGATGGACTTACCATTCTTTATGCAAATGCCCCTCGCTTTGACAAAGCGGGTGTCTTCCTTGGCGGACCATGGGAAGACCCTGCAAAAATGCAGCCCCCACTTGCCGGCGGTTCACTAAAGCTTAAAGGTGTCCAATCCATTATAGAATTGTTAAGTGAAATGAGAATGCTTGCAATTGCCAAAAGTGAATACATTCACGAAAGCTTTAGTGCGGAAGAGGCAGGCGCTTTTTTAAATGAAATCCTTGCACTAAATCTCGACCTTTTATTCCCGCCAGAAACTGAAGAAAACCGCATTCAATTAGATGATCACATAATTCGAGCACAGCGCTTGTTCCAATACCTGGGTCAAGAACTTTCGTTCAAGGCGATTGTTGATAAAATTGCTGAGGAGATTGACCGCCTTACCGTTCAGCGCCCTATTATGACTGGACGGATTTTAAACATGATTCACATGTTTGAACCCTTAATTGAAAGTGTACAGGATGAAAAAACTGCAGAAGCTCTTAAAAAGTACTCGCGTGCTGCCAATGGTCCAACACCACTAAGTAAGGATGTGTCGAATCAAAGGGAATATAGACTCGGATTAGCGGAGGCCTTTGTTGATGAACTTGAGGCTGAATCCAAGATGTTTGCAGGATCAATGAAAGAAACCGGGCTTGTTTCCCCCCATCACGCCGTACTGTTGCGATTCCTGAACCGGAAGAACCCTGACTTGATTCCTGCAGCCCTTGATTTATCAGAAACAGGGACTGCTAGCTTTAATGCCAATCGAGACCTGATTCACGATATGATTCAACTGTCTATCTATCCTGAAACTCGGCAAGCAATATATGGCCTGGCAAGAATGCTTGACCGCGGTGTTCTTTCACAAGATCACCTGTTGCCTGCCATTCGCCGTTTGTTTGAACTCCCAATCCATTCTGAGGTCAAGCAAATCCTTTCGAAGCCTGAATTTGAACGGTGCGGTATTAGCCTGAATGGCGTGCTCGTTGCTGGGGTAGTTAGTGTTCTCGGACAGCCGCTTGGTGTTGGACAGGGTCTGAATCCTACTTGTCAGTCAGCAAGAGCCATATCGCTGTGGTCTCAGCATGGAATTGGCCAGCTTTTAGAGTACATTGCCCGTGCCGCCCGTGATCATGATATTGACATGACATTTGAGGGTGAGACCATCCACTCCAGCCTCATTACTGGTGGAGTTGCCGGAGAAATCCACCAGGATTTGGATCCTGTATCGATTGTTCTTGTATCTCACCTCGATAAAATATATAACGAAATGATGAAGCGAACACTCCTGCGCGGAGAAGACGGCCATAAGTGGGTGAACCCAGAATTTTACGGTGAGTGGATTCCTAAGGGCTTTATAAATGTAATTAATCCATTCACGCTAAAAGTCGCCAATTATTCCACGTTCGTCCGGCTGTTCTATGCTACCCACCATCCGGAATATAACGAAGGGTACGAATTGATTTATCCAAATCCAGTTGGGATTTTCATCACCAACGTACACGGGGAGCTGCTCGGTCTTCACGCCGTATCGGTTCAAAGGATTAATAAAGACCATAACGGAGATTATCGGATTTATTTTTACAATCCGAACAACGACAGCGGTCAGAATTGGGGACAAGGCATTGAGCCAAGCGTTTCTGGTTTCGGTGAACTTGAAGGTGAATCCTCCCTTTTGTTTCATCAGTTTTTATCTAGAATGTATGCCTTTCACTATAATCCATATGAACAGGGTGATATCTATATGGTTGAGGATAACCTTGTGGAAGAAGTGGAAGCATTGGCAAAAGACAGCTGGGGCAAAAATTATGTATGGGCTTAAGAAAACCGCAGGCGCTGAAGCTAGACAGTTCTCAAAGTTAAACCTTTAAATAAACAGATCGTCTCGAGGAGGAGCGTTTTGAAAGTATCTATTATCGGCACTACTGGATATGGCGGTGGTGAACTTTTTCGCTTGTTACATCACCACCCTGTATTTAGTATACACTCAGTGCATACGACAAGAGATGAGACCCCATTATATGAAGAGTTTCCGCATCTATACGGAATTACAGACTTAAAACTCGAGCATATCGATGTTGAAGAAATAACGAAGCATTCAGATATCGTTTTTATTGCCGCACCTTCAGGTGTATCTAGTAAGCTTGTTCCGGCCTTCTTGGATACAGGTATTCAAATTGTTGACTTATCCGGTGACCTGCGGCTTACCGATGTAGAAGTGTATAGGAAATGGTATAAACACGAACCAGTTAAAAGCAGTTTATTGAAAAAAGCAGTTTATGGGTTGAGTGAATGGAATAAAGAAAAAATTACCGAAGCTAAATTAATCGCAAATCCTGGCTGTTACCCTACAGCAGCGTTATTGGGTCTTGCACCAGTGGTAAAAGAAGGTTTGATTGACCCGGAATTAATTATCATTGATGCAAAATCTGGTGCATCCGGAGCGGGAAGATCTGTATCTAAAAGCCTGCTATTCCCAGAAATCAATGAAAATTTCCAAATATACAAGGTAAATGAACATCAGCATATTCCAGAAATTCAACAGCAATTGAATCTTTGGAAAGCAGGAGTTTCACCAATCACTTTCAATACTCATTTGCTGCCGATTACAAGAGGAATCATGGCTACCATTTATGTCAAGCTTACAGACAATATTAATTCTGATAGACTGATTGAAATATATAATGAACAATATTTGCACAGTCCGTTTGTGAGGATTAGGCAGAATGGTAATTTCCCATCTGTGAAGGAAGTCTCTGGTTCGAATTATTGTGATATTGGTTTACATGTTGACGAGAGAACAGGAAGGTTAACGATCGTTTCTGTTATCGATAATCTCATGAAAGGAGCTGCCGGTCAGGCGGTTCAAAATGCTAATTTAATGAATGGATTAGATGAGAAAACGGGATTAGAGTTTATACCCATGTACCCTTAAGGAGGATTTGGAATGCCACTATTGCTAAAGGATAAAATTGTTGAGATTGAAAATGGGAATATCTTGTCACCACAAGGATTTACAACAGCAGGGGTCCATGCCGGCCTCCGCTATGCTAAAAAGGACATAGGGGTCATTATTAGTGAAATCCCGGCTTCATCGGCAGCAGTTTATACGACAAACCAATTCCAAGCAGCTCCTTTGAAAGTAACTCAAGAAAGCATTGCTAGTGAAGGACTCTTACAGGCTGTTGTGGTAAACAGTGCCTGTGCCAATGCTTGTACGGGAGATCGAGGATACATGGATGCATTAAAAATGCGCTCCTTAACATCTGAGAAATTCAATATCAAAGAACATTATATAGCCGTTGCATCGACAGGTGTTATCGGTGAGTACTTAGATATGGATAAAATCACAAACGGCATTGAATCCTTATCACCAGGCAAGTTAAACAGTGATGCAGTTGATTTTCAAACCGCTATTTTGACTACCGATATCGTGATGAAAAGCTGCGGATACACCGCTTCTATCAACGGCAGAACGATTACAATTGGTGGTGCTGCAAAAGGATCGGGTATGATTCATCCGAATATGGCAACTATGCTTGGTTTCCTAACTACGGATGCAGCCATCTCTTCTGAGCATCTTTCTGCAGCTTTAAAAAATGTAACTAACAACACATTTAATCAAATCACTGTAGATGGAGATACCTCCACAAATGACATGGTTCTCGTTATGGCCAATGGAATGGCAGAAAATCTTCCATTAACTCCTGATCATCCGGAATGGGAAACATTTATTGAGCTCTTAACAAAGGCATGTGAAAAATTAGCGAAGCAAATTGCTATGGATGGCGAGGGAGCTACAAAGCTAGTTGAAGTCGAGGTATTAGGCGCAAAGGATCATGAAGAAGCAAAATTCATTGCCAAACAAATCGTCGGGTCAAATTTAGTGAAAACCGCTATATTTGGTGCTGATGCCAACTGGGGACGAATCATCGGAGCAATTGGGCAGACAAATGCAGTGATAAATCCTCATCGAGTCGATATCGCCATCGGTCCTATTCAAATGCTTAAAAATAGTGTCCCATGTGTATTTTCTGAGAATGAAGCACGGGGCTATTTAAATCAGCCCTTTATTCAGATTTTAGTCGATCTGCATGTGGGTAATGGAGAAGGAAAAGCATGGGGCTGTGACCTATCTTATAAATATGTCAAAATAAATGCAAGCTATCGTTCGTAAGGATTGGTGAAATAGGATGAAATATCTTGTTATCAAATGCGGCGGCAGTGTATTAGATGAGTTAACCCCTTCTTTTTTTACAAGTCTTTCCGAACTGCAAAAGCGTGGGTTTAAACTAGTCTTTGTTCATGGCGGCGGCCCTAATATTAATGACATGCTCAACTTATTTCGTGTGAAACCACAATTTGTAAATGGACTTCGTAAAACAGATGAGCAAACACTAAAAATTGCAGAAATGATTTTATCTGGACAGACAAACAGAAAGCTTGTTGCAATGCTTCAGCAGTACCAATTCTCCGCAGTTGGTTTCAATGGAAGTGACGGCTCTTGTTTACAAGCTGATTATATAAACCGTGAGCAGCTTGGTCTGGTTGGAAAAATCAGCAAAGTAAATACGGAATTCTTAGAACTAGTCCTAAAAAATAACTTTATCCCTGTCATTACCCCGATAGGAATTACTGAAAAAGGCGAAAAACTTAATATTAATGCAGATTATGCTGCAGCAGAGGTGGCTAAAGCCCTTCGTGCGGAACAATGCCTATTTGTGACCAACGTGGATGGAGTATTCATTGAGGGCTCTCTCGCCTGTTCCCTATCCAAACAAGAGGTTCATAGTTTTATATCAAATGGTGAAATTAGCGGCGGAATGATTCCAAAAGTTCAATCGGCGCTTAATGCTGTGGAAAAAGGCGTCGAAAGCGTCATGATTGTGTCCGGTAAAAAAACTTTTTTTAAAAATGGACAATGGCACGGTACTAAAATTTATCAGAAGGAGCCGATCACGAATTGAGTTACTTATTTCCAACCTATGCACGCTGGGAGATTGAACCTGAATCAGCTAGCGGCAGTACTTTGACAGATAAAAATGGGAAAAAATATCTGGATTTCACTTCAGGAATCGGCGTCTGTATTCTTGGACACCGCCCGAATAATGTCGAAGAAGCAGTTCGTAAGCAACTTAAACAATTTTGGCACGTATCGAACCTTTTCCAAAGTGAAAACCAAGAGACGGCCGCAAAAAAGCTTGCAGAAGCCGCCGGACTGGATCGGGTGTTCTTTGCCAATAGCGGTGCAGAAGCAAACGAAGCGGCCATTAAGCTTGCTCGTAAAGCAACAGGAAAAACAAAAATTATCACCTTTAAGAATTCCTTTCATGGCCGGACTTTTGCGACGATGTCAGCAACAGGCCAAGACAAAATAAAGCATGGATTTGGACCAATGCTCGAGACATTTGTAAATGTTTCATATAATGATATTGAAGCTGTTAATAGTGAAATGGGAAATGATGTTGCCGCTGTTATGATTGAGGCTGTACAGGGTGAAGGCGGGATTCATGTTGGTAAAAAGGATTTTCTACAGGGTGTTCAAGAGCTTTGCAAACAGTATGGAACACTTTTCATCATTGATGAAATTCAAACTGGAATTGGCCGAACAGGGAAACCATTTGCCTTCCAACATTTCGACCTAGACCCAGATCTTATTACATCAGCTAAAGGGTTAGGAAGCGGATTTCCTATCGGAGCCGTCATCGGGAAAGAGAAATTGGAGCCATTTTTTGGTCAAGGGAGTCACGGCTCGACTTTCGGAGGAAATCCTGTCTCGTTAGCGGCAGCTATTGCTACAATGGATGCCATTTTTAAAGAGGAATTTTTAGATGAGGTTGTTGAAAAAAGTGAGTTTTTCTTTAAGCAACTCCGGAATAACCTAAACCATTTAACGATTATAAAGGATATCAGAGGTATGGGACTGATGGTTGGAATTGAATGCAAATTGTCCGCAGCGCCGCTTTTAAGTGAGCTTCGAAAAATGGGACTTATCGCATTGCCAGCAGGAGAAAAGGTCATCCGGCTATTGCCGCCGTTAACTGTATCAAAAGAAGAACTGAAATATGGTGTCTACATTATAAAAGAAATTCTGGAAAAAGAATTCCTAGTAGCCGATATGCAAGCGTTGCTTACTAAATAGTAACAATTTAAGGACCCGAAAGATAATTTCGTGGTCCTTGTTTTTTGGGCTTAGTCAATAAGATATTAAAAGGCCATATTAGCCAAAGCTGTTTGTGATGAAAAAAGAAGATTTTATTATTTGAAATATTCACCATCCTGTGGTAAATTAATCAAATAATAATTTAAATTTAATAAATATTCTTACGATTTAATCGTTTAAAACATTCCTACTCCTGTCATTTGAATCTCTCCTGCTCAGCTGGTAATGTTGAAGGATCATTAGCCAGCTAAATGCCGTACCCTTCTCGGTATCTACGTTGCATTTGCGTTATTTTCTCCTAATCAGTTATTCTCTTTATTTTTTGTCAATAATATATTGTAAAGGCAATAAGCAGAGGAGGGAATGGATATATGGGACTTTTTCTATTTACTTCGGAGGATTCATTTCAAAGGGCCTTTTATCAGTTATGGAAAACTTCCGCATTAACTAAAAGATTATTTCAACATGCAGTTTATGAAGAAGCTGCAGCCCTTCTCAAGGAACCGAATGGGTTGGCAAAAATTCACAAATATGCGCATCTCTTTGATGAAGCCGGGTTATTTGCTGGGAAGCCCTGGGAGAATGTCCGCAAGCTTAATCCCCCGCTAGTAAGAGGCACTTTGCATGCCGGTGGAATCATGGCAGCAGCTGAGGCAATGAGCAATCTCAGAATCCTCTCCATTGCCAGAGGTGATTATGTACATCCTGAAATGTCGGCTGCAGAAGCAACTGAATTCTTGACAAAAGTCATGGCTTTAAACCTGGACCTCCTTTTAATGAAAGAAACGGAGGAAAATCGGGTAACGCAGCTTTACAAAGACAAACAAGCTTCAGAAATTCTAGGATTTATTTCAGACCATTGTTTTTCTTCCCATGTTTTTCAAATTTTGTATCAGGAAGTGGATAATCTCGCTGTCCAAAGGCCTATCGTAACCAACAAAATCCTAAAATTAATAGCCAATGCAAGAAAATTAGCCAACGACCAAAAAGTTACAGATTCAAGCCTGATGAGATACGAAAATGCGGTCTATTCTCCATCGAATCTGGCAGCCGCTAGGGAAAGCTATGAAAATAAATTGAAGGCCAGTAATGATTTATTATTAATCAAAGAAGCTGAGCAGCTGCGTGAATCCATGAAGCATACCGGTCTTGTTTCGCCCTTCCATACGTTATTTTTAAAATTTATTAATAAAGAAAAGCCAGATTTGCTACAGAGCCTACTGGCTGCGGACAAAACAGCCAGAAAAAACCTCCGTTCGAATTTGCCATTTGTTACTTCATTAATCACTTCAGCCGTTACAATGAATACTAGGGGAAGCATTTATGGTTTAATGTGCCTTCTGCAACGGGATATTTTTACGAGCGAATTGATAGGTGAAGTAGAGAAACTTGTAAAAGTGCCTATACACGATCAGATTAAGAATAGGCTTATAAACGTTTATAAGATATTAGATTTATCTGCACTTCGTTCTCTTGTTGTTTCAGGAATGATTAATGTTTTAGGGCAGCCCCTAGGTATTGGCCAAGGTTTTAATCCAACATGCCAATCAACAAGGGCACTGAGTTATTGGTCACAAAAGAATCCTGTCATGCTGCTCAAATTGTTTAATAATTTTCTAGAACATGGAAAAATCACGATTCCTTTTGAGGGAAGACCAATCTCTTCAGATGCGCTTCCGCATGTCTCATTGGACGATGAGGATAATATTGATACCGTCTCACTACTCTTGATTCCTCACCTTGATTCTATTTATTTTGAAATGTTAAAGGCTGCCAATGGACGCGGTCAGGATCCCCATAAATGGATCAATCCCTCTTTTCATATAAATGGAGTTTGGAGCGAGTTTTCAGATATCTATAGTGACTCCGACTTTAAGGCACGGTTCTATCGGCACTATCACCCTTTAGAAAATCCAAATGTTAATGAAGGACTTCCCCAGCCGGCCGGGATTACAATTTACAACCAAACTGGTCAAGTGCTTGGTGCCCATGCAGTACTGATTCAAAGAGTCTGCCATGATCCAAAGGGCTGCATTCGTGTTTACTTTTATAATCCAAATAACGATAGTCTTCAAGTATGGGGAAACTCCATTAGAACAAGTGTTACTGGGAATGGTGAGCGTGATGGAGAGTCATCCCTCCCTTTTGAAGATTTCCTCTACTTCTTATATGCTTTTCACTTTCCAAATCAAGAGTGATACCTCTCACATGTTTCAGTAGTTATCCTCCATTATTTGTTTTAAACCCTAGGTTACTTTAAAAGGAGCGATCTAGGGTTTAAAAATAACTCCCAGCCATTTTTTTATTAAATCTTTTAATCCTATTTTACTAGATTTAAAACTTTTAGAGAGGAAGAATATCCAATGACAATTCATAAACAATCTATGCGGACTTTTATCAATGGGAAAATTTTCACCGCTAATCCGGAACAACCATTTGCAAGCACCATGATTGTGCGAGATGGCACCATTTCGTGGATTGGTGAGGAATCAGATTTGGAAAATATTGATGGAGATTGTGTGGATCTTAAAGGTCAACGAGTGCTTCCTGGCCTTATTGATGCCCATTTGCATCCTTTGTGGCTTGCAAATGCATCAACCCAAATCGCCTGCACCCCTCCATTTGTCAATTCGATAGAAGATTTAATTGAACAAATTCGGAATTCATGCAAGGCCAATGAAACAGGTAAATGGATTGAAGGCTGGGGTTACGATGAAGGGAAATTGTCTGAAGGGAGAACACCAACACGCTGCGATTTAGATGAAGCCTCAGTGGATATTCCGATTTTCATCAGTCGGACATGTACCCACATTGCTGTAGTTAATAGCAAAGCATTAGAGTTGGCAGGTATTACGAGAGAGACCCCCGATCCACCAGGTGGAAAAATTGACCGGGACTTAAATGGGGAACCAACAGGAATTTTACGTGAAAATGCAAAAGATCTCGTCTATCGCATTATGCCTGCAAAATCTCTTGAAGAAAACGCTGCGTCACTTGCCGAATTAAGTACTTTCCTGCTTTCACATGGAATCACAGCCATTACCGATCTTTCAAGCAGAACCGAGCCGATTGATTACCTAGAAATGTATCAAACAGCTGTCAAAAAAGGACTTAAACAACGTACGGTTCTATACTATCTGTGGGAAGATTTGAAGGACAAACCTTTATTGGTACCAGATAAAATCAACAGAGAAAATCAAATTCACATTGGCGGTATTAAATTATTTTCAGACGGAAGTGTCTCAGGAAAAACAGCATGGGTCAATCCCCCTTTTTTAGGGGAAAAAGAAAATTTCGGTATTCAAACGACAACAAAGGAGGAGTTATTAGCTGCAGCTAAAGCAGCCGAACAGAACGATATTCAATTAGTTGTCCATGCAATGGGCGAGCAAGCAATTGAATTAATCATTGACACCTTCTTTGACAAACCAGGCTGGCTTACCGATGGTCCTTCTATTCGGATAGAGCATGCAGCAATGCCCACACCTCAGGCTATTCTGCGTGCTGCTGTAACGGGTATTGCCTTTGTGACACAGCCCATTTTTGTGTTTGCAGAAATTGAGAGCTATCATAAAAACCTCGGATCTGAACGTACAAAGGAAACCTATCCGATTCCAGCCTTGCTTGAGGCAGGGATAAAAGTGGCGTTTTCTTCCGATGCACCTGCTACCGCCTGGGCTGATCCCGTAAATCCATTTGTCGGGATCAAATCTGCTGTGACACGCGTGGCGTATAATGGTGCAGATACTGGACAAAAACAAAGGATTGATGTGATTACATCCATCATGCTTTACACAAAAGCCGCTCAAGAAATCACCAGGATTCCCCATGTTGGGCAGCTTTCCGTTGGCAATTATGCCGATTTTATTGTGCTTAATCAAGACATATTGGAAATTTGTAATGACAAGATTGATACTGTTCTGGTTAAAGAAACTTATATGGCAGGAAATATAGTTTTCCAAAGATAAGTCTCTTCGATATGCTCCATTGCTTTGGGTGAAATATGTTCGGAAATTGATATTTATTTACATGCCCTTCAGACTGTATCCGAAATAAGTGGTAATGCCTAGGGGTACAGTCTGTGCAAAAAAAATCGATTCCTCCAATAAGGTAAGGAATCGACACTCTAAACCCGAATAATTATTATAAGTCTAGTCTAGCTTTCTATATACTTTTTTAATCCATAATCTGAAAAAGAATCTTTGAAATATCACTATTCTCCATTCTTCCACTGAACAAATGTCTATTTAGACCCTACTTCTCCATTTAAGGCAAACTGAATCGCCTCGTTAAATGCTGCTTCGAAATCTTTAATCTCACTCATTGCCCCCACCGATATCATTGTCATGCCCTGCCCAATCAATTTGGCTTCCTTCTACTAGAAGAAAAAAACCATTTGGATTTTGCTGTAAGCGATGAATGGCAGCCTTTGTCATTTGGGAAAGAGATGGAATAGTAGAATCACGATCAATCTATTTTGGAAGTTCTATTGGTGCAAATAATCCTAACAGCTGCTCGGATTTGCTCGTAACAAGCTCTTAACGAAGAGCAGTAGTATATGAAAAACCCATACCATCTCCAATAAGGAAAATCACGTTTTTTACTTTCTTCGTTCTATTAAAATTCATGATAGGCAGAAACGAGTTCAAAAGAAAATCGTTTTGTTGAACGGTGGAATTTAACAAATCTAACAACACCTTTCTTTTATAATCCTCACTTTATAGAACCTTTCCTTTTACGGATAGAATAAATTTACTCATAACAATTCTTTTATAACATATAAAAAGCTTGGCAAAAGGAGGAATATAATAGTTTTACAATAAGTCCAAAATGTACCTTTTTCAATATACAGAATCTTTACATTTTATTAACGATATCTCAAGAAGAATTATCCTCATCTTCAAGTAAAATAAAGGGAACTTAGGTTTTAGAGGGATACGCCAAATTGAATTGAGTTTTTTGAATAATTCAAAATTAAGACTAAGGAGTGATCAAGTGGATACTTTTTCGCACGTTGTGATCGGTTTAGGTATAGGTGCTCTAGCTCAGTTGGATCCGGTCGTCTCAGCTAATGAAACCTTAACACAGGCTGTCATTTTAGGTACTGTTATTGGTTCAAATGCTCCTGATTTTGATTTTCTGTATCGTTTAAAGGGAAAGGGAAGCTATATCCGGAATCACAGGGGCCTGTCACATTCATTTCCTGCTCTGCCTTTATGGGCCATTATTGTTTCTTGGATTCTATTTCCATTCGCTGGCTTATCATTTTCCCATCTATTTTTATGGACTTTTTTAGCTGTTATCCTCCATGTTGTTTTTGATTTATTCAATGTACATGGGACGCAATTACTGCGGCCTTATTCTCGAAAATGGATTGCCTTTGATGCTGTTCCTTTATTAGATCCCTACATTCTTCTCATCCATTTTCTCGGTTTCGGTTTAATCTTATACTATCAAGCAGGCATAACCTTTCTTATCATTTATATAATCCTATTTTTCTACCTTGCCATACGCACTCTTTCTGCCATATTATCGAAAAAACACCTACAAAGTCATTTTATTAATGCAGAACGTATCAAACTAATCCCTCGTATAACGCTGTTTAAATGGGATATTCTCATTGAGACCAAGGAAGATTTCCTATTTGGCATTTACACATTAAGAGGTCTAATCATTGAACATACCCTTGCCAAAAAAATCGACTTTCCGTTATTGGTCTCCAATAGTCGAAATGATCATAGAGTTTCAGACTTTCTTGCCTGTACTAATTATGCGTATCCATTTGTTGATGTGAGAAAAAACGGATATTTGGTCTATTGGAAGGATCTTCGTTTTCGTACAAAAAGATTTTTCCCTACACTTGCCATACAGTTTATCTCCTCTGATTTCCAGAAAAAGAATAGCTACATCGGGACATTTAACTCTTTGAAACAATATAAGAAAGTGGTAAGGAAACTAACGAATAGCTCCTCATCAATCAATTAAAAGTAGATGACCACAATTTGTGGTCATCTTTTAATTGATTAAACTCTAATAGGTTCGAGGTGAAGGGGTAACTTCTCACGGCTAGAGGTCTGTAGATGCTTGGTACTAATCCGATTTATTATCTTGTCTAGTAACAGTTTAACTAGACTATGTGTAATTCTAGTAGCTTTATCGTTAAGTTAAGGTAAAGTTAAGAAAATAATGATAGATTGATCGTCTTTTAATTTAATGGACTTTCCTTAACATACAAAAAAAGCCGACCATTACTGACCGGCTTATCTATTCTATTATACTTCAAAAAATGAATCTTATTTATTCTTAAAGATTTTTTTGATTTCCTTCTGCATCACGTTCAACTTTCATTTTAGTTACAGGAAGATACCCTTGTTCATTTAACAAAGTGCTTTGGATCTCATCTGACATCATGAAGTCAAGGAATGCTTTTCCTAATTCATTCGGTTCGCCCTTAGTATATGAATGTTGATAAGCCCAAACTGGGAAATCACCAGATTGTACATTTTCTGCAGTTGGTTTTACACCGTCGATTGCAAGTGGTGTTACAGAATCATCAGTGAAGTATGAGAATGCAAGGTAACCAATTGCACCATCTGTTTCGTTAATAATCTTCTTAACAGTGTTTGAAGAATCTTCAGTGATACCTTCAGCAGGTGTCGCGCCATCAAGGGCAAACTTATTAAATACTGCACGTGTACCAGAAGAATCAGGACGGTTTACAAGAACAATCTTTTGGTCTTTACCGCCAAGTTCTTTCCAGTTAGTGATTTTACCAGTAAACACTTTAATTAAGTCTTCTTTTTTAATATCTGTAATGCCGACTTTAGGATTAACCGCTGCCGTCATACCCACTACCGCTACTTTGTGGTCAACAAGCTGATCAGCTGGGATGCCCTCTTTTTCTTCAGCAAAAACGTCTGAGTTACCTATTTGCACAGATCCTTCAGCTACTTGAGATAAGCCAGTACCAGATCCGCCAGCATTTACTTGTACATCAACTTTTGGATTTGCAGCCATAAACTCTTCAGCTGCCGCTGCCACTAATGGTTGCATAGCTGATGAACCAGAAACAACTAATGAGCCGGTAAGTTCCTTATTTTCTTCTGTTTTTGTAGTTTTCTCGGTTCCTTCTGTATTGTCTTTCGAAGTACTGCCTCCACATGCAGCCATGAAAACCATTAACGCTGCAAATAAAGTAAGTAGGCTAATTTTTTTTAAGCTTTTCATACCTTTTATTCCCCCTACGAATTTGGTCATTACAATGTTGTCTGCCTCACATGTTTAAGAATAAAGGGTAATTGTTAACTCAGTATTAAGGGTTTGTAAAGTTTAGTAGAAAAATATCATACGAAATCTAAACATACTTTTTACAATATATTAATAATGAAGTTACTATTTCCTAATATAATTTAGAGTAATTTACTGTAGTTATATTCTTCGGAGGGTGACGTTGTATTGCAATTAATAAATTGTACATTGCTCATAACCAAAAAAATATTATAGGTATAAGTGTTGTGAGATTTAAAAGTCAAACAATAATAAGGAGTGATTGTATAGACAGGTGTTCTCATATCATCATGAGGTTCCATCGCTGAAATTGATTCTTAGTCGTTGATCATTCTGCTCTATCACAATTTTTGTTCTAAGAATTTCAAATAGTAAGTCATCTTTAGCGTTTACACTTTTCCTGCTCTTTCCTTTAATTTTTTTATAACATACTTTATATCAATAACATTATTTTTGGACATTTTCAAATAACAAAAGGCAGATGGTATTAGAAAGATTTGCAGTATAGATAAAGTATAGATATAACTATAAGGCGCATTGAACCTAGTAGATAAAATTCCAAGCAAAATACCAACGCCTGCGTTTCCTACTGTTCTTCCTAAACTATTGCAAAAGTTAGCGATACTAAAGGCAATCCCTCTATGCTCAGGGAGATTTACATCTGTTAAGAGTGCCATCCAATTGGGGGTATTGGCTGATTGGGCAGCCGAAGCAAAAAGAGATAAAACAAACATAAGCGTAATCCAAGGATTTATGAAAATTTGCTTTAGAATGCTCATTAAAATAATGAATTCATTTTTATCACCATTTGGTAATGACAGGTTAGTCATTGGCACAAAAAATAACAAGATATATAGGGGTATGGTAATAAGAACGAAAAAAGCGGTAAAATAAGCTCTACCTTTATAGGTTTTCCTTTGAATTTTATCTCCCAGATGCCCAAAATAGAATGATGCGATGCCCCCAAGCTGGAAAATCGCATAAAGATAGCCTGAGACAATTACAGCTGTTCCCATACTGTAGCCTTGCTGCATTATTTTAAATATATACAAGGTCGGAATCCAAATCAGGCTCCCAGTTGCAATATTCATCAAGAATGTCTGTAAAAACAAAAATACATTGCTGCCTTTTAAGATAAGAAATTTTACGTGTTTGTCTTCCAGATTGTAGTTGTAGGGTGGAGTATTTTTTAACAACTCTTTTGGTTTTGATTGTAATCCACCTCTGATTGGCTCTTGAATAAAAAGAAAACTAAAAATAACAAATAAGCCAATAAAACCAAGTATTTCGAAAGGCCATCTCCAGCTGTTATTCGCAGTAGTTAAAGAAGCCAAAATCGATCCCGTTATTCCGCCCAAACCTTGGGCCATGCCCCAAAAACTTAAAATCAAACCGCGTTTTTGATAGGGAATATATTCTGTTAAAACACTGCAACCAATTGAAGCAATACAGCCTAAGCCGAATCCGGTTACCATTTGAAAGAACAAAATTTGAAAATAACTATTACTAAAAGAAGTTAAGAATATCGATAAGGACCAAATAATTGTAGCTATAATCAGCATCTTCTTTTGTGGATACTTCCCTGATAGGTATCCCCAATAAATAGAGGAAATGGAGGTAACCAAAATATTGGCAGCTGATACAAAACCCAAACTCGCTATTTTTATATTTAAATCCTTTGCTATGTATTGAATAAGCGGCGGAAACAAACCAATTACAATATGTTCAAAGGCAGCAAGTATGATTATTACAGCAATTGTATAATTGATTCTCCATTTTAAGCTCTTCATAGTTAATAATGCCCCTTTGAATTGTTTTATTTTTATCTACAATATTATCTAAGTTTGCTATTTCTTATATGGATTTTTTTAAATCTTAATATGAAAATTACAATTTTAATATTCTTAAAAAGGGCTGATATTATGAAAAAGACATTATTGATTATTTCTTCCGACCATACAGGGCATGGACATAAAAGTATAACAGAATCTCTTTGTGAGAGAGTCAAAAGTCATAATGAAGTTAACATTCATGTAGTAGATGGCTTTTTGCTTGGTAAACAGTTACTTTTAAAAATAGGAAAATCCTATGGACCCATAACAAGAAATTCAGAACATCTATGGAAGATGATTTGGAAACTCTCAGCTTTGAAACCCTCTGTAGTTGACAATTTTATTGAAACCCTTATAAGGGATAATTTTCTTAAATTACTGTCCGAAATTAAACCAGATATGATTTTATCCGTTCATCCTAATTTTAATGGCTCAATCTTGAACATTTTAGAAAAGCAAAATATAAATATCCCTTTCATTACTCTAATTGCGGATCTTGTAAACATTTATCCCCTTTGGGCTGATAAAAGGGCAAATTACATTATTAGCCCCACTTTTGAAGCCCAAAATAAGTGTATTGAATTTGGGATTCCGGTTGAGAAAATAAAGGTTTCAGGATTTCCAGTTCGATCCCGATTTTTTCTGAAGAACTTTAATCAACGAAAATTCTCTAAAGAGGAACAATCGTTAAATTGCTTGATCATGAGCGGTGGTGAAGGTGTAGGAAATATGAAGAAAATAGCAGAAAACCTGCTTGATCATTTTGATTGTACAGTTAAACTTGTAGCCGGGAAAAATGAAAAACTTAAAACAAAGCTGGAAAGATCCCTGAAGACCCAATATGGTAATAGAGTAGAGATTTATGGTTTCACCCAAAATATCCAAGATTTAATGCTAACTTCTGATATTGCTTTTACTAGGGGGAGTCCTAATGTCATGTTTGAAGCAATAGCTTCCAATACACCGCTAATCATTACTGGTGCATTGCCAGGTCAGGAAGAGGATAATCCTGCATTTGCTGAAAATTTCGGTTTGGGAGTGGTATGTAAAAATCCAAAGGAAATTAAGCAGACAATAACCAAATTACTTGAGAATGATGGAGAAAAACTAAATAAAATTATAAACTGTCAAAGGAATTTTATAAATGCAAATGCAGCTGAAGACATTCTACAATTTATTCTGAAAGTTGGAGAGCCTTATTATGAAGAAGCACAAGTTAACCTTTCTTAAATTCCATTATTTTTTTAATAACAATAAGCTGACTCGAAAAAGTCGTTGATTAACAACCTTTTTGAGTCAGCTTTTCTTATCTCCCTTACTCTTAATAAAAGATGCGAAATTCACTACAATTGATAATTTGTATGCATCAATATATTCTTAAAAACAAGCTCTGGTCTTTCCTCCGTAATTAAATGTCCTGTTTTTTCATAGGTAATTAACTTGGCATCGGGTAAATCCTGAACTAATTGTTTACCAACTTCCACTGGAACCACTCGATCTTCCTCTCCCCAAATTAATAATGTGGGGACTTGTATATCCTGAAGTTGCTTTGGTAATAAATCACCCTCTCGATGACGAATTAGTCGAATTAAAGCTTTATAAAATCCTTTTTCAGCTAGTGGTCTACCGAATTCACGAACCAATTCATCATTGATCAATGATTGATTAAAAAAAACATTCCCCAAGTGATATTTAACGTCTTTTCTTCCAATATAATAATGAATGACTTTTTCAAAGAAGGGTAAATATGAACTAATAATCAGAAGTTTTTTTGAACGCTTTAAATATCCTGAACTACTTAATAAAATTAGTTTGTTAATTTTCTCAGGTGCGATTCGCGCGATATTTAGAGCAATTTGACCGCCCATTGAATGAGCAACAATATGAGTGTTAGCAAATCCAAACTTGTGGATACATTCAATCATTAACTTCGCATAGTTTTCAAAACTATAAACAAACGAAGTGGACTTCTCACTTTTCCCAAAACCTGGGAGGTCAACTGCGATTATTGAAAACTTCTTTTGTAATAAGGGGATGATACGACGAAATGTATAAGTAGAAGAAGCAAAGCCGTGGATTAGAAGAATTGGTGGTTTATCCTCCAATAAGTATTCACAGTACAAGTTGATATTATCAATTTTAATATAGGTTTGATTCAAACTATTAACAAACAATGTGTTCCACTCCTCAAGAATTAAATTATAGTTATTATTATTTATCAATTAGAACATGAGGATACAGATTAAAAGTAAATACGTTAAGGACACTTCCACACTGGGAAGTGCCCTTTTTTCAATATTTTTTGGTGGCTATTCTGTTTTAATTAGCCTGAACATTTGTATCAATATTGGTAAGAAAATTATGAAAAAAGTATAAAATATCAGTTGTAATTTCACCAATTGCTCCATTAGTTTCTAAACATAAAAAAAATCCACCTTCCATAAAGGAAAGCGGTTTTCATTCTCCATTCATTTCATGGGATACTTTTGTTCGATATAGTGTAAAAAGGCAGTCACAACTTGTGGACCGGTTTCTACAATTCTACCTTCTTCGAATGCAGAGAAGCTATCACCACCCGAAGCTAAATAATTGCTAACGGCTACCTCATATTCTCTGTCAGGTTGAAGGTTTTGACCCTTACTGTCCTTCAGCATAATAATTCGACTGCCAATTGGTGCATTAGGGTCCCACCTATACGTTAACCCAACAGTTTGTAACATATTATTTACCTGATCTCTTCTCCACTGCTGCTCTAATGCTAATTTAATTTGGTCCCCTGTTAAGATTAATTTAGTGATACTATGGCCAAATGGCATTTGTGTATATAGGTCTTCTAAAGTAATATTTCCTCGCTGTAAGCTTCCCCGCATTTCTCCTTGATGGACAAAGGCAATTTCTGTCCCCATGGCTTTCCGCTCAGAATCTGCAATCATTTTCGCGAATGGAGATTCACCATTTACATCTTGCTTCCGGCTGATTTCTTCAGGAATGAATCCGATAATTTGATTAAACTGATTACCCAATTTTCCCTTAAGCTTTTTTAAAAAAGTAACCGTATTTTTATCTGGTTCTATCTGATGATGTGAAGTCACAATAATCTTAGCTTTTTTCCAAACAATATCATTGGTATAACGATCTATTACCATGTTCACTTGAGAAAAGGCTTCCCCGTAAGAATAGGCTTGAACAATCAGTTTATCATCTACAACTGTATTGGCATAGTGATGGCTATGGCCTGCAAAAATAACATCGACTTCGTCATCGATTTTTGGGGCCATCTCCACTAAAGCTTCTTGGGGATTAGTTCCTGACTGATTCGATTTTGCTGAAATATGTGCCAGTACAACAATCGATTTAATCCCTTTTTCCTTTAATTGCTTAACTGTTCGATTAATTGCTGATACTTCATCCACTATTTCTACTTCTTTTCGATTTTCATGGGTTACATACATGTTGGTTTCGGTTGTGACCACACCAATAAAGCCCATTTTTATTCCGTCAATATCCTTAATGACATATGATGGTAACAAGGATGCACCGGTCTTTTTATCGATGATATTTGCAGAAATGTAAGAGGTATTGGCGCCTTTAAAGTAACCTGTTCTTTCATGGAATCCGCCAAAAATGAGACGTTTCATTTCTGCTACGCCTTCGTCCAATTCATGATTACCAGGTGTACCGACATCAATGTGAAGGAGATTTAAAAATTGAATTGTGGGTTCGTCTTGAAATTGAGAAGAAATGGGGGGACTTCCTCCTACCATATCACCAGCATGAACAAGTAAGGTATTTGGGTTTTCCCGTTTATATACTTTTAAATAAGCAGCCAAGTATTCGGCCCCTCCTGCCATGGACCCTGAAACCCTTCGATACTTGTTTAGTTGACCGTGAAAATCATTAATACCTAACAATTGTACTCGAACGTAGTGGTTGGATGTGGATTGCGTCACTGTGGATGGATTGTGTGAAGATACCGTGAAGATACAGATACCAAAAGTAATACAGACTAAGATGACTAAAGAAGACATGATCTGAAATTTTAACAACTTCCGATCCCTCCCTCATGATGTACTTTAAGGATAACTCTGGAATTTTATATCTGTTTGAATTGCATGTAAAGTTTTTGTTACAAATTTTTTGTTAGGGCAGATTACACTATGGTGTTAATTATATTTTTAATAAGATTCAACTTAAAAAAGAATTCAACATTACACCAGTAAATTTGTACATATTACACTATAAAAAAATACTTATTGGAATCCAAAAAATTTATTTTTTCGACAAGCTTCTGTCCAGGTTCATGAGGAAATTCATTTCTAATATGAGTTTTGTTCTAATTCTAGTATTACTAATTTCATAACATTATAGAACTATTACTAGTGAATTTAGCACAATAGTCGAATGTCTCTAATAAAATTGTCGTTCTTTATCGAGAAGTTCCTATATCCAATAAGTGGCTGTAGGACTAAAATAGAACTGTTAGATTAATTATTTAGGAGGTCTTTCTATTGAAAAAGAGAAAAAAAGGAATGGCGATTGCAGCCAGCAGTATCTTAGCACTCTCTCTCTCATCTTTTAATCTGCACACTTCTGCAACTTCACCATCTAAAAGCTACCTCATCGCTTACAACCAATCATCTTTACCTAAAACCTATCAGACAGACATTAAGAATGCCGGAGGCGTAGTGGTAAATGCTATTCCGGAAATCGGCGGATTAGAAGTCCGCTCATCGAATCCTAATTTTCTAAACAATTTAAAATCTAATTCTAGTATTATTGCGGCAAACGTAGAAATGCACTATAAGTTGGACGACGAGCAACCGGCTGCAGCTGACGGTAAGCCTGTAACACTTCACCCTGATCTAAATGGTACATATTGGGGCTCACAATGGGATATTCGTCATTTAACGAATGAAGGTAAATCCTTTAAAATTGAGTCAGGCGGTACAGAAGCAAATGGAAAAGTTACTCATAAGGCTGTAGTCGGTGTTATCGACACAGGTATTGATGCCAATCATCCTGACCTTAAAGCCAACTATGTTGGCGGTCAAAGTTTCGTTCCGGCAGGAGGTTATTCTGGAAATGACAAGACTGAAACAGGAAACCCCAAGGACGTACTGGATCGTGAAGGTCATGGTACACACGTAGCTGGTTCCATTGCGGGTAATGGAAAAATAAAAGGTGTCGGTCCAGATCTAGGAATCATGGCTTACCGTATATTTGACAGTTCTGGAAGCGCCCCAACTACACCAATTGTTAAAGCAATGATTCAAGCAGCTAAAGATAAAGTGGACGTTGTGAATATGTCCATTGGCGGCTATGACAATTTAAAATATGAATACAATGGCACTAATTATAGTGACATTGCAGATGTTCTCCTTTGGAAACGGGCGGTAAAATATGCAGTGAGTAATAATGTAACCATTGTGGCTTCTGCCGGTAATGAGTCGTTAAACTATGTTGATAAAAAATCACTAACTGATTATTTGAATGCCAATTATGGTGATACGAACCTTGTTTTTAAAGGCGTCACCATTGAAACACCAGGTGGAGTTCCAGGCGTCATTACAGTATCTTCCTCAAATCAATGGTCGAAAGATCAATTGGCATTCTATTCAAACTATGGAAATAGCTTTATTACGGTAGCAGCTCCTGGCGGGGACAACGGTCCTAAATATGCTTTAACGGGGAATTTAGATGATCGTGACTTTACTTACCGTGCATTGTCAACATGGCCAACTTATTTAGAGCCTTATTTCACTACCATTGATCCGGAGCATCCTGGATATGCCTACCTCCATGGAACCTCCATGGCTTCGCCGAAGGTTGCCGGTATTGCTGGAGTCATCAAAGCAGCCCATCCAGACCTGAAGCCAACTCAGGTAGAGGCCCTTATTGAGAAGACCTCTTTAGATTATGGCAAACCAGGTCATGATCAATACTATGGTGCCGGTGAAGCAAATGCTTATACGGCTTTAACAGGTAAATAGCATAAAGTAAGGCCCATCTCTGTTAAATAGATGGGCCTTTATATCTTGTCAAAGGTTCATTTCCAAAAGTAGAAAGGTAATTTTTGATCTCATATGTAAACTCGGTTGAATCGTAACAGTTTATTATTCTTTGCGTAGTTTGCTGTCATTAATGCGTCATTAATGCGTCCCAGTTACATCTAATGTAGTATTTGTTACTTGCTTTTTTTCAAATGTGGAAGCGTTAATTTTCTCTTGCAACTTTTCATAATAAAGGTCTGCGTCTACCGGCAACTCTACCCTTTCGTTTAGCCAAGAAGATAAGTAGATTCCATTTGAAATTTCTAATGCCTTTACTCCATCTTCCCCAGGCGAAAGTAGAGGTGAATTCTTAACAATGGCATCTATCCAGTTTTGAACAATAATTGCATGATTTGCATTATCACTTTTTACTGGTATTTTCATTTTTTTAGATTTAGGCTGGCCAAAACCTCCTGTATACGAAGAATTAAATTCACGTTCTGATTGTGTTAATTGGTAAAAAGTAAGTTCTTCATTTTCAACTACAATTTTCCCGCGGTCTCCAACAATCTCAAGGCGATTCGTACCCGGTGCTTCTCCTGTTGAAGCAATGAACACACCTGTCGCCCCGTTTTCGTATTCCACAAAGGCTGTTACATCATCTTCCACTTCTATATCATGATACTTGCCTAAACTAGTTACTGAACGAATACTCTTTGGCATAAGACCTGTCGTCCACTGCCAAATATCTAATTGGTGAAGGGCCTGATTTAATAGAACTCCTCCGCCTTCACCTTTCCAGGTGGCTCTCCATTTACTAGAATTGTAATAACTTTGTGGACGGTAAGAATCTGTAACAATCCAATTGGTACGTTTAATTTCGCCCAATTCACCTGACTGAATAAGGTCGCGCACTTTCTGATAAAGTGGATTAGCCCTTTGGTTATACATGATGCTGAACACTTTTCCACAATATTTCGCTGCAGCATTCATTTCCAGCACATTCTTGGTGTAGACGCCCGCCGGCTTTTCAATTAGGACATGTTTCCCTTTCGCAAATGCCTTTTTGGCTAGTTCTGGATTACTGTAATGCGGGGTTGCTATTAGTACAGCATCGATTCCTGATTCATTGAAAAAGGTTTCTACATCCTTGAAATTTTCACCTCTCCCTTTATATGGGTTTTTACCCATTCGATTCGGCTCTCATTACTGCTGCAAACCGCAGTTAACTCCGCTCCTTTAATTTGACCTTTATTTATCATTTGTACATGCGAGCTGCCCATATTTCCTATTCCGATTACACCAATTTTAACCACACTCATCTAATTCCCTCATTTTTTGAATTTTGTTGAAAAACTATATAAATCTAGGAAATAATACCTTCATTCTTATTCGAATTTTGCAAATGATAGATTTAATAAATAACCGCATAGTGGTACACTAGTATCATATTGTGGTTACACTCATTATAATGAATGTTTAAATTACATGTCAATTACGATCTATTCATCTTTCCACACATAAAGCTAGTATAACGAGCATCGGTTCAACGGGGGATTTACCAACCACTTTATTTATACAGCTCTTGCTCCTAATCGGTAAAAACAATTCAAACATCCGTTATAATAAATAAGATATACAGGGAGGCGTACATACTTATGCACATCGATAAAAAAGATCAAACTAAAACATCTAATGTTCAAGTAATCTCTCGTGCGGCTAATATACTGAGGACTCTTAGAGCTCATCCAAAAGGATTAAGCTTATCGCAAATTGCTAAAGAAGTGGGCATGGCCAGATCCACCGTTCAAAGAATTGTTAATACACTTGAACAGGAGAGATTTATTGCAGCGGCTTCTATTAATGGAGGGTTCCGTCTTGGACCAGAGATTGCCATGCTTGCAGGCGCTGTCCATAGTGATTTAAGAGAAGAAGTCCGGCCATTTTTATTAAACTTATCACATCAAATCAATGAAACGGTTGACCTTTCCGTATTGGAAAATGGAAAGGTACTGTTTGTAGATCAGATTATCGCTCCACATCCATTGCAGGCGACTTCACAACCAGGGGCATCTTTTCCATTGCATTGTACAGCAAATGGAAAAGCGATACTCGCCTCCTTACCTTTAGCTGAGGTAGAGAAACTGTTACCTGAGCATATGCAACAGTATACGGAGCATACCATAACGACTCGGGATGAACTGTTAAGGGAGTTGGAACAGGTTCGTAAAAAGGGAGTTAGTTTTGCAAGGGAGGAACACATTCCTGGAATTTGTGCCGTGGGCGCAGCTGTTGTTGATCACATGGGAAATATTAGTGCGGTCTCCATTCCACTTCCATCCACCCGATTCTACGGGCATGAAGAAAGGCTGGCAGAAGCACTCATTCATACTTGTCACAAAATCAACGAGCACTTTGAAATGAAATAATGAAGAATGAACCAAGTTGTGCGGCTGCTTAAATAGACCTTTTGAAATGTGTTGTTATTTCGTTAAAGGATGAATGGTTTGAATTCTGAGATTTTTCCCCATAATGGATGATGTGAAGAATCCACATTAAAAAAGCGATCAGCTAATATTGTACTGGTCTGGTGGTTCTCATCAAATATCTATTTTTCAAGAGGTGATCGTATGAGTTTACAGCGCACGTTTATAATGGTAAAGCCTGATGGGGTGAAGCGAGGGTTAATCGGAGAAATTCTCAGACGCTTTGAACAAAAAGGTTTTACCTTATTGAATGCAGAGCTAATGACAATGGACCGCACTAAAGCTGAGTATCATTATATGGAGCATCAGGAAAAGCCGTTTTTCGGTGAATTAGTGGATTTCATTACCTCAGGTCCTGTTTTTGCCATGGTCTGGGAAGGAGAAAATATAGTAGAGGTTTCTCGTCTAATGATAGGAAAGACAAGCCCATCGGAAGCTATGCCAGGCACCATCCGTGGTGACTTTGCATTTTCAAAAGAAGAAAATGTTATCCATGGCTCTGATTCTATTCTTAGCGCAGAACGTGAAATTGAAAATTTCTTTGGGCTCCTGAAGAAACGAATCTCAAGAGATGATTTTCCTTTCGAAGATCGAAAATCTGTTTAATGACACAAAGGACACTTCCATTCTCGGAAGTGTCCTTTTCTTTCTAAAACATTATTTTGAGGCTACACTGCCTTGAAAAGCCTGCTTTAAAGCTGATGCAGCCTGCTCTATTGCTTTCTTTCCTTGTTCGAGTGCACCCGGCATCCAGAAATAACCGTGAATCATACCGTCATATCGTGTTTCCTCTACTTGAACCCCAGCTTCTCTTAACCTTTCTGCATAAGCTTCTCCTTCGTCACGGAGGGGGTCAAACTCCCCTGTTAAAACCAATGCTGGAGGAAGTCCGCTAAGATCATTCGCTTGCAGAGGAGAAGCATAAGGATTTTTGCCATCCTCTTCATTCCTTAAATAATGATTCCAGAACCAGATCATGCTATCTTTTGTTAGTAAATAACCATCAGCGTTTTCAGTATAGGACTCCGTTGCATAGGAATGGTTGGTAACAGGATAGATCAGCATTTGGTAAGCCAATCGAATTTCTTTCTTGTCTCTTGCCATTTTCGCTACAACAGCGGCTAGGTTTCCGCCCGCACTGTCCCCGCCGACAGCAATTCTATTAGGATCGACCTGAATGAAGGCAGCATTTTCAACCACCCACTTGGCTGCTGCATACGAATCATCCGCTGCTGCCGGAAATTTATGCTCCGGAGCCAATCGATAGTCTACTGAAACTACCACACAGCTTGATCTATTGGCCAGCATTCGGCAAGGCACTTCTACTGTATCCAAATTACCAATGACCCATCCGCCGCCATGATAATAAACCAATGCAGGAAAAGGACCATCTCCGTCTGGTGTATAAATACGAACCGGTATCTCTCCTTCAGGACCAGGTATCGTCCTATCCTCTACCTTCCCTACTTCCTCAGGCTCTCCAGCCAAAGCACTAAAATCAGTCGTCAGTCTTGCTTCTTCAGGTGTTAATGTATGCATTGCCGGAGCTCCCATCGCTTCCATTTGTTCCAATAAGAATTTCGCTTGTTGATCTAATGCCATTATTCGTTTCCCCCTTAAAGATTATTAAAGATTGATATAGGATTAATGCTCAAGTATATTACTTAACAACACTTTCTTCTGAAGCTTTCAACATGAACCCTTCATAGCCTTTTTCAGCAACTTCATCACAAATCTGGCGATAAGGGCCCACTCCACCGAGATAAATCTGGAACCCGCGCGCCTTCCCTTCAATATTTGCACCCATATACCATGAGTCCGTCTTTACATAAAGAGTTGGTTCGGCAACCTCTCTGCAATGCTTGGTCCAGGCATTTTCAGCTTCCACATTCACCTCGATAACTTCTTTATTGTTATCACACATATAGTTGATGCAATCCGATACCCATTCGACATGTTGTTCAATCGATACCATCATATTACTAAGTACAGAAGGACTCTCAGGTCCCGTAAGCATGAACATGTTAGGGAAACCGGCTGTTCCGATTCCGAGGTATGTCCTTGTTTCTGCTCCGCCTGCCCATTTTTCCTTTAGTGACACTCCATCTCTACCACGGATATCTATTTTAAACAATGGACCTGTCATGGCATCAAAGCCCGTTGCAAACACAATCATGTCAAGTTCATATTCAGCATCTGCTGTCCGCACACCAGTTGGTGTAATTTCCTCAATTTGTGCTTTTTTCACATCAACAAGGGTTACATTTTCTCGGTTATACGTTTCGAAGTAGTCAGTATCAATGATCGGGCGTTTGGTACCATAATAAAAGTTCGGAAGTAACTTCTCTGCTACCTCTTGATCTTTTACCACTTCTCGTATTTTAGTGCGAATAAATTCTGCAACGGTTTCATTTGCTTCAGATGTTAAACTTAAATCATTATAAGAATAAGAAATCGTAAGAAGTCCACCTTTTTCCCAAGCAGCTTCATAGGTCCGGCGCCGTTCTTCCGGAGTATCGTCAAACGCTGAGCGGTCACGAGGCACTGCTGGTATCCCTGTAAGAGAAGAGCGCATTTGGGTTCGAATTTCACTATAATTTTCTCGAACTTGTTTAATATATTCCGGGTCGTTTGGTTCATTTCTAGCTGGAGTACTATATTGAGGAGTGCGCTGAAAAACAGTGAGGTGTTCTGCTTCTTTGGCAATGACAGGTATGGACTGAATGCCGCTGGATCCCGTACCGATAACTCCTACCCGTTTCCCTTTAAATTCCACTTTTTCATGTGGCCAGCGTCCGGTATGATACCATTCACCCTTAAAGCTCTCCAGCCCTTTAAATTTCGGTACATTGGAAGCTGATAAGCAACCAACTGCTGTAATAAAGTAACGAGCTGATACCGTCTGACCGTTATTCAAGTGAACTTCCCATCTATTCTTCTCTTCATCAAAGTGCGCAGAATCTACACGTGTCTTGAATTGGATATCCCGGCGCAAATCGAACTTATCAGAAACATAATTAATGTAGCTTAAGATTTCCGGCTGCTCAGCATATTTAGAGGACCACGTCCATTCCTTGAGGAGTTCTTCAGAGAAAGTGTAATTGTAATAGATGCTTTCTACATCGCAGCGGGCACCTGGATAGCGATTCCAATACCATGTACCACCAACATTGTCGCCAGTTTCAAATATACGGGTTGAAAAACCTGCTTCACGCAGGCGGTAAAGCAGATACAATCCCGAAAATCCAGCCCCAACGATCACTGCATCCAGTTCAATGAGAGAATTCGATTTTTGAGTTAATGCCATTTTTCTCTACCTCCTCATTTTCTTATCCTTTAATGATTACATCTGAGTATAGGTATTCAGCACATGTCTGCTCATTTTTCCTGAGTTAAAATACTTATTAAATGTAAACGGTTCCAATTATTGAAATACATCAGAAATTAATAGCACTCCCCCTCTTATATAAAATTTAAAAATCTTCAAGAAATGCTCTAAGAAAGTCTATCTAAAGTTTAATATATTTCGTATAATTTGAATATTCCTAATTTTCTATGTATTAAATCCCTATAATGAAGGTGATAATGTGACATTAAATTCTACCATTTTAGATAATATTCAAGATTTAGAAGAAGCTCAAACACATGAAGATAAACTTTATAAAATACTCGAAATCTATATGAACCTTTTTCCTGTTAAAAACTCATTTTTATTTAGGTACTCCCATTTAGGCTTTCTTGGAGAAGGTATTATCTCGATTAATCCTGATGGGCTCCTTCACATTCGGGATATAAGGGATGATATTCGCTCTTTGCCCGTTATATACGCGGCCCTTTATGAAAGGAGGGCAAAGTATTGTAGTGGCATTGAATACCTTCGACAAGTGAACAGTAAATACATAACCTCATCAAATGTAAACTCCTTCTTAGTTGTCCCCATCTGTTTTAGCTCAGTAGCAATTGGATATATTTGCACCAACGAGTTTGAAAATAACGCAAACATTAACGATCAATTACTCACTTCTTTTACCCAATATGGTCGTCAGGTTGGCAAAATTATGGAAAAAACAAACGGACCGGATGCTGCCAATTTATTAAGCAGAAGAGAACTTGAAGTGATGAAAAGGGTATCCTGGGGGGAGAGTACAAAGGAAATGGCCGATACTATGGCCCTTAGTGAAGTTACCATCAATCAGTATGTTAAATCAGCTATTAAGAAATTGGGTGTACAAAATAGGGTACAGGCGGTTGCGGAACTGTTCCGGCAGGGGATTATTTCCTAATTCCTTAATTGTACCTACTTCTTTATAGACCAAGTGCTTGAGCATTAAAGCAAATTTCATACAACAGAACTTCTTTGAACCATGTATAGAGGAAACAGTATTTGTAAAGCCTTCTAGTAATGATTTTTCGATGGAGGAAAATGGAAAAAACTATGTTTTCATTACGTGGGGATGCTCATAAAATCTATCTAAAACTTAAAAGAGCTTCAAACAACAAAAAACCTTTCAAATCTATAAAAGAACTTATAGAAGTAGAAGATATTCAAAAATTTTATATTTCTATTGATAGCGAAACACTAAAAAAAATTTATTATTGTATGATAAAAGAAAAAAATGGTTCCGGAATCATTCCAATTCTAATATCTTCAGCACCGTGGCTCTTCTTCTTATTTTCAAAACAATTACAAGAATTCCTTTTCAAAGAAGGTAGTTTTCTTTGGGTCATCTTTGTTTTTGCTTACATAACTATTCTTACTGTAAGTGTGATTCTTCACTTTCATGAAAAATCTTGGGCTTCCGTCCATATTGAAATTATTCAAGAAATATTACATGAACGAAAACAAAAGTTCTCCGAATAATGTATCGGCACATTATATCCAATAACCCAAAAAAGAACGACTAAAAATTTAAATCGGTCTATCATCTTCAAATTAAAAACCTGCTATTAACGTTTTTAAGTTCTTGAGTTAATAGCAGGTTTTACACATTAAATAGGATAAATAATACACATAGTAACCAACAAAGGCCCGTCTCTTACAGTACGGCGTTTGTTTCGCACCTTCAGAAATTACCTAAGTTAATCCAAGAGTATATGGGCTGACACTTATTAAAAATTTTGGCGACCTGGCACGTAAAGTTAAAAATATCACGGACAATTGCTACACTAATAGAAAGTGTTGAAAGACAATTTAAATCGTAGTCTCTACATTTTCAAGCTTCGATTCCGACACTTTATCTGATTTCATTAACAAAATATAAGCAATGAATCCGATACCAATCCCTAAGAACCAAGAATAGGTGTACAACTCTTTCAATGCTGGAATAATTAATCCAATAAATGATGCTATCAGCCCTATTACTAGGGCAATTAGTGCCTTAACATTCCAACCATTTGTATACTCGTATAGTCCGTCTTTTCTATAAAAACTAGCTAAATCATATTTCCTGCGTGCAACTAGGAAATAATCAGCAATCATGATTCCACCGACAGGCCCAAGTGCTCCACCGATTGCCCCTAGAACATTAAAAATGGTTCCTGAGTTGTTGTACCATAGCCAGGGTGCAAAAAATAAGGCAACCATTATCGAAATGAGTCCGGCTTTTACAAAGTTAAGTTTTTGCGGAAATAAGTTTACTAGGTCGTAGGCAGGTGAAACAACGTTTGCTGCTACATTTACAGATAAGGTAGCAATGAGCAATGCAAAAGCTCCCAGGAATAAAACAAACGGGTTTCCAAATTGCTGAAGCAATTCGACTGGATCCCAAATGGGTCTACCGAAAGCAATGATGGTTCCCGAAGTTGTAATAATACTCATAATAGCAAAAATAATCGCTGTACCTGGTAATCCAATTGCCTGGCCGATAACTTGATCTTTTTGACTTCGTGCAAACCTAGTAAAATCCGGTATATTCAGTATTAAGGTAGCCCACGTTCCAATCAGTCCGGTAATCGAAACTCCAAATGCACTCCAAAATGCACCACCCGTTAATTTTGCTGGTTCATCAAAAAGTGGTCCTAATCCATTCGATACTGTTATTGCCCAAATAACAAGAGCTAACCCTAAAACAATTACAAGTGGGCCTGCCCATAGCTCAAAAAATTTAACTCGTTCCATGCCATGTGAGATTACCCATGCATGTAATATCCAGAAAAGTGCAACTGCAAGGGCATCATTTAGCCCCATACCTAAAATATGAATGGACGACAAACTATTCCAGCCTGGTATTAATGCACCTAGAACAGCTCCTACTGCTTTACTTCCTAAGTAAGCTTGAACGGCAAACCAGAATATCGCTACAAATGCCCTTATAATGATCGGAAGCTGTGCCCCTTTGTATCCAAAAGAAGCACGAATCAGAACCGGGAAAGGGATCCCGTATTTAGCACCCGCTGCACTATTTAGCCACATCGCTATAATAAGAATAATATTGGCCGTTATCACGGTTGCTAGAGCCTGCCAGACACTCATTCCTAACCCAAGCAAACTTCCTGCTGTTTCATATGCGACTATATTATGGACCATCCCCATCCACACTGTCGTATAGTTCAGCCAATTCCAATTCCTCTTTTCCTTATTAAGAGGTGCAAGGTCCTCATTATATAAAGAGGGATCTTTTACTTTTAAAGAATCTTGATCTTCCATTGATATCGTTCGCATGGTATTCACTCCTTTTTTTGACACGCCATAGAAAGGTGGATTGGATTCTCAAAAAGTTTTAACTGAATGTTCTGAATTCTATTTTACTAATATATCCCCCTTCCCTACTGACTTATGGTTTTACAAGTACAACTTATTGTTTAACATGATTGTATTCTACTGAAAGAATGGCTAGTTGTAACAAAATTGGTAAGAAAAGCTAACATAAAATAAATTAAAAAATGTAACTCTGGATCATATCAATTATGTAACACAAACAAAGGCCCATATGAATAGATGGGCCTTTGTTTCATGCAATATCTTCCGTCCTACAAAATTATTTCGGGCTGTTTTGGAGTGTTTTTTGTAAGTTAATAAGCTCTTTTTGAATAGTTGGGAAAGATTCTATTTCCGGAACTTTTCTAATAGATGGGGACCTTTGCAAACCCGCTGCGATTGCGGTTGTTTCACAAACATAAAGTAATTGGGAAAGTGTATCTTCATAAAGCAACGGACGGCTATCTGATTTCGCACAATTTTCCAGTAAATATCCTAGCTGTTCAATCGAAAAAACTACAGTCCAGTAATAATCTAATGCTTTTCGATCAGCTGGAATCTCACCTAATGCTGTGTTATACAAGGTTTTTAAATTATTGATATTCGTTTTCATCTTTTTTAACTCTCTGCTCTCTCTCGCATTAAATCCCTTTCCTTGATCAGAAAATAAAATAAGTAAAAATTGGGCCTGACTACGAATGGTTTTCGCAACTAAATGAGGAAGACGACTCGACGCAGATCTTCTTCCCACTAACCATACACCCATAAGTCCAATGATACTACCAATCAAAACATCCAAAATTCTTGCAGAAGCAAAATAAGTAAAATCAAAATCCCCCAAACTCGTGCTTTCAGCCATGAGTAAAGCATTTGGTGTAAAAAACAATGCGGCTAACCCATAATTTTTTACAATAAACAGTTCTGTAATAAACGTTAATAATAATACAAACAAAGCAATAATATAGCCGTCAGGATGCAGGGAAAGAATGATGCTGGCAATCAAGATCCCCAGCAATGTACCAATACCTCTTTGAATGGCACGATGAAAGGTGGCGACAATGGAGAATCCTGACATCACAGCTACACAGGATAATGGGACCCAATAAGACCGTACAAATCCAAACTGGAAAGCGATAATAGCCGCAATAATCGTTATGATACCAAACCGAAAAGCAGCAATAAAAATGATGGAATTCTTATCAAATGCACCCCCAAGGACCGTCTTAATGGAGGGCTTAGAGAATTCAACCACTTTATTTATTTTGGAAGTTGGTTCGTTCATGATAGCATCTGCATCATAAATTAATTTAAACAAGTAAGCAATACGATCATCCATCTCATCTGGTTGCAAGATTTCCCCTGCAACGATTTTTATCTTACTCTTCCCGTCTAACGATAGAGCCGTTTTTCGGAGAGATTGCCCTAATTCTGGTGGTAATTTCGTATCATGTTCTGAAAAATTTTCAAGTATGTAAGTAAAAATCGAATGGGCAGAAGTATTTAAAACATATAATCGTTTAAAAAGGTCTGTTTGTCTCCAAGAGATATAACCTGATGCAAGTGTTTCATCCGCTTCGTTTAAGACTGACATCACACGATGTCTTGACTCATTAAAACGCTCCGTTCCAACTGAATCGATAAAGGCAGACAGTTCAATTAAAGCCCTTCTCATAACACCAGTTTCTGGACCATGCGGATGAAAGAAATAACCAACCATCGCTATGATCCAAGACAGACTCCCGCCAAGGAAAACAAGTCCTGCTCGTAAAGGAGCAGATCCTGGATCAACAGGCATACCAGTTGTCATTGCAAAAACGAGTACAAGAAAGATTGCCGAAGGACCTGCAATTCTTAAAGCTCCAAAAATAAATATGGCAACAGCTCCAATTACCCCCATTAAAATAGCAATTGCAAGTGGATATGGAGCAACAAGTGTACCTAGTGCAGTAAGTAATGATAAAGCAAGTACAATAATAAAAATCTTTTTAGCCCGTTGAGCATAGGGTATATTAAAAACGTAAAGATAGGTAAAACCACCCATGCCAGCTATCAACCCATATTCTAATTGATCTAATAGTAATCCAATTAGAATTGGCAATGATGCTGCTATCCCTGCAGAAAATGCCTTTAACCAAGGAAAAGGCTTTTTATTAACAGACAAAGCCTGGTTTATCATGGATGGGGATTTAAAGGACTTTTCTTGCATACTTTTCACTTCTTTCTTAATAACTAATACAAAATACGATTTTCATTATTATTATTTAATTAAGTTAAAATGCTACTCCTAGATTATTATCTCCCAACTAGAAATAAAACCCAAGTGAAGTCTCTTCCTCGGCCTTTTTCATGTCAATATTTCCCAAATTATTTTTTGTAAAATAAAGGTTTTAAAAATTAAACTGTTAGAGAGAATTAAAAAATTCCACCAATCCTGTGGATTTGCAGTCAGACATATCTAGCCTACAAAGTAATGCCTCATACCTTCTAAACATATATAAACAAAACCGACTGCCCAATGGATAGCCGGTTTGTTAGACACTTCTATTCTTATAGCCATAGCTTGCACTGATTTACTCTTCAAAAAGAGTGTTTAGGTACAAAATTCGCTTCTTAAGCAGATTTAATTTACAGAATAAAAATTAGAGGAGCTGACCATTCTTTCCATCGAGTCAAATTTAAAGCGCTTGCTTTAATTTTAAAAAAGATAAAAACTAAACTTTTAGTATTTAAACTGTGATCTTTACAGATTCCTTGTTAGGACTTGCATACTTAATTGGACGAACAAAACGGATTACTGATAAGGAAGCAAAAATAGCCAACCCGCCTGCTAATAAAAAGGCTGATGTGAACGAACCAGATTGATCCACAAGGTACCCTGTTAAAGCAGGTCCAATTATCCCAGCTGTATTGGCTAAAAAGTGCATAAATCCACCGACTGAACCCACACTGCTTTGCTCCACAACATCCTGGACGATTGCCCAGTAAATGGCTCCTGTCAAGTAAAGGAAAAAGACGGACAGGGCAACTAATGTTACGGCACTGACTGTGGTTGTTACAAGGCCGGCACAGCCAATACAAACAGCTGAAATAAATAGACAAGTGACTAGCACAACTTTTCTTGAGAATAAAACACCTTTGTTGGTAAACTTTTTAAAAACAAAATCTGAAACAAATCCGCCAGAGGCAAGACCGATGAATCCTACAATCCATGGAATCATTGTAATAACACTCATGTCCTTTACATCCATATGGCGGGAATCTACCAAATAACTTGGGAACCAGGTTAAGAAGAAGAATAAAATATAGTTATAGGAAAAGAACGCAAATGCAGTAAATAATACCGTTTTTTGTTTCAAATAAAAAGTTAATGGGCGTCTTTGCTGTGAAACATGGTTGATATTTACAACAGATGACTTTTCTTTAGAGGCGGCGGGCTTTTCCTTCACAAATTTCCACCAAAAAACCGCCCAAACAAGACCAATAAACATTATTAAAAGAAATGATATTTTCCAGCTGAATGTAATGGCGATAAACCCTACAATCGGACCTGAAATGGCACCGCCAAGTGGTGTTCCACTATTCGTTAAACCAACAGCAGACGCACGTTGGTCAGCTGGAAACCAGTTATTGACCATTTTACTGATGGTTGCCGAAAGCGGCCCTTCCCCCATACCGAATAAAACACGAATGACAATTAAACTAGTAAATCCGACTGCTAATGCAATAGCACCACTAAATAATGACCAAACAATCATTGCAACGAACAAAGTAAGTTTGGCACCATATTTATCAGAAGCCATCCCGCCTATAAAATTGAAAATTGCATATCCAACTGAAAAACTACTAAAAATAATTCCCATCTGGGTTGCTGATAAATGTAAATCTTCCTTAATAAAAGGAGCACCAATGGATAAGGCAGATCGGTCAAGATAATTAATTACGCCAGCTACGAATAATAAAATCAGTACAGGTAGTTTATCTTTTGAGAACATTTTTGATAGCATCATATACCCCCTATTATTTTGTTACCGCTTTCACGTAATTCATAATTTAACTATACTTCAACAATAGCCTTTATTACTTTGGCCTCAGGGGCTAACCACCCTTCAAATTGATTGATCATCTCATCAATGCTTGCACGATGGGTAATATACGAATCAATATCCACTCCACCACTTTTTATTGCATTTACTACATATTCAAAATCTTCTCGAGTAGCGTTACGACTTCCCATTAATGTAAGTTCTTTTTTATGAAAATCAGGATCATTGAATAAAATATTACCTTTAGTTAAACCAACGTAGATTAATTTTCCACCATGTGCAGGATAGTTAAACGCATCCGTCATGGAATTACCATTTCCGGTTGCATCAAATACAGCTGTTGGCATTTCTCCTCTTGTTATTTCATTTATAGTCTCCAATGGATTTTCCAATGCGTTCACTGTAAAATCTACTTTGGCCCATTTACGACAAAACTCCAAACGTTCTTGGTTTACATCCATTGCTATCACTTTAGCTTCCTCTTGCTTAGCAAAAGCCATTACCCCTAATCCAATAGGTCCGGCACCAATTACTAGAACGTATTCCCCTTTTTTAAGTGAAGAACGTCTAATGGCATGTGCACCTATACTTAAAGGTTCAATCATTGCAGATTGATCTAGTGTAAGCCCATTGGTTTTAATTAAATGATTGTAAGGAACTGTAATCCATTCACTCATTCCACCTTCAATGTGGACACCTAATACTTTCATATCCGTACAGCAGTTTGTTTTGCCATTTCTACAAGCAATACATTCACCACATTCCATGTAGGGAATAACTGAAACTTGATCTCCTTCCTTTAATCCACAAGAGTTTTCCCCTATAGATTCAATTTGACCAGAAAGTTCATGACCGAGTACACGAGGATAGCTAAAAAAGGGTTGGTTGCCTCTGTATGCATGGTAATCAGTTCCACAAATGCCAATGCGGCGAATATGAACTAAAGCTTCTCCCGTTTTAAGTACAGGAGGTTCCACTTCTACCATTTTAAATTGATTTGGTTGGTTACAGACTATACTTTTCATTTTGGGGGTAACACTCCTTTTAATTTTAAAAATTAGAAAGCCTTTTCATTTTGAACTCCCCTCCATCTTATCATCAATATTTGAAATAAAAATTACATTTATTGCTTTATTTATACCCTTTTTTGACGTACGATTTATTTAGGTGATATCTAATGAAAAGCGTTCAAAAATTTTCAAACAATAACTTGTTATTTCCTTTTTCTTTTATCTACCAAGATACCAAAAGCCCACAAAAAGAACTGCCTGACCATATTCATGATTATTATGAAATTGTTTATGTCTATAGTGGAAAAGGGGCTTTTTTCATCGATGACATTTTCTATGACATGAAAAAGGGTGATATATTCCTTATCCCAAACAATACCATCCATCGTGCAATGCCTGATAAGGATGAACCTGTGACATCTACCATTATATTTTTTAGCCCAACATTACTTTATAATGTCTTACTTGATGATTCTTTTTCTTATTTAAATTTGTTTGAGATGGCAGCGAAAATTAAACATTATAAAATATCCCTGCAAATTGAGCATCAAAAAAAAATAGAACAACAACTTTTAAACATATCTCAAGAAACTATAAAAAATGAACTGGGTTCTAGGCATGCCTCATTGCTAATTGTTCACCAAATCATACTTGAATTATATCGCGCCCACATCGACAATAAACAACACATAGTGGAATCTAACACTTATGGACCAGATTGGATTAAAGAAATTTTAGTCTATATTAATAACAATTTAAGTCATCCATTAACCCTGACCGAACTTGCCAACGAGGCCCTAGTCAGTACTTCCCATTTTAGTAGAGTATTTAAACAAACAACTGGGATGGGATTGACCGTTTATTTGAATCATAAAAGAGTTATCAAGGCTAAAGAACTATTACTAAAAACAAATCAAAAAGTTTCCTTGATTGCCGAAATGTGTGGATTTGAAAGCATAACCCATTTTCATAGAATCTTTAAAAAATATATGGAAATGACCCCAGCGACTTATCGAAAAGAGAATAAGATACCACATTCATAACATTTGAAGCACTTGATTATCAAAAATGTTTAACCTTTTTAAGTAGTACAGGACCTATTTTAGGACGGGCGCGAAGATTCTATTTAAAAAATAGAAAAAACCACAGTGTGACGAAACACTGTGGTGCTTTACTTTGAGAAACCCGTATTTATAAACAGTATCTTAAATAGCTTCGTTAGTATTAATAAGCTAAACTGAACAATGCTTTAATATGTGATAAATATCGAACATTACTAGCTTCTTTCATTAATGACGCTGGCATCCCTTTTAGTGGAATAGAGTTCGCACCAATGGTAGCTACCGCATCTTTACGTCCCAAGCTTGCAAGTGTTCCAGAGTTAACTTGAGAGAACTCTTTAAAAGCTTTGTTCTCTAAAAAGGCAAAGACATTATAGCCTGTTTGTTCTCCCATTTGCCAAGCAATTTGGGCCGTAGGCGGGAATGGCCGTCCTTCAGGACCAAAGACAACCGCACTGTCACCGACAACAAATACGTCTTTATGTGAAGTAGATTGAAGATATTCGTTAACGGTTGCGCGTCCACGATCCACATCAAGTCCTGATTGACCTACTAGAGGATTACCCTGTACTCCGCCAGTCCAAACGAACGTATTAGCGGTAATTTTTTGTCCATCTTTTAAATCAATGACATTTCCTTCTACATTAGTTACAGGAAGTCCAGTTAAGAATTGAACACCACGTGCTTCTAAACTCGCAGTAGCTCGTTCAATTAATGGATCTGGTAAAACAGGTAAGATTTTAGGGCCTGCTTCTACTAAAAGCAGCTTTACTTCTTTTGGATCCACACCATAGCTTCTAGCAAGTTTAGGCATGATATCAGCGATTTCTCCAACCAACTCAACACCGGTTAAACCACCGCCGCCGATAAGAATCGTTGCGTCTGCTTCATTTTTCTTTTTTGCATATTCAGCGATCCGTTCTTCGATATGTTGATAGATTTTATTCGCATCCTCAGCTGATTTTAACACCATGCTGTTTTCTTCTAATCCTGGAATACCGAAGTAAGCTGTTTTGCTTCCTAAAGCCACGACTAACGCATCATAGGATAAAGTAGATCCATCTGAAAGTTTTACTTCTTTTTGATCTACTGAAAATGACTCAACCTTTGCGATTTTAAGCTCAATATCTTTTCCTTTGAAAAGCTTCGCTAAAGGCATGGCCACTGCCTGTTCTGCAACACTTCCTGCTGCCAAACGATGAAGTTCTGTGATAATTTGATGTGTAGGGTACTGATTAACCACAGTAACTTGTGCTTGATCTTTATTTAAATATTTACGAATATTAATAGCAGCTAATAGTCCGCCATATCCGGCACCTAAAATAACAACTTTCTTTGACATAGTCTCTCCCCCGTCTCTATGGATGTACTGTTAAAATTATTTCGCTGAGCGTTCTGCCGAAACCTCAAGATAAGCGTTAATGAAACGGAAAAGTTTTTGAGCTTGAGGGTCTTTAATCATTTTCAAAAGTCCAAATAAACCGATCACTTCATTACTTTCTTCAGCACGATCTTTTGCTTCAATTGCAGTAGCAGCTACGTTTTTCACTGTATCTTTAATAGGTTCTACAATCTCTGTAATGGCTCCAATTGTATCATTTTTTAATACTTCATCTGTTGCAACTGACTGAGCGAAGTCGTATGACTTTGTTAATATATTCACAAGTTCGGTCAATTTTGGAAGCTGTTCTACTAATGCGGTCAATGATTCCTGAACCTCCGGCTTTAGCAACTGATCGAGTACATCAAGTTGTTCTGCTTTAGTTGGTTCTGACTTTGGTCTGTCCATAACTTCTAACATATCTTATTCCCCTTTCGATAGGCTGTTAAGAATTTGGCTAGTAATATCCCATTAATAGAATGGCCGATATGTACAATAAATAAAAGACCATTAGATTTAATTATCTATTCCTGCCAGCTTTTTTCTCCTAAACAATATAAACACTATATTAAAATTATTAACTAACAAGTTATTATGATAGAGTAATTTAGGATTTTTTTCAAGGATTCATCCTTTTACAATTATTTCATAACTTTCTGAATAATAGTCTAAACAACCATAGAAACACTATAAAAACGGATGGTTAACCCATCCGTCTATCTTGTTCTTATCCCTTTAAATTGCTAGTCTATAACTATATGGATTGGGTGTGTCCTGTTTTCACTTCCATGTCCCTGTGAGGTCTTGCTCGCCATAAGATAATGAACGAGACAATTACGATAACGAGACACACCAAATTAACAGAACGAAATCCCGCAAGCTGGGCTATCATTCCACCTCCCAAATTCCCCACTAACCTCCCCATTGTAGAGCCGTTTGAATAAATAGTCGCAGATTGGCCTGGTGAATTGGGCAGAAGATCCGTAAAATAGCTTAATCCATTTCCCATAACAATAGCCACATAGGTAGCTTGCAAAAGCTGGGCTGCTATCAGCTGCCAGGAATGGTTCGATACGCTTAAGATCGTATAGTAGATAACTGCAATCAAGCAGCCAATCATCATAAGGGCATGATTCGATATTTTTTTGCTCATGGCACCGAGCACAAGCATAATCGGAATTTCCATACCAGCACAAACACTAACCACCAATCCCACATCTGTATGTGTGCCATGGAGTTCATTGACAATAAACAAAGGTGTGTTGATCCCGTTAATCGCATTTACAGCAAACAGAAAAATAAATGCGAGAAGCGGCTGTCTAATCTGTCTGTTTTTCAGTGAAGAAGTACTTACTGGACTTTGTTTCTTCCTAGTTTTGCTTGGAACCACCTTTCGTTTTTGCAGAAAAATGAATACAAGCGATGCGATGGTTAGAAAAATGGCGGATGTTCCCAGAAAGAGTCCTTTGTATCCAAAAACCCCCAAAATGAAGGTACCGCCTAATGGCCCCACAAGGAATCCAAGTGAGACAAGCGAACGTAATGTTGACATTGCAAACGTAATGTCATCGGATTTGCTTGCATTTGCCGACTCCTGTGCGTAGGCGTAGATTTGCGGCATAGCAGCAGCTCCTAATCCATTAAAGAGAGAGACGGTCATAAGCAGAATAAAGTAGTTATGAAATACTAAATAAGAAGTATATCCCAAAGCAGATGAAAGCATGGCTACAATAATAATCCATTTTCGATTAAGACCACTATCGGACCGTTTAGCAATAAGCGAGTTTACCACCAAGCCGCTTATTGAACTCACAGCCATGAAAACTCCAAAGGCTGCCGCACTCATTCCCAAATCTTCTGTAGAATACAGGGAAAGATACGGCATGGTAATCGAAATTCCGATACCGACCAGCAGCATACAAATAACGAATAAACTATAATCTTTAATATCAAACAGTTTTTTTAACCGTGTGTACAAATTTTAGTCCCCCCTTAAATTCGAGATTCTTTCCTAAAAGAAAAACCTAAACCACTAAAATTGAAGGCTTAAAAAGCCCTTAATTTTAGCGATTTAGGTTTTGCCTGGATAACCAGTAACAATCCAATCGGGTTTTGCCTGAGTACACCAGTAACAATCCTGAATTCACATTATTAATTTCATATAACTACATTATAAATAGTACTTAGATCCTTACAATTGTTAAATGACCTCAATTTGTTCATTTTTAAACAAATTAATCATAATTGTTAATTATCTTCTGGTAGTGGACTAACACAATCTATAATGTGATAGAAAAATATCGTTGTTTTACAAAAGAAAAAACATTAAATATCTATTTTACGGGTACCGATCCATTTTACAATTTCGGGATCGTTATGGGAGAAAAACAGGCTCTTATTCGTATCTAATGTAGCAATTGTCTCCATATCCTCTTGGCTTAATTCAAAGTCAAAAATATCGAAGTTTTCGATGATTCTTTCCTTATGAACAGACTTTGGAATCACCACTACTTCTCTTTGGGTCAACCAACGTAAAATCACCTGGGCAACTGATTTATTATACTTTTCGGCTAATAATACTAAAACTTCGTTTTGGAACATGTTATTTCTTCCTTCAGCAAAAGGTCCCCAGGACTCTATCTGAACATGGTGCTCTTTCATCAGTTTAGCACTTTCTATTTGCTGGCAGAAAGGATGCGTTTCAACCTGGTTTACGGCTGGGGTGATTTCATTATGAATAATCAAATCTACCAGACGATCATTCTGGAAGTTACTAACACCAATGGCCCTGATTTTTCCCTCACGGTACAATTCTTCCATCGCACGCCAAGAACCGTATATATCACCAAACGGCTGATGAATTAAATACAAATCCAAATAATCCAATTGCAGTCTTTCCAGTGATTTTCCGAAAGCTTTCTTTGTGCTCTCATAACCAGTATCTTGAACCCAGAGTTTTGTAGTAATAAACAATTCCTCTCTTGGTACACCACTCCGCTTGATTGCTCTGCCAACTGCTTCTTCATTCAGATAAGAGGCAGCGGTATCAATTAGTCGATAGCCTGCATAAATAGCGTCATAAACGCTTTGTTCACATTGATTTGCATCTTGAATCTGATAAACACCGAAACCAAGTATAGGCATTTCTACACTATTGTTCAAAGTTACTTTTTGCATTTGAATTCCTCCAGTTTATTTTTATTAAACAAGCTATTATTTGCCCACTCTATTTGCGTATTCTGCCGGATATCGATCTCCGGAAATCTCAATCTTCGAGAGCGCATTGTTCAAATCACTTAGTTCCCCGGGGGTCAGTTCAACCTCAGCCGCGCCAAGATTTTCTTCCAGACGTTTCAATTTGCGTGTACCGGGAATCGGAACAATCCATGGCTTCTGGGCAAGTACCCATGCTAGTGCGATTTGAGCCGGCGCTAGGTCCTTCCCTGCTGCGATCTCCTTTATTAGTTCGACCAGAACCTGATTTGCTTCGATATTCTCAGGTTTAAAACGAGGCACGATGCTGCGGAAATCGGAACTATCGAATGTGGCATTTTTGTCAATTTTTCCGGTAAGGAATCCCTTACCCAACGGACTAAACGGAACGAAGCCAATTCCAAGCTCTTCAAGTGCAGGCAGTAGTTCTTCTTCAGGACTTCTCCACATCATAGAGTACTCACTCTGAATGGCAGTAAGCGGATGAACCGAGTGTGCACGCCGAATGGTGTTCACCCCTGCTTCAGAAAGTCCCCAATGCTTAACCTTGCCTTCCTTGATTAGGTCTTGTACTACTCCAGCAACTTCTTCTATCGGTACATTTGGGTCAACCCGATGTTGATAGTAAAGGTCAATGGTATCAATCTTAAGGCGTTTTAGCGATCCTTCGACTGATTTCCTAATACACTCCGGGTTACTGTCAAGCACCTGTTTTCCATCTACTATTTGGATGCCAAATTTAGTAGCGATGACCACTTTTTCCTTGAATGGAGCAAGCGCCTCGCCTACCAACTCCTCATTTACATATGGACCATACACTTCGGCAGTGTCGAAGAAAGTAACACCTCGGTCAATCGCCTCATGGATCATCGAAATCATTTCTTTCTTGTCTGATGCCGGACCATAACCATGACTCATTCCCATGCAACCAAGCCCGACAGCAGAAACTTCCAGGCCGTTTTTTCCTAATTTACGCTTTTGCATTATGAATCTTCCTTTCGTTTATCTTATTGGTACTCTAATTCCAAATATTTTTGTTTCTAGCTCCTCCTTATTATGCAACAAATGAAAAAGCAACCGTTATCCAAATCCTCCTAAATGATTGCCTATTCCTCTCACACCCACTTACGCACCAGAAGGATATGCATTATAATGGAACAATCAAGAATGAAGGAGTAAGGAGGAACTTATGTCTGAACAAATCTATAAAAAACAGGATGAGCTCGCTAAACTCATAGAGCAGCATACAGGCCGGGACGGTATTCACGAGACCACAATTCCGTCTCTATTTTTCATTCGCCAATCTACTGATATCGGACCAAGACACAAAGTTTATAAGCCTTCCTTGTGCATTGTTGTTCAAGGTGTGAAGGAGAATTTGCTAGGGATTGAGCAATTTCGTTACGGCCCTTCCGATTACCTTGTTACATCAGTTGACTTGCCGGTTACAGGACAAGTCTTGGAAGCATCCGCTGACGTTCCATATCTGGCTATCAAACTTGAATTTACACCGAATCAAATCATTGAGGTTATAAGGGATATGGGAATTCGAGTTGGCCCCAAAGAAAATGCTAAACGAGCGATGTTTGTCATCCGCATTGAAGTACCTTTATTGGAAGCAGTAATTAGGTTAGCTCGTTTATTAGACAATCCAGAAGATATCCCGGTGCTTGCTCCTCTCTTCACGAAGGAAATTCTCTATAGGGTTCTGCAAGGGCAGCATGGTGTCACGTTGGAACAAATGGCCATCGAAGGAAGCTCTACCAATCAAGTCAAGGACGTGATTGAACACATCATGAAAAATTATGTTAAGTCTATTCGCATTGAGAAACTTGCGGAAATAGCGAATATGAGTGAGTCTTCGCTTCATCGTCACTTTAAAGAGGTAACCACTATGAGCCCGATTCAATTTCAAAAACAATTGAGACTGCAGGAGGCCCGTCATCTATTATTGTCTGAAACAACTGATGCAACGGATGTCGCATTCCGGGTAGGCTATGAAAGTCCGTCACAGTTCAGCCGTGAATATTCCCGTATGTTTGGGTTTCCGCCTATAGAAGATATCAAACGTTTGAGAATGGAATATGACCAAAGGATTAATGGTTGATTCCCTAGTTATGGGGCACCCTAACCGAAGATTGTTTACTTTATAGTTGAGCGAATAACAAGTGGAGCTTATTCATTTGATGAACACAAAAAGCAACGATATAGGAAGATATTCACAGTAACCCCTCCTAATCTCGTTGCTTTGCATTTTCTTTATTTCTTTTTCTTCTTTTGGTAATTTAATAATTTCACCAGTTTTAACAACTTCTTAATTCTTTACTCTTATTTGTCTTTCCTGATCCGATGAAGGACGCTTGTCCACTAGCCACCTCTCATTTTGTCTTTCATTACCTCGATCATAGGCATCCCCCCCAGTATACACTCGTATTAGGTGCTCTCTATCCAAACATTCCTAGTAGAATTTCCTCAAAAATACCAAGTCATGTACTAGAGCTAAAGCGGGATTTAACAACTACTTTTAAGATTCCCAACACTATAGTCATGACATAAAAAGGCAACAATTTACCTACAAATTATTAACATTTTTTTCACATTTTTCCATTATAGTAAATACGTGTGACATAACATTACATCGAATGTTATGTTTTACGCCAAGTTATTTTGTAAAAATAGGAGGGAAATCTATGTCTACCATTTCAAGAATCTTAGATTTAAACAAGGAGCTCGCTAATCAACACAAGTATCAGGAATTTCAAACGACAAATTCTCCAGAAAAAAAACGTCATACTTTCATGTATGAATACTCGGTTACTAGAATTGCTTCCAAAAGCGATGGGATTAAAAAACGTAATGAGGTCCATTCGAACGGGACAAACTCACCTAATCTTGAAAGCGGGGTGTTTAAATGATCGATTATAACCGATTTAACGGCTATAATCTTGGCCATGTTCAAAAAGATGTAGTTGCTGGATTGATTGTTGGAATTGTAGCGATTCCTTTAGCAATGGCCTTTGCAATTGCTTCGGGGGTAAGACCGGAATACGGGCTTTATACCTCGATCATTTCCGGGATTTTGGTCTCTCTTTTTGGCGGATCCAAATATCAAATTGCAGGACCGACTGGAGCCTTTGTTCCTGTATTATTGGGAGTGGTGCTGCAGTTTGGTTATGAAAAATTATTGATTGCCGGTTTTCTGGCAGGCGTGATTATTTTTCTAATGGGTGCGTTCAAATTAGGGAGATTTATCAAGTTTATTCCACGGCCTGTGACCATCGGGTTTACAGCTGGAATTGCAGTGATTATCTTTTCTGGCCAAATTGCCAATTTCTTAGGGCTGAGTAACTTAAAAAAAGAAGAAGCATTTCACTTAAACATGAAAGAAATTCTCTTAAACCTGCATACCATTAACGTCTACAGTGTTTTGGTAGCTTTTATTAGTCTAGCCATTTTACTTTTGGCAACAAAATATATGCCAAAAATTCCTGGAGCACTGTTGGGGATAATTGTCTCAACTTTAATTGCTTCCTATTGCTTTCCGAATCAAGTTGCAACTATTGGTTCCACATATGGAGCCATTCCTACTGGGCTACCAAATTTTGAATTTCCACAGATTACCGGTAGTTTAGTCATTGAACTTCTGCCTGCCGCTCTGGTTATTGCCATGCTTGGTGGAATTGAATCCCTATTATCTGCTTTAGTGGCGGACAGTATGACCAACGAAAAGCACAATAGTAATAAGGAGCTTATGGCGCAAGGACTGGCCAACATGATAACCCCTTTATTTGGAGGAATCCCAGCTACAGGTGCTATTGCACGAACAGCAACTAATATTAAAAACGGCGCGTTCTCACCCTTATCCGGTGTCATACACGGAGTTGTCGTATTGATGGTATTAGTCATGCTCGCACCATATGCCTCGGCCATTCCATTAGCCAGTATGGCACCGATTCTTATGTTTGTTGCATGGAACATGAGTGAACGCAAAGAGTTTCTCCATATCTTAAAAACCAAAACAATGGATTCGCTTGTATTAGTCACTTCCTTCTTATTAACCGTTGTTGTCGACCTGACCACCGGTGTCGGCGGAGGAATTATTTTAGCGCTAGTGGCATTCGTTCGGAAAATGAGCGGGACTTTGAAAGTGTCGAAGGTTTTGCCGGACCCGGCTGATAAATTGGTGAAAAAAGAAATCGTACAGCAAGGTTCTAACTGTCCGCAAATTCATATTTACACATTAGAAGGACCATTATTTTTTGGAACCACTGAACGATTGGAAGAAGAAATTGAAGAGATTCTTTGTTCGAAACCGCGAGTTCTTCTATTAAGAATGAGCAAGGTTTCCTTCATTGATACATCAGGAGAAGCACTCCTCTCCAAAATCGTAAAACAATTAAAGGACCAAAAACAACATGTCATGATTTCCGGCCTCCAGGAACAGCCGAAAGAATTACTTTGGGCAACGGGGCTGAACAAAAAGATAGGCGAAAAAAATATTTTTGAACACACAGGTGAAGCTATCAATGCCGCACTAACACAACTAGAGATTAATAAGTGTAAAGGCTGTAAACAATTTGCTTTCAGCGAATGCGCAAAATTATCTTACCAGCCAATAAAGACAACACAAGCTAAAAATTCAATCGTGGCACCAACAACCTAATAAGATTTAATGCCCTGGGTTTCAAGTTCAATAATCCCTTTCCTTGTAATATTAGGAAGGGGATGTCTTTTAATTCTTCACGTTTATAAAATTTTGTATCCCTCAAATTGTCTAATGTCATTTAATCTAATTCATTCAGAAAAATCATTTTCTATAAAACATGAATACATTGAACAATTTTTATCATGTATGAACGCAATTTCATAGGCAAAACTACTATGGGTGATGCATTATGCCATGTCAAACAAGTGGTGAGTTAAAACTATTAGTTGATGAAGCAAAAAAATATACAAAAGATGGCAAGGTTGCTGACTATATTCCCGAGCTGGGTAAAGCAAAACCAGAAGATTTGTCCATTGCCATTCATTATCCAGACGGAAGATGTATCTCAGCCGGAGATATTGATAAAAAGATTACACTGCAAAGTATTTCAAAGGTTATAAGCTTGGCTCTTGTCTTAATGGAAAGAGGCTTTCAATATGTATTTGAACGGGTTGGAATGGAACCGACTGGAGACCCTTTTAATTCGATTGCCAAATTAGAAACAATGGCACCAGCCAAACCGTTAAACCCTATGATCAATGCAGGAGCACTTGTGGTCACCCACATGATTAAGGGTGATTCAGTTGAGGATCGGTTGAATCGGTTATTAGCCTTTATTCGGGAGTTGGCCGACGACTCTTCCATCGGCTATTGTGAGGAAGTCGCCCGGTCTGAATTCGAAACAGCTAATTTAAACCGGTCATTATGTTATTTTCTTAAGCAGCATAAAATTATCATTGAAGATGTTGAAACATTATTAGATTTATACACAAAACAGTGTGCCATTGAAATGAATTGTCTGGATTTAGGGAGGATCGGAATGATCTTTGCGATGGATGGAAAAGATCCTCTAACTGGAAAACAGATTATGCCAGAGGATGTAGCACGAATCTGTAAAACATTTATGGTTACGTGTGGGATGTATAATGCGTCAGGAGAATTCGCCATAAAAATTGGTATTCCGGCTAAAAGTGGCGTATCAGGCGGTATCCTAGGGGCTGTGCCTGGGAAATTTGGAATTGGAATTTTCGGCCCTGCACTGGATGCAAAAGGTAACAGTGTGGCTGGAATTAAACTATTGGAACTTTTATCTAGAAATTATCGGTTGAGTATGTTTTAAAAGCTGTTTTTCCTTAAAACGGCTAAATAAGAGGCATGGAATGTTTATCCGTGCCTCTTAACTGCTGTAGCAGCTGATTTTTTTCTCCTTTAAGGGTTATACACCGTTTTTATCCTCTGTAACTCTTAATTACTATCTCCTTAAGGAGTTAAGAACTGTCCTTATCCCCTGTAGCTCTAATAATCTTTTTCCTTCAGGGGTTATGAACTGTTCTTAACCCCTGTAGCTCCAATTTTCTCTCTCCTAGAGGACTTATAATCCACAATTATTTTAACTACTCGCACTAGTATAATTCGCCAGTGCAAACTTCCAGAAACGACGGGCCAGCCAAAAGAAAACAACAGCGACAACGAGTGACGCAACGGTTGTTCCACCATTCCACTTTCCAATTAAAGAACTTGCCGGAGTAAACGTAAGAAATGCGGCGGGTAAAACATACGTTAAAGCCAGTCGCAGCCAACCTTTATACATGGTGATTGGAAACCTAGTTGTTTCAAAGAAAGAACTGAACAAGAAAGACAAATCATCCATCCGAATCACCCAAAAGGCTGTGGTCATCAATAACATCCATAAAGAATAAATAATCAATAAAGCAGCAAAGATGCTAATTAAAAAGAACCCGACATCAAGTAAAGACGGTATAAAATGTTTTTGAACAAGACCATAGATTATTAGTCCAATACCTAATAGGACATCAATCAGTCGCCAGAAAACCAGATGCCTCAGACTCACGAAAAACATGCTATCAACGGGTTTTGTGAGCACATAATCTAATGTTCCCATTCGAATATGCAAAAGCAGTCTCGGCATATTCGGGCGAAGAGCAAAATCAACCAACCCTTGCAAAGTATTGAAAATACCAAGAAGAATCAGAACATCAGCATATGCCCAGCCCCCCAATTGATCCGTTTGATAGAAAAAGATTTGCACCATTAAAATCGAAACGATAATACCAAATAAACTTGAAAAGAGATTTCCTATAAACTCACTGCGGTATTCAAGTTCCTCTACCAGACAAGTTCGAAAAAATTCTTTAAATATCCGCCAATATCGCCTCATGTTATCCTCCCACCGCCTGATTTTTCTTTAATCCAGCCTTCCATAACCAACCTATTGCCACAATCAGAAGAACAGTCCAAATGGAGGAACCTATAAATCCTACCAACAGGGTTTGCCGATCAGCTGTTTCTGTTAGAATTTCTAAAGGAAATCCAATCATATAACGATAGGGTAAGAAGGTACTGATTTGTTTCACTAGGGGCGGTAAAAGAGAAAACGGCGCAATCCGGCCCGAAATAAATAAGGATACGGTTTCGAACGTGGCATAAACCGCTGTCACCTTAGTCATCCAAAAACCCAATATGCCAAACATAAAACTAAAAGCAAATCGAATAATTGCTCCTAATAACAGCGCAACTATAAATAGTCCCCATTGGCTGAATGATAGATGTAACTGAAGAGAAGGAATAAAGATGGATAGGATTATCCAACAAGGCACAAGAATGACTAAAAACAAACCTTTATAAACAATATTTTCAGCGATTGCCCAATGAATTGGATGAAAAGGCCGAACAATTTGATAGGAAAACGACCCTTCCCTAATTTGGCGATCCATTTCCCAAACGTCCCAAGCACTTGTCAAGCGCTCTACCATTATCAAAGAAATAAAATATAAAATAAAAGAATCTCCCTGGTCTGGATAAATATTCATCCACACCATCATGGTAATCAAAGGTTGGATCATCGTACCAAACATCCAGACCATCGTCGATAGCTGATAAGAAAACATCTCGACATATTTCATCCGTAAAATGGCTCGATATTTAGTAATCATGTGATTCCTCCTGAAAAGCTAAGGTAATCACTTCTTCCATCGGTGGATCTTGTATATTTAGGTCATTGATTTCAAAATTAGCTAGTAGTTCAGATGAGATAGTCGGTACACGATCCCGTGCGACTCGAAGTGTCAATTTCCCATCTTCAAAGGAAACCACATCACCGAATGACTCCCATCGACCATGTGAGCCTGAAGGAAAACGAACCTCTAACAATTTATATGGAGTTAATCTTTCCGTTAAAACTTGTAATTCTCCGTCATAAAGTAGTTTCCCATGATTAATGATTAACACGCGCTCACAAAGTGCGGTGACATCGCCCATATAATGCGAAGTTAGTAGAATCGTTGTTTTGTGCTCACGATTATATTTAGCAATAAATTGGCGTACTTTTTCTTGGGTATCCACATCCAAGCCAATCGTCGGTTCATCTAAAAAAAGAATCGATGGACGATGTAATAATGACGCGGCTAATTCGCATTTCATGCGTTGACCGAGACTTAGATTTCGTACGGGTTTACCAAGTAAAGGGGATAATTCTAGTAATTCAACAAGTTCATCCAAGGTTTGACGAAACACTTTTTCGTCAATTTCATAGACGCTTTTATTTACTAGAAAAGTCTCCATTGGGGGGATATCCCAAATCAATTGACTTTTCTGCCCCATGACCAAACTCATCATTTTTTTGTACTCATTCTTCTGTTCCTGTGGTTTGAAACCATTCACTTCGATTTGGCCGGAAGTAGGATGCAGCAAACCGGCTAACATCTTTATCGTGGTCGTTTTTCCTGCTCCATTTGGCCCTAAAAATCCTACAATTTCACCCGTATTAATGCTGAAAGACACGTCCTTCACTGCATGAACGGTTTGGTATTCCCGTTTGAATAAACTGCGTAAAGCTTCTGTCCAGCCCTCCTGCCTGATATGGACTCTGAAAGACTTATTTAAATCTTGAACTTGAATTGACATGTCTCCTCCAACGATAAAATAAATAATAATTTACTCTATAAGTATAGGTTTTAAAATTGAAGGATTACAAGCATAAAAATTTAGGAACTACTTACTACTTGTTGGTAATTTTTAAATAAACTGTTCAATAGTTATGCACTTTCGTATTTATAGTAGGATACTTTTTGTTTTTTTTGCTCACACATAAAGATTCTTCCTAATTAAAATAATAACTATTGATAACTCACAGCTTGTTTCCCCATTTGAATCCACGACTCTTCAAAACTAGCTTTTGAAACAGTCTTATATGGTTGATCCGCTAACGGGTCGTTCAAATAGACATAATTGTTATCATAACCTACAACTAAAACACTATGCTCTCTATAGGTAATTTGGACATTCCCGGATTGCGTATTCCAAACGGAAAATTCACTTTTAGGAAGTGAGGCAAATCTTGAATTGGTAATAACCCAGACTGGGGAGCCTTGTTTTATCATATTATAAACAGAGTCAATACTTTGACCTGTTAAATCTATTATTCTACCTGGGAGATAGGATTCAGCTAAATCTGCTATCGGACTATGGTATACCCCATATCCTGGATTATCAAATGAGTAGATATCACCAACAAACCCCACATTTGGATTTCCATGGAGACCATTTTGGTCACGGAAAGGAATGGTATTTATTTCTTTTGCTAATGTCATTTTATCGACTGAAACACCTGCATATTGGAGAAGCATGGCTAGACTAGTTACCTCACATCCGCGTGGTAATTCAGGCATCTGTTGGATTTGCGGTACGTTATCGATTACTATTTTTCCATCCTGAACTTGAACTTCATCTTGCTCTTCATTCTGGACTGCATTTGTATCGGAAACAGTTTCAACTGCGCCATTTAGTTCTTCTTGTTTAGTTTCATTACTAGTTTCTGTTGTATTCGTGGTAGAATCTGTTTTTTGTGCTCTCACATAACCAACACTAATGAGTAATCCCAAGGCACATAAAACGGCAAGAATTTTTAATTTCAATTAAGATACCCCTCTCTCTATACCAAACCGAAAACATTCTAACAACTCGAATCCTACCACCTAAACCTTAATGTAAACTTAAAATTTTTTTTCGTATAATGATAAAAAAAGGCATGAACCCGGTATATACCGAATTCATGCCTAACCTTAATGAGATGTATTTTACTTAATAATCAAAACAGGACAATGTGATAACTGAGAAACTTTTTGACTAATATATTTTCGTTTTTTTTAAGTTAATCATTATTTAATTATAAAAGACCCACCATTTGAAGACCATGGAAAATTCCATCTTCTTCAACCGATTTTGTTTGATATTTGGCCACTGACTTTACTTTTTCTTCAGCATTCCCCATCGCTACACTATTTTGTACGGTTGAGAGCATTTCCATATCGTTAAGTCCATCGCCAAAGGCATATTGTCGTTCTGGGTGAATACCTAGTCTTTCAACGATCTTTTTAATCCCTTGGGCTTTTGATCCTCCCTTTGGGAGTACATCGACTGAAACTGGATGCCATCTCACAAAATCAAAATCATGAAACTCCTGCTCGTATTGTTTTTCTTCCCCTTCTGGACAAAAAAGAAGCGTTTGAAACAATTCTCGCCCTTTGTAATAATGCGGATCATGCGTCGGGAAACGGCCAATTTTTAATGTAGCAATGCTCTCTGTTATGTATGTATGCTCTGGCACGTTCGCTCTCATATCCTCATGGTCCATAAAGACGACAGGATGATTGTTATGAAGAGCTGCTTCTGTTAGCTTTTCAAGGGATGAAATGTTTAATGGATTTCGATATAATTCTTCCCCTTTTAAGACAACGTATTGTCCGTTGTAACTAACATATGTATTAATATCTAATTCTTTTCGCAAATCCTCGAACATAAATGGGGCCCGTCCAGTTGCAATGGCTACTTCATGGCCAAGTTCTTTTAATTTAAAAATGGATTCTTTCGTTGAGAGAGGCAATCTTTTATCATGGTTAAGCAAAGTTCCATCAATATCAAAAAAAATAATACTGCGATTCATCATTTTGGTTACCAACTTTCAATGTATAATCTAGTTTACTTATTTAATTCAATTTCATTAAAATCCCTTTGACCTGCTCAGATTCATCTCAAATAAAACTCTGACGATTAATCCGTTCATCATTCAACTAGTTTAACCTGAACTCAGAGATTCATCAAATAAAGTTTGCAAAAATATACAAGATAACGATACTAATTAAAATAGTAATGTTGGAAATAGTTGCTATTAATCGTGTGCTTTCCATACTATATTTAAATTCAACGCTATAGGTGATGGATGATGCAGCAAGTGGCAGTACGAGGCCGATTAATATCGTATAACGAAACATATCATCGTTTGGAAGAAGAAAAAATAAAGTAAAACCAACAAGTAATCCCAGACCATATCGAAAAGTTAAAAATTTCAACATCGGTTTTATAAATTTTTTCTCAAATTTAAAATTTAAATAGAGTCCCAAAAGTAATAAGGATAAGGGCATATTGGCTGCCGATATGGTACTCGCCACATTAATAATCATGTCAGGTAATTTTATATGACTGAAATTTAAAATACTCGCAATTACATAAGTCATTAAAGGAATTGATTTACTAAGTTTTTTTCCAATTTCAACAGGCCTGAGGCGTAACCCTTCTTCTGAAAAATAACTTCCTAAAATATAGGCAATTCCAAAGACAAGGAATGATGTTCCTACATCAAACATACTAAAATATGTTAATCCACTCATCCCCCAAATCGCATAGACAAGAGGAAAAGCAAAGAGGCCGACATTATATCCTGAAGACATGATCATAAATGAACCCTTAAGTTCCCTTTCCTCCTTTTTAAATACCCATAAGCCAAGACATGTGGTAACTACACCATATATAAGGACAATAATAGGAATTAAAATTAAAGAAATTTCTATTTTTACAGAATCAAATGTAACAATGACTAATGCAGGGAGAGTTATCTTAAATATAATTTTCGAGATAACTTGTCCATCTTTTTCTTGTAAAATATTGAAACGTTTTAATAGATACCCCAGGGCAATGATGACGATAATATAAAGAAATTTCTGGTTCATTTGAAAAGTATGCTCCTCTTTTGATTTTTGTACATAACTACCTTTTTAAATTTAACATCGATGTAAGCAATTGGTGTTCTTGGAAATCTAGAAAAAGTTAATATAACCAAACTATAAAAATTTTTTTGACTCTGTCCTTTTTAGATTTCAGAAAGAAGAATGGAAATATTAGAGAAAAATGTATTACGAAAAGTCCATAAGGACATTACTAAAGACGGAGAAAGAAGGTAAACAACCCCAAAAGCAAAGATTCAATGTTTGAACCAGTTGAACGCAAATTTCAGGAAGGTAAAATTGTGGTACAGGAGGAATGGCAATGACGAAAGAAGAGGTAGTGAAACTATTAACACTAATTGAATCGGTTTATTCCCACTTCTTGGTGAAGGACGAGACGGTTCTGCTATGGTTCCAAGTTTGTTCTGAAATGGACTATAAACAGGTGATGGCGAAGCTGAAAAACCACATTAGAAAAAGTCCTTTTCCTCCTGCGATTGCCGACATTGCCGTATTCCCTTGCGAAGAAACTGATTATCCAGCAACATTACAAGAATGGCTGAAAAAAGGACGTGAGAGAATTGAACGCGAACCTAAACAGACAAAACGAATTCCAATACCTGAGTGGCTTGCCGAATATTCCACAAGAAAATCTATCTGAAGCAAAACGCATCCTTTTAGGAGCGTTCTTTTTGTCTCCTCCACTGATTAATGAAATCGCATAGGAGCTATTCTATGCAAAAAAAACATCCTTTGATTGATAAAAGGATGTTTTTACTTGCAGTTTCCTTGAAACTACCTAAATCAGTTGAAAATATGTTCTATAGTCTCCTTCCTATTGTTTTACAATCATGACTCCATATGCCTCTAATGAGGTTGTCCCGTTTAATTCCTTACTTGTTAACAGGTCTGTTCCTTCACTAATCTCGAATTCAACTGCTGACGCATTGTGGTTCATGACAAATAAGTAAGAGCTGCCATCCTTTCTTCTCTGCGTCACTTCCACCCCTTTAGGAACATCAAGTAATGGTTTTATCTCCTTTTCCTCACAAATCGTTTTGACAAAATCCGTTAAAAACGCTGTGTCAGGGCATGTTCCTACGTAATACGCTTTTCCGTTTCCAAATGAATTACACGTAATTACAGGTGTACCGACATAAAAATCCGAACCATATTCAGCCAGTACTTCTGCACCCTCTGAATGGATAATATCAAACAGCAAACTACACTCATAGGTGCCGGTTAGACTGCCGGCTTCTTTTTTCACGACAATTTGATTTTTCATTTCAGGCGGCAGCGCATCGATTTCCTCCACCCAAATTCCAAGGAGATTCCGCAGTTCTCCTGGATAACCGCCTAGGGTGACAAGATCATGTTCATTCACGATTCCGCTAAAGAACGTCGTCACAAACGTTCCTCCATTTTGAACAAACTCTTTTATCTTATCCGCATAACCTAACTTGACCATGTATAACACGGGCGCAAGGACGATTTCGTACTTGCTTAAATCTTCCTCCACACCAATCATGTCAACCGCTATATTTTCTCCAAATAAGGCCGCGTAATATTTATGAACTTCATTTACATAATCTAATGCCTTTGATGGACCACTTGATAATTCCGTTGCCCAACGGTTTTCCCAGTCAAACACGATTGCGACCTTAACTTGTACACGAGAATCGAGCAAGGTATCGGACAAATGTGCCAGCTCCTTGCCAAGTGTAGCTGTTTCCCGAAAAACTCTTGTATTTTCATGACCAGCATGTTCGATAACCGCTCCATGGTATTTTTCACAGGCTCCAACCGACCTCCTCAATTGGAAAAACATAATCGTATCTGCTCCACGTGCCACAGCCTGATAACTCCATAAACGCATTACACCAGGCCGCTTCAACGAATTATAGGGCTGCCAATTCTGCTGACTTGGCGTCTGCTCCATTAACATAAAAGGCTGTCCGCTTTTCAAGCCTCTCATAAGATCATGCCGCATTGCAGTGAAACTTACTGGTGTATTATAGGCGGGATAGTTATCCCAAGAAACAACATCCATTTCTTTGCCCCATTTAAAATAATCGAGCTCTTTATAGGTACCCATTAAATTCGTTGTTACCGGAATATCAGGAGTATACTTTTTCAAGACATCACGCTCTAGTTTAAAGCACTCTAGTAAGCTATCAGACTGAAAAATGCGATAATCTAAGGAAATTCCTTGAAAATTAGTAGAACTCCCACCCCACTCTTCACTTATAGCATTGGGCGGCACAATTTCATCCCAATCATAAAACGTATGGCCCCAAAATCGAGTATTCCACGTTTTATTCAAAGTATCTAAGTTTCCGTATTTTTGCTGAAGCCATTCTCTAAAACTCTCAGCACAGTTATCACAATAACAGTAACCGCCATATTCATTAGACACGTGCCAAATCAACACTCCTGGATGATCTTTATATCTTTCTCCTAACCGGTCTGCCATCCGTTCTGCATACTTCCGGTAGGTTGGGCTGTTCGGACAGGAATTGTGTCTGCCGCCAAACTTTCGTTTTCTTCCTTGATAATCTACCCTCAATACATCTGGATAGTTTTTAGCCATCCAGGAAGGGTGTGCTGCAGTACTAGTTGCCAGACATGTATAAATACCATTTTGATATAAACGATCAATTTGTTCATCCAGCCATGAAAAATTGTAAGTCTCTTCATCGGTTTGATTTAACGCCCAGGAAAAAACATTTAATGTAGCTACATCAATTCCTGCAAGTTTAAACATACGGACATCTTCATCCCAGTCCTCTTTTTCCCACTGTTCTGGATTATAATCTCCGCCATACCAAATTTTAGGGAGCTTTTCGTTTATCATAGTAATCACCTTTTTCCTTTGTATCATTATATTTCCATTGTATGCGATTACAAAACGGTATTAAATATAATATAATGGAAAGCGATATAATAAAAAGGAACATTTTGCAAACCGGTTCCTGGAAAGGAGCGAAACGATGAAAAAACATTTCCTAATCCCTTTAAATGAAAGTAAACTGCCGCTTTTTGCTGAAACTATTGGTTATAATCCAGCACAAGAATCTATCACACGTCCAAAAGGTTATCCTTATTACCATTGGATTCAAACCTTTAGCGGACTAGGATCTATCATGCTTCAAAATCAAAAAATAAATCTCCCGCCAAATAACGGTGTCCTCATCCTCCCGCACATGGCCCATTCGTATAAGAATGAACAAAGTGATTCCTCTCCATGGAAAACACTCTATGTAACATTCAGTGGCACGATGGTTAAAGAGATTCTAATTACACTTGGACTCTATCAATCTGCTTTCTTTCACTGGGAACAGGAAGCACCGATTTCAACTTACATAAATAAAGCGCTAAAGGAAAGTGATGAGACAACAGACAGCTTTAGCATAAGTGCCTCCTCAAATGTCTATGAATTTCTCCTGCTTCTAAAAAAATACGGGAAAACCAATAAAAACAGCTTGAAAGAAACCAGTAATTTAGTAACGTTACATTCACTCATTGACTGGATGAAGTCCCAACTTTCCAACCCCGATGTCGGCCTTGATGAAATGGCACTCTTTATCAATGCATCGAAACGCCATCTGAATTCATTGTTTCAAAAAAACTTTCACGTGACGCCATATGCCTATTTTGTTAATTTACGAATCCAGCAATCTAAGAAACTCCTTTTAGAAAACAATAGCATTACAGTCGGTGAAATTGCCCTGCAAGTGGGTTTCCGTTCCACCAGCCATTTTGTGGCTACGTTTAGGAAAATGGTCGGGATTCCACCTGAAAAATATCGTAACCTAAATGGTGTACTTTAAAATAGATTAATTTCCCTGTTACAAGTAAAAATCCCACCTTCCATATGAAAGTGAGATTTTTACGTTAATCCTCGATTGTATCATGGTGTTACCTTACTTCAGAGACTTCCTCTCCCTGATAAATCCGAAAAGCTGGAACGATCGTATCCGAAACAATTTCTTTTCCTTTTTCACGAATGAAATCCAATTTATAATAAGCGTCAAATCTTTGGCTGATTTCCGTTTTCACAAGTTCGGGTGGAGTGACGACGATGAATTGGAACTTCAGTTTCTCAGCAACTGCGAATATCGGGTCAAGGACATGTGCCGATGCAGCTTGTCCGAATGGATTATCACAGACTAAAGGAACCCAGCTTTGGTCTGTTTCGCTTTTAACTGATAATAACATCATCATCATCACCATTCGAGCCGATAACTTTTGTCCCCCACTACCATCGGATTTTGTCTTAGAACCTTGATTAATGGTCTGCCATGTTGAATAATGCTCTCTTTGCGGTTTTCCGTACATAAAGGCATTATCGGTTCGCATATTATAGACGAGCAGCTCAGGATATCGATTTCGAAGTGATACAAATAAAATTTGCTCATCACTAATGAGTTGTTTTATTTCTTGGTCTAATGATTGATTAAAATCATCTATCACATCAAATTGTTTGGTTATTTTGTTAATAGCAGCAACAAAATGATTCTTCAATTGTTGTTCGATATCTTCTGCCTTTTTAGGTAAAATGTCTTCTTTGAGCTGGACAAGTGGGAAGGACCCTCGTTCATTTTTTAGCTTCATTTTCGCAATCATGGAACGAATGGCCTCTGAAATACTCATCACTTTCATGCTGGCACGGCTAGCCCAGAAGTTTTGAGCCTTTTCTGCCCTTTCTTTATCTCGTTCTAATTGTTCCAATCCACTTTGTGAAAAACGCTTCATATTTTTAACAGTGCTTTGGATATGCGTATAATGCCTGGTATCCATATGATCTAGTGTTGTTAGTACTTCATTTTTAAACCGAATCTCCCAATCTTTGCCCTCAATCGTAAGCTTTAGATTACGCAATGATTGTTCGATTTTCGCGTGCTTCTCTTGGCCTTCTTCCTGAATCGCTTGATGTTCTTCACACCAGGACAGGATTCCTGCTTTTCCTTGACTCTTAATTCTTTCTACATCATCGTCCGTAAATGCCGCTGCTTCCTCTTTTAGGATAACGGATAAGGTTAATAAATCCCCTTCATATCCAGTAATATTCGTTTCAGTTTCTTTTTGGCGTTTCTCAGCCTTTTTTACTTCTTCTTTCGCTAATTTTGTTTGGTCTTTAATTTCTACATCCTTTATTACTAAGTCAAGGTCTTCCCATGCTTCAGGCTGTTTTTCATGCTTTTCCACTTTCTTTCCTGACTTGTCGCGCTGTTCAGTGGCATGCTTTAACGAGGTTTCTGCTACGGTTACAGCCGTTCCTTGTCCCCGTTCTTCTTTTTCCGCAGTCTTCGCCTCCTTTTGTGCGGTTTGGAGCATATTTTCTAATATACTAATAGGTTCATCCGGTTCTGGAGCTTGATTCCAATCCTTATTTTGTGAATCGAGTTTTTTCTCTAATTTCTTTTGCTGCTTTTGTTCGGTTTCTTTTCTTGCTTGAATAACAAGTAGTTCTCTAGCCTGTTCTTCCTTTGATTTTTGGAGCTGTTTTAGCTCTTCAATACTTCCATTTATCTCTTTTAATAAATGTTGGGATAGGCGGGGGACCTCTTCACTTTGGTCTGCTTTTTCATCAGTAGGAAAAGCTGCTCCCTCTATAAAGAAGGAAATCTCCTTGATATTTTGTTCGGTTGTAAGTTTCCATTCTAGATACGTTTGATTCCACTTGTTTTGCAGGTCAACGATGTCTTGGTGCTCTTTTACTATTTCTTGCTGCAGAGAACCTAAGGCGTCCTTTTGTTTCTCTTTCTCCAGTCTCACCCGTTTATTTTCTTGATATAGGGTCTTTTCTTGGTCAAACAGCTCTAATGCATCAACATCTTTAGAAAGCTTCCCTATTTTTCGCTTTGTAGTTTCCATCTGATCTTTGAGCTGAAGCAGTAATTCTTTTTCTTTATCTTCCTGTGTGGTGATTTCCTGTAATTTCGATTTCTTTGAAAGAAGAGCGTTCTGTTCTTGATGCAGTGCTCTTTCTATATCACTAGATAGCTCGCCTAATAAAAAACGATCGATTTCTTTTAAAATACGACGTAAGGAAGTTTCTGTTTTTTCCATTTCAACGAGGGTATCTTTCTTCTCGTCTATTTGTTTAGCAATCTTTATTTTCCAGTTAGTAAATAGATTTTTATCTGTTAATAGCTCTCTCTCTGTTCCGTTTATAATCACAAAGGATGGTTGGGGATTTTCGCGGTTCATTTCCTCACGCAAGAAAATGGGAACAGGACTTTTAAACATCCTTCCTGAAAGAACCTGCTGATTAATTTTTTGCCATTGATGTTGATTGACAACTAAACCATATGGAAGGAGCGGATACATCAAGAGATAATTTGTCATTTCATCTAAACTTAAAGATTGAAGAAAATGGGTTCCATAAAACACATCAATACCAGTCTTCTCATCGATCCATTCCTTTAGTTCTTTCACATCTTTATTGGGAATCCAGAAATGTTCATCATTTAAGGAATGATCAAGTTGTGTTTCCCAAAGATCTTTTTTAATTTGTTCCCCTTGTTCTCGGTTATGGACCAGCATTTCTTCTATCTGTGTGGCATACTTCGATAAGAGAGAGTGGGTAAACGGCCCTGTGACACCATCTAATAAACCATGAAGCTTATCTAGCAGTTTTGTTTCTTTTTGCTTTTTCTGTTCATTTGTAACCTTTAATTCTTCACATTTTTCTTGTGAGAACTGAATGGATTGGACGAGAGTTCCATGTGAAGTAGCAAGTTGATTTTTCCTTTCGCTCGATTCTCTCTCTTTTGCTTGCAACTCTTCTAACTTAGCCTTTCTGTCTTCAATTTGTTTAAAAAGATTCTCGATCAGCCCCTTTAAGTCATAGGTTAAGCGGTCGCCAAAATCTTGAACAAGTGCCACTTCCTTTGATTCAAAGTTATGTATATCCGTATAGAGAAAATCAATTTCCGTACTAAGCTGTGCAATGTCTTTTGTCTTTTGTTTATCTTGTCGAGAAAGCTCCGTTCCTTTTTTATTTAGAAACTTTTGATACCCCACATACTGCTTAACAGCTTCTTGGATGGAGAGATAGGCATGTTCCCATTGTACGCTTGCTTCTTTTTTGATTTCATCCATTCTTTGACTGACTTGCTCTAAACCGCTATTTTGTTCCAATTTCTCTATCTGCTGCGAAAGTGAGAGTATACTTTGTTCGTTTTCACTCCACTCTTTCAATAACAGTTGAAACACCAATTGTTCTTTTCGTTCCTGTTTTTCTTTCACAATCTCTTGTAAAGAAGTATGCTTGGTCCGTTCTTCCACTAATTTCTTTTCCCAATCCATAACCTCTCTGTGAGCTTTTGCATACTCTAAGTTGTCTTTTTGATAACGTAATTCTGCCTGCCTTAATATTAATTTCTCTATATCTTTTTCTAAAATAAGCAGCGTTTCCTCTTCCGTTTGTTTCAAATGCTCTAAAGCACCAAGCAGTTGTCTTCCTACCTGTATACTTTTCTGAACAATTTCTTTATGTTCTATTCCTTTATCAAGGTGTTCTTCAAATGGAACAATGTCTTCTAAAAACTCTTTATGGGCTTGTTCTCTTTTTAAGAGAACAGGCAGGTCTTTTGCGATACTGGCCTGGCTCTTAAAAATCTCCACAAGATCGTTCTTTTGATGTTCGGTTCGATGTAAGACTTGACTAACAGTCGGAATAATTCTTTTTTGGAACAGGGAATAATCATCCTCAGCTCCCTCAAAGTATTTCCCAACGCCCCCTTCATCCTTGTTTATGTCCTTCATAATATCCCAATCTTTACGGTTAATTCCGTATGTATCAAGGATGCGATAGTGCTTCTTCGTATCTCGGTAAACGTCATATCCATTCCATTTTAAATAATCCTTCAAACTTTCGGTTTCAGCAACCTCATCATTCTCATAGAGTGGAATATGCTCTAGCGCTGCCTCTTCTTTCCTTTCAAATTCTCTTGTATAAAATGTAATATTAGGAAGGATCTTTGCTTCCTGCTCCAATGTTTTACTTTCACTTCCACTTTCTTCACTCATCGAAATCCGCTGTTCAGCCGAAAACATTCCTCCCGTGACTAGATGCCGGCAATCTGCACCGTCCAATTCCCACTGAATAAGGACATGAAAGGTATAGGGAATAAATTGTTCTTTATTATTAAAGAAGAATTGTTGATAGTAACGATTGTTTTGTTTTCCCCACGAAGTTCCAGGTTTGAGTATTTGGAAAATCGTTTGCAGGAACACACCTTTCCCGCCCCCATTCATCATGGCAATAAGGCCATTTGTTGATGTCTCCTCATTATGGAAATTAAAAGTGGTATCTTTATATTGCTTTTGCATGCCATCATACTTGAGGCCAACAATTCTAATTCGATGGATTTTCGGCATGCTCACCCTCCTCTGAAGTCATTAATTTTTTAAATAATTCATAACGATCATAATCGTGATACAAGTACTCAATTCGCTCAAAAAGCTCTTGTTTCGGAATCGCCTTTGGAATATCGTCCCGGTCAAGAATAACAATTAGCCCCTCCGTCTCTAATAAACGCATCGCACCTGCAATTAGCCCAATTCTGGTTCGTCTATTACCTTTTTTAACAGCATAATCCTCCGTGTCGACCTCCATGTATTTCCATGTGGTCACTACTTCTTTCATATCAATTCTTTCTTCTTCCCCAAAGGCAGGTTTCGCTTTAAGAATGCTATCCCAATTCATTATTAGATCGTTCACTTGCCGCTCTAATGCGTAGTAGCTGATTCCTTCCCGCTTTGTGCGAATTTTTGCCGCTTGGTTACGGTCAATTGCTGCCAAAAATGACATAATGACAACGCTCATAAGATGAAAGTGTTTCTTCGTTTCAACCTGCCGATGTTTTTCTTTCAAATGAGTAAAATTCGTCGCAAAGACAGAACCGGTTGGCTGGACCACTAATTGGATGCGCTTTGGTGACTCAATGATATATGTACCTGATTCGTCCGCTAATAAAAGAACGGTCTGCCTCACTTCCGGATTAAAATAAGCCTGGAAGTGTTCACTATTTTCGTCAATTACTTTATCTTTTAAGAGTGTGAAATAGACAGCTGATGCTCTTTTAATCGTTTCTGCATTCATCATTTCTCCTCCTCTACACATATTTTAAATGGGGTTATTTTCATTCTGTACCAGGTAAATGGTTCAGCCCGATGATCAAATGATGTAAAGATCTTTAAGCCTTCAAACACTTGAAATTGCGGATACTCCATCATTAGTTTATAAAGAAGAATTTCCCTCTCATCGCTTAATGTATCTTCTTTTCGATGCAGTACTTGAACCTTCAGCGGCTTTTTATCAAACATCATCCATAAATCAATCGTTTCAGATTCCTCAAACCATAGATCCTGTACTTCTAATGGCAACTCTACTAAATCAGCTAAAGAAAACTCTCCGTATGTTTGTAAATATTGAAAAACATAACTCCATGCCTTAATAACAGAATCCCAATTTGTTACTCGCTTACGAGTAATGGTTTCTTCCACCTCATCTTCGATTACAATGTCCGTTTGTAGGGTTTCATTAAATTCTTGTTCACCCCAAATCCAATCAAGCGGCAAAATAAACTCATTCTTCGGTGAAAATATAGGAGAAAGCACTCGTTCTATTTCGTTAAAACCTTGAACGCCTTCCTTCATTAACCAATTTTCATAAAAATGCTCACGAAATGAAACCAAGCTGTTTTCCCAGAACAATGAAGGGTTCTCCGCTTTTAATTTCATCTCATAGGAGATATTCTGAATAACTAGCTTAGCAAAACGATCATGCAATTGCCTTGTATGGCCAATTTTTTCTTGAAGAAGAATGAGTTCCTTCTGAATCAAATCATCTTTTTCATTCCTTCGTTTTGTTTTTTCTATCATACTAGTGATTGTACGGAAGTGATTTTTTTCTTCTTCAAATTGCTTTTCAATTTCAACACGATTGTCGGCCCTTTGCCATTCTTCTTCCATCAATAAGATTTTGGGATTGTTAATCATTTCCTTTTGAAAGGTAAATTCATTTGCCATTAAGCGGTTTACTCGTGAAATGAGGTGATCGAGGTTTCGAGTAGCTTTTCGAAAATTACCGTTTTTAATCAGCTGCATACTATAGAGTTGTTCAATTGTGATGGAGAACTCCTCAGCCATTTCCCTGCTCATAAAAATCATTTCCTGAGCTACATCCGTGAGTTTATAAACAATTGACCCGCCCATCTCTAGATTCGTATATAATTCATCCATTGTGACATAGCGGAAGACCTGAGTTTCCCAAGATTGTCTTATTTCATCGTAATATAAGGCTTCAAACGGTTTACTATACTCTTCTTTTCCCTGATATAAAAGCCCACTTGTAATCCGTTCAATTTGCTTATCGTCTGCTAAGAGCCTCATTTGCTTGATGGAATCTCCTACCATATACTTGATATCTGCTTTGCGTCTATGATCATCATCGTTTAATTCTCGATAAAAGATGGTGAGGAGCACTTGCATGAGAATCGTTTGGATATAGGGCTTCAGCTCCCCTACTTCCATTCCCCTCCCGAGCTCAAATAGCGGATTTAACCGTTGCATACGCTGGGCGAATCCTTCCCATGATTCGTTCACTTCCATCTCCTCCATGATTCGATTGTTAATACTTCTTGAGCTATTCGTTTATTGTCCTGCCATAATTGCCGTAATAGCGCCTGCTCCTCTTCAGTAAACCATTGAAAAAATAGATCACGGTATTGGGTGTTTTGTGTCTGGCCCATTTTCTGGTCATTCCTTTGTTCTAGACAATCAAGCATTTTGCGGTAAATTTTCAAGGCGGGCTGGATACAGCAATCTGGGTACTTTTCGATTAAGCGAATGAGAATACCGTATCCGGCGGCATCAAGATCTCCTGCGTAATAGAAAAGATAGGGTTTAGTTGGAAACATTCGGAAGAAAAAAGAGAAGCTCCGTTCAATCTTAGTCCCTTCACCGTAAATAATCAGTTCAGGTTCATAATCGAGTTCATTTACTTCCAATAACTTGATGGAAGTATGAAAGAAAGATAAATTTTCAACAATTAGGACCCGCTGAATATCTTTTAGTTCTTTCCCTTGTTTCATCCAAAATACAAAAGGCTCCCCGTAGTTCACCATTTTTAGTTGCTCTTCTGAAACTCCAATTCTAGCTAAAAAACCTTTTCCTTCAGGGAAACTATCTCCGTCTAGCAAGAATTTTTCATGACCAAAGAGCTCGAGGCTTCTTTCTTCGACTGACACGATTTCCCGTTCCTGACTGGACTTTAGAAAAGTATAAAGATTCTGGATTCGACTCCATTCCTCTACCGTTTGCCATTCGGGATGCCGTTCATAATAGGAAAAATCAAACAGATCTCCTAGTTTCATCATCGCGAGACGATCCCATTTGGCTGCCTGAGCTTTAATATTAACCCAGTAGTATAAGGCAAGCGCCGGTGTCCTTCCATTGTATTGATTATTTGTAATAGGGGTCAGTTGTCCCTCAGCTTGCAATGTTTCGATTGTACGATAAAACAACGAATAACCATCCATTTCAAAATAATCATCCAAAAGCTTACGCAACTGAATTTCCAAATCATTAATATTTATTTTCTTTTTTTGTTTAGGGTGTTGGATATCTTCAATAAAACTTCTCACCCTTGTTTCAATGATATTGATTGTAATCACCTTCTTAAATCTACTAAGCGTTGTAGGAAATTGACTCCTACTATCAAATTTGGGCATCCTTATATTATAAACTAGTTACGTTTTTCTCGGTAAATGATTTTTTCATGAAAGTATAGTTTTCTGCATATAGACCAATACACTCACGCACAAGGACGCCCCAATTTTTTTCATATCACAGAAATGTTTCTTGATTTTCCAAAATTTCATGAATCGATAAATAACCGCACAGTGATAAATTCACCGTGCGGTTAGTGACCAGTTTCTCATTTTTTATTGCATTAAACAAGTATTGAAGAGGTTTATGTAAACCTCCTTTTCTTCCATTTGCCCCCCAAAGGAGAACTGTGTTGATGAACCAGTGACCTTTTCTGCTGACGTATTTGACAAAGTCTAAAAATCATTTCAATAGAGTCCTATATAAGAAATTGGTGTTTAATGTAAGAATCCTTTTCCTATGTGACTAAGGAGATATTGAATGAGAGGCTCAGTTTCTTTTAATTCCTTCTCTGCTTTTAATACGTCTTTTATAATAATGTTTAACGCAATTTTTGAAACTTCTAATGGTAAGATTCTCTCTTCTTCAGGTGTCAATCTGCCATACCCATCTAAAAACATCTCCATATATATTTGTCTTTTTTGTTTATCGGAGTTAAATTTTAAAATCCAATAGATAAAATATGCTACATCATAGATCCGATTTCCGGGCTGAACATGATCCATGTCTAGGATACAAGCAACAGAGCCATCCTCATGATAAAGAAGGTTCCAAGGATGCCAATCACAATGGATAATGGTTTCTTCTAAATTATTTTTGTCAGCCTCCCTCCAATGGTTGATTATAGTAGAATATAAGGAGTTTATTCTAGATAATGAGGATTCTGATATGGATTCTTTATTTTTGTATAATCGGCATAATCTTTTTTGGAGGTATTCTTCCGTAAGGGAGATGGGGTTATCGGGTAAAGGGTCCGGCTTGTATAATTTTAGAGCGTTATGAAACTCTTTAAGCACTTTCGCATTTGCTTTAATCTGTTCAGGCCTAAATTTAAATTTTACACCATTTATAAAAGGATACACCTGAACCATTCTATTATTAGTAAATGTATAATTTTCACCTAATCTATCTTTAATTGCATTTACAGCAGGTAGAGAAGCCTTATTGAGACATAATATAATATCCTCAATATCATTTATTCGTTCCTTAGAGGCAGCATAGGTTACATATCGCAAAACATATTTTCCTTTATTTGTTTCTACTAAGATCGGTACATTGTTTTTTCCACCAAGAACACCATAGATTTTCTTAATATCCCCTAAATCGTGCTGTTTGCATACCCATTGAATTTCGTCTACTGTTATTTCATATCCATAAATATCTTTTATTGTATTCGTTTGTTCACTGGACACATAATCCCTCCCAATGTTCATATTGATTTTGCAGACAACTGTGCCCGGAATAATAAAACTTCGTTTGATTATTTGTCCTTTTCTTTTCGAATCTTACCATAAACATTAAAATCATATTGTTCAGTAAGCCCATATTCTTCACAAACACGATCTAGTTCTTCATAAGCAGAACCTTGAATATCCTTATATAATGTCCCCCCTCCAACAGGCCTAGTATGTTTTACACGTATTTCATCAATAATCGCCATTTTATCATTTGGAAAGCCTAATAATTTCGGCCAGATGCTATCTAGTCCCCAGCCCGATTTACTTTTTCGAAATGAATCCCAGCATAATTGCAGAGCTTCTCTTGAAAAGATTGGAACCATTACTTCTACAAATTTTGTATAGCGCAGAAAATATTTATGCTTTCTTATTGTAATCTTATGAGAATAATAGGAATCCTTTGTTAAAGCAGGTTGCGCTAAGGATAAGTTATACTGCATGAAGATATCAAACATTTTATTAATGTTTGAACAATTGGTACTTATATCATCATCAGGCATCCATATAGCATCATATTTAAAAATCTCGTCTCCATATTCTTTAATGACCTCGTAAAATCTTGGCCATTTTGTCTCTTTTGCCTTAGCATAAAACTCACAATCATTTTTGTAATCATTTTGTCCATCACCATAATATTCAAGGTATAAGTCAAAGTTTTTATGCTCTATTGGCTCTAACCACTCTTTATGGAGCGAGGAATCCCCAACTCTAGCCATAACGAGAAACCGCTTATCTCCCGTATAACGAATAGGTTTAATAACTTTTGCCCCAGTATTAACTTTATCCTTCTTAGATTTGTCCTTTTTTTTCGTCATACATTAAACCACTCCTTTTCCCATCGTAATTACATGGAAATTAACTAATTGTATAGATAACGATAGTCAAACACTTGTTTCTTTTTTATTGGTTCTTCGTTTTTTATAAATTCATCCCAGGATGTTAAAATAACAACATGATCTACTTTAGAGAGCAGCGAATTTAAGTTAGACGAATATTCAATCGGAAGTGTGTAGTTTTCTTTAAATTCTTCCATTGCCATTGGGTCATAAGCAACTAGATTGTTGTATCCTCTTTGTATAAGTAGTTCAATTATTGCTTTTGCTGGTGTATCTCTTACATCATTTGAATTCGGTTTAAATGCTAACCCTAGAATTCCAATCTTTTCTTTTTCCTTCACTTTACCTGCGATATCATTGACAATAAACTCTTTTATCCCTTTATTTACATTTAAAGTACTCATTAGTATTTCTGGAGAGTAAGAGTTCTTTAACGACTCGTTAACTAATGCCGCTGTATCTTTTGGCAGACAGTATCCTCCAAATCCACAACCTGGGTAAACATACGAAGTCATGCTAGCCGGTGTACCAAACCACCTTTTATCAAGATGCAAAATTTGAAAAGCTTTTTTTATATCAATGTCACCTATTGATCTGGCAATCAATGATTGTTCATTTGCAAAACTAATGAGGGTTGCCAATAAGGTGTTAGACAAATATTTAATAAATTCAGCAGAATTTAAAGTAACCCTATAAATTGGGGCATCAAAGGACTGATAAATTTTTTCTACTATTTGTCCACTTTTATCATCTTCCTGACCAATAACAATTCGATCCGGCTTCATAAAATCATCCCAAGCATATCCCTCTCTCAAAAATTCAGGATTATTGGTTAATCCTATATCGATACCTACCTTAAAACCAAGGCTTTCGATAAAGGCTTTAATGCTTTTGCTTGTTGCAGATGGTGGTATAGTGGATTTAATCACTAACACTTTATATTCCGGCTTTTTTATATAGGCAACAACACTTTTGATTGCCTCCAAAATGTAACCTAAATCAGCACTTCCATCTGTTTTACTCGGAGTTCCTACACAAAGGAAGATCACTTCACTGTTTTCTACAGCTAGTTGTAAATCGTCAACCATAACAAAGTTTTTGTTTAAGTGCTCGTTTAGTTTCTTATCGAGATATGGTTCATAAAAGGGAATATATCCCTTTGTTAACTGCTCTTTTTTCTTTTGATCAATATCGTAACCATAAACTTTATATCCTTTATCACTAAAGCCTAGAGCCGTTGTCAGGCCTACAAAGCCTAGTCCAATTACAGTAATCAATGGATTTCTCCCCCTTCCTTCAAAAAGGACAAAAAGCGATGTACCCCTTCAACAACAGAAATAGAAGGAGCATAGCCTAAAAGTTTTTTTGCCTTTGAAATATCTGGACATCTCCTTGAAGGATTATGTGTTAAATAACTTGATTCCTCTGATTCTCTAAATTCTATAGACTGGTTAAAATTGTAAATAATTGAACCTGCCTCTTTATATATTTCAGCCAATTCTTTTATGGAGATTTCTGGTGTATCCATTCCTATATTAAAGTAATCAAAAGGTTCATATAGTAAGGCTTTTAGATAACCGACGATTGCGTCCGCCACATAACAGAATGTTCGAGTTGGATTACCATCGGAGTACATAACTAACTTCTTATTTTCAACTACTGCTTTTGCAAAATCAGCCGGAACTCGTTTATCATTAAGCCTCATACCTGGCCCAAAGCTGTTAAATGGTCTGACAATTGAAATTGGCATTTGAAACTTTTCAGCGTATAAATAGCAAAGTGTCTCCCCAAATCTTTTTGATTCATCATAGCAAGCACGCGGCCCTATCATGGAAACATTGCCTCTGTAATCCTCGGGTGTAGGAATATAGCTTGGGTCTGGGTCACCGTAAACCTCACTGCTTGAGAAAAATAATACTCCTTTAATTTCCTTATTTTTGTAAAACTCAAGTAAAGCTCTTAAACCTAATACATTTGCATCAATAGTTTCAAGTGGATATTTTCTGTAGAATGTTGGCGAGGCAATTGAAGCCATGTGGATAACGAAATCAACGTCATTAATTTTCTCATGGTCGAACAAAGAAAATTGAGTAATGTCAACAGGGTAAAGTTCAATTTTATTACTCAATTTACTTAATTCTATAAGCCATTTCGGTTTTCCAAGTTTAAAATTGTCAATTCCAATAATTTTTTTGATGTTTAGTTTGTCTGAATATTCAGCTAAAAAAGACATTAAATAATAACCTAAAAATCCGCCGCATCCAGTTACTAGAATGGATGAATTCCTAAGTTTGTCCCTTTCGATATCGCTTAGATTTTGATAAATATACTGAAGATCTGTTTGATAAATTTTATTTTTTTTATCAGGCTCCATTTTTAACCACCTTATGCTTTATTAGAATCATTTTCTGGTAGAAGAATATTTTTTTCATCCTCTATAAGGAATTCAATTCCTTTTTCGAGACTAATTACATTCTTCCAACCTAATTTTTTAATGTCTTCATTATTTGCTTTTGATTCCATTATTTCGTTTTCCCGGTGAGGCAAGGCGCCAAATTTAAGTACCGTTCTAGAAAGAGACTTTTGATGAATAGTTTCTACAAATTTACGAACGGTTACAGTTTCTCCGGTGCCCAATTCATATTCCTTAAACCAGGGAACATCCGTAATCTTTTGCCTTATTAACAGTGAATAAGCAGTAACTGCATCGTTGATATGAATAAAATCCCTTTTTTGGTCCCCTGGAGTAAGATGTAATTCGGGGAGATTATTTAAACAGCTTCTCATAATATATGGGACAAATTTTGTCTGGCTATCGAATGAGCCGTAAATGTGCTCCAACCTTACGTTAATAAAGTGAATTTTTTCTGAATTACCAAACTCCTTTCCCCATTCTAAAAATTGTTTTTTAGTTAATGCATATCCTTGTAAATATCGATAGCCTAAATCGTTCTTATGAATAAAAGAATCCGTGTTAATAAACATTTTTGTTTGGAATGCAGCTGCTGTTTCCAATAACTTTAATGGAAACAAGACATTGGTATGAAGTAATTGTGAAGCGTTTTCCCCATTACGGTCATATTTCGTTGCTGTGTGAATAACAACATCAATCGGCCCGCACTCTGTAAAAGGTTGCTCAAGCGGACTTTGGTCAACATCAAAAACTGTCACACTTGATAAAATATCTGCAATTCTCCAGGTATCTGAAAAGCTTCTTTTTAAAATAATGACCTCATGACCTTCATTGACCAGTGCTTTGGTTAGATGACTTCCTAAGAAGCCAGTTGAACCAGTAATTAGAATTTTCATACTTTCCTCCTGGTTTAAAAGGATTACTTTTTGCCGCTTATTTTTTATCCCATATTTTCCAAGGAGCATTTCCCTTATTCCAAAGCTCTTCCAAATACACTTTATCCCTTAAAGTATCCATTGGATGCCAGAATCCCGTGTGCTTAAAGGCCATTAGCTGACCATCCTTAGCAAGGTTCTCCAATGGCTCCTTTTCAAACACTGTTTGATCCCCACCATTTAAATAATTAAATACTTCTGGCTGTAATACAAAGAAGCCTCCATTGATCCAGTCCATGTCCCCTTCTATTTTTTCTTGAAAATTTTCTACCTTTTGTCCAGAAGACAAAGTTAGAATGCCAAATCTGCCTGGTGGATGTGTAGCTGTTACTGAAGCAATCTTTCCATGGTTGTGATGAAACTGAACTAATTCTTTTAAATTAACATCACTCACTCCATCTCCGTACGTTAGCATAAAAGGCTCGTCCCCTATAAACCTCTGTATTTTCTTAATCCGGCCCCCTGTCAAGGTATTTAAACCAGTTTCAACTAAGGTAATCTTCCATGGTTCAGTAGAGTGCTGGTGAATGGTACATTTGTTTTCCTTTTGAAAATCAAAGGTAATATCGGAATTAAATAAAAAATAATTGGAGAAATACTCTTTAATCACATGACTTTTATAACCTAAACAGATTATAAATTCATTAAAACCATAACTGGAGTATAACTTCATAATATGCCATAGTATTGGCTTGTCTCCGATTTCAACCATAGGTTTTGGTTTTAATTTTGTTTCTTCACTTATTCTAGTGCCGAATCCTCCCGCTAAAATGACTACTTTCATCATCGTCCCCCTTTTGCATCCATCCTTAAAGTGGATGTTATTAAATAATCTTTTACACCAGATGATATCTGCTCAAAGAATTCAAAAGGAATGTAAATAGTTACTTAATACTTTATCGCAGCTTGTCTTCATACAACTTCGAAAAGTTTCTTTTAAAAACTCCATATATTTTATGTTTATTTGTATATTTTGAATGGGTGTGTAACCTTTTAAATTTTACAAATTCTAAAAAAAGTCTTTTGGGAATCTGATCACGATAAACTAGAAGAAGATGCCACCTATTCACCTGTGCCATTTCTTCCCAATATTTCTGTTATAAAAAAAGTCCTTGATAATAAAGATTATCAAGGACTCTTATAGGTTAAACGACTCAATTTGACTAATAAATAGAAAAAAGACCGAATGCCCATTTCCTGACTTAACTCATAATTCTCTATCGTAACTGACCTTATTATCGTTTTTTAGGAATGATGGTTAGGTTTCTGATTTCGTCAATCGGGTAAATGTAAGGTATAAGAAAAAATTATACTTGGAGGTAAACCCATGACAAATAAAAGAGATAACCAAATTGACCGTGACCAATATTTTAAAGAGAGAGCTGGGACCGATGATGCAAGGTTCCATGTAGTTCCCCATGACGAAGAGAGCTGGGCGGTGAAGATTGAGGGCAGGCAGGAACCAGCCTGCACAAAAGATTCAAAGAGTGAGGCTATAAAAGAAGCCAAACGGATGGCAGAAGAATCTAAAACAATCGCATACATTCATGATGATGACGGTAAAATTGAACAACAGCATAATTACATGGAATCTTAAAATGCCCCGGGAAGTTAGCCTTCCCGGGTATTTTAATGCGAAGAAGAGCAGTTAAAAGCGGCCCGTTTTAATGATGGAATAAATAATCCATAAAAACATTAAGAACGCAATCACAAAGCCAACCTCGAGAGCATGTATACTGGTTAGAATGGTGTTGGATCCAAAAGTGGCCCCAACGATTAGACCCAAAACCACGATACTAAAGGCGAGCAGTGTTAAACTAAACGAAAATTTGTTGCTTAAGCGATCAATTTTTGTAAAAATATCATCAAGCTCATGTACACTAATTTTCACCTTTAAGTCCCCTTCGGAAGTTTTCTGAAGAACTTCCTCAAGCTGGCCAGGAATTTTCGTAAAGCTTTCAGCCATATCCTCTGCATCGGTCAAAAGCCTTTTTCCAAATTTGACAGGATTATAGCGTTCTACCAAAAGTTGTTGAGCGTAAGGCTTGGCCAGTTCAAGCAGGTTTAATGAAGGATCAATATCTGAAGCAATTCCCTCTAACGTTATTAAAGTTTTACCCAGCATCATGAAGTCAGTTGGGATATAAATCTGATGATTATGTGCAACCGAAAAGAGTTCGTTGATCGTCAAACCAAAATTCAATTCTCCTAAAGGGGTATGGCTGAATTTTTTTCTGATTCTGTCCATATCATCATAAAATTGTTTATCATCCACCGATAAGGGGACATAGGTAAGCCTGTACATAGCCTTCACTATTAAATCAGTATCTTCGTTCATAAGACCGATCATCAATGTGGTCACATCATATCTTTTTCTCGAAGATAATCTGCCTATCTGCCCTAAATCAATGAACCCCAGCTGCTGTGTATTAGGATTGTAAAGAATGTTACCAGGATGAGGGTCTCCATGAAAGAAACCCTCCCTTAAAATTTGGGTAACAAACGATTCTACTAACCTATCAGCAATCTGTCTTTTTTCCTCCTGGTTTAGGTTAAGCTGCTGGATCTCGGTAATTTTTATTCCTTCGATCCGTTCCATAGTAAGTATTTTGGCTGTAGTGTAATCCCAATAAATTTCGGGGACTTTTATGCCGTTATGGTTTTCAAATTGAAGCTGAATTGTTTCGGTATTCCGGCCTTCCTCCATGTAATCCAGTTCATTTTTGATCGATTCTGACAGCTCATCCATCAAATCTGTTATATGGTATTGTTCCGCCCAATCGTAGTGGTTTTCCATCATCTTAGATAGGTCCTTTATTAATTCAAGGTCCGCAAAAACCGTTTCGGTTATTTTTGGCCGCTGTACCTTTACCATTACCTCCTGGCCGGTTGGCAGTACCGCTTCATGAACTTGGCCGATGGAAGCAGACCCGACCGGTGTTTCATTAAAGCGAACAAATACATCCTCCACCGACTGTCCGAATTCGAGCTGGATTTTATCCTTAATCTCATTAATTGAAACTTGATTGACATGATCCTGAAGCAGTTCCAATTCACGAATAACTTCAACTGGTAATAGGTCACTCCTAATACTAAGGAGCTGGCCTAACTTAATAAACGTCGGGCCAAGCTCCTCTAATAAATGGCGTAAGCGGTATCCCATTTCCTTCGAATTCCCCTGTTTAAAATCTGCCATTAACCGGTCTTTTAACGTAAGGGTATCGGTTAAACCGACTTCTTGGACGATGTAACCAAACCCGTGTTTAACCAACAAGGAAACTATTTCTCTATATCGATTCAAACGTCTAATTCCATTTGTCCCCATATGCAACCTATATCTGTTCTGCGTTTGTTTTGTTATTGATTAACATCCCTTTTTCAATCCTATTCTTCACTTGATCAGCCTGTTTATCTTTTCCATATAGATTATCTCCAGGTCCGAATAGAAAACCATAGTTAAATAGTTCTTGCATTGATAAATCCTCCTTAAGAATGTTTTACTATTAAATACCCTTAAATGAAGGAGGTATATCATAAAATAAGTATTAAAATTAATAAAATTGGAGGGCCTTTTCCCTCCATTTATCTTCAAACAACTGATGGGGAGTGCCGTAGAGTCTCTATCTCTGATGTGTGCGTAATGCTTAGTAGCCGAATAGAAACAGACAGAAGTAATAAAATTCTGTCTGTTTTTTATTACTATTCTCATGTCATAAGGTAAAACTAGTATAGAAAAAGTGAAATTAAATATGCAAATTTGTTATCAAATTATTTTCAAGAATTACAATATATGTTTCAAACAAGAACAGGGAATCACCCCCTGCTCCTAAAAGAACAGAAAGCCATCCCCTATGACAACTGATTGCGAACATTCGCTTCATTCTTTTCGTATTTGGTGTAGTTCAGCATAATAATCGCTCCAACAATAAAGAAGATAGCCGGCAACCAGGTAAAGCAAAATTTAATTGCAGCTAAAGAAGTAGCCGATTGAGTTACATTTGCCACATAGCCTGCTTTTTCCATAATGATAGAAGGGATAAAACTGCCTAATCCAGATCCTAATTTGATACAGAACGAGCTGCCGATGGCAGTTAAGAATCCGCTTGCACGAATACCTGTTTTCCATTCTCCGTAATCAACCGTATCAGATAACATGGCAAATGGTAATGTTACAGCAATACCCGTTCCAAGAGATGCTACTACCCATCCAAAGATTATCATCGATGCACTACTTCCAGCAAAAGCAATAATAACTTGGCCTATGGCCGCAATCGCAAATCCTATGATCTGGGTATGCGTTTTCAGAAATCTTTTAACAATAAATGGGAGAATCGTGATCGATACCATTTGAAAAACGACAAGCCCGTTTAAGATTGATGCTAAGTTTTTATTACCAAGATTATATTCTGAATAATATATAACTGTTGAAGTTCTAGCTGTATTACCTAACCAATAGAAGATAAAAGCAAGAACCAAAGTAATCCAAGGCCAATTTCCCTTCACTGCTCCGAAGCTTTGCTTAATAGGAATCGATTTGATACTTTTTGTATTGATTTCTTTCGTTCCAGCAAAAGCAAAGAGCAGTAAGGCAATCGCAATCACGGCGGAAATGCCTACGGTGACTTGAAAACCGAATTTATCATTCCCTTTACCAAAAAACTCGACAAGTGGTAAAGTGAATGAAGCAGTAATTAAATAACCAATCATTCCACCATTACTTCTCCAAGAATTTAAACGAACACGTTTAGTAGAGTTATTTGTTAAATTTGGTAAAATCGCAGTGATAGGTGTTCCAATACCTGTATAGACGACTCCAGCAAGAATGTAAGTGATTAAAGCATAGGTAAACTTGGCACTAGCTGATAAATCTGGAGCTAAAAAAGCTAAAAATACCATGAGCCCAAAAGGAACGGATAGCCATAGCCAATAGGGACGATTTTTCCCCATTTTGTTCGTGTGTGGTCTATGACTAATCCCCAAATAGGTGCATCCAAAGCGTCAAAGATACGCGCAATAAGCAGAATTAATCCGGCTGAAGCGATCGAAATTCCAAAAACATCCGTATAAAAATACATAATAAAACTAGTAAGTGTACAATATAGTAAATTACCAGCCGTGTCTGTACTAGCGTAAGCTAATACTCGATTTAAAGACAATTTGGAGTTAGTCTCTTCATTTATACCGATTTCTAATTTTTTCGCTGTGTTTCCCTCCATCATTCATCTCACTCCCTAGTTAGTAATTCTTTTATTTTTTTAAATTCCCCATCGACTAATAATAGCTGTGGTATAGATTCTCCATTTTCTGAAGTAAAATGTAAATTTCCGTCATAAAAGTGATATTCAGTCGGGTAAGGTGCATAACTAGTAATTAAAAGTCCTTCGTCAGTCTCTTCGATAGAGCCATTCACAATGGAAACGATTCCATTTTCTTCATATAGGAATGTCTTCTTTCCAAATCCATCTAAATAGGCAACTAGTTCTTCGCCCATGTCCCAATCAGCCGTTTCTTCTTCTTTCGTAAATAAACGAGTAAAGATTCCCCCATCTCTATAGAAAGTCGACTGGCCGAATCTGTTTCGAGATAAGTCAGGCCTATTGATATGAGGTCCTGCTATACTATAGGTTGAAGCTGCTTCCCCAGTTGTTAGTATCGTATCTGTAGCTTTTGCATTTGTATCATAGCAGTAAAGAATACCGATAGTTGCACGATAGGCAGCTTTTAAGTATCTACTATCATGTAATTCTTCGTAAGCTTTTAAACATGCTGCAGCTGTCACTCCTCCCCATAAGGAATGAATCATATAAGATAAGGCTTCCCACCAGCGATCAGGGCTTTGCGCACGGAAATCATTTGAAAAGCCGATATTTGCAATGACTAATTCCCCATATTTTTTGGCTGCATCGAAATGATTTGTCTTAGCTAATGCTCCTGTTGCAGGCCCAAATCCAGCATTATCATAGAAATGCTCAGTAACTGCCGCTTTATAAGTTTTGCTATTAATAGCTACATTCTGCGCGATCTTTAACCACAAAGAACTGATTTCCTCATATTTCTCCGTTAGTCCACGAGTTTTAAGCTCTTCCATTAATTCATCAATGTACAAGAAAAACACGCCTAACATTCCTGCTTCTTCTTTTCCTCGGTGGTTATCATGTAAATCAGGATTCACCCGTAAAGAGAACACGTCAGCTGCCCAGGATAAGTAAGTATCCGGATGGTTTAACTGTAAAATATTCTCTTCAAACTGTGAAAGAAGGTAAAAGACATGAGCAATATATTCGAAATCCATGCAACGGTAGAAATCACCATATAACTTGTTTGGTTTTGTAAAATCACCGTTTTGGAACCACTTTTGACGAATATAATAGACGCAGCTTGCTTCTACTTTTTGAACTTCCTTGATATTCGTCGTTCCTAATAGATTATTTTTTAACACTAGACTTAATTTCCCTAAAGATTCACCCTGATTGGAAATAGGTGAGTAACTGTAAGGGGTTTCACTGTTTTCCCCATTAAACAACACATTACTAATATAGTAGGAACGATTTTCAATTGTTCTTTTGATTGGTTCCATTACATTAAGGATAACGCTATCATAATTTTGATTATCAACTTCAATCGTAATTTTATGCTCCCCAGGTGTAGTGAAGATGAGGTTAGCATGATGTTTATCCTTTTCATGTTTAATATCTGCAAAGATATTTTCTTTTTTTCTTTCACCAGCCTCATCCAAATATTCGAAATAGGCATCGGTTAAATCCTTATCTTTTGGTAATTCGAAAGCTAATTTATAATTTTGATCCGCAATGGCAAGTGGTTCGAAATCAAAAATAGGATGACCATAATTCTTTTGTCCAATCAGATAAAAATCGCTTTGATTTTTAAAAGGCTCTAATGAGTATTCCCATTCTTTTTCGCTTAAACTTGGAAGAATAAACCCCTTTTTTTCATGTAACCAATCGGCATTTTCGAACTTCTCTGGATATCCTCCTGCTAGAATTAATTGATGAAATAGCAGCCCATCTAAAGAAGGGGAAACGCTTTCGAAAAATAGATTATTATACGAACAATAAGTACCTACTGATAACGTTTGTCCCTTCGTTTGATACATCCCTAAATGGGGTGCCTCATTACTTCTGCGAACACACGCCAACTTAGAATAGTCGTGTGAGATCGAAGGAAAGACAGCAGCAGAATGATTTGTTTGTAAGTTCAGATCATTGATACGGTACATCACATAAGAAAAAGAGGACCATATTGCAAAATCTGTAATATTCAATTCGTTTTCTGTACTATTTTTTAGAGTGATATTCCAAACAAGACGATCTTGTGAATGTGTTAAATCGTACTTCATGTTGACTTCTATTTGTTCAAAAGCATAAGTGACTGTAGCTTGTGCATCATCTCGTGATATTGTCGGGAACATATCTACACTACTTAGTATTTTTCCATCTATTTTTAGAGAAAAATTTCCAAACAATTTATCATTTTCTTCATATCCACTATCGTCAAGATATGATGAATTCATCACCCAATTCATTTGATGAATATCCTCTTTTAATACTAAATTTGTCAAATTTCCACTCGGTGAAATTTCTAATCTGAATTGTTTATTCTCCAAAAAAATTACCTCCTTTTCAAAAGTTTACTAAAAGAAAACGGCTAATTAACTGTGTTTTTAATAAGTATTCAAAGGTATAATAATTTGTAAGCGTTAACCGCTACTAAAATATATCAAACTATAGATGGAATGAAAATAAAGTATTCTAATCAGTTTTTAAGATATTTCACACGGTTTAAAATTTTCCTAATGAACATGTTGAAATATGGAAGCCTTTAGATAAATGTTAGAGGATGAAAAAATAGAGGTGATTTGTATGGAAATCGTGTCAATTGCAGTGCCTCCTTTCCCAATCTTTATAGAAGGGAATATCACAAAATATGAAAAAGGGACATCGCATCCGAATAGAAGTGATTTGGAGTATTTCGATATTATTTTTGTAAAAAAGGGGAAGCTTTACTTAACGGAGAATGGGAAAGATTTTACTGTAAATAAAAACGAAATGTTAGTATTACTGCCTTTGAAGCACCATTTTTCGACCCGCCCGACAGATGAAGAAACAGAATTTTATTGGCTGCATTTCTATACAAATAGTTACTATACAGAAGGTGATGAACCGAGGAAACTAAAATCAGACATTCCAATCCCATCTTTACACTTTCACAATCACAACTATACCCTTCAGTTACAAAAAAAGTGTAAATTAGTAGATTATGAGGAGATTTACAAAAAAATAGATCAGCTTTTATTGGCTACGACGAATGAAAATAAAGAATTATCATTTTGGGATATACAGATTAGCTTTTTTTCTCTCATCAATCTATTGGAGTCTCAAGGAATGGCAAAGGATAGCGGTTACATTATTTCAGAAAAAGTGGCCCAATTTATAAGAGATCATTATCATAAGCCAATTACAAATACGATGTTAGCAGAACAATTTAATATTCATGAAAACACAATCGCTAAGTATATGAAAAGATTCTATAAAGTAACTGCACTAGATTATTTAAATACTTATCGTCTAGAGCAAGCACGAATTTTGCTTTTAAAAACAGATTATTCCATTCAATCAATCGCAGAACAGTGTGGTTTCAGTTTTGGCCCCTATTTTTCAAGCGCTTTTAAAAAAACTTATGGTATTTCGCCACTTAACTATCGGAAACAGCATATGAGGAGCGTAAAAGGAAAAGGTTGAATTAATAAGCTTTTTCCTTTTAGGTTTCAATCCAACCCGCTTCCACCACATCCCTGTTTGCACCAACCGCTCCCCCAAGTGTTTCCGCCAATTGGTGTATTAACTGAAATCCCTCGAAGCTCCCTAATCCTTTTCCACCTGCCGGTTTTTGTGGCGCCTATACCTTGGAGACAATCGTTGGAGACCCCTTCAAACCAAGCTGTTTCACATCGACCTGTTCCAGGTCATCAACAGACCAGATATGAGGCTTATATCTAGCAGCTTTTAGCATGTTAGGAAGTGGAGAATACGGTACTTGAATTTAACACCAAGACTTTTTGATAGTCAATAAGATTCTGAGTTAAATAATTCCTTTTTAAAAAAATCTGAATAAAATAAGCAAAAAGCTAATTTAAACCATTTGGAGGAGAGTAATTTGCAGTCTGCAAATAGTATGGAGATTGGAGTTTATTCATTAGCCGATTTATACCCAAATCCACTAACTGGAAAAACCATCAGTGCAAAGCAGCGAATTGAAGAAATAATTAATGCGGCAAAAATGGCAGATGAATCTGGGCTAGATGTATTTGGTATAGGAGAACATCATCGTTTAGATTATGCCGTGTCATCTCCGCCTGTCGTCTTGTCAGCGATTTCACAAGTCACAAAGCGAATTTAACTGACAAGTGCTACGACCGTATTAAATACCGTTGATCCTGTTCATTTATTCGAGGATTTTGCAACACTAGATCTTATATCAAATGGCCGAGCAGAAATTATTACAGGGCGGGGAGCTTTTTTAGACTCCTATCCTCTTTTCGGATACGATATAAATAATTATGATGAATTATTCCAAGAACACATAGACCTTCTTCTAAAGCTAAATGAGAAGGAAATAGTTACGTGGAATGGTCGCTATCGTCCATCATTAAAGCATGCTGAAATCGCACCGCGCCCTATTCAACAGAAGATTCCAATATGGGTTGGCGTTGGAGGGACACTCAAAAGTGCAGAACGAGCGGGTAAATTAGGCACTGGATTGGCACTAGCGATACTAGGCGGCGATCCAAGCTTGTATAAGCCGTTTATTGACCGATATCGAGAATCAGCTGCTGAATCCGGTCATGCTCCAGAAAATTTGAAGGTTGCAGTTACAGGACACGCTTATATTTCAAAAACAAATCAACAGGCAAAATTAGAATTTTACCTGTATCATTCATATTGGCACCATCTTAACCTTCAGCATGGGGTAAATAAGACTTTCTCAAGAGCAAAATTTGAACAGGTTTCTGGAAATGAAACCGCCCTTTTTGTTGGCAGCTCACAGCAGATAATTGAAAAAATCATGCGCCAATACGAGATGTTTGGTCACCAACGGTTTATGGCACAAATGGATATTGGTGGTATGCCTTATAAAAAGGTTGCTGAGAACATTGAACGATTAGCAACTGAAATTGCGCCTGTTATACGAAAGGAAACAAGGAAATGATTTTACTATTAAAATACTTATTCTTCCTGTGAAATTATCATTGAATTCGATGTGTTTATGAAATACAGAACTAAGGAATTGAGGCATTCTCAGCATGTCGATTAAGTAGATAGATCCCTATTGGAAAATAAAAATCCCCTTCCGCAATTTAATAGCCAAAGGGGATTTTGTCTATTTAAATCAAGAATATTCAAGGTTTAATCTAATAATTTAGAAGGAATTCTTCTAGTGATAGAAAAGCATGTTTTTCATCAATCCCTTCAGCAACAAGAGTGACTAATTCACCTTTTCTAATTGTTGACTTATTTTTACTACTTCAGGATATACTGTTTCAATGCTGCTGTTATGTGGTTCTTAACTCACCAAACAGATTGTCAATTGCCTTGTTCAAAACGTTTCACTTACCTTTAAAAAGGGTACCGAAGGAGTGGGTAATTCATTTAACCGCTCTTTCTTTTTTATGTGTGTACATATTTTCGTGAGGAGGATCACTATGGAAAATAAGAAGGCTGTTCAATTAAATAATTTTTCTATTAATAATGAAGAAAAGGCTCCTTTGACTACTAACCAAGGGCTAAAAGTGTCTGAAGACGAGTTTTCTTTAAAGGCTGGGTTAAGAGGACCGACATTGATGGAGGATTTTCATTTTCGCGAAAAGATGACCCATTTTGACCATGAACGGATTCCAGAACGGGTGGTTCATGCCCGTGGAGTAGGGGCCCATGGAATCTTTCAACTCTATGAATCTTTGGTTGAATATACGAAAGCTGACTTTCTCACTGATACCTCCAAAACGACACCAGTTTTTGTACGCTTCTCAACGGTACAGGGCTCTAAAGGGTCAAGTGATACCGTTCGCGACGTCCGAGGATTTGCGACCAAATTTTATACAGATGAAGGCAACTTTGATTTAGTTGGTAATAATATGCCTGTTTTCTTTATTCAAGATGCGATTAAGTTTCCGGACTTTGTACATGCTCTTAAACCTGAACCTCATACAGAAATTCCACAAGGGGCGAGCGCTCACGATACGTTTTGGGATTTCATTGGCCAAAATCACGAATCAGCCCATATGGTTATGTGGGCAATGAGTGATCGTGCCATCCCGCGCAGCTTACGGATGATGGAGGGATTTGGTGTGCACACGTTCCGATTGATCAATGCAGATGGTGAAGCACATTTTGTCAAATTCCACTGGAAGCCAAAACTTGGTGTTCATTCACTAGTTTGGGATGAAGCACAGAGGATTGCAGGTAAAAATCCTGACTTCCACCGCCAAGATCTGTATGAAGCGATTGAAAAAGGAGATTTTCCTGAATGGGAGCTTGGCTTGCAGATCATTCCTGAAAAAGATGAATTCAACTTTGATTTTGACATTTTAGATCCAACAAAATTATGGCCAGAAGAAGAGGTACCTGTAAAAATCGTTGGTAAAATGACCTTAAACCGCAATGTTCAAAACTTTTTTGCAGAAACTGAACAAGTCGCTTTTCATCCCGGTCATGTAGTACCCGGCATTGATTTTTCAAACGACCCTCTTTTACAAGGACGATTATTTTCCTATACAGATACACAGCTTTCCCGCCTGGGAGGTCCCAATTTCCATCAGATTCCGATTAATCAGCCGGTCTGTCCATTCCATAACAATCAACGGGATGGAATGCATCAAATGACTATTCATCAAGGGCAAACAAGCTATCATCGAAACGGTTTAAATGCCAATCAGCCTGAACCGGCGCCGATTGAACTAGGAGGCTATGAATCTTATCAGGAAAAAATCGAGGGACGTAAAATTAGAGGCAGAAGTAAGAGTTTTCTCGATTTCTACTCTCAAGCGAAGTTATTCTATAACAGTCTTACTCCAATCGAACAGCAGCATCTGAAAGAAGCACTAAGCTTCGAGCTTGGGAAATGCAAATCGGATATGGTTAAAAATAACGTTGTGGCACTTTTAAATCATATCGATCGGCTAGTAGCGGAAGAAGTGGCTGACAATATTGGTGCGGAACTTCCTGAGGAAAATCATGAAGTAAAATCACATAAAAAGTCCCCTGCCCTTAGTATAGAAAACACGGTTAGACAACCGACTACTAAATCCGTAGCAATATTATTAAACGGTGAACCCGATGATGAAAAATTAATCGATTGGATTAGAACCCTAGCACAATTTAATATCAATTATAGTATTGTTGCAAAAAAGGTGTTTACGATTAGTCCTGTCCTAAAAGTGACAGATACATTTGATACGGCAGATTCCTGTCTTTTTGATGCAGCACTATTGATTAGTACGAGTTCTCAAGTCGAGCCGCCTGTATTGGAATTTGTTGAAACTACCTTCAAACACTTTAAACCTTTAGCACTGGCCTTAAAAGATAACAAGGTACTAGAACGAAGTAGAGTGCAGTTAGAAGCACCTGGTGTTTATGATTTATCAAAAGCGGATATACCTCTATTCATAGAGGGAATCGCTCAGGGACGTTTCTGGGAACGTCCGTTATAATGCAATAAGCCCTGAACATTAAATTGTTTAGGGTCTTATTGTTTGTATTAACTCTTAAAAATCTATCTAAATTTTATATTGGTTTAATCTTGTTTTTAGATATATAATCAAATAAAGAAAGCGTTATCATTGTAGTCACTTCGCTACTTCTATATATAAGGAGGATTTAAGATGAGCCAAATCGAAAGAAATTACAAGGTGAAACATTTATTAGAAAAACAAAAATTCAGTGAGAAAGAAATTGCGGTCATGACAGATTCACAGATTGAATATTATCATTGGCTCTATTTTGAAGATTCCGTGTATGATTATATGTAAGTAGTAATAAATTAAAATATTTTAATTCAGCTTCTTGAAGCTGTTCCAATAACCTCTGTCGAAGGATGGTCTACAACTTTTGACAGGGGTTTTCCTATTTATCCATCTAAATAGGCAACTAGGTCTTCGCCCATGTCCCAAACAGCCGCTTCTTTTTCTTTCGTAAATAAACGAGTAAAGATGCCCCCATCTTTATAGAAAGTCGACTGGCCGAATCTGTTTCGAGTCAGGCCTATTGATATGAGGTCCTGCTATACTATAGGTTGAAGCTGCTACCCCAGTTGTTAGTTTCGTATCTGTAGCTTTTGTATTTATCATAGCAGTAAAGAATACCGATAGTTGCACGAAAGGCGGCTTTTAAGTATCGACTATCATGTAATTCTTCATAAGCTTTTAAACATGCTGCAGCTGTCACTCCTCCCCATAAGGAATGAATCATATGAATAAAGCTTCCCACCAGTGATCAGGGCTTTGCGCACGGAAATCAATTGAAAAGTCAATATTTACAAGGACTAATTCCCCATATTTTTTGGCTGCATTGATATAATGGGTGCTTGCTAAAGCTCCTGTTGCCGGGCCAAATCCAGCATTATCATAGAAATGCTCGGTTACTGCCGATTTATAGGTATGGCTATCATTAGATACATTCTGCGCAATCTGTGACCATAACGAACTGATCTCATTATACTTCTCCGTTAGTCCACGATTTTTAAGCTCACTTAACTATCGGAAACAGCATATGAGGAGCATAAAAGGAAAAGGTTGAATTAATAAGCTTTTTCCTTTTAGGTTAGGTTGACTGTTCATAAAAAAAGAATCCCATTTTATTAAACTGGGATTCTTTTGATTTCAATTATAGACTGAATTTTACATATTAAGGTAATTTCCAGCTGGTACCACTATGCCATCATTTATCAACCTTTGCTGGTGTTGCTTACCTTCTCTTTGGATAGAGCTTTTTGAAACTGTTCAATTAGAATTGGGACAATTTCAAAGGCATCGCCAACAATTCCATAATGACAGGACTGAAAAATGGGGGCTTCTTTGTCCTTATTAATGGCAATTATTAAACCGGAATTTTTCATTCCCACTATATGTTGAATTGCACCCGAAATACCTATTGCAAAATAAATTTTTGGCGTTACTGTCACACCGGTTTGCCCTACTTGATGAGCATGTTCAATCCAACCCGCTTCCACCACATCCCTGCTTGCACCAACCGCTCCCCCAAGTGTTTCCGCCAATTGGTGTATTAGCTGAAATCCCTCGAAGCTCCCTAATCCTTTTCCACCTGCAACAATGATATCTGCTTCGTCGATTCTTACTTTCTTTACCGTATCCTTTACAATTTCCAAAACTTTTGTCCGAATATCTTCTTCCTTTAGGGATATTATTTCTTCAATGATCTTGCCAGTTCTCCCAGACTCTGGGGTCAGCGCCTTCATGACTTTGGCACGTACTGTAGCCATTTGGGGCCGATATTTTTTACATAGAATGGTCGCCATAATATTTCCGCCAAAAGCCGGCCTGCTCGCTAATAGTAACCCTGTTTCCTCTTCAACATCCAGCTCCGTCGTATCCGCCGTTAAACCTGTCGGCATATCGGTGGCAACCGCACTTGCCAGGTCTTTTCCTGTTGAGGTGGCCCCGTAGAGGATAATTTCTGGTTTATATTTATCCGTACATTCCAGCAGCGCCTTCATGTAGGGCTCAGTCCTGTAATGTTGAAAGATGGGTTGATCATATACATACACTGTATCTGCTCCGTATTCAAAAACGGTATTCGTTAAATGTTTAACATTTTCTCCGATTAGAATACCGGCCAATTCCACTCCCCGTTTGTCTGCCAACTTTCTGCCTGCACCCAATAGTTCAAGGGATACGGAAGCAACCACTCCATCTTTTTGTTCAATGAACACCCAAACACCTTTATAATCTCGGAAATCCAATTACATTTCCTCCTTTGATTCAAACAATTCTTTCTTATCAATCAGGACAGAGACCAACTGATCTACTTGTGCCATTGGGTTTCCTTCAAGGAACGTTCCCCCTGCCGGCTTTTGTGGAGCCCAAACTTTGGAGACAATCGTTGGAGATCCCTTCAAACCAAGCTGCTTCACATCAACCTCTTCCAGGTCATCAACAGACCAGATATGAGGTTTATATCTGGCAGCTTTTATCATGTTTGGAAACGGAGAATACGGCACTTCATTGATTGTTTTTTCAACGGAAAACAAACACGGCAATGTGGACCTTACGACTTCATATCCGTCCTCCAACTTGCGATGAACAATGGCATATCCTTCTTCTTGATTAATTTCCGCTACTTTGTTCACAGAAGTCAGCGGTGGAATATCCAGCCTTCGTGCAATTCCGGGTCCGACTTGCCCGGTATCTCCATCAATGGACATTTTTCCGCAAATGATCAAATCTACGGGCTGTTGTTTTGCTATTTTTTCAATCGCCTTTGTCACGGCATAGCTCGTTGCCAATGTATCCGCTCCCGCAAACCGCCGGTCCGTGATTAAATATCCCTCATCGGCGCCTATTTCAATACACTTTTTAATTGCGGTAACCGCTGGAGGCGGCCCCATTGTTACAACAGATACGATTCCCCCATACCTATTCTTTAGACGAACCGCCTCTTCAACAGCATGGGCATCATACGGGTTCAATATTGCAGGCGCCGTCCTGCGATCCATCGTGTTTGTTTTCGGGTTCATCTTGATAATTTTGGTGTCAGGTACTTGTTTGATACAGGCTACAATATGCAGCATTTAACCCCTCCCTAATAATTAAAAAGAACATGGTTCCTTTATTTAAAACTTTCCGGCTGAAAGCCTTTTTACGCCCGTTTACATTTACTTTATTAAAGAAGATGTCCTTACATGCGAATTTTCTGACAAATATCTATGCAAATGTTGCAAATGATAATCCAACTGAGAAAAAGCGGCACGTTAGAAACAAAAAAAGACTATCCAAATGATAGTCAAAAGATAGCAGCAAAATAAGTCACTTCATAAAAAAAGAGATGATTATATTGATGATAAACACAAGATACTAAAAAAACAGAGACTAACTAATTCAATCTCTGTTTTAAGAAATATACTATTGCTCTGGTACTGCACCGTCGTCTTAATTACTTTGATTCCCTTGATTCCCTTGATTGTCTTGATTACTTTGATTACCTTGCTCTTTAGAAAGCATATAAAGTTTGTAAATAATAAATAACCCAAATAGACCAGGCATCGAAATACCAAATAATATAAACCAGCTCGTGTTAATGATGTGTAAATAGATCCAATTGGACAATTTACATCCCACCTAATCCTCTTTTCCATAGTGTGTCCAAATAACAAAAAAGCACCCATAATTATGAGCGCTTCTTCTCATTTATCAAGGGCCGCAAGTTATTGCAGCCGATATCAGGAGGTTAAAGAATCCCTCCCACTTCGGACAGGAGGGGGATTGGTCCTTGTGATCCAAACCGGTAAAAAAATTTCTTATTTAACGCTAACAGTTAGAAATATGTATATATTAACCAAGATAATTATTTAATGTTTGCTGTAAGGTAGCTTTTGTTTCAGTATAACTAGTAAGATCAATTCCTAAATGTACCATTTTCCTAACAAGTTCTGGGCGTAATCCGGTTATAACTGATTTAGCTCCCATCAACGTGATACCAATCAACACTTTTTGAAAATGAGCAATGGTTACTTCGTCCATATCGGATATTCCTGATAAGTCGATAATTAATGTTAGAAGCCTGAATTTTGCTATATCTGTTAATACTTTTTCTTCAATAATTTCCATTCGATAAGAATCAAACGTACCAATCAATGGCAATACAGCTACCGTTTGGCTAACTGGTATGATCGGTACAGAAAGATGTTCGACTAATTTCCTTTGGGAAAGGATTAATTCATCTTTATAATGGGAATAGCTAATGAAAAACGAGTTTAGAAACTCATCAATTCCATCATTAACCCTCTCTTCCAATTCGAAAAAATTTTCAACAAAATTAATATTCTCATTTATTCGATCATAAAGCTTGATAAAATACCATATTGAACGTCTTATTGCATGTACCCATTCTAATTTGAACGCAAGAGTTAGCGAATGTTTCGCCCATGCAATTCCTTCTTCATTAGCAAAAGCAATAAGATCATCTTTTCTATTTTCTATAACATAAAGAACTAGCTTTTGAGCATTTTTCAATAAATCAATATTACCCTCTTTTAAAATTCCTTCAATATTAGAGGCAACATTGACAGCCTCAGATAATAGTTTCTCCTGAAATTCATCCTTATGATTGTTGATATATTCTGAAATATTTTCAGTATTATAGAACTTTTCCAATTTTGCTCCTCCTAAGGTAAGTCTCTTTTACACTTCACAGAGGTATCAACATGTAAATACCCGTTAAATAAAATAAATAAACATATTTTGTTAAAAAAGTTGACCTACGATATACGTCAGGTCGTCTTTTCCTGTTTTCGAATAGATCTCCAAATGGTTAGAGATTTCTTCAATCGAACAGGAGGAACTTACTAATGACTTAATACTGGGAATCGCAATACCGTCCGTATGAAGAATAAATTTTGACCCCTTTTCATAAGAAAATGTTTCGCATCGGTATTTTTGAGGCTTTCCAGATAAATATCCTAGGACAGGTAGTGGATAGATAAACCGACCAGAGGGGCAAGAAAGAACAAATTGAATGTTTCCCACCGAACTATAGGTGAATGTCTTTTGTAAAAAATGTACCTTTAAAATTGATATCGTTGCACCCCTTTTATTCTTGAGGACCCGATTGCAACTATCGATTAATACCTCTACCTCTTTATCATGGTTATTTTTCACCTCTTGACGAATCGCGTTTGACGAATGATAGGCATGCTCCCCACTCCCTAAACCATCGGCAACCGCACAAATAAAGTAATCGTCATTTACTTTCATATAAAAGCTATCCCCGTTAAATACATTACCTTCCTTTGGAACCTGATAGGCTATTGCCTGAATATGTTGGTTAAAGTCAAGTTCAAGCATTCTTTTACCCTGCATCTTTACCAAGTGCCTTTCATAAATTTTTGGTTTCTTTTTTAGTTATCTTTAAATACTAGCTATTATCTATATACCTGGGCATACGTTACACTCAAAAGTCTTAATAAAAACTACCCCATTAAGAAAGTTTTAAACTCTTTTTATAATGATTAGCGTAAAATCATCCCTTAACTCAAAATTCTGAAGTCTTTCAATATGACGATAAATGTTTTCCACCATTTCTTGTGCGGATAAATGCATAAAGGTTTGAATTAAATCGGTAATTACCGAACGTTCGATAAATCCATTTTCCGTCCTTGATTCAGTCACACCGTCAGATAGCAAAACGATCATATCTCCGGGTTTAACCTGTTTTTCATATTGCTCATATGTAATATTCTGTTCTACACCTAACACCATACCTCTTGTTTCCAGGTCCGCAAAGGACTGAGAAGAGGCGTGATAATAGAACCCTTGTTCATGCCCTGCAGCAGCATAAGTAAATGAATGCTTAATGACATCATATATTCCGTAAAACATAGTAATAAACATACTTGAATCAACATTATTTTCTACTACTCTATTTAAATTTGTTAACACATCCTTGGGATTATTTCGGGACTTTGGTAAACTATCCATTGCATACTTTATCATAGACATACAAAGTGCAGCAGGTATTCCTTTGCCAATTACATCGGCAATGGCAATACTAATATTTTTTTCATCCTCAACAAAGCGATAAAAGTCTCCATTCATTTTCTTTGCCGGTATACTTATGGCACCAATATCTACTCCATCTAGCTTCGGAATTGGCGTTTCCAATAAGTTTTCTTGTATGCTGGCGGCGATTTCAATTTCAGATTTAATTTCAAATTGCTTGTCCCGTAAGCTTTGATGTTCTTGATAGGCTAAGCCATAGTTCATCATAAATTCAATGAGGAAATCAAACGAAGCTAAAATTTCATCACTAATATCTGGAAATAGATCCTTTAAGACTTTACAATGAATACTAATAATTTCTTCAGGGGGTACTTGCTGTTCAATGGATTTCCTGCTAAACATTTGTCCTTGATACAGTGCAGTTTCGGAAGATTCTTCTATATATCTACGAAGTATTTCCCGATAACTTGATTCTAAAATCAGTTTAAAATCCATCTTCTAACCAAACTTCCTTTCTCGAAGCCATTTTACTACCCGAATGGTTGTCCCTTCCCCAAGTGATGAGATCAGATCGAATTCATCCATTAAACGTCTGACTCCTGGTAATCCTGCCCCTAAACCATTAGATGTTGAAAACCCATCTTCCATCGCTCTCCTAATATCTGGAATTCCTGGGCCGTGATCAACAGCAATTACTTTTAAACCTTTTTTTTCAAAATTATTGACAGGATCAAAATGAATTTCTCCCTTACCTGCATATAAATAAATATTACGTGCCAACTCAGAAATGGCAGTGGTAATTCTTGCCTGATCAACTATTCCAAATCCTAGCTCTTTGGCAATGTTTCTTCCTAGTTGCCTAGCTGCAACGATATCCCATTCTGATAATATTTTTACAGAGGATTCGTTTTCCATGCTTTAATCCCCCAACTCCCTTGTAATATTTCTAACCCCTTTTCTAAATCTAATGCTGTATGGACATCTTGGAGGTGGATTCCAAGTTCAACTAGAGTAATCGCTACAGCTGGTTGAATGCCAGTTATAACAACTTTTACACCCATCAATTTGGCCATACTAATAACATCACCTAGCACCTTAGCAATAAATGAATCAATCATATCTACAGACGTTAAATCAATAACAACACCGCTAGCACCGGTTTCATGTATTCTTTGAAGCAATGATTCTTGAAATTCTATTGCGGTTTTATCATCCAGCTCCCACTGAATAGAAACAAACAGACAATCATATAATTTTAGAATTGGTATTCTTGTATTCATTCTATTCCTCCATTGTTACAATCTTTCGATTTGTCATTTCTAATACAGCCATAATCCCCTTAGACTACAGTAGCTTGAAATTTATTACTTCATAAATTGATAGATTTATATATTCATTACAAATATTGATATACCTTTGTCCGATATTTGATACATTTTTCTTATGTAAACTGTTTAGTTTATCTAATTACTCATCGAACAGCTACTACCTATTTTGGGGGATATATTCAAGAATATAGTACTCCCCCATATTAATCCTCCTTTACTTTGATAATTACGCTTTTTAGTATTATACCAATAACACAAATATTAAGAAAAGCGGTGGCTCTAGGAAGCGCTAGTTTTAGAAAAATAATAAAAGATATGTGTTTAATCTATTTAAAGTACACCGTATTATATGATTATTATATAGGCTATTTACATCATATTAAATCTGAAAGAGAATCTATCCTAGAACGACAAAGGCAAGGTTAACGGTACTAAAAGTAATCAAAAAAAAGGACTATCAATTAAGATAGTCAAAGTTAATAGCAAAATAAGGATACGGGGGAAAGTAGCTAATTATTATATACCCGCATTTTTAAAAGTTAAACAAAAAGCTGTCATTACTTTTTCGCAGTTTAAAGGTTTTAAATAACCGTTAAATCACAGTTTTCAAAAATTGTTCAAACCGTTGGATAAAATTGAATTTCTTTGTAGTGACTGCGTGGAAATCGGACCCAACAGACATGTTGTGCAGGTATCAAGTAATTTTGAAGACCTCTTTTGTTTTCCTCATTTAATTATTAATTAAACGGTTTAGTTGCTGAGAGTGAATTTTACTAAGAGAAATGTATGAAATGATGGAACCAATAAGGGCAATCAGCATGTCCCATTGCGTATCCCATATATCTCCCTGAGTCCCAAGGAAAGCTTCAGCTGCTTCTCCCGTTAGGAGAGCAACCAAAAATTCAACTAACTCATATGCTGCGCTGATCGCTAAACACATACATACCACTGATACGGGAAGCCATTTGGAACCCTTTAAAGGAGAAGTCCTAATCAGAAGTTCTCGAATTATGATGGCAGGGATAAAGCCTTGTGCAAAATGACCAAGCCTATCATAATAATTTCGCTCTAAGCCCCAAATATCCATTAGCCAATTGAACAGTGGCATTTCAGCGTAAGTATAGTGCCCACCAATGAATAATATGGCAGAGTGTATAAGAACCAAAAAATAAACAAGAATCGTAAAGCGAAACAACCTGTAGGTAAAAAACAAAATTAATACTCCTATTAAAGCCGGGATCACCTCGAGCCACCATGTAAACTGATCATGTGGATTGATGGCAGACCAAACGAGCACAGTAGAGAACAAGAGTAAGAAAGCAATCAGGTAATGTTGCTCCTTGATCAGTAAAATCACCACCTTTTACCATGTGGAAAATTATACTTCTCTTACATTTGTTTAACAGTGTTACCTTTTTTCAAATGCTTTTTCATCGCTTTAATGAGGTATCCTCCTTTAAATTTACGCGGTTCATAAGAGATGATAAATGCTTTTGGCTCATATTCTTCGATTAAATCCATCACTTCATTTTCGCGGTTTCGTTTTGTCAGTATTTCTAATTGAAATCTTTTACTATCACGCCCCATTCCTTCAAAGACGGTAACTCCGAATCCTTTATTTCTTAATAAAGCAATCAGTTCTTCATTCATTTCCATTAAATTCACAACTAAACAAGTGTAGCCAATGGCTAACTTATTTTCTATACGTGTACCAATATATAATCCTACTCCAAAACCTACAGCATAAACGACCATTTCAGCAATGCTTTGGTGACCCGAAAAAACTAAGGAAAGACCGAATACATAAATTAGGGCCTCCAGTATTCCAAATGATGAAGCTGCAACACTCATATTCTTCACTAAAAAAATAGTCCGAAGTGTCAAGATAGGGACATACAGTAATTGAAGAGCAAAAATTAAAATAATATTCATTAGCATTAGTAACTCCTCTCCGTTGATTTATCATTTATGTAGTCATGTTTCATGATCAGCTCATTTATTTTATCATGTAAAAAAGTAAGAGACATTATCTATTATAAAATTCCAACTTTTTACCCCTTAAAGGGGTTAAAAAGCTTTGAATCTAAAACCTTATCTAGAGCAATGGTTAATTGATTTATTAATCCAGCTAAAAACAACCACAACTACTGTGCTTTTGATTTTCTTTTATATATTTTCTAAGTTCTTTTGAAGTTATCATCCAGGGCGTTAGTTGGGACGTGCTTGAAGATCTTTCCGCAGTATAGAGAATCTTTGTACTCAGACGCTGGTGTGGAAAATGGTGCTATTTCCTTATCAGATTCCCCAGCCCTACTTGGGTACTAATGAAACCGTTCTAATCATATCCTTATAAAAGAAAACTATACGAAGGAGTGGAAAGTTAGGTGATAAAAGTTAAGGTTGGTTTACGGCCCATTGTTAGTAGGATAAATTTACCCACTGTTGTGAAAACAACAATACTTCCGGGTGACTCAATTGAAAGATTATTTATTGCAACCCAGGTAGGAGAGATTTTTTACATAGGAGACGGAGTTATAAGAACTTTTTTAGATATTCGCCCGCAAATCATAAAACTAGGCGGTTCTAGTGGTGGATATGATGAACGGGGATTGCTAGGGTTAGCGTTTCATCCCGAATTTTATTATAATGGTCTGTTTTATCTTCATTATTCAGTAGCTGGAACACAAGGTCCAGGGGCTCTTTCTGAAAATTTTAGTCCTAACCCATGTGATCCCAAAACCTTAAACCGAAAGTGGATAAATAGAGAAACTCAATTTGATCATATTGATACAGTGGAAGAATGGAGTTTACAATCGAATGGTCAACCTCAAAAAAGACGTACATTACTCAACTTAAGAAGACCCTTTTTAAATCATAATGGTGTCAATAGCTTAAACTTTTCACCTGAAACAGGAAAACTTGTTTTAACAACCGGAGATGGTGGATCAGGCTATGATCCATTTAATTTAAGCCAGGATAATTTGGAAATTGCCGGTAAAATCATTGAAATTGACGTAGGTAAGAATACAATCAATAATCCACCTGTAGTCACACGTTTTAATGAACTGCCTGCAACTACTCAGGAAACGCTTACGGTCATAGCTAAAGGGGTTCGCAACATACCAGGCATTTCATTTCAAAAGTTTTATAATCAATATATCAAATATGTAGGAAATGTCGGACAGGATTTAGTAGAGTCGATTTTTTCATTCGTTCATTATAAACCAATACCGGTTACCCAACTTGTTCAAGCTTCCTTAAGAAACACTGAACCTGACAAAGAAGGCTTTATTAACTTTGGCTGGCGAGGGTGGGAAGGGGCTTTTCCTACGTCGATAATAAGGGGCTGTTCTGCAAATCCGACTTTGGATGAGAAAACAATTGCTTATTACAATGAAGCTGTAAACACTTCTGTGAGGCGTCTTCAGCCTCTAACTAGTTATTTTCATAAAGATCCCCGCCCCGATAAGTTTGCAGGAACAGCACTTACAGGAGTGCAAGCCTTTATGGGGAATGGAATCCCCGATTTAACCGGAAGTGTTGTGTTTACCGACCTTGCCCGTGTTGAAGAAGCTCGACCTCCAGTTAGAGGAGTTTTAGCTTATACCAGGGTTAGAGCCGATGGTAACCTAAATGATTTTAGTGTGATTGAAACGGATTATAATTTTGGAGCTCAATCAGCTTATTATGTTAATTTGGGAACGAATCAGGATCAAACCAGACTATATTTAGGGGTTTATGGCTCTATGAAAGTGACTGATTTTAACCAGGGTACTGTTTTTGAGATTGTTCCATGATTCATATATTCGACTTAATCCAATAAACCTCTTTCTTGGATTTTATTGAATCGAAATATTAAACAAACAAGAAAATAATCATACTCCCTCGTTTGATTATTTTCTCGGGAATTTAACAGCTAAACACCTTGATTTCGCCCCGAATATTTGTAATTCTCTTCCAATAACAAAAATTACGTGAGAGGTCTAAGAAAATTGGAACAAAAGGATAACGAAAAAAAAAAGTAACAGAACATCATTCTGCTACTTCATATTTTAAAAATCGATATCTATAACTTCTTTAATAGTCCCTGTAACTTGATCACTTTTAAGTAATTGCCCTTCTTTCAAATCGTTCACTTCTTTAGTGTGTTCCATAGCAGGCTTTGTGTTATTTGAATTAGCAGGATCAACAGGACGAGAAGTAAGTTCATTTTTAAGTAGATTAATCTCACTTAATAGCTCGCTGCGAAAGGACTTTAATAACGTTTGAAATTGATCCTTATCCAATTTTTTCTCACCGAGTTTCGTGATAAAATCCCGTATCTCGTTTGCTTGGAGGGACCCCCTCCCAATAGGATCAGCTGCGAGACCAGAGGCAAATTCTTGTTTAAGTAAATTGATCTTACCTAAAAACTCTTCACGAAGTGTATCTATTAAGGTAATTGTTTCTTCTTTTTCTGATTTATCCAAATCCTGCTCGACAAGCTTCGTAATATAATCCTCCAGCTCATTTGCCTGTGCTTTTTGCTCAAGAAATGCATACACCTTTGGAGAGATTTTCGATGTATTTAAAGTCAACCTTACACGTTCGTTTTTACGTCCAGATTCCAAATTCATTAATTTGAACACATCCGTTTGTAGATTAGAAGCAGTTAAAAAAAAGTTTGATAGAGCGTAAAATGGCGCAAACATTTGTTGACCCAGATCTGAATACATACTGTTTAATCCGAAAGCGGACTTATCACCCAGAAGATGATCTTTGTTGCTCATACGTTCTTCTCCCTTCTTATGCGAAAACTGCGTTTGTTTCATGCCTGCTTAAAATTTCTAGACCATATAAATTTAACTTTCTTGCATCAGGTAGGAATAGATGATTTTGCTCTCTTATTTCGACGCCATACCTTGTATCAATCGATTCTTCAATGAATCGTTTAAGGATTCCGGCAATTCCACCTATATAAACATATTTATAGACCTTATCTTTAGGTGATGGGAATGTGGTTTCAATTTTCGTTAATAAAATTTGCGTATACTCCCTTAACGACTCATGGATTTGCTCTGTAAGATCAACTTTTTTACCGCTATTGCCATCCCGTTGCTCCATTTTTGTTTTCTCTATGTTATTGATAATGAATTCTTCTAGTGAGCGAACATCATCAAAGTACTCTAATAACTTTTCATTTCTCAGTTTTTCGATGTGTTTTAAGTACGAAATGTCAGTGAAGCAGTTCAATGAATCCCTGCTCTTAGGAGCTTGAAGTCCTGCTTGGAGCAAGGCAAGATCAACGGTCCCTCCCCCTAAATCAACAATTAGGGTTTCATAGTTTTTAAATGAATTTGCTTCCTCACGGTCCTGCAAATCAAAATCTTTTTTTATTGCCCAGCGAGCAACTTCGCTTTCAATCCGGCATTTGCTTGTTTCGACGTGAATGGTTACAACTCTTTCTAATCCGGGAGTTAAAATCGCTACTTGGTGCTCCCCTTCGAATCTGCTAGCCATTTTATTTTGCATATCACTGAACTTATTCGTTTTCTTAAGTAACCAAATTGGAAGCATGGTTGAAAAATAATTAATGTTCACTCGGTTATCTTCTTTGCTGTTTCCTTTTAATACATTGTAATAGGCAACTGATGCCAGGAACATCACATAGGGAATCTCAGATTGTGTTTTATCATGAAGCTTGTTGATATGAATGTTTCCTAACACCTGTTTTTCTGCTGAATCGCCCACTAGATAATATTTCTCTACACCGTCTATTGTAGTTTGAATGAGCATATTTTGAAGAAGGAATTGGGAGTCATTAAAAGTAGACGGAAAGTGACCGTCTGCTTTTTCCTTCGTTATTTCTACTACATTTGTAGGAATCTCAAAATAATAACCATCCACAAGGGTTTGAAAGATAGAATTACCAAAATCGACATTCTGACGTTTTATATCCATTTTTTCTCCTCTTTTCATGTTTTTTCCTTATAATAAGTATATATTCTTCTCTTGTATTTGTCTAAATATGTTGATATTTTTTTAGATTACGATAATTTAATATGCAACATTATTATTCAAAAGCAATCTCACATATTGTAAAGCCTTCAGATACCTTTCACGTTGTTACAACTCTTCTTATTTCTTCACACTTCTGCGCACACAAAAAACCTCCAAATATATAATTTGAAGGCTCTGAACACACACAGTTTCATATCTCGGTTTTACACAGTTAAATCTTAAAAACGAGATAAAAAGCTGTTGAGGTGGGAAGTTATGTAATTGATTTAATTTTTATTTGGCGGGACTGCGTGGGAATCGAACCCACCAGACCTGGCACGCAGGTCTCAAGCAGTTTTGAAGACTGTCTATGGGACCAGTGGTCAAAACAGCTTCAAATTCCTCAGTAATATCAAGGGGTCTCGGCAGTCTCTTAATAGTTTTTTAGACCGTTTTCCCTCAACCTCTACAGTCTCCATTTTAGGATAAATATTTACTTCTTACCATTAAAAATATTATCCAATCAGCCGTAAAGCGGAAACCAAGACCCACAATAACATGTTAAGATTTAACCCTGTTGATGTAGTAAAAAGTTTTTTCTTTGTTACCTAATAGAACCTTCCATTTCGAACTTGATTAATTTTGCCTTAAACGGCATAAAATGAATTATAAAAAAGACTATCAAACCCTTGATATTAAGCCATTTCATCAAATGTAATAAAATGAATTATAATTTCAAGTTCGCACAAGCACGGAAATGGAACGAACTTGGCGTGTGCTGAATCCGCATAAAACAAGGATTTTCAGGGCTTTTATAATGCAACTATCAGCAGAGTAATTTGCTCTTGGTGGAAAGAGGATTAAAAAGAGAACTCCCAGACTTGAACTGTAACCCATAAAG
>NZ_NUNF01000154.1 GCF_002585305.1 Bacillus sp. AFS037270 | reverse complement strand
GGCCGGGGCGCAGATTGGCGCACTGGTTTGGGTGATGTATGGCCTGGGCGCAATTGTCGGCCCGGTAAGTTACGGCTTTCTCGCAGATCGGCTTGGCGCGCGGATGGGTATTCGGCTGGTATTGCTGGTACAGGCGATTGCGCTGGGACTGCTGGCGGTTTCCCACTCTTTCATGGCGTTGGCCGTGCTGGCAGTGATCATCGGTTCATTCC
>NZ_NUNF01000153.1 GCF_002585305.1 Bacillus sp. AFS037270 | reverse complement strand
GAGTGTTCTACACCAATATTGGGATCGGCAAAGAAAAACCGGTTTCCACCCTCCGGAGTAGTATTGGTTTCATCCACAGCCTGTTGGAGAAACAATTTGGATTCGTTCGCAAGCTGCAAGCTTCTTTCATGTATGATCTGCAAGTGATGTTCTGTTAAAAATCCAGCAACCACTCCTCCAGGTATTCCCTCTGTCACAATTCCTAATGCGACAAGTAATACTTCTACAGCGCTTAGATCGCTATGCTCAGAAACAGGAGGATAGTATCCCGTTACAATGACTTTAGCATTTGGAAAGGTTTTGGCCACTTTAGTAAATAAAATTTTACTATTATCAAGGAATTGAGTCCGATTAAGCTCACTCAAATCATCTTGATT
>NZ_NUNF01000152.1 GCF_002585305.1 Bacillus sp. AFS037270 | reverse complement strand
GGCATTTTTTTATTAACAATATTCAAGTATAAGGAATATGATAAAAAAAGTGAGGTGAATATGTATGTCCGATTTTAATCCAGGTTCTTATGTAACGGCTCATTTTATTGACGGGACAGCGGTAGAATTTAAACTTATTTCTTTACATGTTACTTATTTTGTAGGAATAAATAGCTTTGGACATACGGTTTTAGTTCCTTTTGATAATGTTAAGTATTTAGAAAGTAACGCGCTCTA
>NZ_NUNF01000151.1 GCF_002585305.1 Bacillus sp. AFS037270 | reverse complement strand
AAAAAATTATTTTAGATAAATATGAGTTAAATAATAACTTTGGACAGCTCGGGATTAAAGAGTTGAAAGGGAAATTAAATATTGGAGCAACATATGGAAGTGAATTTACACCGACCTTTGATGAAGGGGCGAAAAAGCCCATGAAAAATGAGGCTGGGAGACAAAAAGAACCGGAGAAAAATATGAAGGTTAATATTAAAACAAAAAAAGACTAAAGTGAAATGTACTTTAGTCTTTTTGAAGTGAAAATAAGGTATAATTTGCTTTGAAAATTGTC
>NZ_NUNF01000150.1 GCF_002585305.1 Bacillus sp. AFS037270 | reverse complement strand
CTCTACACATTTGTATCATTATTAAGGATTGAGTTATAAATGTCTGCTTTCCCTTTAACCTTAACTTCATTTTCAGAGATATTTTCATTTCGATTGATTTTTATGTATATACCTTGCAGTAAATAAATAATTTCTGAAAATCCTATAAATGTCATGCCTGAGACAAACCCAACTAATGACCAAAGGAGAACTACAGTCCAATTTGCACCAGAGTCAAATAAACTATGGGTGTTTCCTAAAAAAAATCCACAAAAAACTCCTGCAATAATATTGAAAATCCCAATTTTTCTTAAAATGTTACCAACAGTATTATTCATTTACACTCCCCCTATAGGTAAATTCTACCACGATAGAAGTTGGAGAAATTTAGAAAGTGTACGACAAGTTTTTTAAGTCACAGCTTGAATTTATTATTGGATCTCTTATTGTGCTAACGGAGCAGTTTAGTTGAAAAAAGGTGAAATTCCCCAAGTTACAAAAAACATTATGTTAGGTATAATTAAGCTATTAAATAAGGTTTCGCTATTAATAGGGTGAGATAATGGATTTATTGGGTGCAATGTCTGTTTTGATTGGTCTTATAGCGTTATATGGTGGATTCGCCTACAATAAAAAAAGACACGAAAAAGATGGTTTAGATGGTTCTGGAGCTGATTCAATCATCGGTGCCATCATCGCTTTATTCGTTGTCTTCTTATTGAGACTGTTGCCATATCAGGTTACCAAAACATTGTTATTTATATTTGCCTTTATGTGTTTTTGTTTTAGTGTTTATGCATTTACTCACTTATACTAAACCAGCTAATAGTTT
>NZ_NUNF01000011.1 GCF_002585305.1 Bacillus sp. AFS037270 | reverse complement strand
ACCGAACAAAAATAATTCTTTTTTATAATAACACGATTTATAAAAATTTGCAAGAGGATTCCAAATTGTGTTTCTAAATCCTTTTTTTTACTCATTAACCTTGGTATAGACTTATCAACTTTTTCATTTAATAAAAAAACCACCTTTCCGGTTAAATTTCAGCGGAACAAGTGGTTTTTGCATTTAAATTATGAAGGGATTACGTAATTTATTAATGAAGGATGTAAGCCTACTTTTGTTTTTAGTTGAGCTCATCTTCATAATAATTACTAACAATCAAGTAATTAACCCTTGTGGGACAAGGTTATCACATGAATGCTTGTCCGTTTTATTTTGACTGCTGTTTATTCATTGCTGCCATCATTTGGTTGATTTTCTTTTGCGAAGGTTTCATACCCATTTGCATCATCATCATTTTTAACATTTGTTCATTTATTGGCGGATTTTTCTTTAAATAGCTCATCATATATCTACGAGCAATGAAAAATCCTAGTGCTACACCAGCCGCTAATGCTAGTATACCAACTAGTACATATAACATTAAACTTCCTCCTTCATGTTGTCTACCATACAGTGTACTAAATAAAACGAAATAAAACAATATCTCATTTCAATTAGACATATTTTCTTTCTTTAATTGGCTTTAGCCATCCGACCCGTTCGTGTTCGAGATCAATTGCTAAGAAGGAGGATTCGCATTTTCTGAGCACTTCAAAAAAGGCCGTTTCTGCTTCATAGCTGCCTTCTGCTTCCACTGTTATTAACTCTTGAAAAACCTCTAACCTTGCCGTGCTTAGTTTCCCGCTTAAAGCAATCGTATATCCACCATGATCTGCTCTAAATCCCTTCATTTTCCCTAACTGTTTTTGAAGCAGATTATGGATTTTTAAAACCTCTACCCGTTTCGTAATATATGAAATTTGTTTTTGTGTTATAAATTTAAGTTCGCCGTCTGCTGTATGATGTTCATGAAAAAGCTGAAAAAATATACGCTCTCTTCCGAAGTAATGGGCGGCAAATTCATCTTCTACTAAATATAGCTGATATTTTCTCACCACTGTTCTCCCCTTCGTTGAAATCCTTTTTTCTATTATAAAAAAGCATGGACAAAACGTTTGTCTTACGGCGGCAAAAACTTTCACTACTTTTGTCGATAATATGTTTACCAACCAATTTCGGTATAATTTATGAACTTTCCTTTTATTAACTTCAATTGTTCAATAAATTGTAACAACATAGGAGCCCAATCTGACTATCATGATGGATATTGGTTTATTTTTGTTAGTGTTTGGCTCTAAAAAATTAAATTATGGCCCATAATCGTGATTGTTTGGCTTATTTTCCACATTTATAGCTCATTTTGATAGCCGATTGGCGCTTTTCCTATTTTTTAACAAAAAATCAGAACTAAAAAAAGAGAACGGATAAACCGTTCTCTCTAAATTAATAACAATTATTGTTGTAACAGGGCCTTAACACGAGCCACTACATTATCCACACTAAAGCCGTATTCTTCCATAATTTTTTCACCAGGTGCTGATGCTCCGAATTGGTCAATTGCCAATACATCGCCTTCGTCACCAGTATATTTATGCCAGCCGAATGAAGCTCCCATTTCGATTCCAAGGCGTTTTTTCACGTTTCTCGGTAGAACAGAATCTTTATACTCTTGTGATTGTTGGTCAAAACGATCCCATGAAGGCATGCTGACAACAGAAACTTGAACTCCTTCACCTGCAAGTACTTTTTGTGCTTCCACTGCAAGACTTACTTCTGAACCAGTTGCAAGAATTAAAGCATCAGGAGTTTCTTTTCCAGCAGGAGAAACAACATAAGCACCCTTTGAAACGCCCTCATATGCATTGACATCTGTACCTTTTAAAGTAGGTAAATCTTGACGAGTCAAAATGAGTGCAGTTGGTTTATTGGTTGATTCAACTGCTAGCTTCCAAGCTGCTGCTGTTTCATTGCCGTCTGCTGGACGAATAATGGATAGACCTGGCATTGCGCGTAATGCTGCAAGCTGTTCGACAGGTTCGTGTGTTGGGCCATCTTCCCCAACAGCGATACTGTCATGTGTAAATACATAAGTAACAGGTAATCCCATGATTGCTGCTAAACGGATTGCTGGACGAAGGTAATCAGAGAAAACAAAGAATGTTCCGCCAAATATTTTTACTCCGCCGTGAAGGGCGATACCATTCAGTGCAGCACCCATTGCAAATTCACGAACGCCGAACCAGAAATTGCGGCCTTCATAGGCACCTGGCATATAGTCAGTTGTACCTTTAATCATTGTTTTATTGGAACCTGCAAGGTCTGCTGAACCGCCAATGAAGATTGGTAGGTTTTTAGCGATGCCATTTAGGACTTCACCAGATGAGGCACGGCTTGCTAAACTCTTGCCTTCTTGGTACACAGGGATATCTTTATCCCAGCCTTCAGGAAGTTCATTATTTAATGCTTGTTCAAGCTGAGCAGCTAATTCAGGATACTCATTCTTATACTGTGCGAACATTTCGTTCCATTCTTTTTCCTTTTTCTCACCGTTTTCAACAATGAGTTTTTGGAAGTTGTCATAAACTTCTTGTGGAACGTGGAAATCTTCTTCAAATGTCCATTTATATGCTTCTTTTGTAAGCTTTAACTCGTTTGCACCTAGCGGAGCACCGTGAACACCAGAAGTACCGGCACGGTTTGGTGAACCATATCCAATGATCGTTCTAACTTCAATCATAGTTGGACGGTCTAAGTCATTTCTTGCTTCTTCTAGTGCTTTTGCGATTTCCTCAAGGTTATTGCCGTCTTCCACACGAAGGTATTGCCAGCCGTAAGCTTCGAAACGCCCTTTTACACTTTCAGAGAAAGATTTGTCTAGGTCTCCATCAAGAGAAATATCATTGGAATCATAAAGAACAACTAAACGTCCTAATTTTAAATGTCCTGCAAGTGATGCAGCTTCTGCAGAAACACCTTCCATGAGGTCACCATCACCACAAACACTATATGTAAAATGGTTCACAATCTCATATTTATCTTTGTTATAAACACTAGCAACATGGCGTTCTGCCATTGCCATCCCGACAGCCATTGCAATCCCTTGTCCAAGCGGACCAGTTGTTGCTTCTACACCTTCTGTGTGGCGATACTCAGGGTGACCAGGTGTCTTACTACCCCACTGACGGAATTGTTTAATGTCCTCCATGCTTAAATTATAGCCGGATAAGTGGAGCATGCTATATAACAAAGCAGAACCATGGCCTGCAGATAAGACGAAACGATCACGGTTGAACCAATGAGGATTCTTAGGGTTTTGGTTCATGAATCTTGTCCATAATGTATATGTCATTGGGGCAGCACCCATTGGCATACCTGGATGCCCAGAATTCGCTTTCTCAATAGCATCAATAGAAAGCGTACGAATCGAAGTTACGGATAAATCATCAATAGTATTAAACATGAATTACATCCTTTCTTGATCACGGATAATAAATACATCCTTTATATTATCTTGCATTGTCTATTAATTCAACTAATAAACAAAAATAAGATTGAAAATTTCACTTTATTTTTATTTTGACTTAAACAAGAATAATAATGTATGTAATAGTAAATGAAAAGACCCCGCCTTTAGGCGAGGTGAGAAAATACAGAAGGTTTTAAACTTAATATATAGTTAATGAAGAGGGCGATTCTTTCTAGCTTTTAATTTTTCAGGTGTGACATCATTACCTTCTGGATCAATAAACTTTGTATTCGTTAATGTATCGAGCATATTTGCTCGGAAAGTAGCCAAGTATTCACTTCTTAATTTGGATTGCTCTTTTGCTTCTAACTCTGTTAATCCTGACGATTTTGCCTTTCTTGCCAGTTCATTAATGCGAGCCATTTTTTCTTTTGAAAGCATACCCACCCATCCTTTCTCATCAAATGAAGACACTTGATTTTACTAAAAAAAAGCCTTCATGACAAGATAAAGAGCTACTGATTCTGTGATTCTATATATTCTTGATATCTTCTATGGACAGTTGCTTTTGAAATGTTATACCCAAAGCCTCTTAGTGTGGCGGCAATTTCAGCAAATGTCAGCTCATTTTCCCGTAATCGGATAATCTGTTCAATTGGTACTTCAATTTTTTCCCTGCCAGAGGATTGTCCAAGGTTCTTTAAGTTTTTTTCTGGTTTATAGCCTTGCTCAACAGCACGCTTCATGCCTCTTTTTATTTTTACATTATGAAGTTTACGCTGATACTCTTCTACCATGCTGACTATTTTTAAAACCATGGAATCCGATTCTGAAAGTTGTAATTCACCATTATGTGAAATACTGTAAAGTTGGATCCCTTCTTTTATTATACAATGCAGAAGGGCAATTTTAGCATTACCTCTTCCAAGCCGTGTTTCATCCTGAATTAACAGGGCCTGAACTTGCGGATCTTTTATCCTCTCTAATACCTCTAGTATTCCATCTCTTTCAAAATCATAACCACTTGCTTGTTCTTTTATAATGGAGTCGATTTCAAATCCACACTGGTTCGCAAGTTGGATTAATTCATCTTCCTGGCGTATTAAGGATGTTTCTTGTGTATGTTTGTTGGTACTGACACGGCAGTAGATTATAGCTTTCATTAGTTATCCTTTCTATTCCTTCGGCGCACTCGCAAGTTCTGTTGTATTGGCGGAATTCTTTTTGCTTACAGGAATTACAATTTCTTCACCAGGATAGATTTGATCCTTAATATTTTCATTATGCTTTTTTACCCAGCTTACGAACTCTTTGTTTGATAGCGAATGCTGACCTTCAAATTGATCAGAAATCTTCCAAAGTGTATCTCCTTCAGAAATGGTTACTTTTAAATATTGATCATCAGAGTGATGTTTAAATGATAATACGAAAGCTAAAGTGCAGCTTAAAATAATAAGAGTAATAGCATACGAGTATTGTTTCCATAATTTTTTCATGATTCGCACCTCTTATAAGAATATATGTTCCCTTTTGATTTATTTTCATTATAATCCGAACATTTGTTTGTTGTCAACCATTTTCTCGAACTTATGTTTGTATAGTATGGTACGACATGCTATAATAAAGACAACATTAACCAGGCGAGGTGCATTTTATCATGGTAAAAATATCAAAGCGGCAGCAGGATATCCTGGAGTTTATAAAGGAAGAAGTTAGAAGTAAGGGATATCCTCCTTCCGTCAGGGAAATTGGCGAAGCGGTTGGACTTGCATCCAGTTCTACTGTTCACGGTCACCTAGCACGCTTAGAGAGTAAAGGTCTAATTAGAAGAGACCCTACCAAACCAAGAGCTATTGAAATACTAGATGCGGATGAAGCCGCACAGATTCCTAGAAATAAAGTTGTCAACGTTCCAGTGGTCGGGAAGGTAACGGCAGGATTGCCAATCACAGCAATTGAGAATGTCGAAGAATATTTCCCACTTCCTGAAAGCTTGGCTCCTTCAGACGAGCAGGTGTTTATGCTAGAAATCATGGGTGAAAGTATGATAGAAGCGGGAATACTTGACGGAGACTACGTGATTGTGAAGCAGCAGCAGACTGCGAATAATGGGGATATTGTTGTTGCAATGACGGAGGATGACGAAGCAACTTGTAAGAGATTCTTTAAGGAAAAAGACTACATCCGCCTGCAGCCGGAAAACTCTGCAATGGATCCTATCATTTTACGAAATGTATCGATTTTAGGGAAAGTTATTGGAGTTTATCGTCATATTCATTAATCTGAGAGAGCTGATCCGGCTCTCTTTTTTTTGGGTTGAACTTATCCGGATTTTAACCTACTAGTCTGATGAAGGATATTTTACTTTTTTACACGACTATGTATTGTCCTTGACACACCCAGTGAAGGACAGACACTTTCCTTCTTGCTCAACCGCATTTTGTCCTTCATACTCCCGGCGAACTTGCTCAACCACGATTTGTCCTTCTTAAACACCAAAAGCCTTGACGCATAGAGCGCCAAGGCTTTTTTAATCTCTTAATAAGTGCTCATGTATTGATCGCGTTCCCATTGGTGAACGACAGTTCTAAACATATCCCACTCAATTTCTTTTGCTTCAACGAAGTGTTCGAAGATGTGCTCGCCTAAACCAGCAACAATTACTTCATCTTGGCTTAATTGATCTAATGCTTGTGCAAGAGTTGCCGGAAGATCGATGATACCTTCTTCGATTCTTTCTTCTTTGCTCATAACATAGATGTTACGATCTACTGGAGCTGGAGGAGTTAATTTATTTTTAATACCGTCTAAACCAGCTTTTAATAGAACAGCCATTGCAAGATATGGATTTGCTGCTGGGTCAACACTACGTACTTCTACACGTGTGCTTAAGCCACGAGATGCAGGAATACGAATTAGCGGTGAACGGTTTCTAGCAGACCAAGCTACATAACAAGGTGCTTCATAGCCAGGTACTAAACGCTTATAAGAGTTTACAGTTGGGTTAGTTACCGCTGTAAAGGCAGGAGCATGCTTTAGGATACCAGCAATGAATTGACGAGCTGTATCACTCATTTCTAGGTTACCAGTTGGCTCATAGAATGCATTTTCGCCATTTTTGAATAACGAAAGGTTCATGTGCATACCAGATCCGTTTACACCGAATAAAGGTTTTGGCATGAATGTTGCGTGTAATCCGTGTTTACGAGCAATTGTTTTTACAACAAGCTTGAAAGTCTGGATTTGATCACATGCAGTTAATGCATCCGCATATTTAAAGTCGATTTCGTGTTGTCCTGGTGCTACTTCGTGATGAGAAGCTTCGATTTCAAAGCCCATTTCTTCTAGCTCAAGAACGATATCACGACGGCAGTTTTCACCTAAGTCTGTTGGCGCTAAGTCAAAATAACCGCCTTGGTCGTTAAGTTCTAAAGTTGGTTCACCTTTTTGGTCTAATTTAAATAGGAAGAATTCTGGCTCAGGTCCAAGGTTGAAGTTAGTGAATCCTAGCTCTTCCATTTCCTTTAAAACTCTTCTTAAGTTATTACGTGGGTCACCTTCAAAAGGCTTGCCTTCTGGAGTATAGATATCACAGATTAAACGAGCTACTTTTCCTTTTTCAGCAGTCCAAGGGAAAATTACCCATGTGCTAAGGTCTGGATATAGTAACATATCAGATTCTTCGATACGCACAAATCCTTCAATTGAAGAACCGTCAAACATCATTTTGTTATCTAATGCTTTTTCCAACTGGCTAATAGGAATTTCAACATTTTTAATTGTTCCAAGAATGTCGGTGAATTGAAGACGAATAAATTTTACATTCTCCTCTTTCGCCATCCGTTGGATGTCTTCTCTTGAATACTTTGCCATTTTAATTCCCCCTATTATAAAAAGAATGATTAACTTTAATGGAAAAATCGAGACATATCGCCTTGGCGTAATGTAAATCGATTGTTTCTGCCTGAATGCATTAATTCATTGCGAAGAAGCTTTCTTAGTTGTTCATCTGTTAGTTCCTGTTTTGCTTTTTCAGTTTGTTTCTCTATTATATTAGATGATTCCTGTTGCTCCTTGACCATGAACAATTGCTTGATTCCAGCCATGTTCACACCTTGGTCAATTAAGTCTTTGATTTCTAATAGTCTATCAATATCATTTAGGCTGAATAGACGTCTATTTCCCTCGGTTCTTGCTGGAGAAATCAATTGGTGTTCTTCATAATAGCGGATTTGCCTTGCGGTTAACTCGGTTAACTGCATGACCGTCCCGATAGGAAACAATGGCATGGAACGACGAATTTCTTTTCCACTCACCAAATTATTCCTCCCTTAATAGTAAATCATATTGCTATTATATTTCGTGTAAGAAAAGATGTCAATGTTGTGTTAGATTTTCTTACACGATTTTTAAAAGAATTTATAAACAATATGTATTTTACTATTATTTACTTTGTCCAACTAAAGGCGAATTAATCCTTTTTCAATTAAATGGTCAATTGCTAAACAAATGGCCATTTTTACGTGAGCATAGGTTAAACCTCCCTGGACATATGCAACATATGGTGGTCGAAGCGGGCCGTCTGCGGTTAATTCGATACTAGCACCTTGAATAAACGTTCCTGCTGCCATTATAACATCATCTTCATATCCAGGCATATAACTTGGATGCGGCGTGACATATGAATTAATAGGCGATGCAAATTGGATTGCCTGACAGAAAGAAACCATTTTATCTCGATCATCGAATTGTACAGACTGAATGAGGTCCGTCCTTTTGACGTTCCATTTAGGTGAAGAATTCATGCCCAATTGTTCTAGCATAGCGGCGGTAAACACTGCTCCCTTTAATGCCTGACCGACAACATGCGGAGCGAGAAAGAAACCTTGATACATTTCTTGAAGACTATAGAGGGAAGCACCTGCCTCTGCCCCGATCCCCGGGGAGGTCATTCGGTAAGAGCAAGCCTCGACCCATTGTTTTTTCCCAACGATGTAACCGCCTGTTTTCGCAAGTCCACCGCCAGGGTTTTTAATTAAGGAGCCGGCCATCAAATCTGCTCCAACATGGCAAGGTTCTTGTTCTTCCACGAATTCGCCGTAGCAATTATCAACAAATACAACAAGATCAGGTTTTATTTCTTTTACAAAAGAAATCATTTGACCGATTTCCGCTACAGTGAATGATGGTCTAGTTGCATACCCTTTGGAGCGCTGGATCCCAATCATTTTTGTATTTGGTTTTATTTTTGCAGCAACCTCATCCCAATTGATTGCCCCTTCATCTGTTAAAGCAACGCTATCATAAGAAATTCCGAATTCCTTAAGCGAACCAACCCCATTGCCGCGAATCCCGACAATTTCCTCTAATGTATCATAAGGTTTACCCGTTATATAAAGCAGTTCATCCCCTGGTCTGAGTACACCGAATAAGGCAATCGAGATGGCATGTGTACCGGAGATGATCTGTGGACGGACAAGCCCCGCTTCTCCGCCAAAGACATCTGCATATACTAATTCCAATGTATCTCTGCCAATATCATCATAGCCATAACCGGTCGATGGGATAAAGTGTGAATCACTGACACGGTGTTTTTGATAGCTTTTCAATACTCGAAATTGGTTGCTTTCAATTCTTTCGTCTATTTCTTTATGTACTTCGGCAATTTGCTGCTCTACTTGGCGCACCAGGGAGTAAAGCTTTTCCCCATTTTGTAGCTGTTGAAACATGATGTAACTCCTATCTATAGTGTGAATTTCTGTAATTGTCCGGTGATTTGATGATCAGCAAGAGAATAGCCTTTACACCGATATAATTGATCTTCCTCTTCAAAAACAAGTTCTCTTAAGATGGTCTCATTTTTCAATTGTGAAAGCAGCTTACCTTCAGTCGAAGGAATTCGGACTTCGTAAGACTCCATCATGTCCATCACGATTTTTTCCATTTTCCTCTTCAAGGCATGGCGATCATTTTCATCAAATGCACTAATGAAGATCGTGGTTGTATCTGCTGTTGGAACAAAATCAGGATGTTGAATATCTCTTTTATTATACACGGTTATTTGCGGGATATCTTTTACTTCTAGGTCATCAAGCAACTTTTTCACCGTTTTTTCATGCTGGTAATAGTCCGGATTTGACATATCGACCACATGTAGAAGCAAGTCTGCTTCCTTTACCTCCTCAAGCGTAGAACGAAATGCAGCTATCAGAGTTGTGGGCAGGTCTTGAATAAATCCAACCGTATCGGTAATTAAGGCTAAGAAACCACTTGGTAAAATCAATTTGCGTGTCATAGGATCAAGTGTGGCAAACAATTGATTCTCCTCATAAGACTCCGCCTCTGATAATCGATTAAAAAGGGTCGACTTTCCGGCATTTGTATAACCGACAATGGCAACTTGAAAGGTTTTATTTTTCTTTCTTCGTTCACGGTATCTGTCACGGTGCTGAACAATAACAGCAAGCTGACTCTTAATATCATCAATTCTGCGCCGGATATGTCTTCGATCTGATTCTAGTTTTGTTTCCCCTGGTCCTCTTGTTCCAATCCCTGCACCAAGTCTTGAAAGTGCTGTTCCTTGTCCAGCCAAACGGGGAAGTATGTATTGCAGCTGTGCCAGCTCAACCTGCAGCTTTCCTTCTTTTGAGCGCGCTCTTTGCGCAAATATATCCAAAATGAGTTGAGTTCGATCAATAATTCGAACATCGATTTCTGAGCCCAGATTTCTCTTTTGACTTGGAGAAAGTTCGTCATTAAAGATGACAATGTCTGCTTCAAGCTCCTCAACGAGGCTTTTTAACTCTTCCACTTTCCCTTTACCTATATAGGTTGCAGGATGGACGCGGTCTCGTTTTTGGACCAAGGAAGCAAGGACTTCCCCTTGGGCGGTTTCGGTTAATGCTCCTAACTCTTCCATCGAATAGTCAAAACGCTGATCCTCATCACCATTTGTTTGACAGCCAACAAGAATGACCTTTTCCTTCGTATCCTTTTGTTCCACAGGCATCCTTCCTTCCGTAACTGTACTTCATTCTCATCATAACAAAAAAACTTTGTAATCTCTAATTTTCCCCATACTCTTTTGGAAATTAAAAAGTAGTTGTAATTTTCTTGCATCGTGATAAAATTTTATTGTTTGTTATTGAACCGTTTTTTACTATTATCATTGTGATTATGGGACACTAAGGAGAATTCAACATGACATGGGAAGTTTTAAGTATGATTGGTACCATTGCCTTTGCAGTCAGCGGTGCGATTGTGGCAATGGAAGAGGAATATGATATCTTAGGAGTTTATATTTTAGGGATCGTTACAGCGTTTGGCGGCGGCGCAATTCGAAACCTGCTAATTGGTGTACCGGTCTCAGCCTTATGGGAACAGGGAATACTTTTTCAAATCGCCTTGTTGTCGATTACTGCGGTGTTTTTATTTCCTAATAACTTATTGCGACATTGGCAAAAATGGGGAAACTTTTTTGATGCGATCGGCCTGTCCGCCTTTGCCATTCAGGGTGCCATTTATGCCGAGAATATGAACCATCCCCTCAGCGCTGTTATTGTTGCAGCAGTATTAACAGGGATTGGCGGGGGGATTATCCGCGACCTGCTTGCCGGTAGAAAACCGATTGTGTTAAGAGCGGAAATTTATGCTGTATGGGCTATACTGGCGGGATTTATGATTGGTCTCGAGATTGCGACTGATTCTTGGCAATTATATACCCTATTTATTTTAGTGACTGGCTTACGTGTACTGTCTTATACCTTTGATTGGAAGCTGCCTTCTCGAAGTCTTGGAGTTTCCCAAAAAATCGAAAATCATAAACAAATCGGCGGGTGATGACCCCGCCGATTTTTCCGTTTTAATCCTCTTCAAATATTAAATCATTGCTCCTGAGTGTCATTAATTCATGTTTGTCATAACTATTCAGCATTAACAGCCTCATGGCCTGTGCCCGGACTGATTTTTCAATGACGTTGCGGACGTATCTGCCGTTTGAAAATGTGTTAGGATTTAAGACAGCCTTTACCCAAATCAAATGGTCTCTTAATTTTTTTTCAGCTTCATGGCTTAACGTATACTCTCTTTCTTTTAACATCCTTCCAGCAATATCCATCAGCTGCTCGATATTATAATCCGGAAAATCAATGACCAAGGGAAAACGAGAATGAAGACCGGGATTTAGGGTTAAAAAATGATCCATCTCCCTTGAATACCCAGCAAGAATTAAAATAAACTCATGCTGCTTATCCTCCATATGTTTGACGAGCGTATCAATGGCTTCCTTGCCAAAATCCTTTTCTCCGCCACGACCTAAGGAATAGGCTTCATCGATAAATAGAATTCCTCCTTGAGCCTTCTTTACTAAATCTCTCGTTTTTTGAGCGGTATGACCAATATACTCGCCCACGAGATCCGCCCGTTCCGCCTCAATTAAATGGCCTTTGGAGAGGACATTCATCTTTTGAAACAGCTTGCCAATTAACCTAGCAACAGTGGTTTTCCCTGTTCCAGGATTCCCTTTAAACATCATATGGAGGGCTTGTTTTCTCGCCTTCAGCCCCATTTCCTCACGCTTCTTGTTAACATAAATCCAAGCGTAAATCTCTTTAATCATACGCTTCATTTCTTCCATGCCAACCAATGCCCCGAGCTCTTCTTCAATTTCTTTTAGTGCAGTATGCTCTGGGGGAATGACCTTTGGAACAACTTGAAAATCGGGTACTTCTTTTCTTATCGTTGTTCTTTCATTCGAGTTGAGTACCACCCTTATTTGGCCGTTACTTTTCGTTCGATATGGTTGATCCAAAGCTATCACCTCTCATTCTGCAGACAGTATACATAAGGTAGCAAGATTAAAGCTACTCAGAAGTGTTTTAGGTTAGGCATAATCCTTCCCTCTATGTGTATTCACAATCTTTGGAATTCATTAAAGAAGATTTCTTTTATTTATAGAAAATAAAAAAGAGCCCAAGATAACGGGCTCCATTTTGATCCTATTTTATTGGTTATCCAATTCAAGCTGGACATTACGCTGTGGTGCAAAAGTGGAAATAGCATGCTTAAATACCAATTGCTGTTTACCTTCTGATTCAAATAATACGGTAAAATTATCAAAGCCCTTAATTTGGCCTCTTAATTGAAAACCATTTAGAAGGAACACCGTTACATGGGTGTTGTCTTTGCGGCACTGGTTCAAAAATTGGTCTTGAATATTAATTGTTGTTTTCATTAGTATATCCTCCTCTTTTATCTCTATTAATATGTATTCGATTTTACTTGAAGCTTTCCTTCAACATATTGTGAAATTTCCGCTATTTTTTTTGCTAAATCGTTCACATATGTCATATCAAACCATTTTACATCCATTTTGTTCCGAAACCAAGTTAATTGCCTTTTTGCATATCTTCTAGAGTTTTGTTTTAGCTGCTCAACCGCATCATCCCAGGTCACTTTCTCATCTAAATAGTCATAAATCTCTTTATAACCGATAGCTTGAATTGACTGGCAATCACGTAAGCCTTGGTTATATAAGGATTTTACCTCATCTAACAGCCCTTGCTTAACCATTATATCCACTCTTAAATTAATACGCTCGTAAAGCTTTTCCCGGTCCATCGTTAATCCGACAAGCGCTGTTTCATACATCAGATCAGGCTGCTGTTTCCTCTGATATTCCTGCATCGTTTTACCTGTCAAATGGAATATCTCAAGTGCACGGATCACCCTTCTCACATTATTCGGATGGATTTGAGCAGCACTCTCTGGGTCAACCGCTTGAAGTTCTTTGTACAAAGCGTCATTTCCTATTTGCTTTACTCTTTCCTCTAGCTCAAGCCGAAAAGCTTCGTCACCAGGTACATCGGAAAATTGATAGTCATAAATGACGGACTGGATATACAACCCTGTCCCGCCAACAATGATGGGAAGCTTTCCCCTTTTGGCAATTTCATTTATTTTTGCACGAACCAGGAGTTGAAATTCTGCAACTGAAAAATTTTCCTCCGGCTCTTTGATATCAATTAAATGGTGTGGGATACCTTGCATTTCTTCTTTCGTTATTTTTGCAGTCCCAATATCCATTCCACGATAAATCTGCATGGAATCCCCGCTGATAATCTCACCGTTGTATCGTTTGGCCATTTCGATGCTAAGATTTGTTTTTCCCACTGCAGTAGGACCAATGATAACTAATAATTTTTGTTTGGAATCCACTATTTTCTCACTGCCTTATGCTTTTTTTCAGTGATGGAGGCTGTTTGTTTTGCTTCCACCCCTTCATGGTATCACAATTTCGAAAAGCAGTAGAACATCAAACAAGTATATACAAAAAATTTGTTTCTTATGCGTTAATAGTTAAATGAAATTTTTATAACACATTACTTCAAAATATGACAAAAAAATTTATAAGGTTACAAATCGATAACGGTTCATTTACAAAATGCTTTTTACCCCCACATTCATGTTAGGCTTAAACGTAGCTTTTAATGTATTTAAAAATTTAGGAATAGGTGAATAAAAATGCTTTCTAATTTTGATATTGGGATTGATTTAGGAACCGCTAATATATTGGTATATAGCAAAAGTAAAGGAATTGTACTTAACGAGCCATCGGTCGTGGTGATAGATACAGAGACAAAGAATGTAGTTGCGTTTGGGATCGAAGCGAAAGAGATGATAGGTAAGACACCGGAAAAAATTATCGCCATTCGTCCATTAAAAGATGGGGTGATCGCTGATTTTGATGTCACTACTGAAATGCTTAAAAACGTGATGCGGAAGGCTTCTAAGAAATTAGGTTTCGCCCTTCGCAAGCCGAATGTGGTGGTTTGTATTCCATCAGGTTCAACTAGTGTAGAGCGCAGAGCAATCCAGGATGCGGTCCGAAATGCTGGTGCCAAAAAGATCTCACTGATTGAAGAACCTGTTGCTGCGGCAATTGGGGCAGGTATGCCTGTTGATGAGCCGGTTGCCAATGTGGTCGTTGATATCGGCGGTGGTAATACGGAAGTGGCGATTATTTCCTTTGGCGGGGTAGTAGCCTGCCATTCTATTAAAATAGGCGGCGATCGTTTAGATGACGATATTATTCAACATGTCCGCAAGGTATACAATGTATTAATTGGGGAGAGAACCGCTGAGAATATTAAAATGGAAATTGGTTATGCCCTGATTGACCATGAAGAAAAGTTTATGGATGTGCGCGGCCGGGATCTCGTAACTGGTTTACCAAAAACTGTTAAACTATCATCATATGAGATTCGGAATGCTATTAGAGAATCCTTGTTGCATATTATGGAGGCCATTCGTGCAACACTCGAGGATTGCCCAGCCGAGTTAAGTGGTGATATTGTCGATAGAGGCGTGATTCTGACTGGCGGCGGATCATTGTTAAATGGAATGGAAGCATGGTTGAGTGAGGAAATATTTGTTCCGGTTCAGCTGGCATCAAGTCCATTGGAATCTGTGGCTGTTGGGACTGGACAGGCATTGCAGTTTATTAATAAGATTCATGTTGGTGTGAAATAGGGTATATAAAAAAGGCTGCAGGATGATCCTGCAGCCTTTTTTTAATTTAGTAGTTGGTTTTTTGTGACCGGTTACTATCTTTTTTTCCTTTTAACGGCACAATTCTTTTTTATTGTGACCGTCTCCTCTCTTTTTCAGATTCTACGGGCACAATTCTTTTTTATTGTGACCGTCTCCTCTCTTTTTCAGATTCTACGGTCTCAATTCTTTTTTATTGTGACCGTCTCCTCTCTTTTTAGGATACCACGGTCTCAATTCTTTTTATATTTTGACAGTTCCACCTCTTTTTACAGATCTCACGGTCACAAAAAAATACTACATCACCCGTTTAAACATCTTTTCCATCTCATAAATCGAATAGTGAACAATAATTGGTCTGCCATGTGGACAGGTGAATGGGTCTGATGCTTTTCGTAGATCATCTAAAAGTGCCTGGATTTCATCGTTACGCAAATGACGGTTGGCTTTAATCGAGGCTTTACAGCTCATCATAATCGCTGCCTCTTCTCGAAGCTTCTTAATGTCTACCTTTTTCATCAATAATACTTGTTCAATCATATCCTCTATTATCTGCTTCTCTTCTCCTTTAGGAAACCATTGCGGATGCGAGCGGACAATAAAACTATTTAATCCAAAATCCTCGAGGAACACGCCTACTTTTTCTAGTTCACTAAGATTCTCTGTAATTTTCACATATTCGTCTGTTGAATACTCCAGCGTGATCGGCACAAGCATTTCCTGCAGCTCCGACTGGACCTGTCCCACTTTTTCGCGGAAGTATTCATATTTCAATCGTTCTTGTGCTGCATGCTGATCAATAATATATAAGCCATTTTCATTTTGAGCAAAAATATAAGTTCCATGCATTTGACCAATTGGGTAAAGACGGGGAATCCTGCTTTTAACTTCATCACTTTCAACAGGAGTACCTTCTAATGATTGTGGAACATTTTTTACATGTTCAATTATTGGATTTGTATCGTCGATAATCTCTTCTTCAAACGTTTCCGCTTCCGGTTCATAAGTAGTTTTCGGAAAAGTTCCCTCGTGCTTTACAGGGATGTTATCATAACGAGAAACTGGAATGGCAGGCGTTTCCTGAATTGTATGTGTGAAAACAGGTTGTTCCCATGGCATTTCTATAGGTTTACTAACGACCGGTGTCCCCTCGTCAAGAGCTAACGCTGTCTGCTCTGATTTCACTTCTTCTTTTTTTACAGGGTTATACGCTGATGGTATCAAGATTTTAGATTTAAACGTATCTTTGATCATATTCGTCACTAGCTCATACAATTCGGCTTCCTTACTAATGCGAACCTCCATTTTCGATGGATGCACATTGACATCCACCAAGAGCGGGTCCATCTCAATATTAAGAAGAACAATTGGAAAGCGTCCGATTGGCAGCAAAGTATGGTAACCTTCCTGAATCGCTTTAGCCAAAGCATAGTTCTTAATAAAACGGCCGTTAATCATCGTTGAGATATAGTTTCGTGAAGCCCTTGTTACTTCCGGCATCGACGCAAAACCGCTAATCGTATAATCTAGGGATTTACCGGAAACCGGGACAAGCTGTTTGGCTATAGCCAAGCCGTAAATCGCAGCCAATACTTGGCGGACATCACCATTTCCGTTTGTTTGCAGCAATTTCCGCTCATTGTGGATTAGTCGAAAAGCAACTTCAGGATGTGAAAGTGCCAGCCGGTTTACTACATCGGTAATGTTCCCGAGCTCTGTATGAATGGTTTTCATATACTTTAAACGGGCAGGCGTATTGAAAAATAAATCAGTAATCGTAATATCAGTACCGCGTCTTGCCGAAGCTTTTTCAAATATCTCGACTTTTCCGCCTTCAATCAAGACTCTGTTTCCAGCACCTTCTCCAGTAGAGGTCTTCATTTCAAGTCTGGAAACTGAGGCGATACTTGGAAGGGCCTCACCACGGAATCCCAGCGTCCGAATCCGGAACAAGTCATTTTCATTTTTAATCTTACTGGTGGCATGACGTTGGAAGGCGATTAATACATCTTCCTCTTCAATACCATAACCGTTATCTGTAATGCGGATTTTTGCCAGGCCGGCTTCCTCAATTTCGATTTCAATCACGGTACTACCGGCATCAATTGCATTTTCAACGAGTTCTTTCACGACAGAGGCCGGGCGCTCAACTACCTCGCCGGCCGCAATTTTATTGGATAATATCTCATCTAATTGGATAATCTTACCCATCAATAAAGCCCCCTTACTTTAACTTTTTCTGGAGCTCATACAGCAGGTTAATCGCTTGAAGCGGTGTAACATCTAATAAATCTAACTCTTTAATTTTCTCTAAGACTCGTTTCTCTTTAGAAGTAGGCTCCGCTTTTTTCGGCTCTGCCGGCTCATCGAAAAACGACAGCTGTGCTGGCTGCTCAACTGGTTTTTCTGCCTTTTCCTCTGGCACTTGTGGTTTCACAACTACTTTCACTGGAGCCGGCTGAGCATCTGTCTGCTCAAGTTCTGCTAAAATTTCGCTCGCCCGTCTAATTAATTCAGCCGGAAGTTCAGCAAGCTGTGCTACATGTATTCCGTAACTTTTATCAGCTGGGCCTTCCTTAATTTTATGAAGGAAGACCACCTTACCATTATGTTCAATCGCACTAACGTGGATATTTTTTAACTTAGAAAGCTCTTCATCTAACACGGTCAACTCATGATAATGAGTGGAAAATAAAGTTTTCGCCCCAATCCGCTCATGAATGTACTCAATAATAGCCTGTGCAAGGGCCATCCCGTCATAGGTCGAGGTTCCCCGGCCAATTTCATCGAATAATATTAGACTATTTTGAGTGGCGTTCGCAATCGCGTTTTTGGCCTCAAGCATTTCGACCATAAAAGTACTTTGACCAGAAATCAAATCGTCCGCTGCACCAATTCGTGTAAACACTTGGTCAAAAATCGGTAAAACCGCTTCTGAGGCCGGAACATAGCAGCCAATTTGCCCTAGAATAGCAATCAATGCGATTTGGCGCATGTACGTACTTTTACCAGACATGTTCGGTCCTGTAATGAGAAGGACTTCCCTTTCGCTATCCATAAAACAGTCGTTTGGCACATATTCCTGTGTGTTTAATACTTTTTCAACTACCGGATGACGTCCGTCCTTAATGACTACCCGGCGTTCGTTTGAAAACTGCGGTTTCACATAGCGACGTTCTTCACTGATTTGTGCAAAGCATTGTAATACGTCAAGTTCACTTACAGCTTTGGCCAATGCCTGCAGACGTGGAATTTGTTCTTTAACTATTTCGCGGATTCCGGTGAATAAATCATACTCCAGTTCCCCGCATTTTTCTTCCGCTTGTAAAATTAATGCCTCTTTTTCTTTTAATTCAGGTGTAATAAAGCGTTCAGCATTCGTTAAGGTCTGTTTCCGTTCATATTGCCCCTCTGTTAATAGGTGAAGGTTCGCACGGGTAACCTCGATATAATATCCAAAAACACGATTATAGCCGACCTTTAAGGATTTAATGCCCGTTTTCTCCCGTTCTTCCCGCTCAAGCTGGGCAATCCAGGTTTTCCCGTTCCGGCTGGCATCACGATATTGGTCAAGCTGATCATTGTAGCCGTCGCGAATGATATTACCTTCTTTTAAGGATAGCGGAGGATTGTCCACAATCGCCTGTTCAAGCAGATCGGTCACTTCTTCACAAGGGTCAAGCTTTTCAGCAATTTCGTTCATTTGCTCATTTTGCATACCAAAAAGAATTTGTTTTATAAAGGGTACTTGCATTAAGGAACGCTTTAGCTGGACTAAATCACGGGCATTTACATTTCCAAAAGCAACCCGTCCTGCTAATCTCTCTAAATCGTAGACTTCTTTTAAGTTCTCACGGAGCTCCTGGCGCTCAAAATAATGCTGGATTAGAACATCAACGAGATTATGACGCTGCTCAATTTCTGATTGCTGAATCAATGGTCTGTCAATCCAGTGCTTTAGCATCCGGCCGCCCATCGCTGTTTTTGTTTCATCGAGCAGCCATAATAAGGAGCCTCTTTTTCCTTTTGAACGGATGGTCTCGGTTAATTCTAAATTTCGTTTTGAATAGTAATCAATTTTCATATATTGCTGAATCTGATAGGTCGTCACTGGTTGAAGATGGTCTAAGCTTCTTTTCTGCGACCGGAACAAGTAGTGAAACATTCTTGCGGCCGTTTGTTTCAGTTTTTCCTGATTAAGTTCTTCAAGCAGGTGGGCAAAATTTATTTCTATTGAACTACTATCCTCAAAAGAAATCGCCAGTACATCGCGTTCACGCATCTTCTTTTGCAGTTCCCCATCAAAATTGCTAGCAACAACAACTTCTTTGGCACTTAAGACAGCTAATTCGTTGAGAACTTCATCAAAATTATTGGATAGGAGCGTGACCCGGCTCTCTCCAGTTGAAATATCGTTATAGGCAAATCCAAAGGTTTGATCGTCAAAGGCTGTGATGGAAGCGAGATAGTTGTTCTCTTTGTCTGTTAACCCTTTTCCATCCATTACGGTACCAGGGGTGATTAACTGGACGACTTCCCGTTTTACCATCCCTTTTGTTTGTCTTGGGTCTTCCATTTGCTCGCAAATGGCTACTTTATAGCCTTTTGAGATCAACTGTTCAATGTAGTTGGGAGCGGAATGGTACGGAACTCCACACATCGGGATCCGATCTTCTGAACCGCCCTCTCGGCTTGTTAGGGTGATTTCTAATACTTGTGATGCTTTGATGGCATCGTCAAAAAACATTTCATAAAAGTCGCCTAGGCGAAAAAATAAAAAGGCATCTTGATAATCTGCCTTAATCGTTAAGTATTGTTGTATCATCGGCGTATAACCAGCCATAATGACCTCCAGGATATTAATCAATTTTTATTGAAATGGGTTGTTCACCCATACAATTCTTTTCCTAAATTTGATTTTCTTCGACAAACTATTATATCATATACGGCCTATGGCAGGCACCCGTTGAAAATTTGCCAAATTAATAGGGAAATTTATTTTCTTGTCTCCTAACTTTCGACTTCATTTGAACTCATACCATGGTAAAGTACGAAATAAGGGGGGGTCTGCTTGGGGTGGTTTGGCGGCAGTTACAAAAATTATGATTTTGAAATGTTTTCTGTTAGTCACTTTTTCATTATTGCCCTCTTATTGATTGTCGCTACAGGAATATATTTTTTCAGAGACAAACTTAGGTCCAAAAAGATGAGATACTTTGAAATTGGCGTAGCCATATCATTGATCATAATGGAAATAACCTATCATCTTTGGATGTATATAAATGGAAGTTGGGATGTCAGTCATGCAATCCCTCTTGAGTTGTGCAGCATTAGTCTTATTTTAAATATTGTGTTATTGCTAACTAGAAAAAAAATCATATATGAGATTTTATTATTTACCGCTTTATTAGGAGCATCACAGGCGATTTTCACACCATTATTAAATTATGATTTCCCGCATTTCCGATTTTTCCATTTCTTTTATACGCACTTAATGAGCATTTGGGTGCCGCTTTATTTTACTTGGGCGAAAGGCTACCGGCCAACCATCAGGTCAGTCTTGAAGTTATTTATCTTTTTGAATGTTTTGATGCCGATCATTATGCTCATAAATAAGCTGGTGGGCGGTAATTATATGTTCTTAAGCCACAAACCAAACAGTGCTAGCCTGCTAGACCTTCTCGGGCCCTATCCTTGGTATATATTATCGTTAGAAGGTTTATTAATTACATTAAGTCTAGTTGTTTGGGGATTATTGAGGGAGAAAAACGCAGAAAAAACGGAAGTGGAGAGGAGTATCTCGATTCCTTAATAACTTCTTATTGACCTTTTTAAATTAAATTATTATAATTAATAACGTTCCTATTGTCCCAGTAGCTCAGTAGGATAGAGCAACAGTTTCCTAAACTGTAGGTCGGGAGTTCGAATCTCTTCTGGGACGTACTTTTAAAAAAACGCTATGTTATCGTATTTGTTACCGTTCAATCATACGGGACAATCACGTGACATAGCGTTTTTTTTCTTTGTCTGTAGGACGTGGTTTTTATGACTGTAGGACAGATTTTTGTAACTGTAGGACGCCTCGGCAAAACTCTAGGAGGTATTAAGAAACCCATGAAACGTAAATTTATCGGTGAAAGAGGTCCTAAAGTCTCGTCACAGGACCGACAGACTAGTGATGTCCTATATACCATTGATGAAGCATTACAAATCTTTATACGAGCTAAAACAGCTGAAGGCGTCAGACCAGGAACAATAAAAGGGTATCACGAGATTTTCCGTTATTTTCGTCAATGGTTAGATAAAGACATCTCAAATATCAATGAAATTTCTGCAGACATAATTCGTAACTACATTAATTATTTAAGAACGGAAAGAACTCCTTATGCTGAGGATCCTCAACGAAAGCGAAATGGAAAGAGATTATCCGTTTATACAATAAACATTCGTATTCGTGGTCTAAGTACCTTGTTTCGCTTTCTTTTTAATGAGGGTATTACTCCGATTAATCCCATGAAGAATATAGCGCAAGTGCGAGATGATGCCCACGAAGAGGTTCCAGGTATACCCGACTGTCAGATTGATGCTATTCTCGCCTCTTATGACGACAGACAGTTCGCTCAATGGCGTGATAAAACTCTGATACTATTGTTGCTGGATACAGGTCTTCGAATCAATGAAGCATTATCCTTAACATCGGATCAAGTAAATTTCAAGGAATCATCAATTACCGTCCCCTCCCAAATAGCTAAAAACCGAAAGTCCAGAGATATTCCTATTAGTCGTGAGGTTGCGAAAAGATTACGACAACTTTTAGATGAAACACAACAATATTTTGGAGACGACTGTAAAATATTCATGAACGCTTATGGTGAAGACTTTACAGCAGATGCATTCAGGCGAAGATTAAATCGACTTAAGAAAAAGCTAAACATAACAACACTGCACCCGCATATGTTTCGACATACTTTCGCTAGAAACTATGTATTAAATGGCGGTGATATTTTTACGCTACAACGGATATTAGACCATGCAGACATACAGACAACCCGCAAATACGTTCAAATGGATAATGAACATATTCGTGAGCAGCATAATAAATTTTCGCCATTACGTAACATTATAAAAAGGAATGGTATTCGTTTATAAAAAAGGCCGTCCAAATTGGGCGGCTTTAACTTTTTATTATTATTTAATCCACTCAACAAAACTTGGAAGACGTAATATGCCTGCCTTTGTTAGAATACGATAATTGATACGACACTTAACGGGATCAATAAACGTAAAATCTTTTTCTTTACGAATTATCGGCTTTCCATAAACGTACCTTGGTGCAGAAACAGGAACACCGAGTTCCATTACGCTAGCATAACGACCATCTTCAAATGTTAACAACACACCAAATTCACCAGCTTTACGATAGTCAACGACATACACGTCTGCATACTGATAGTTAATTACCTTCAACCACGAGTGTGAACGTTTGCAGACTTCATACCTCGAATCCTTACGTTAGAGTACCTTTATTTAATTGATACTCATAGGTGTTAAACAAAAATGTAACTACAGTTTTTGCGGAATTTACAACTACTACCGCATGATGTCTATCTATTCTATTTTTCGGTAAGTGTGAATCCCCACGTGAATTACGTACCTCAGAAATACCATTTACTATTTTAATTAAACCCGTTATTACATCTTTCAACGATTTATCTAAATCGGGGTCACTAGGATCAAGTTTTAAATTTTGCCGTACTTTTGTAAATAACGCAGGGAGATCCGTTTTATTATCAACTTTTACATCAGGAAACTTTTGTAGTATTTCCTTACACACGCCCTCAACTAATGTTTTAGCACTTGTAACGGCTCCCGAATAATCTTCATTATTAATACGGTTTTCACACTTTTGTATTGATTCTACTATGTGTTTAAACGTAAGATCTTCGGGAATCTCACATTCAACGTGCACTATTTGTACGTCAATTTGCTCATCTTCCATATAGTCTAAATATTCGTTAAAGCAGGTTCTTATATATTGCTTTATCGTATATTCGTTATCATTTATATCCATGCTGGTGGTTAAATAATAAACGGCTTCATCAAGTGTTCTACTAGCCTGTAAAAAGTCAGGGACCTTAATATTTCGTTTACGTGCAAGGGATCTAATAACTTTTCGGCTTTCATCGTAAAAGGTTTCATCTTCAATTTTTGCTACGTAAAATTCCGTAAAAGGACCATTATTAAAATATTCTTCTATTAATTTGCAGAGATTAACCTTCGTTTTTTCAAGTTTATTTAAGGCGTTCATATATCGCTCTCCCATTATTAACAATATTATCCTTTAATTATATCATCAATAGATACTAAGAGAGAAACAAAGACATCTACGTACGTTAACTATGGTCTATGACCAATTTTCCTTTTAACACTCTGCACTAGATTCTTTGGGTTGTTCCCTTCATACAACAATCTGGTATTTTATAAAAATTATGTTAGAATCTTTAATTAGAAAGGTAGGTGAATAATCTATGCATGAGAAATATCCAGACTCTAAGAATAATTGTTATCAATATTTTGGGGATTTAGTATTAATAAAGACTCAAAATTCGTTTAATGGTAAAAACTTCTTTTGTCTTGATCGTGAAATCTTTCAGAAATATAAAGCATTAATTATTAAACCAAGATTTAAGACCATAGATGATTATTGCAGAGTTTATGTCACTTCGTACGAAGGCGTAGAGGTTCCGTTACATCGAATTCTCTCTAATCCTATTGGCAACAATGAAGTAACTCTACTAAACGATGATCCATCTGATTTACGAATGGTTAATTTCTGGGAAACAACAAAGGGCAAAATAGCTCGTTCATTAGAAGAAAAAAAATTACAAGCTCGCTGGATTACTCCAATTGACGAGTATCTTCAAGAAATATTTAAAAATCCCTTTCGTTGATAACAATCATCATTTTGATCTGATTAGACGTACTCTATACGATGTCAATACTGTGACTGTAAAATCGCAAACAGATCACACTGGGACGCTTCAATAAGCGTTCTTAGGTTAGAAGGTGTACATTATGTACGTCAAAGAACATACGTTTACGATACGTTAACGAGTTGAATTTTCCCTCAATTGAAAAACCACTCTTAAAAACTTCTTAGGTTCCTTTCATTGTATAATTCCCTTAGAAATATGATCAAAGCTTTTTACCATCTAGTTTAAAATGATTAGCGGGATAAAAAAATAAAAAAGACCGTCATATAGACGATCATACCTCTTTCATCTTCAATTCTGAAAAATGCACAAGTTTAATATCATAGTTAGAGTTTCCTTCCTTGACGATCTCACAGTAACCAGATGCGTATTGAACAAGCATTATATAACGTTCATCACGATATATAACTGGAATTTTCGTGAACATGAAAAATACACCCAATCGTTTTTAATTGATTGTAAACTGTATTTTATCACTTTGTCTGTGGATAATCTGTTACAAAACACTCAAACTGGTAACATTCCGAGATTTGATGCCTCTGTTAACATTAGACAGCTCTTTACTCTTTCACGTTTATTTTGTAAAGCAGGCCTTACATCTCCTCCAACCATACGGATTACTTACTTCATCCGCTTTATCAGATAATAGTTTTATGTCGGTTGAACAAAATTTTGGATAACGTGTTGTATAAGTACCAATTCGTGAAGGTACTGTTAAATGGCGACAGCCAACAATATGGAGAACGTTCCCAGTTTTTCCTCCAGCATAATTAAAAACATATCCGTTTACATTTTCTTTACACCAATTTTCATAAAACTTTTCTAGATCGTAAAATCGAGTTATCACTGAATTTCACCTCTCTTTATACATCTATAAAGCTATATAAGGAACAATTCTCCACTTTATATTGGATAGCCTTCTTACTAAACTGCATCCGTTAGATCAACAAGAACTAGTGACTTAACAGCATGATCCTCGACATTTTTAAATCCGAAAAAATTTGTAAAAACGAATTTAGCTTTATGTGGATCGAGCCAAATTTTAGAGATGAGGGGTAGCTGTTCACTCGATAATAAGCGGTCCTTCGCTACTCTCCCCCATACTAGGACTTGTTTTAAAATTAGAAATAACTGGTTTACTACTGGCTCTCTTAAGAAGCACATGTTTTTTTAAAATATTAGGAACTTCTAATTTTTCGAGAGTACAACAATTTCAATAATTTCGACCAACTCGGTAAATATCTTAACAGTTATTAGAAAATATTGTTATTATAATTAATAGAAATGAAATAATCGGAAATGCATATTTTTTAATAGGAGTTAAATAAATGATAAATAAACACATATTTCAAGAAATAGATTATCATATAAAAAGTTTACAGAACATATTTATTGCTTTTAAACCAATTCTAGGAGAATTGTCAACCCAAGGGATAGACACTTGTGAATGTTTAAAACAGAAATTAAATGTTCAGGATTTAATTAAATTAAGAAATTTAGTTTTTTCTTTAAGATCTATCTATTCTCCAAGTGATATAAGAACTCATAAAGCAATTGTTAATGAGATAACCAATTTGCTCATATTCTCTGCTATTTATTTAAAATTAGACCAGAATATATCCGATCACTTTAGATTATTAGTAGTTGAAGACTATCTAACGTTTTCATTGCATCTATCCCAGCAAGGTTTACCAGGAGAGTCGTATAATTACCAAAACTTTGCTATTAATTCTTCTCCTTTTAATCCTAGTGATAAACAAATAGAATGGGACTTTTCATTTTGGCAAAGAATAATTAATCGTAAAGATATTGAAGGGCAAAGAGAAGTCTTAATTATGTTAGTTGGACACTTTTTTTATCTTAGTAGAATACTTGGACATAATTATAGGGAGAGTCATGAACTATATAAAGAAACAAATAAATGGTTGAAAACTGGAAAGGAAGCCAAATTAGAAGATATTTACTATCTGGCTTTTTATGCTGGAGTACTTGCATCAAACTATAATGAGGACCATAGTAATTGGGTACATAAACAATTATTAGAACAATATCAAATCCAAATTGATTTAAAAAATGAAGTCCTTGCTTTTATTATTGCTGAAACATTTACTACAACGTTTGGAAAGATAATTGAAGAAGATATTACACTTTGGGCAAAACGAGCATTATCTTTGGATGTCGAGATGCCTGAAGAAAGTAGGGTAGCTTTGAAATTATGTAAAATGAAAGGTGAACATAAATTTGATAAAGAAGGTTTAGAAACACTTTTAAGGACCTACTTAGAACATCTAAATTCCTCGCTCAGTATATTAGAAAATTGTAATATAAGGAATCGAAGAAGCGATATTTTAATAACGATAATAATGTTAGCCATAAAGCATGAGGAATATTCTTTTGCAGTTAAAAGTGCAGTATTATGGAGAACTTTTTTTAATCCAGATGATGTAGATGAACAACTATTCGATGATGTCATTATTTTATTAATTCCTACCTTAAAAGATGCAAAATCTATTTATTTAATAATGGAAGATGGAAATACCACATATCATGAATTTGATGACAGTTTAAGTCTTAAAGAATTTTTAAAAATAAAGAATAGTTTTGAAGGAACATGGACAGTTATAGCTGGAGATACTGAGCCCATAAACAAAGTAGAATATGATACACCAAATGATGAGTATTCAAGTATGTATGATATGGCTATTGAGAAATATTTTAACCCAAGGGAAATTGCTAATTTGTTAAAAGGCGTATCAAAAGAAAAGAAAATTAGATTATTAGAACTAACTTGGACTAATACTCCTATTATCCCTAAAATATCATGGTATCTTCAAAGAAATATTTCCTTATTGGGCAATTCTAAAAACTTAAAAGAAGCCAAGCTAAAGAAAGTATTAATCTGGTGTGATCCAGATAATTCTTTAACTGATGCTTATAACGAAAAGGAAGCATTAGAGGTATTATTAAATTATTATGGAATAAGTTATGAAGTTTATGTTGGAAGTGAATGTAGTTTACAATTATTTTTATCCAAATATAATGATTTAGACTTTGATTTAATATGGTTGATGTGTCATGGCGCCTTCAATTTTGATAACCCAAATGATTCAGTATTAACAATTTCTGAGACTGAAACAGTAAGATTGAGCCAATTAGTATTTAATAACCAACATAGAAAAGAAAAAAGGCTTCTTGTACTAAATGCATGTCAAAGTGGATGTTCTACTATCAGATATGATGGTATGGGATTTGTAGGCTTAGGATCCTCATTATCATCTCGGAATCAAACTGTTTTTGGGCATTTATGGTCAGTACATAGTTTCGCTGCTAGTATATTGGGGCCTTTATTCTTAACTCATATTCTAAACGGGTCATCTTGGGGAGAAGCTTTAAATTTATCTCGAATCGATATGTCCAAAGGGAAAGAAGCAATTTTAAAATCTCTAAGAATATCTATATGGGATAAAATTCAATTAATGGATTCTATCGAGTATAGGAATATTAATTTAAAGGAACTAATTTATTGGGCATCACCAATTTTGTTTGAGTAATAAACGGAATCAACAATTTTGTCTATTTGTATTTAGAATTAAAGTATAGTGTATGTGACATTATTTTTAATTGAACAAAAAAGCTGAAAATATGCAAGTAGTGAGTAAAAGCTTTCATATTTTTGGCTTATTCATAAATTTAATCTAATGCAACTGAACCGTTAGTTTAACAATACCACCGAGTGTTCTGATTCCGAAAAAAATTTTTTAATCCAAATTTCGTAATTTGCGCCGACTGATTTTGTAGAAACGTGGGCATCTTTCCTTTCCAACTCTTCAAGATTCGAGATTTGACGTCCATATGTACGTTACACCAGGCACATTACGATATTACATGGGAGCATTGTTCGTGATAGGGTAGCCCTCGTTATAACTAAAAAAAGCGAACCGTCATTAGTTCGCCTGTTGCGTCTCATATTCTTTAACTAACTTATAAAACGTTGTCCGTTTCATTTCCGCTCTTCTCATTGCTTCCGTTGCAGTTATCTCTCCAGATTTCCATTCTGTATACACTGAAGTAAAAGCATCTGTTATTTCCGCTTTAGGTCTTCCAAACTGTACACCATTTTTTAATGCTACATCAATTCCTTCTCTTTGACGCTTCTTGATCCGCTCTCGTTCTTCTTCTGCTAACCACGAAAGAATCTGTAGCACTAGATCAGAGATAAATGTCCCAAGGCTGTCCTGGTATTTCGTAGTATCAAGTAAAGGCATATCTAAAACAACTGTGTCTGCTTTAATATTCTTCGTAATGTCCGTCCATTCGTTTAATATTTCTTCTTTATTCCGACCAAATCGGTCGAGCGAGTGAATGTAAAGAATGTCTCCAGATCGTAAATGATGTTTTAGCGATTGATACGATTCACGATTGAAATCTTTACCGCTTTGCTTTTCGATAAATATGTCCCTGCTACTTATGCCAACCTCTTTCATTGACTGTAGCTGACGTGCCTCGTTCTGATCCCGACTACTTACACGAATGTATCCAAATTTCCTATTCTCCATTTTACGTTCACCCCTCGATACCTGTATATATTTTCCTTTAGCATATCGAATGTGTTCGTAAATGTATATAGCATAAAACAAATATTCGTAAATTCACTTTTATACTTTTACGAACAATGGTAAAAACGGAAGAATGCGAGTTTGACGGCTGTTTCAAAAGTGTTCGTATTTGTATACTTTTACGGTAAGGTTATGAATCTTGTTTACATTGTTTGCACCATCTCTTTTTTATATTTTCTGGAGTTGACTTCCAAATATGCCCGTTTTTACACCTCCATTCTAAATGAGTACGATTGTTTATATAAGCAACAGATAGAAGTTTTCCTCTCCTTTCAACTGCTAACTTTTTCATTTCTTCTAATCCCTTTTTTCTTTTTTCGTCCAAGACAGCTTGTCTTCTACAGATCTTACACCATTTCCCTACTTTTATATCTGCAGCATTAGAGTCCCATACATGTCCTTTTTCACATTCCCAAGTTAGAGGTGTATGATTATTTATATAATCTTCCGATAAACACTTTCCTCCGAGTTGTTTTGCGATATCCTTCATTTGTTCAATTGTCAATCTAACATTATTTGCACAAATACCGCACCATGATCCTTGTTTTACAGAGTTTGGTACGGCTTCCCATCGATGTCCCTTTTTACATTCCCAGAGTAACGGAGTCCCGTTATTGATGTATTCTTCCGACAGACATTTTCCACCTTTTTTCATAGCAATAGTCTTCATCTCATCGATACCTAATCTTAGTCCATCATTGCGAGCTTTATCTGCACACGTTGGACACCAAGTAGGGTTTGTTTTATGTTTAATGTTTGAAGGTACTGCAAACCAACGATGTCCATCATTACATTCCCACTCTAATGGAGTCCTGTCATCAAAATAATTTTCCGAAATACATTTTCCACCTCTTGATACTGCTATTTCCTTCATCATTTCGATTGTATTTCTTCTTTTTAAACCTGCTTCTTTCCTACTACATATTGGACACCACGAATTTCTGCTTTTGAGACGATTGAGATTCGTTTTAAATTCATGACCATTTTTACAAATAAATTCAAGTTTCTTAGCAGAACCAAGGTATTCACTAGATAAGCATTGCCCTCCATTACTCTCTGCTATTTTTTTTATTTCCCCTAAAACAGTAAAGTTCTTATAAAAGTTGTTTAAATTAATATCTTCAAAGATTAGGTCTGTTTGATATTCAAACGAACGCAGTTTTTCCACAATATAGTTAAATAACTCTTTATCATTTTCATAGGAATTATAAGGAATAACAATTAAATTAATGTCTTTTTCTATGCATAACTCTTCCTTAATCAAATCGTCTTTTTGTCTCTTATGAAATTCTTCTATTGTGCCGTGCCAATGTTTCACGAACTCATAGTGCTGTTTACCATGATATTCAAAAGCAAGATTTAACTCAGAATTATATCCATCTAATTCAAGACTGCCTCCTAGTACAGTTCGATTTTTTGGAAATGAATTTTTAAATATAGTTTCTAATATAAACCTACATTTTTCTTCACTAAAAAATTTGTTGCACTTAGGACACCATCTTCCACTTCCTTTTACGTGGCGTGCGCTGTCTTTCCATATATGTCCATCTGCACACATCCATTCAAGCTTTCTACTATAATTTATATAGGCATTAGATAAACACTTACCGCCTCTTGATTCAGCCAACTTCTGTAATTCTTCTAGCGTTAATGGCTCTTTAGAATTACAAATACGACACCATGTTCCCCTCTTTACTGAAGATGCTATTGCATCCCAGGTATGCCCGTTCTCACATTCCCAAAGGTATTTTTCGTCCATTCCGATATATTCCTTTGATAAACACTTACCATTCTTTCTTTCAGCTATAGCCTTAAGATGTTCAATATCAAAGGTGACTCCAGAACAATGTGGACAAAAATGTTTTCTTGCCTTCACTTGTTGATAGGTGGCATTAAATATATGATTTTTTTCACAGCACCATTTATAAGTTTCTTGACGGCCTAAATATTCTTCAGACAAACATTCTCCATTATGCTGTTCAGCGAATTTCTGTAAGTTCTCAATTGTAAATTTCACTTTAAACCTCCACCATTCTAAGCTATTTACCGAAATTAAACTGCTTTATAGTCAAGTATATGTATTTTGAACCACAGATCTATAAGCCCAAGGTTTTCAGATTAAACATCTGAGATAACTCTATACCAAGTGTATTGTATCTTAGTCAAGCAATCTAAAGAAGTAAAAAATGATGGAAGAGGTTCTCGTTATTAATTACAAAACAAAATGTCATATCCTTTAGCACAGTAAAGCATCCTTAATCTACCAAAACCCTGTGCTATCCACGATTTATCGCACTAAAGTAAAACAAAGTGACCCCTCGAGATTTTTACGAAGAGGGACGGTTTCGGACATAACATCAAGTGTTTTTACTTAACAATCAACTAAACAATGCCGATCAAACGCTTGGTAAATCAAGGTTGTTATGTTGTTGATCCTAAATATAATCGTTTAATCGTCAAAACGTAATAAACTTCGCTGACGCTCAGTTGAATCCTGCTTAGCGCAGTCTTCTAATAATACAAACGTTTATAGTTTTATAGATGTTACTGAAGCTGTTAAGCTTTGGTTACATCACCGAGCCGCTAGGCGAAGGTTATACGTTAATACAATTTAATCTTATTCTCGTTTGTTAGAAACATATATGTTAAACGTCAACTATAAGAATAAGAGTTAAACACACGCAAAAAGTGCCCTCCGCCTCACAGCCTCAACGGATTGACTGCATTTTTAAATGTATCATATTTGCACAAATACAGGGCATTGGAGTATCATATTTGCACAAATGCCTTATTTTCATTTAAGCATTTGCTTTAGACTGCCTTTCCTTTTCTTTTGGTACAGTTTCATAGTTTCCTGGAAGTCAGTACGTACTGCTACAGCAAGATCCGATTCATATCCCAACCGATACATTAGGTCGGGATTTACACGATAGATAGAAACACCGAAAGAACTAATTTTTGCTACAACACCACGTCTAGATAATTCTCTCATTAGCCTATAGACGGTCGACCGATCTATACCTAGCAATCCTGATAATTCACTTTCAGACATTGGATCAAGTGCCTTGTCATCGTCTTCATTTGGATTAGTACACAATAGAAACGTCTTATAGTGGAAATAAGGTAAAATTGCATACAATAATCCTGCGAGCTGTATCGTCAAATCAAATTCCTCCTTTAAAGTCGTTGTAAACTGCTGATACAATTTAGTAAAGCGTCCATCGTGTCCACCTCCTATTGTGTGGTACTCTGAAGATACGCCATAAACAAAGCTCTTGCCTTCTCTTTCCTTGTACAGTACGCCCGCTTCAACTAGCTTAGGTAGTAACCTTTTTGTCTGTGGAACACTTTTACCGATTGCTTTTGCAATACTGTTAACATTCATTCTGCAACCTCGCATTGTTAGTTCACCTTTACGGTTTAAGTTCATATATGGAAGAAGCAAGAATACTGCTCCCATTTCTTCAAGTGTTAATTTCGAGGCTATGGATTTGATTGCTTCGTGATAACAAGCGACCCAATTCTTCGAACGTCCTTTATTAATTGCTTGTTCCTTTGCAAGCCTTTTCTGATATGCTTCAACTTGCTTTCTTGAACGTAAGTAATACTCGTCCTTATCGTAGATTTCTCCTGTTGCTCGGTCAATAAATTGATGATTGTTAGTGTTTTCCATTTTTCACGTCTCCTTTGATATAATTTGGCGTAACCTAAAGAAGCCACCAACGATTAACTGCTAGTGGCGTTTGATATTTTCGTTATTTACTTTCTACTTTCTTACGTTCTAGCCATTTACGTTGTAACTCAAAACGGTCATTCTTGAGATACTTACGAATGGTATATTTTTTAACACCAGTAGAAACTGCAATTGCGTCAAGACTCCACCCCGCGTCCCAAAGACATATCGCTCCTGGTCGATGTCTTTCATCGGTTTTAATACCCCATAATCCAGTCTCGGCAGCATGTTTATGTTGTTCTTTCATGGTTGCCATTTTAATGTTACTGCTAGAATTGTCGTCCTTGGCTCTGCCGTTTAGGTGGTTGCACGTCTTACCGATCAATTCTTCGCCACACATCTCATAGGCAGTTAACTCATGGACTCTGTATTGGTATTCCTTTCCGTTTAGATACAAACTAACAAGGTGATAATCGTTGGAGTCAATCCTTGGGTTTAACCATTTTCCTTGATCCTTGTTACTCCAAACCTTTCCCAGATCGATGTCTACGTAATAATCTCCTGTTGCCATAATTTCTTGTAACCTTTGATAGCGTTGTAAATTCACTTTCTCTTCCTCCTAGTTTCTAGAATTTTTATACTCTACGGTCAAATAAGACAATTAGTGTCTTATTCTGTAATATAGTCCGTAGCTATTCGATATCTTCTATTAAAGTGTCATTCGTTTGTCCAGTGACTCATTTAAACTTCTGAGTGAACTCAGGAGTAACCCTGTAAAAAGACGATTCCATGCACGTTAAAAAGCAATGAACATGGAACCGACAATATTAGTTGATCCATTCTGATATTCTGATATTTCTCTGGTCGGAAAATTCCATAATTTTAATTAGACCGTCCACCCTTATCCCTACTTCACCATCTTCAATTTTGAAGTATTCTTCTGTTAGTCCTACCAACTTACATACTTCCCAAAGACTTACTACCCTTACTTCTCGAATTTGATTTTCCATTATATTTCCTCCTAAGATTAATGTTATTAGATTATTAATACTAGATTTCTTGAAATACCAGCAGTATATTCCGCTATCATAGTCTGTAAATGTTGAATATCGATCAAAACTGCATCAGTAATTCCAACGGCTCTTTTGAACTTCTTAGCGAATTCAGGTGCAATTCGGTCCGTTCCGTTCTCAAAGGCTGATACCGAACCACAGCTAGCACCCATTCGTTTAGCTAATTCACTTTGCGTCCAGTTCAGGTACGCTCTTACGATTTTACTGTTGAAGCTGTTACCATACGATCTCACCTCCATTTGTGCCGCTACACCTATACAATAGGGACTACAATTAATAAGCGTAGATATTTTATGGTACATTTTCTTAAATTTTTTACGATTTTACATTAAGACCGTTGAATCATTAACCAATCGACCTTTACCTCCCATGTTGTTCTTGAAAATAGATACGGGTCCGTTTTTCTTCTAGTGATGGAAAACAATAAAATATTTATGCTGTACCCATTAAATAGCCCCCTCGTTTGTTATTCATTAATAAAATAGGGGAAACAATCGAGAAGCGTAGAGTACAATATAAAAAAATTCAATGCAGCTGTTTGTCCCTTACATTAATACAATAGGGACTACAACCGTCTGGCGTAGAGTACAAAATGCAAAAAAGTTCAATGGAATCGATACTTTCTTTTCTGTAGTGTATTAATTAGTAATTTTGAATGGATTGTAATTTTTAACCGTTCCCTTATTCGCCTTCATCTCCTGCCTTTATATGTAGATAAGGGTCAAAGGACGGTTTAGTGTCGCTGTATGTAAAAAAAAAAACGCAACCTAAATGGCTGCGTCAGCAATTAATCTAATTTACATATCTTAATAGACTTCATGTTGTTTCATACGGTTAATTACCATAGTTTTACGAACTAAATCGTTAATCTACATTAACTCCGATGATATCCTCAAATTTAATCCGTTCATATTCTCCAGGCTTTATTTCGATATGTACCTCATGTGAAATCGGATCAACGTGGTGAACGGAACCGATAATTTCTGTAGTAAATCCATCTTTCCATACCTTTAGCTTTACGGCTAAGTTATACTCCATCGCATAGCATAAACGTTGGTCAAACTCCTTCTTTCCGTACTCATCGATAATCGGCTTCGCCATTCGTTCCGTATCTCGCCATAAATCTCTCTGTGACTTAATTAACTCTGGCATGCCAAAGGCGAACTGCCACTTCTTTTTACCACGGTCTCGTATCGCCACACAATCGCCTCCTTTACATTTATTATATACGAACAAATGTTCCTAATGTTAGTAAAAAAAATACGACTAAGCCTGATTACCTGTCGTAATGGTTTATACCTTGTGCGCATGTTTTACAATGCAGATTACATTGATAAAACTCGGTTCCATTATTCACGAATTCATTACCACAACGGTCACATTTATACTTTTTACGTTTGTAATCATTTTGTGAAAAATTCGGATCAAAATATGGTGTAAGGTTATTTACATTTGCGTTGTATAGCTTCTCAATGAGTGATTCTTCGCTATCTAATTCTTCGTCCCATAAAGTCTTTTTTGAATGTTTACGGTTATAATCATTAAATCCCAATAAACATCGCCTCCCGCTAAATTATATGCGTGAAATTAAATAATTTGCCATAAAAAAAACGCCAACCATAAGGCTGACGTTGTTGAACCTAGACATCTCTCGCTGCTTCTCGAATGCTAACGGTAAAAAAGGCGCTGTCTCCATTTAAGTTTTCCTCTATCACGTATTGCCATTTATAACATCTCCTTCAATATCATTATACACGAACAAACATTCTGTATTAAAATAAAAATAAATGACCACAAATATGATCATTTTTAGATTTCTTGATACCTGGCATTCATTAACATAAATTTACCAGGTAATATAACTTATAAATTGTAATTATTTTGATACTTAAAGAATTTAAGTTTTTTGAAACAACAATCTTTGAATAATTCCTCCGAACAACATGGACATTTTTCATCAAGAGTAAGGGAGTAATTTCGTAAGTAGATATTTCTTAAAATTGAATCATTACGGGTCCTTCTTTCAGTTTCTTTTGCTAATGAGCCCAAATTATCCTTAGAAGATCTCTTACGAGCATATATAGCAATATTAATACTTTCAAATAATCCCCTTTCAATTTGTTTTTTATCAGAGGTTTTGTGAATTAAATTAGCATATACTTTATCAATAGAGACATTATCAAAAAGCGAGATGTCCCTATATGATTTTGGATCCCTTTCGGTAGGAGCGTTAATAAAAAAAGAAATGATTTTGTTCCTAAATTCTTCTGGTAATGAATATAAGCCAGATAAGGAAAGTCCCCTTTGCCAATCAATAAAATCAGTAGGCTGATATTCGGCAACATGAAAATCACTAAATTCCTCAATTGGGTCAGCATCAAATTTTATAATTTTTTCATGAGGAACTTCTCTCCCTAAAGGGTTTTGAACATAAACAGCCGATATTGCAGGATTAACGTAATCGAAAGAATCATGTACACCTTTTTTCCCATAGTCAACAATCTCACCGTATTGAAGATTTCTAAAAAACTGGTGGATATGTCTAATTAGTACAACCCCATCCACATTTTTAAATCTTGATTGTTGATAAAAGGAGTTATCAGTCAATAAACCACAATTAGGATTAGCCAATGCGCTAAGCGGTTCATTTATGTAATCATCCCAAATTATAAACAACAGACGGAGATCATCTTTATATTCTTGATTTCCTTTATATTGTTCAAATTTTTCTTCAGCACTTAGTAAATAATCTTTTACTTTTAAAGAACGTGAATTTACTATTTTTCCAGTTTGTTGTAACAGGTTGTAATCTAAACTATTAAGTTGAGCAGTAATTTGTAATCCATTCTGGCGCTCATTAGAAAAATCAAATAAGCTTGCTGTTTTAACCTCTATTGCAATATAGGTATCATCAACTAATGCTCTAAACTCTGGATTTTTTCCATTCTGTGCTGCTGATGGTTCTAAAGTAATTGTATTTGGCACAGCTATTGAAACTAATTTTCTTAGAACTATTATTTCTCCAAATATCTGTATAACCTGCTCAAAATGGTTTTTATCAATTGAAGAAATCCAATCTATAGTTTTTTTAGCATATCCAGGAATTGCTTGTTCTATTTCATTTATTGCGTTAACCAGATTTTCTATAAATGGATGCAAACGACCTCTTTGGAGAAACGGGAAAACATGTGTACAAAATTGAAGTACATGTTTATCAATATTTGCTTCAGACGAGTAATCAGGAATTTTATTTGTTAGATAAGTTATTATTTCAGTTCTATTCAAGTTCTTCACCCATTATTAGTTATTGTATTTTTATTATAGTATAAGTTCATTGAATATAGCGCCTATATTTTATTAGTTTTATAAACTATCTGAAATTTTACATATTGAACGGATCTAAAGCTGTATTCTCATCTGATATTCTGGACTATTTATTGGGAACATCTTGACAAAAGTTACTATTTTCGGGCAAAATTATATCTGTAGGTTAATAATCTTAAAGCCGTAGGACTTACAGTTACACTGTTGGTCACAAATTCCGCCTCAATCCCGTAATGACAATACGTTGACATATCGATGACATATCTGATAGTTTCCTAAACTGTAGGTCGGGAGTTCGAATCTCTTCTGGGACGTAAATATAGAAAACACTATGTTAACCTATTGTTGTCAAATCAATACGTTAACATAGTGTTTTTTTTAGGTAAAACTCTTGGTATATAAGCATATATTATCATTTCTCCTCTCTTGTTTAAGCATTTATTAACGATTTATTAATTTTTCGATAAGAACAAAAAAGGAATAATATTGTTTAATCATTACCATTCAATTACATAATTTGGTATAATCAACCAACAATTCCTTTATGGAAAATTTCTTCTTTTTTATATCAACACACATTCCCGCGTCTTAATATTAAACTAACAGTTCCTGATAAATTTTTTAACGAAGTCATCACCTTTTGTTACCCCATTAATGATAAGAATAGTTTATGCGAAATAAATAAAGGAATTTTTAAACCTTATACTATACAAATTAAGCGAAAAAACAATGAATATTTTGCTCATCTAATATTTGATGAGGACGAATATGGACCACAACTTTTTTCCCCCACAACCTTTAAAAGTAATTTAGTAGTAGGAATAGATGTAAATATTGATAGAATTGCTGTAAGTATTATTTCTAAACAAGGGAACTTTTTGGAAAGTAAAGTTTTTTATTGTCATGAACTGGAATATGTTTAAAAAAATAAAAGGGTCTCCCTCTTTTTTTGAGGTCAGGAGTTTGAGTCACTTGTAGGACGTCAAAAAACCCTTGCATGCAAGGGTTTTTCCCTAGTGGTGAAAAACAAATTGGTCACTTCTCCCGGCTTTTTTTACAAAAGAGCATCCGTTAAAAGGGCTGTCATTATTACTCTCTAAACCTCTTTTTACTTCACAGTGGACCTTCCATTGATAATGGTTTGAATTTGCGCTACTGTTGCTGGATCTTCAAGCCCTGTAATGTCACCCGAAACCTTTCCTGATAGGAAAATTTCCTTTAATAAGCGGCGCATGATTTTTCCACTAACTGTTTTTGGTAGTGTTTCGGTGAAAATAATGGTTTTGGGCAGGGCAATTTTTCCGATAAGCTGTACAATCCGTTCATTTATTTTTTCTTTTAAATTATCTGTCCCAAAAGAAAGATCATTTACCCGTGCAAATACGAGTGGTACCTCTCCTTTGATTTCATCTGGGACACCAATTACAGCCGCTTCTGCAACTCCTTCACATTCTAGCACTGCACTTTCAATTTCCATTGTACTTAAGCGATGTCCGGCAACATTGAAGGCATCATCAGAACGACCAACGACCCAAACATAGCCATCATCATCAATCAAGGCCAAGTCACTAGCAAAATAGCTCCCTTCAATCTGGCTAAAATAAGAGGAAATATAGCGCTCCGGTTCCTTCCAAAGCGTGCGGCAAAGCATTGGGAATGGACTTCTAATAATTAAATTTCCTAACGTACCAGGTTGAACTGGATTTCCCTCTTCATCCACTACAGCTATATCCGCACCTAAAAATGGCATTCCGGCAGATCCCGGTTTCATTGAGGTTAACCACGCTGCGCCAGCGATAGGGCAACCCGCTGTTTCTGTTTGTCCCCAAGTATTATTGACACATATCTTCTTCTTTCCTAATACCTCATACGTCCATTGCCATGATTCTGGGTCAAAGGGTTCACCAACTAGGGAAATGACATCAAGACATGATAAATCAAATTGCTCCATTATTTCTTCACCCAGACTCTTTAACATCCGCAATGCTGTTGGAGCGGTAAACAATTTATTGACACGGTATTTCTCAATCACCTGATAAAATCTGTCCTTAGTTGGATAGTCAATGGCTCCTTCATATACAACCGTGGTGACTCCATTTGCTAGTGCACCAGCAATGCCCCAAATATGCATCGTCAACCAACCAATATCCGCCGTACACCAGAAAACATCATCATCATGATGGTCCATATGATATTTGCTATAGATGTAATTTTGGATCATAAAGGCCATTCCTGAATGAACGACACCCTTGGGCTTTCCTGTTGTGCCGCTAGTATAGAACACAATTCCATATTCATTGGCCTCAATCTTCTCAGGTTCACAAAAGATACTTGCCTTTTTCGTTAGTTCCTCCCACCAGTAATCGCGTCCTTCTATCATATTAATTTCTGTATTTAGGCGATTGACGACAATCACCGCTTCAATAGATGGAATATCTGGAATTACCCTATCCACTTTTTCCTTCAAGGAAACTTTGTTTCCCCTTCTTGTCGTAGCGTCGGTCGTTACGATAATCTTGGGCTCAAAGCTAACGAGACGGTCCTTCAAGGACTTTTCGGAATACCCTGAAAAAACCGTATTGTAAATAGCCCCAATCCGAAAGCAAGAGAGCACAGCAATAATTGCCTCAGCCAAATTAGGAAGGAAAATCGCCACACAATCCCCTTTTTTCACACCGAAGGAACGAAGAACATTGGCAAATCGGTTCACTTCAGCCAAAAGCATATTATATGTAAAAAACTTAGTGTCTCCGTTTTCTCCCTCCCAAATGAGTGCAGTGCGATTTCCTGCACCGTTTTGCACATGACGGTCAAGTAGGTTTACACACGGGTTGCTAATGCCGCCTTCGAAAAAACGAAAATCTGGAAGACTTCCACTTATTGTTTTTTGCCAAGGCTCATACCAAAATAGTTCTTTCGCCACATCGTTCCAAAAGCTTGCGGGATCTTGTTGGGATTTTTGAAGAAGTTCTTGAAAAGCTTTATTGCTACCAATTGAGGTGTTAGATTGCCTATCTTCGCTTGGATAAACAAGCTTACTTTCTGCAACAACCTTTAAAATTCCACTTACATCCATATGAGTCCCCCTTAATCCCTTTATTCATTTTCTTTTCTTATAAACGAGTATAGTTAAAGCGCTTACATAAATATCTTTTCTTTTATTTGGCACATGTTACCAATCACCTTGACTATGAGATTAACACAATTATTCAGAATTTTCAATATAGTAAATCACGAAACCGTAAATGTAATTTACTATATTGTTTTGAATAGAAAAGCAGTTTAACATTCCAGAATTAGAACGCTAATTTAACAAGATATATGTTAAATTAGCGTTTCCTATTTTATTGATTCTTTTTCTCTTCTCCTGTAAATCCATCAAGACCTTGCCTTTTTAATTCCTCAGCCACGATTCGGGCAAGTTCGGTCGCTCCTGCTCGATTTGGGTGCAATGTATCACCATTCATATAAAGTGCAAGAGTGGCAGCAGGTCCAATAGAGGTGAAATATGCAGAACTTAACACATTCAAATCTACTAATGGTACATTTTCCTCTTGAGCTAAAGCGATAACGGAGTTTCGATACCAACGGTTTACCGAACTGTGTACACCCTCAGTATTAAAGTCGGTTGCCCTGCCTTGCGGCGTCGATAAGATAGGAGTTGCACCTTTCGCCTTTACTTGTTGAACCATTTCTCGCATATACTCTTTGAATTGTGCTTCGGTTGTCGTATTTTTTGGATTTGTATCGTTAATACCAAGTTGAAGGATATAATAATCTCCAGGCTTAATGTATTTTAAGATTGCTTCCATCTGACCATCATATAAGAAGCCTCTGGCAATCTGGCCGCCGGAAGCCATGTTTCTCACCTGGAAAATTTCAGAATCAACAAATTTCGGCAGTAATTGTCCCCATCCTGCTTGGATACTGCTATCTATTGGATAGTAATTGCATACAGTTGAGTCCCCACCAATATAGATGGTTCGATTTGTTTCAGGATGGTGTGAAAGCTTATCAATCTCCAAGGCGCTTAGCGTAAACCTAGTGCCCACCTTTCCCTCAGTTATCAGTAGGTTTAGTTGACCATCCGTTACTGGGATTTGAAACGAATCGGTCGCATTATTTCCTGTCATATTAATCACTTGGTAGACACCTTCGGCCGCAACGCTCGCTCTTGCTGTGTCCCCTAAGGTGACCTTAACCTCATAAAGCCCCTTTGGCAGGTCTACGTTAAAAGTATTTTCACTCTTTGTGCTAAACTTTAAGAACTCGACAGCATCACTGCCCACACCTGTTCCAGACGCTGGCACATTGATCATATTTTCCGGTGTATTGAAGCCATAACGCTTTTTCTCATCATATTTCTCATCAGCACTTACACCGATATAGCCCTTTTCTACTTGGCCATTGCCAAAGTCAAACTTATAATTACTTGGTGCTGCCTCTGCAGGTGAAGTAGCAAAACTTCCTATAATGGACAACATCATAGTAAAAATAGTTAAAACTTTAAGAATCACGTTCCTTTTCACAGTAACTCCTCCTCTTAAATGAATACAATTCCTTACCCCGATAAATTTAAACTTGCACTTTTTCCCCTTGTTCTTTTCTTACAATCTACCTGACATAGTTATGTAGGCCACCATTTATCTCTAGAAAAGCTCCAAGATAAGTTACCGAAAGCGATTACATTTGAAATTCCCATCCATCACCTCCTATCTCGATTGATTATAGTTCAGGTTTATTTTTCCATCAGTAGCACTTTTTTGAATTATCCAAAAATAAGCAAATAGTTCTATCTATCATAGGAACTGATTACTATTTGAATTTAAGCTACAAGGAAAATCCTACTGTATGCCGAAGAATAGGGCAAAAAAGTCTTTCCCAGAAAATAAAGAGGCCGACTCAAAAAGGTCGTCATAGGAACGACCATTTGAATCCGCCTTTAGAATAATAAAAAGACCGCATTTGGATTACGGTCTTTGTTGTTTTATTGTTCACATGCCCAGTTATCCTTATCTCGGTCATGCCTGGATTCATAAGCAGGATGTGTGGATGGCACTCCATTCGGATAGACCTTCCTCATTTCCGTACAATTTTTAAAGACCTCCGAACCGGCATTGGTTGATGACCCACTGCCTGATGTAGAGCCATTCGATGTATTCCCGCCATTTGAATTACCTGTACCATTGTTACTTGAGCTCGAATCTAAATCACCTTTTGTTGTACCTTGAGAGCCGAATCCCCAAAGACCTTTGTTTGCCTCCCTTGCCTCTCTGGCAAACTTGACAAAATAATCACTGTATTTAACATCCGGAGGATAGGTTGACGGCTCTGCGTATCCGTTCAAAACTAAATCTGCATTAAACATCTTTGTTCTAATCTCATTTTCATCCATATCATTTGAAGGGACACTAAACCAAACAATCCTTAGCAAGCGGCCATAGCGATCTGTCTCGGAAACATCCTTCTGCATCCATACTTGTTTTCCATTCAACTTTGAGTTTGTATAGTTACTTGCCTCTTTCCCATATTGCTCATGTCTGGTGGTCGATTCCGGTGTATTGACGCCGACTAAACGGACCTTACGTCCATCGGAGGTCACAAAGGTATCTCCGTCAACCACTCTTCCAACAGTAATTAACTCTAAACCGAGACTCTTCGCTAATTCTTCCTGTGATTGTTTTGCCGCTTCTTGCTTTTCTTGCACTGCTTTCTCAGCATTTGCCTTTTCTTCCGCTATTCTGGCTTCCTCAGCCTTTGCTTTTTCTTCAGCTTCTGCTTTTTCTTTTGCTTTCTCAGCTGATTCCTCTTGCTTCTCCTTATTTATCTCCTTTGTTTTAGAATCAGTATCTTTTGTGCACGATGATGATATAAGTAGAACGGCTATTATAAGAATGGCTTTAATGATTTTCATGTTTCATTCTCCCCTTAAAAAAACTCCATTCTTATTATACCTATAATTACTATTAATTTGTTAATAACTAACTGTTTCTTTTGCCGACCGTTTTGACAATAGTGGTCGTCCATTTTCCCAGTGCACATTAACAGGGAGATTAAAATATTCTGTCAGCTTGAGACTAGCGATCATATCTTTCGTTTCTCCAGATGCAAATACTTGCCCCTTTTTCAAAAGCAAAGTTTTAGAGAAAACTGGCAGGATCTCTTCCACATGGTGGGTGACATAAATAATTGTTGGGGAATCCTGATTTTCGGTAATCTTTTCAACCGACTCCAGCAATTGTTCCCGTGCAATAAAATCTAATCCATTCGTGGGTTCGTCTAGAATTAGCAAGGAAGGATCGGCCATCAGTGCCCGAGCAATGAGCACCCGTTGTTTTTCCCCCTGTGAAAGGGTAGTATAATTGCGATTCGCATACTCGATACAGCCTAACTCCTCAAGAAGAGCGATTGCTTTTTGTCTTATTCGGTCTGTAGGTGTCTCGTAAAGCCCAATTGAGGCAAAGGCACCGCTTAAGACAACTTCAAATGCATTATCTTCCGGGTGAAACTTTTCTTGAAGCGACGATGAAACAAAACCAATCTGCTTCCGAAGTTTTTCTCCTAGATAAGTTTTTCCGAACTCCAAATCTAGAACGGTGATTTTTCCTTTTGTCGGAAAGTAATAGGCATTGAGTAAATTTAAAATGGCTGTTTTTCCTGATCCATTTAAACCGAATAACACCCAATGTTCTCCTTTTTTAATTTCCCAGTTAACATCTTGGAGGATTATTTTTCCTTCCCTCATTAATGAGACATTCTCTAGCTGAACAACCAAATAAATCACACCTTTCATAGGTATAATAATATCAAAATTTTCAGAATCAAAGAAGCAGGAACCTCCAATGTCCATCAGGTTCCTGCTATACATTATCTATACTAATACTTTTTTTAGTTTCTCCGTCAGTGCAGGAATGACCTGCTTATAGTCCGCAATTACACCAAGATCTGCTCGTTTAAAAATAGGCGCTTCTGTATCTGAATTAATTGCCACTACCGTTTTGGCATTGGTAATCCCAGCCAAGTGCTGGCTGGCACCTGAAATACCGACCGCTATATAGAGATCAGGTGCAACAACGGCACCCGTTTGACCAACCTGAAGATTGGACGGAACCCAGCCTGCATCACAGGCAGCTCGAGATGCTCCGACTGCTCCCCCAAGCACATCTGCCAGAGCCTGGAGTTCAGCAAAACCTTCAGGACCTTCTAGCCCTCGACCGCCAGAAACAATAATAGTTGCATCCTCAAGGCGTATATCTGACAAGGCAGATTGAATTTTAACTACAAGCTTTGTTAAAACTAATTCTTCCTTAGGTTTGTAGCCAACAGAAATAATTTCTCCAGTACGTGATTCATCAGGTAAAGGCAAGGTTTGACTCTTTGGGCGAATACCGGCCACCACTTGGTGTCTTGTGGCTGAATACTCTCCGAATGCCTTATCTCCATAAATTGGTCGAACCCATGTGATTTTTTGACCTTCTGTTTTAAAATCAACCACTTCCGTAATTGCCGATGCTCCAATTCGCGTAGCTATAAGGCCAACTAGGTCCTTCCCTATTCGATCGAAGGAAAGGACAAAAATATCTGCACCGGATTGTTTAAATACTGAATAAAGACAATCGACATAGACATCCACCTGATATTCGGCAAGCAAAGGATCTGACACCGTGTAAACTTTATTAGCACCGAAAGCGAATGCTTCCTTTGAACTAGTCACGGCAGCAGGACCTGTTAAAATAGCTGCGACTTCCCCGCCTGTGCTGTCTGCTAAATGGCAGGCAAACACTAACGCTTCCCGAGAACCGGAACTTAAGGCATCTCCCTGCTGATTTGCAAAAACAAGAATTTTTGACATGTTTGACCCTCCTATAGAATCTTGAGTGCCAAGAGCTTGTCAGCTAATTCACCCGCGAGTTCCGCTCCATCCGTTCCAGGGAGCAATTCACAAGTGCTTTCTCTGTTTAACACATATGCCCGGTCAAGTTTAACCCCCGGTTGACAGCGCTCTGCATCCAGATCTAAATCATCCGACTCATATACTTTAATTGGCTTCGTTCTGGCCAGCCTGATATCTTTCACCTTCGGCAGTCTCGGAACATTTGTCTCAGAACTAATAATCGTGAAAACAGCTGGAACAGGAACACTTACCACGGTGCACCCGTCCTCTCCCTCACAAGTGGCCTTGACATTTTCAGCGTCTATTTCTATTTCCGAGACTAATGTTAGACAGATCATTTCCAGCTCTTCAGCTAGTACGGGTCCCACCAGTCCCTCCTCGATATCACTTGCTTGACATCCAGTTAAAACTAACTGTGCGCCGCCAAGTTCCTTAATCGTTTGGGCAAGGATATGTCCAATAGCCTGACCATCTAAATCCTTCCATTCATCATCCCAAACTCTAACGGCATGATCAGCAGTGAAGGCAAGCGCCCGGCGCAGTACATCTTCTGATTCATCGTCACCTAAGCAGAGTGCAGTAACGACAGCGCCTGGTGTTTTGTCGCGAATCTGAATGGCCAGTTCAAGCGCATTTTCTGCGAAGGAGTCCAAGACCATATCTGCCTCTCCATTTTCTGGACGATTTGTTTTGGAATCTATCCTAAAATGTCTTGGTGTAATTTCTGGGTCATAAGCCTGTTTAAGACATACGACAATATACATTTCCGATTCACCTCGTTTTCTTAAAATCTATTTTTTTATTAACGTGAATTTTACTTAACAGAGTTAGTTTCGCTTCCTCTAACAGCTAATCCCCGCTCCTGTTTTAGGTCAGGTGATCCTTCAAGGTTGTAAAGTTCACGGAGTCTTTCGACTGCTTCTGCAGGTGGTTTGGCATTGAAATATCCACGGCGCGTCATGTAGACACCCGAGTTTTTGCGTAAGTCCACTAAGGACTCACACATCTTGATACCGGCAGCAAAGGAATCAATCACCGGTACGTCGCCAATTCTCGAAACTCCATGGGTGGCGAGGAATACATTCATGGGTCCCTCTCCCGGAACAATGACATCAGCCCCTTCAGCAATCGCCATTTCTGCCGCCTTTTTAAAAGAAGCAACGACAGGCTCCGGGTCACTAAAACCAGCTAGGACATGATCAAACCCTACATCTGTTTGGACAATTGGCCCCAGTTTATTGCCTAAACCATAGCGAGCGGCATTTTGGCGAAGTTCATCGGCAAGCGGTCCAAGAAAATTAACAACGCCAATGTTATCTCCAAGCATGGAAGCCATATGAAAGGAGGCCTGACCATAGCCAACTACCGGAATATCGACAAGAGTTCGGGCCTCTAAGAGACCCACATCGGGAATAGTCGCTATAAACATGGCATCATAACCAGCCTTTTCAGCTAGTAAGGCCGCCCGTACAAACTGTTCACGGTGTAGGTTTTGCAGGTAAGAATAGGTAATAAAATGACCAGGGTAATGGGTTGGATAGGTTTCTTCCGACATACCATGTAAAACGACCTCCACATCGGGTCGAGCAATTTTGCGAACATGATTGACAATCGCATCGCGATACTCGGGGACCCGATCAATCGTGGTTAAGCTTTGATGCCAGATTTTCACATTCATTACCTCCTTTTTTCATTTAATTATTTATCATCTTTTTCCATATAAATCGGGGGAATTTCGATGTTATCGGCATTTCAAATTAAAGGAATTAATTATTTTTCAACTAACTCCGATAATGCCTCAGCCGCAGCCACCCTGCCAAACACGGCTGCCTTCCCGAGGGAACTTCCAGTCATGTAACCAGCACCATGGAAACCGCCGGTTACCTCCCCAGCAGCATACAATCCCGGGATTGGCTCCCCAAACGGATTAAGAACCTGCGCAGCTGAGTTGACTGCGACTCCTGCATAAGTTGCCAGCATGGCGACTGTTGATTCAAATGCATAAAAGGGTGCTTTTTCTATCGGAATTGGTTTTCCAAAGTTATGCGTTAACGTCTTCCTGCCAAAATCAGGCTCCTCGCCGGTTTGAATTCCCTGATTGTATCTAGAAATGGTTTCTTCTAATACCTCCAAAGGTACATCAATACAATCTGACAGTTCTTCTAATGTATCCGCAATATAAAGAAGACGGCGGCGGCGGAGCAGCTCAAAATCATAAAGCGGGTCATCTGCCACACTTTTATCCATCACAGTTTGATCCCACACCTGATAAGTAATCTTATCAGGCTGTTCGAAGGCTGCCTTTCCTAGTAGCTTATAGGAGATAGACTCGTTAACGAAACGTCTCCCCAATTGGTTAACTATGATAGCCCCTTTATAAAAGGCGAGTCCCTGCATTTTAACTGCTCCGGATGCGCTCGGATGGAATCCGTATGTTCCGTTCAAATAAGGTAAATCACTGACCCATGCCCCGTGTTCCCAGGCCATTTTAATACCTTCTCCATGATTCCCTCTCCCGCCAATTCTAAGGGCTCCATTTAACTGAGGGGCAAACTGTCTAAGCATTGCCTCATCCTTGGCAAAGCCACCGGAAGTAACCACTACGCCTTTGGTCGCTTCAACTGTCTGTTCAGCCCCTTCCAGCTCATAAAGGACACGATCGATTCGTCCTTCCCCGTTTTTTAGCAGGCGCTTTGCAGGTGCACAGAAACGAATAGTTACATTCGGAAACTGCTTTACTTTTTTATATAGCGCTTGAATGGCTTGATGCGGATCAATACTATGTCCACGGGGAACACTGTGGCCGCTTACCGCCTCTAAGGAGCGAAATTCTATCCCCAGCCCCACAAGCCATGCATAGGTTTCCAGTTGATTCTGAGCATAAAACGTTATTAACGATGTGTCATTTACGCCGCCGCCAACTTCTCTAAGGTCCTTTACAAGGGATTCATTGGAATCCACAATGCCTGACACTTCTTGCATATCAGTTCCTGCAAATGCCATATATCCCGAACTTAAGACGGTACTCCCGCCAAGCTCATCTAGTTTTTCAAGCAGGAGGACACTGGCCCCCTTCTCTCCTGCCTCTGCTGCTGCACACATGCCGGCCATTCCTCCGCCTAAAATAACCAAGTCATAGGACTCCATTGTTTCACATCCTTTTACATTTGCTTTCTACTACTTCTCTAGCTACTAATGTTCTTACCTTCTTGAGTAATATCGATTGGATCGGATGGTGGCGTATCCAAATTTTTATCTTTCGTTTCCGGGAAAACCCAAGCCCACAGACATAATGCGAAGAAAAAACCTGCTCCCATTAATATAATTGGTTGGTACCCATAAACTGGAAAGACTGCAGCAGTAATCAAAGGCGGAGCAAATGCAAGTCCTCTTCCAATTTGAAGAGCCTAAGAAATTCCAGTACTTCTTACATCAGTTGGAAATATCTCACTAAATAATGAACCGAAGATGGTAGCCCCATTAGATCCCATGTAAAGGAAGAAAATTGGAACTAGTATCCAAAAAGAGTGCAAGAGGGAATCCCAAGTAAAGTAAAGAAGCAAGCCGCCAGCACCCGCGATAAACGCTAAGTACGAAAGAGTGATCCTTCTCCCCCACTTGTCTGCTGTATATCCAGCAATAAGTGAACCCACTAACCCGGCAAAAGCTGTAAAGAATAACCACCAGGCTGTTTTCCCCATTTCGAATCCTTCATATTTTACTAGGTAAGTAGGTAAAAAGTTGGTTATTCCATAATAAGCAAAATATTGAAAAACTGCGGCAATCAAAGAAATGATAAATGGCTTCCAAAACCGCTTTATCCCAAACTTTTTCTTAACACTGACTGCACTGGTGTTTTTAATCGTCTTTTCCCATACTTTCGATTCCTCGACATCTCGTCTAAGAAATAATGCTATTAAAATAGGAAGTGCGGAAATGGCAAAGGTCCATCTCCAGCCAATAACTGGTAATATAAATCCTCCTATGAGTGCACCCATAAAAATTCCTATATAGGCTCCACCATAGAGAAGACTACTCCAAAATCCCCGTTGCTTCGTTGGTACCACTTCACTAACTAAGGCCTGACCCGCTCCATATTCACCGCCAAGCCCAAAACCTGCAACCGCTGTCCAAATCACTAACCATGTATAATCAAAGGTAAATGCTCTCATTAAGGTAGCAAAACAAAAAATGACTAATGTCCAGATTAATATCTTTTTTCTACCTACTCTATCTCCAAGTAATCCAAAAACAATACCTCCTAAAGCCAAAAATCCCAATTGGACTGAAAATAAGGATGCCACTTGTTCAGTAGTTAAAGAGAGCGACGCAGCCATAGGAATGACTAGAAAACTAAGAACGAAAACTTCATAATAATCAAAGATCCAGCCTATATAGGCACCAAAGAATGCTTTATACTTAGCTTTGTCCATTTTTTCGTATTCATTTGTCGTCAAAGTTATCCCCCCCAATTATTAATTATTCCGGCCTGCGTGGTTAAACACTGGCCGGATTTTTCTATTAGTTGCTTATTCGTAATCTTTAATAATTTCTAACGCTGCTTCACAGACCTGCATGTCATGTGTATAATGACCTCCGCTTACGCCGATTCCACCAATCAGTTCCCCGTTTAACTTAATTGGGAAGCCCCCGCCAAATATCACTAACCTTTCAGTGTGAACGATCCCATGCAATAATGGAGGATCATTTTTAATTCTGTCATACCATTCATGTGTTGGTCTGTTATAGGCAGCTGCAGAAAATGCCTTATTCTGAGCAATTTCTATACTCAAGACAGGTGCTCCATCAACAGCTGTAAAAGCCTTTAAATTCCCTGGCCGATCAACAATGGCGATGCTAAATGGAATTCCGAGCTCAGAAGCCTTATTGATTGCAGCCTCCATCATTTTGTTTGCTAATGCTAGACTAATATTTTTTGTTTCAACCGTCGTTTTTATGTTTTCCATTTCTCTTACTCCTTTCAAAATGTAAGTTTTAAACATTTACAGGCCGGCCATAGCCAAAGGCCTCAACTGCTGTTGCCGTGACAGCTTTGGATTTAGGTAAACATAAATCCACAACAATATTGGCAATATCGATAGGGCGCAGCCAATTTTCCTTATTTACATCCGGTGCAAGTTCCTCCATCATTTTGGTATCCACCGGTCCTGGGCAAACAGCATTTACACGTATCCTGTGCGGTTTTAATTCTTCACCCAATGCCTTTGAAAAACCGATCACCGCATATTTAGAGGCTATATAGGCGCTTCTATCTGGCCCGCCTTTAGTCCCCCAAATGGAGGATAAATTAATGATGACTCCATTTCTGTTTTCGAGCATATGAGGAACAACCGCACGGGCACACAAATAGACGCCGCGAATGTTGATTTCTTGTACAAAGTCCCAGTCCTCAACAGAGGTTTCCGTAAACGGCTTAAGCAGCATGACACCGGCATTATTAATTAAGATATCAATCGAGCCAAGTCTTTCGTGTGTTTCTTGAACTGCTAGATTAATATCCACTTCTGAGCGTACATCCCCCACAAGCGAGATGGCTTCTCCCCCAAGATCTTCTTTTATAAAATCAGCAGTAGCTTGACTTTCGACTTGATTATTAGAAAATACCGCTATTTTCGCCCCTTGTTTAGCTAGAAGAATACAGGTCTCTCTGCCAATCCCTCTGCCTCCGCCAGTTACAAAGGCTATTCTATCCTTCAATTCCAAAGAGATCACCCTTTCCCTATTGTTATACCTCGAGTTTTGCATGAGTTACATAAGATACCGCATGTTCCCCTGCTCTACGGCCAAATACAAGTCCTCTTAATACGGAAGTTCCGCCGGGGTATTTTCCATAATAAAGTCCGGCTGTTTCACCAACAGCATATAAACCAGGGATAGTCTCTTGATCTTGTGAAAGCACGCGGCCATTTGTATCCGTTGCTAAACCGCCATTCGTAAAGACATTGGAGCAAACGATTGGATAAGCGATAAATGGGGCCTTATCAATCGGAATCGCCCAATTGGACTTGGGTGGTGTAATGCCGACAGCCTGCTTCCCATCTTTTTTATCCCAATGAAATTCACCCGGCTGTACGGCAGCATTATAAGTTTCAACTGTCGCTGTTAATTGCTCAGCAGGCACACCAATTTTTTCAGCGAGTTCTTGCAGTGTGTTTGCCGTAATGGCAGGTTTATCGGTTTCGACTGCCCTTTCATAATTCGGGATTTCATACATTTTTTGATCGCCAATCATATAAGCAATATGACCAGGAAGGTTATAAAAAATGGTTCGGGCCACTTCTTCATATTGTTCATCCACTGTTGTTTTCCCCTCATCTACAAAGCGCTTCCCATTCTGATCAACCAAAATAAAGTAAGGGTAAGTCATGACTGCCGCCTCTTCCCGTTTACTTCTTGGGTCAACTGGCTCAGCATGGAAAGAGTCGAATTGACCTGCTGTCTTGGCACCAATTGCCATGGCCATGCGAATTCCTTCACCTTTGTTGTATAAACCGCCCTCAGCTACGGTTCTGATTTTGTGGGCATCTCTGCCAACATATTGCGCCATCATTTCTTGATTTCCCTGAAATCCTCCTGACGCTAAGATAACTGCCCCTACCTTTAATTGAAGCGATGTTCCGCCTTTTACACGGACCATCAAACCGTTAACAGCCCCCTCTTCATCGAGCAGTAATTTCCAAGCTGTTGCTTCATAGATAATTTCAACGCCCAGTCCACCAGCACGGCGTGATAACATGTCTATGATGGCCCGGCCACCCCCAACAGGAAGTAAACGAGGCTTGGAGGCTGTTAAAAACATGGTTGGCAAATAATCAAATTCCACTCCTTTTTCCTCGACCCACCTCAATGTACTTCCTGCATCCTTCGCAAGAGTTTCTATGTACTCCCGATCAGAATAATAATCAGAAAAGGCAAGCATATCTTCGACAAAATTTTCCGCCACCTCCTCGAGATTTTTCATCCGCATATAAGAGGCCGTCCAGCGGGAGTTTCCGCCTCTATGGTCAAAGTCAGTCCGTTCAAGAATCGCTATTTTCAAGTTTTTATTTTCCTTTTTAGCCGTTTCTGCAGCCGATAATGCGGCAGAAGTTCCCGCAACTCCACACCCAATTACCACAATGTCAAAATCTACTTCTCTACCCATATTGATTTCCTCCTCAAATCTACTTTTTTAATAATGATGGAGTATCAGCATACTTGTTTTCCCACTCTTTAATCTGGTTAAGCTTGAAGAGTGATTGACGGTCTTCCCAGGTACAGATTAAATCGTGAACATTTTCTTGTGATCCTTCCGTTTTTAATATTTTCAAAGAAGCTGTGATCCCCTTAATGGCCGAACGGAGGACCGTATTCGCACAAAGCATTATTTTAAAACCAATCTTTTCTGCCTCTTCAAGAGAAAGAAGTGGAGTTTTGCCGCCTTCAACCATATTAAGAACCTGTGGGATGCCCTTAAGTTCAGTGGAGATTTGTTTTAACTGTTCGATCGTTGTCGGTGCTTCGACAAAAATAATATCGGCTCCAGCTTCTCTGTAGGCATGGGCCCGCTCTAAAGCATCTTCCATGCTGTTTACCGCCAATGCATCTGTACGGGCAATGATGGCTAAATTTTCATCCGTTCTTGTATCCACGGCCGCTTTGATTTTACCAATCATTTCCCCTTTCGAAATAACATCCTTCCCATTGAAATGACCGCATTTTTTTGGGGAAACCTGGTCTTCCATTTGAATAGCTGCAACCCCGGCCCGTTCAAACTCACGAACTGTCCTCATCACATTGATGGCATTTCCAAATCCCGTATCAGCATCCACAACAATTGGAATGGTTGTCACATCTGCCATGCGCGTTACAATATCCACGACCTCTTTTAAAGAGGTAAGACCGACATCTGCCCAGCCTAATTGGGCATTGGATATTCCGGCACCAGTCGCATAAATTGCTTTAAAACCTATTTCTTCTATTAATCTTGCAGACATCGAATCATAAGCTCCAGGCAGGATAAATGAGCCCGGTTCCTGCAAGAGATTTCGAAACTCTTTTGTTTTACTCACTTGTCGAGCCCCCTCTTGTTAAATAATTAACTGGTTTTAACCAGTCCCTGCATCCAATTCCTTTCAAGATAGTAATCTGGTATTCTCTCAGATATAAGCTGGTTCCAAATGATGGAAACTTCTCCCTTGCATTCGGATGCAATAAATGTTTGGGGACTTACCGGAATTAGTTGTTTATCGTTGGTAACCATTATTTCTATCATGTGTGATTGGCCATTTCCCTTTAATGTAACAGCATACCTTCCTGCGGCCGGCAATGTGTAGTGAGGCTTCACTTTTAAGGAAGTACCCTCCCATATACATGCTACCTCATAGGGACGCCCTAAAAATTCAAGTAATTGCTCAACCTCACCTCTTGCCAACTTTTCACGAATACATGTGGAGCTGATTTTTTCACCCCGGCATTCAACCTTATCTACCTTTGTGATTTCGAGAATCCCTCCAGAATCAGCTTTCAACCGGTCCATATTCCCCATACCACGAGACCCGTATGTGTAATCAAAGCCGGCCACTGCATGGACGACACTGAGGTCTACTAAATATTTTGCTGTAAATATCTCAGGTGACAGGGTAGAGAATTCTTTATCAAATTCGACGATGTAAAAGATGTCTACACCTAACTCGCATAATATCCCCGCCTTATCAGAAAGGGGCATAAGGTAGTCGATTTGAGTTTTTCCATTAGATATAACCGTTTTCGGGTGGGGGAAAAAGCTCATCACAGATAGACATAGATTTGCTTCCTTCGCCTTCTGAAAAGCTGTTTGAATGACTTCACGGTGTCCAATGTGAATTCCATCAAAAAATCCAAGAGCCATGACGCTTGGACGGGCCTTCTTCTGCCAATACGCCAGATTGCCGGGATTCAAATAAATGGTTTCCATGCAGTCCCTCCTTCTTTTTAACTCAAGCTCCTATGGTAATTTACTTCCAGCGCTCTTTTTCAGCTAAATGTTTTTTGTATTGCTTGAAAGACTACAAAGAACGCGCCCAAAGTTTTCCTTTGATGTAATTGGGGATATCGTTCTGTGTGTGTATAGTGCTGTAAAATCACGAGCGATTCGCTGCATCGGATGTCCAATTCCTACATAGCCTGAGCCGGTAGCAAGGATTAGAATATCAATCGCTTCTTTACAAGCCTGTACAGCATACCCAATATTAGCCAACGCCTTCACTCGTTCAAACTTACTCATGTACTCACCGCTTGTGGCACAGGCATCTAAGTTATCAGCTACTTTATAAAAATGCATGGCAGCGGTTTCAATTTTTAGCGAGGCTTCCGCAGCCTGATGGTGGGTAGTTGCCGCATCTCTTGCAAATTCAACCCCTAAATTGGCTGACCTTTTGTTTGGCAATGTTCCCATAAAGAATTCTAATGCCGCTTTGGCCATTCCTAAACCAGGGACACCGATGGACATGGCTAGTGCTGGGAAAAGTGCGGTGTTATAGAGTGGGATATCGCGAAAGTGATCAGATTGGAATTTTCCGTCGATTGCGGCTGTAAAGGATACAACATGGTGGTCAGGAACAAACACGTCTTTCATGTAGATGCTATTGCTTCCTGTTCCTCGGAGGCCCATTACATTCCAATCATCAGCAATTTCTACTTGGCTCATCGGAAGGGTGATCAGACCTTGGTCCACATTGTTACCGTCTTCATCTACAATTGGCATCCCGAAATAACCCCAGGTCGCATGGAGGGATCCGGAACAAAACGGCCAATAGCCTTCTTCAATGATGTAACCTCCTTCCACCTTTTTAACTTTTATCTTCCTGGGTTCAAAGACACCAGCAAACACGATATCGTCACTGGAACCGTAAATTTCCTGATGTGTCTTTTCGGAAAAAGATTCAGATATCATTAATTCGCGCAGGCAGCAAAGCGCGACTACCCAGCCGGTGGAACCGCATCCGCGTGAAATCTCCGTTACAATGTCGGTATAGGTTCTCATATTTGTTTGATAGCCGCCAAATTGTTTGGGACGAAGGATATAAAACAGGCCGGATTCTTTTAATTCTTTTATGGTGGATTCGGGTATCCTGCGAATTTCTTCTGTTTCCTTTGCCCGCTCTCTTAACCGTGGGACAAATGCTTTAGCTTTTTCAACTAGCTCGGTTTGGATATCTAAAATCGTACTTGTCATGATTCCTCCTCATCCCTTCATTATTTTATTTGAACGTTAGTGAGTAATTGGTTGCTGGTTATTGTTTGTTCTTGAGTAAATTTTAGAAAATTCGGATACTTGAATCTAGAGTAAAAACCGTTTGAGTTAGGGCAGTTTTTCGGTAGTTTTTATTGGTTTTTTTATTGAAGAAAAAAAATCTAACACTGAACTTATGGCTTTTATCCATAAAAAAACACCTAAAATGCTGGCTTTTAGGTGTTGCTGAAAGTAGTGGTTGCCTTACTTGCGGATAGTATTAGCTTATTTGCGGATAATCATCTTTTACTTACGGATAGCCTCCTCTTATTTGTGGATAATCATCTTTTACTTGCGTTAGCATTTCCTACTTTCTGATAATCATATCTAACTTGCGGATAACCATAATTAACTTGCGGTTAGCTCCTACTTACTTGCGGATAACCCCTAACTACTTGCGAAAACCATTTTCCCCTTAATATCGAAGTGCATTCGATTCCAACCCTGCAAGTACGCGGCCATAATTTTCTTTAGTAATCGTAGGTGACAGTGATCGGTGAGAATACAAGGTCATAAAATCACGGAACATTCTTTGAAGCGGGTGGCCATCATACACATATCCCGAGCCGCTGGCAAGCATCAAAATATCTAGAGCCTCTTTACACATTTGGTTAGCATAGCCGATATCAGCTAAAGTCTTAACCCTTGTATAACGATCCATGTATTTTCCACTTGCCGCCCAAGAGTCCAGCTCATCCACGACTCGGTAATAATGCATGGAAGCCGTATCAATTTTTAACGAAGCATCCGCAATCAAAAGGTGGGTGCTCGTCGCATCCTTTAAGAATTCAACTCCAATATGAGCCGCCCGGCGATTTGGCAGGAATTCCTGAAACGATTCTAATGCCCCCTTTACTACTCCTAACCCAGGCAGTCCCAGTGATAAGATCAAACTTGGAAAAAGTGCAGTATTATACAAAGGGATATCGCGAAGGTGCTTAGATTGGAAATTTCCGTTCAACGATTCTGAAAAAGAAACACAGCGATGTTCAGGGATAAAAACGTTTTCCATTTTCACACTATTACTGCCTGTTCCCTTCAAACCCATCGTATACCAATCATCCATAATATTTAATTGTTCAAAAGGCAATGTCATTAAGACCTGATCAACTAGTTTTCCATTTTCATCGATAATAGGCATCCCAAAGTAACCCCATGTGGCATGAAGAGATCCTGAACAGAACATCCAGAAGCCTTCTTCAATTAAATAACCTCCATCCACCCGATGGGCAATACATTTCCTTGGTTCATACACCCCTGCAAATAAAACATCCTCTTATTTTCTCCAAAAATCTCGAGATGAGTTTTTTCGGAAAAGGATTCGGCTACCATTAGTTCCCGTATTGCACATAGCGCGACAATCCAGCCCGTAGAGGCACATCCTTTCGAAATTTCGACCACAACATCTGCATAGGTTCTCATATTCGTTTCCGAGCCGCCATAGCGTTTCGGACGAAGTAATTTAATCAGACCTGTTTCTTTTAATTCCTTTATCGTTGCTTCGGGGATCCGTCTTATTTCTTCGGTTTCCTTTGCTCTTTCACGTAATTTTGGCACTAATACCCGTGCTTTTTCTACCAGCTCTTGGTCAATTTGTTTCACATTGTTCATTTCACCATCTCCTCTTTTTCTCCCAATTGATTAACAAAACTAGCTGCGTTCTCACCCGCCATTTTTCCAAAAACAGACCCTGCCATTAAACCTGCACCACCCGGGTAATTAAAGTAAAATAATCCGCCAACTAGTTCTCCTGCCGCATACAAACCGGGTATAGAGTTAGACAAGATGTCTTGTACCTCTGTTTTCGAGTTTATTTTTAACCCGCCAAAGGTAAACGTAATGCCGCAGGTGACTGCATAAGCTTCAAATGGTCCCTCATCCAACGTATTGGCCCAATTTGATTTATTCACCGCTAATCCAACTGTACACCGTCCGTCCTTTATATTCGGGTTAAACGGAACGGCCTTTCGAATCGTGGCATTGTAATCCCTTACCGTCTTTAAAAATCCGTCTTTGTCAACACCTTCAAGCTTTTCAGCTAATTCTTCCAACGTATTGGCTCTTAGCTTTGTTACCTTTCTTCCCCGGTACTCATCGCGTAAAAGATCAATTACCTTTTGATCAAAGATCTGCCAAGCAAATTGCCCCGGCTGCTCGAGAATCAGCTTTCCATATTTGGCATACGTGTAGTTTCGGAAATCGGCTCCTTCATCGACAAAACGCTTGCCCTCCGCATTCAACATAATCCCAAATGGATAACTTAGCTTCTGAAAGCCCTCGGTGAATTCCGCCAAATACCGGTCACCGCCTACTGCATGGCAGCCTGACCAGTTCCCAAATGCTTGGGCACCAATGTTAAGTGCCATTTGAATACCTTCACCCGTGTTAAAGCGGCTGCCCCTCGCATGTGCTAGATCCCAATTTGGACCTAAATAACGCGTGCGCATTTCTGGGTTCGCATGGAATCCCCCTGATGCTAAAATAACGGCCTTCGCATGGACCTCTTTTGTTTTTCCTTGATGTTTAAAAACAACCCCATGAACTCCGTCGTCGTTATGAATTAGCTCGATTGCCATCGCATCAAATAGTACGTCGACTCCTATTCGGCCAGCTTCTTCATGTAAAGCCTCGATCAAACCTGGACCGCCTCCGACAGACTCAACAATCATTCCGCCCCAAAACTTAAATTTCCCATCAATTTTGAACGCCTGCCGGCCATAAATTGGCACCCATCTTACTCGATGGGACTGCATCCATTTCATCGTTTCAAAGCTCTTACTTGTGAGTAGTGAGGCTAATTCCGGATCAGTCCGATAATCCGTGACACGGCACATATCATTAAAAAACTCTTCCTCTGTATATGTCCCAAAATCCGTACATTCCATTTCCTCAGCTGTTAAATCTGGCATAATTTGTTTTAGGTCGTCCATTCCGTTATAAGCAAAACGAATCGATCCATGAGTATACGTGCTATTCCCGCCCTTTTCCGTTTCAGGTGCCTTCTCTAGGACTAAAACTCGAGCGCCATTCTCACGTGCGGCAATTGCTGCACACATCGCAGCATTCCCTGCCCCTACGACCACAATATCTGTACAATGAATTTCACTATCCATCACTACTCTAACCCCTCTTTCGAAAAAAACTGACTCAAGTTTGCAAGTTGAGTCAGTTTTCAAGAATTATGCTTCTATGGTCGGTTTATTCATTTCTTTATCCATCACAGAATCGCCCCAGTAGGTATTACCAATTGAATGCTCTTTTTCCGTCCACTCAACTGGTTCCCAATCAGGCTCTAAGATTAGATAAGAACCGCTAAACAGTTCTACACGGCAGCCGCTGCCTGGGTCTAAAACATAGAGATAGAATGCTTGGGAAACACCATGCTTTCCTGGCCCAATAAAATTAATGCCATTTTCTTTTAAAATATCAGCAGCCCTTAAAATATCTTGGGCATTATCAAGCCAATAAGATATATGATGCAGTTGATTTGGCGTTTGAGCCTGTGGTCTTGAAATCACGGCAATATCGTGAACCAATGGAGTAACACTCATCCAGCCTGCTACGGTTTTGCCATTATTGTATTTTACATATTCACGGAGCTTAAAGCCTAACTGGCTTCCTAAATAATCAATAATCTCGCCAACATCCATTGAGGTTGCAATATTGACATGGTCAAACCTTCGAGGTGAGCAGCCGCGGGCCCAGGATTTATAAGTCTGGTTTTTCAAGACGGATCGTCGCCTTTCATCGGCCTTTGGTTTTTCAACATCGTAATAAATTTCGAAAGAATGCTGACTTGGCAGTTTAAAACTGATAGCCCTGCCTTGCCCTGTCTCTTCTCCTGCTTCAATCCATCTGACTTCTGTTCCTGCCTTTTCTAACAACTGCGCAAATCCTTCGACATCCTCAGGACGCTTGGTTCTCCAGGCAATGTGATCAATATAGCCTCGCTCACCCTCTGTAAGGGAAAGCGTATGATGTTCAAAGTCGCCCCAGGCCCGCAAATAATAGATCCCATTTTTCTCTTCAGTTACTTCTAATCCAATTACATCCCTGAAAAACCAAAGCGATTTTTCAAGGTCTGGTGTAACAAGGGCCACATGTCCCAGCTTTGCAATTTCCGGTAAAGTCATTCCCAAAACCTCCATTAGAGTTTACTAGAAAAATAATCTTGGATTAATTGATTAAAACTATTTTTTTGTTCGATTTGCGTCCAATGCCCCGTTTGACCGTAGACATGAAGCTGGACATTTGGCAAATAGGATAGCAGATAATAGCTTGACTCAATCGAGCAAACCATATCGTCTCGTCCGTGTACTAATAAAATGGGGTGTTGAATTCGTTTTAAAGCCGTAACAGGTACCGGAACCGCAGCAGTTGCAAAGATGGCATCATTGGAACGTTGAATTTCCGGTCGCATAGCGGTTTCATAACGGGTTTCTGCTAGGGCATCAATTTCGGGTGCTAGTTTTTCAGCATCATAGACAAACCAACTCATAATTTGGCGCATTTTCTTTTCCGATGGATTATCATAGAATCCCTTCGCACGGGCAAGCTCAGTACTAAGTTTGGTATTAGGTGTCCCTCCTGGTCCCATTAATACAACACTACAAAACCGTTCCGGGTGTTCTAAAAGTAATTCAAGGGCAATTGAACAGCCTAAAGAATTCCCAACAACATGAGCCTTTTCAATTCCAAGTTCGTCCAACAGTTCGATGATTTGATTGACCCAAAGATCGGTCCAGCCCTGACGATTCTTTGGCAGCGTTTCGGGATGGCTGCTGTTTCCGAAACCAAGGAGGTCCGGGGCAAGGCAATCATATTGCTCACTGCATGCATTTAATGCATAACGCCAGTTAGCCCATGCGAACACACCTGGTCCAGATCCATGTAAAAATAAAATCACCTCAGCGTTTCCTTCCCCTGTACGATTAAGAAATGTTTCAAAGTTTTTGGTTTTAATTACATTCTGTTTTATCTGTTCCAAATTAAATTCTCCTCTCTTTAAATAAATAGTTCATGAAACCCCTTACATTTCTTCGTCATCTAGTTCTTGATTCAATTTTAAAAAATTAGGAATTCCAATTCTAGAGAAAAAACCATTTGATTTATTTCTATTTTTAACTACTTTTTATTGGTTTTTGGCAAAAGTTTAAACGTAAAAAAATCCGGGTTTTACACCCGGACTCTAGTTCGTTCACCTAATGACTCTATTAATTTGGTACTTCTATGACACTGTCTTCAGCCATATCTGACTTATTCTTAGGGATTAATTTAAGAGTTGTAAGAGTAATCAAGCTAATTATAAGGAAGCCTGCAATGATAAACATAGCTTGAGTAAAATTGAAAATACCCATAATCATTGGCCCCACAAATCCACCTAATGAGGAAAGCGTGCTTACTAACGCGATGCCAGCTGGTGCCGTTGATTCAGAGAAAAAGAAAGTAATATAGGCATAAAAAGTTCCGGAAATCCCATATAGTCCTGCAGAGGTAATCGAAAGCATTAAAACCATCAGTGGAACAGTTGTAACAAACGCACAGCCTATGAACCCGATCATAGCGACAGTCACACATACACCTAAATGCGATTTATGTGAATTGGTTCTATCTGCGTTCCAACCTGTAAAAAGAATAGATGGAATAGCAATAATCGAAGGTATCATCGCTAACCAGCCAATCTGCATATTTGTCGTGGAAGAGGCTGATAAAGATTTAATAATAGTAGGCATCCAATACGATAAAGCATTCACGGCAATAAAACCAGCAATATTAAATAAAGCTAACTTCCAGACTTTCGAGTCCTTTATCATGTCAAGATGAGAAGTCTTATTTAATTTCGCACTTAAGGCTCTCTCCTTTTCCAGCTCCCCTTCCAGCCAAGTTTTTTCTGCTTGTGTTAACCATTTTGCATTGGCAGGTTTATTGGACAGGTAAAATAGAACCACAATCCCCAAAATAACGGCCGGAATTCCTTCCATAATAAACATCCATCTCCAGCCTGCTAAACCACCCCACGAAATGGTGTCCATAATCCATGTTGACAGTGGTTCTCCAATTAATGCACTTAATGGCAAGGCAACGAAAAATAACGCGGTTGCTCGCCCCCTCTCCCGGCTTCGAAACCAATAAGTTAAGTAAAGAACGATTCCAGGAACAAAGCCTGCCTCGGCTGCTCCTAGTAAAAAGCGTAAAATGTATAAATGAGTGGCGGTTTGAATAAACCCTGTTAAGATCACCACAATTCCCCATGAAATCATAATTCTTGAGATCCACAATCTTGCCCCTACTTTGTGCATAATTAGATTACTCGGTACTTCAAAGATAAAATAGCTGATAAAGAATAAGCCTGACAACAGGCCAAATGCCTCTGCGGTTAATGCCAAGTCAGCATTCATTTCTAAGGCGGCATACCCCATATTAACCCTGTCCAAGAAAGCGACAACATATAAAACTAAAATAAACGGTAAAATTCTCCTCATTGTCTTCTTTACAGTACTTTTTTCAATAGATTGAACTTGATTCAACATCATTCCCCCCTATTCAATATTGAAAACACTTACATTTATCAATTTTAGAAAATTCAATTATTTTAATCTAGAATAAACATTATTTAATTTTGAGAGATTTTTAGGCAGTTTATATTGGTATTGATTTTCCGGTAGTTTTTATTGGTTTTTAAAACAAGAAAGCACTCCTCTAAATGGAATGCTTTGCACGGCCTATATCTCTAGTTCTCCTAATGCCAATTGTGAATCTAAAATTAACTGCAACTGATAACTTTGCGATGAGTCACGTAGATCCTTTTGGAGCAGGCTCTCAATTTTATTTATTCGATACATTAGACCACTCATGGATAACGCCAAGTCATCCATGGTTTGCTGCAGTTTCCCTCCGTTCGATAAAAAAACATAGAGGGTTTTAACTAATTCCTTTTGTTTTGCCTCACCTATCTTAAAGAGAGGCCCTAATTCTTGTTTGGCTATTTTTTTAATTCCACTTACATTTTTGGAATTAATCAACACCCCAACAATCCCTAAGTCTTTAAAATGAATAATCTTCCTTCCGGCAGCCATCCTTAAGGCAATCAATGATTCTTCTAAATTTTCCAAAATACCTTCAATATCATCGGATTTATCACTAATTCCCATCTTACAATCGTATATTGTATGTGTAGCTTCCACATGCTTAATAATCTTACCCAGATGACTTAACAGCTGAGCAGATTCAGGGATTAGCATGATAATTTGACCCTCATATTGAGCTATCAAGGCCTTATATCCCTGGATATCTAAATACTTTGCAATTGTCTCAAGAATTTGCTCGTATTGATCTTTCTTTATATTTGCTATATTTCCTTTATTCTTAAAGTCTAATGCTGCCACATAAAAGGGCTCTGCTAAATTGATCCCCATATACCTGCCTCGATGAATAACCTCTTCTCTGTTTGAATATTGGCCCTTCAGAATTTGCTCCAAAAAATAACCCTTCATTTTTTCAACTGCTTCAAAACTGGTTTTTTCATTCAAAAGATACAAGGATGCCGCATTGGCCACCCGTTCAATGAACATAACGTTGTTCTCGGTACTATTGTCAAAGCCTTTCGGATATAGGAATGTACAATAACCGATTACCTTCTTTTGCACAATTATGGGCGAAAGAAGACGCTCCTGATTTTCCGTTTTTAATCTTGTCGTTTCATTGAATAATGGGAGAGCTGTATTGTTTTTCCTATTCTTTCGAATCAAGCTTTCTTTTAATTCCTTACTCAATCGGCTGTATTCTTCTTGATTGATACCTGAAAAAACAATTTTTTGAAAGCTTAAATCTTCAACTGAAATCGGAATCTTTAATAGTTTAAATGTTGTATCTGCTATATCTTGTAGATTATTGCCATTTGAAATACTTTCCGTTAATTTTTTGTGGAATCTAGAAACCTTTTCCACAAGTTTTCGCTGCTCTAATAGTTGCTCATAGGTGTACTCTAGTTCTTCAATGATATTAATTTCTTTATAAAATTTTAGCTCTTCAGAAATCTCAATGCCCCAATCATCTTGGAGTCTAGCTTCAAAACAACATTCAGCATCTCCTTTGGCAATACAGCATATTTCCTTTACGATGACACTTTTTTTACAGACCGTTGACATATAACCGCTTGCATATCCTGTTAACGTGTGACAGGCAGGAATATCTGATTCACCATGATGTTTAAGGTGCTCGTTAGCCTCAAAGGAGTCAATCCATTTTCCTTTACCAAGAATTGATTTTATAGTGTTGGAATCACTCATTTCGATAATTCGTTCCGATTGAATATCTTTAATATGTCCTGTACTTAAATGGAGGATGGAAGCTTGTTGAAGGAGCTCATTAATATTTGAAGTTTGTTTCATAGCTTCCTCTGCATCCGTAACACCAAGACTCCAGCCGTAACGAAGTAGAAAGCTCTTTGCTCTAGTAGTTCCTAGATTTTCAATGATTCCTTTACGTAAAAGTCCAAAAGCGGAGGAAGTAGTGATAATTTTTTTAGTTTCTTCTTCATTCGCACTTAGTTCCAGTAAATTTGCCATATTCCCCTTCATGACCTCACCCCTTAATACCAAGACTATTTAGGTGAAAATAAAGACTCCTTTACTTTTAACAAGGAGTCTTTTACTTTGTTATTTAAGATTAACTACTTTATCTTCAGCTAATGAACGGTAACGGCCGCTGTAAAAAATAAGTGGTTCTACATCTTCAAGCTGGATATCTGTTACTTTGCCGATAAAGAGTGTATGATCACCCTCAACATGTTCTGCTCTAACGTCACAAGCGATTTGGACAACAGCACCCGCCAATACAGGCTTCCCATCTAAGCGGTCAAAAACAACCTCTCGATGCTCTTTCAGCTGGCCGGCAAATATCATTGAAAGTTCTTGTTGGTCCGCCGCTAATATATTTACAGAAAACGTCTTGCTCCGCTTTATTTTTTCAAGAATTCGCGCTTTTTCCCCAATTGAAACCACAACCAGCTTCGGGTCTAGTGAGACAGACATGAAGGCGTTAGCTGTCATTCCATGTACATCTCCATCCAGATCAGTGGCAATAACGGTTACACCAGTTGCAAATTTCCCCATGGCTATACGAAATTGACGGTCATCCATTCTTTAGTCCCCTTCCTTTCCTATCACTTTTATACTTGTAAAAAATTTATGCTTCAATCGTTGGGTTGTTTTCTGGCTTATTGTCCATTTGGTCGCCCCAGAACGTAAAACCGATATCCATCTCATCTAATGTCCATTCAATCGGCTCCCAATCAGGTTCAAAGATTAAGTAACCGTTTGTAAATAATTCCACTCGTAAACCGCTGCCCGGATCAATAGCGTAGATATACATGGCTTGTGAAATTCCATGCTTACCAGGTCCTTTAAAGAAAATCCCATTCTCTTTCAGGATATCCGCTGCTCTTAACAGGTCCTGAGAATTATCGAGCCAATAGGAAATATGATGTATTTGATGTGTGGTTGGTGAAAATGGATCATGGCTGACGGCAATATCGTGAACCAGTGGTGTCACACTTAACCAAGCTCCAATTAAAGAATCATCTGGTGCTTTTACGTATTCCCGCATTTTAAAACCTAATTTCTCTTTTAAGTAATCTGAAATAACATTTGCCTTAAGAGAAGTTAAAAGGTTGACGTGGTCGATTCGTCTTGGCGATACTCCGCGTGCCCAAGACTTATAAGTCTGATTCTTTAATACAGAGCGTTTAGATGGTTCTGCCAGCGTTTTCTCCATATCATAATAAATCTCAAACCGGTGTTCACTTGGTAATTGGAAACGGATGGCTCTGCCTTGACCTGCCTCAACTCCGGCCTCGATCCAGGTTACCTCTGTACCCGCATCTTTTAATAGATTAGCAAATCCTTCTACATCCTCTGGGCGTTTAGTTCTCCAGGCGATATGGTCAAGATGATTTTTGTCTCCTGCTGTGACTGAAAGTGTATGATGTTCAAAATCTCCCCATGCCCGTAAATAATGGGTCCCGTCTACTACTTCTGTTTCTTCCAAGCCAATTACTTCTTTATAGAACCAAAGTGACTTCTCTAAGTCTTCCGTAACTAATGCGACATGCCCTAACTTTGCAATCTCAGGTAAACTCATTTTGTTTCCTCCTAGACTATTATTTAATAAGAAAGCCTTTACATTTATCTTCAAAAAAATCTTTTTTTAAAATAAATTACGCCTTGCTGTTTTCTAATACTCTAGAAGTTTAGTTTATACAAAATAGGTGTTAGGTTCCTGACCGCACAGTACCCTGCCATAGGTTTCTATTAAACTGGATGGGGTGATAAAGCCATGTAAATGCATGGTCAGAAAATCCCGATAAACTCTTTGCAGTGCGTTCGTTTCATATGTGAACATAGAGCCTACTCCAGCCACAAGGAGATCTATCGCTTCTTTACATAATTGGTTTACATAACCAAAGTCTGCCTTTACCTTAACAATCTCAGCCTGAGCCATTACCATTCCCCGATCTGCATATTCATCAATCTTATCAACAGCCCGGTAAAGGTGAAGTTCAGCAGAATCAATTTTTAGCTGTGCCTGTGCAACCTGAAGGTGGGTAATCGGTGCTTCGTTTTGCTTATGGTAGAAGGTATTCCCAATTCCTGCCTTTGGAAGTCTCTCCATGTATAAATCCATGGCAGCCTGGGCAAGGCCTAATGCCGGTGCAACGATGGATAATGTTAGAGACGGCACAAAGGAAGAACGATATAGTGCAACATCCTTAAGCGGTTCAACTAAATAATGACCTTTACTAGCCAATCGATCTAACGACACACGATGCTCAGGAACAAATACATTTTGAATCCTGCAGCTATTACTGCCTGAGCCTTTAAGACCCATTACATACCAGTCATCTAGTACTTCCAACTCATCCCGTGGTATGACCATGATCGCCATCTCAACACCGCCATTGTCATCTGCGATCGGGAACCCAAAATAGCACCAGTCAGCGTGTGGACTGCCCGAAACAAACGGCCATTGTGCTTCTTCAATAAAATAGCCGCCGTCCACTTTTTTAATATTACATTTGATGGGTTTAAAGTTACCAGCCAGCACAACATCTTTTCCTGGAGGATAAATTTCGCTTAGAGCCTTTTCACCAAACGTATAAGATATCATATAATCCCTAATATTACTCAACGCACAAAACCAGCCTGCTGATCCATTTCCTCTTGAAATTTCCGTAACAACCTCTGTATAGGTACGCATATTCGTTTGATAACCGCCAAATAGATGGGGACGTAAAACTTTTAAGGTGCCCTTATTTTTCATTTCTTCGATAACAGCTTGGGGTAACGTATTGGTTTTCTCAATTTCTTCACTATGTTCCCGTAATGTTGGGATGAGGGACCGAGCATTTTCCACCAATTCTCTCTTTACATCTAATACACTTTGCTCCATAAACTGTACCTCCTAGATTAGTGGTTCTTTGGACTAGTTTAGGACACGCAGGTTTAAATTGATGTCCTGATATTTTTCACCAACTAGCTGGGCTACCCGGCGCATATGTTTTTCCATCAAATTTTTAGCTAGCTTGCTATCTTTTTCTTTAAGATAATAGAAAATCATCCAATGCTCGATTTGTGATTGTTGTCTACGTTCTCTTGTGAATAAGTCCTCTGGGTTTCCGACAAAATTCAGATAATCCCAAAGCTGCTTAGCCAGGTTGAAGGTATAGGTTAACTTAGAGGCTTCATAAATTGTGCGGTGAAAATCAATGTTGAGGCTGCTATATTCGTCAGCAGTCAAATCGGGAATATCCATTTTTTCTAGAATAGACTCCATATCGGTAAAGTCCTTTTGAGTTAATAGAAATGCGGCCTGCTCAGTCATTAAGGCATCAAGATTCGCACAGACTAGCAGACGTTCTATTACTTCTTCAGGATCCGGCCTTTTTACAAAGACCCCTACTTGGGGAATGATAGTGAGAAAGCCTTCTTGTTCCAGCTTTGATAATGCCTTGTGAACCGGTGTCCGGCTCATTTTTAAATTTGAAGTAATTTCATTTACATTGATAGCGGCATCTGGTTCTAACATTCCCTCGATAATTAATCTTTTTATATAACGATAAGCCTTTTCAATTTTCATCTCATGCACCTACTTTTTTCATGGATTCATTACCCCTATATTATGGTAATTATTTTGTGAAGTCTATCATTTATCTCTATTAAAAATAGGGGATCCAACAGTGTATGAGAATACTCATTTTTAAAGTTCACCGTTGAAAAAATCCGTTGTTAATTTTATAAATCTTTCTTTCTGTTCTACCTGTGCCCAATGGCCGCAGCGTTTAAAAATGTGAAGTTGTGCATTTGGCAGATAATCCATGACATATAGACTGCTATCAATTGGTACAAATCTGTCTCCATGTCCGTGGATTAGTAAAATCGAGTGATCCATTTGTTTTAAAGCTGAGGGTGGGATCAGCATATCGGAAAGATGTGATTTTGTGAAATTTTCCTCGTATGATCTGCGTACTTCCGGTTTTAAAAACGTTTCTAATCGCTCTGCTACGAGGGCATCGAGTTCATCTTCAAGTACACTTTTATCATATAAGAACCAGCTTAATAAATTTTTAAATGCGACAGGATTTGGATCCTTATGGAAGTTTGCCAGTTTGGCAAGCTCTGGAGTTGGTTCCGTTAAGCCACCACCTGCCCCCATTAATACAACACGCTCAAATCGATTCGGAGCGTACATAAGGAGATGAAGAGCAATGACACCCCCGAGGGAGTTTCCGACTAAGTGAGCTTTTTCGATTTCTAACGTGTCCATTATAGCCAATACTTGCTGCACACGCTCATTCATCCATTCAGCGCCATTTTGGGGATATTCATTTGGATGATCGGTTTGACCAAATCCAAAAATATCAGGTGCGATTACATGAAATTTCTCTTTAAAATGTGGTAAGATATGCTTCCAGTTTGTGTTAGCACTCGCCCCTGGCCCGCTTCCATGAAGAAAAATAATGGTTTCAGAAGCGTTTTCGCCACCCTCATGGATATAAGTTTGATAGTTTCCAGTCTGTATCTTCTTGGTTTCAACAAATGTCATTCTTTTACCTCCGTTACCAGAATCATTATCATTTTAGTCGTAACTAAAATTTTAGTTTTGGGATTTTTAGTGGTTTATGTTAAATAATCCTAAATAAAGCGCTTTCTGTTATTAACTATAATTTTACCCCCACCACCATTACTTGTCAATAAATTCTAAATTTTTTATGTTTTCAACTCTTCTACTAATTTAAAGTAAAAAAAAAAATTAAAGCTAAAATAATGAAAAAGAAATTATTTCATCATTTTAGCTTTACACTAACAAATTTTGTTTTTAGGTTTATTGCCCGATTGTAACCTCTAAATCCCTTTTTGGCGCTCTTACAGTCAATGCCCAGATTAACGCCAAAACAATTAAGCCAACCGCACTTACTGCTAATGGGAATCGGCCAATTCCTTGATTAAACAGGTTTTGAACTACTTGGAACCCAAATGGTCCAAGGATTCCACCCAGTCCTTGACCGACAACAACTAAACCAGCACCGGATGTGGCTCCAGTTGGTGTAAGCTCTGTAACCTTTGTAAATACTCCCGGCAAACCAACTCCCATTGCAAAACCACCAACTAAACTTCCAGCAAAAATAACTGGTAAGGAAGGAGAGAAATAACAGATTGCCATACCAATCCCTGTAACTAAAACAGCAATCGGCAAGTAATAATTAGGCAGCTTATGTTTGATTCTCCCAAAAACTAACCCTGCCAGCAGTGTTCCAAACGTGAAAACCGAGATAGCCAAGCCCGCCTCCGTTGCGCTTCCTAATTTATCGGCTTGTATCACAACAGAGATATTAGTTACGTATCCAAATATTAACGCTGAGTATAAAACCTGTCCTAGACATACCCAGTATATTGCTTTTGGTAATTTCACTTTGATGCGGCCTTCATTTCCTGCTAATTCCGCGTGCTGTTTCTTTTCAGGTTCCGGAAGATAAAGAATGGATACAGCCAATATCCAAATTGGGAACAGATAAGTTAAAAATCCGTATTGCCAGCCATAAGCATCTGCTAAAATCCCACCAACTAATTGGAAAAAGATTGCTCCAATACAAGCTATCGTTGAGGTTCCGAATCCAATTAAGAAGTCTCTTTCTCTGCCCTCAAAGAAATCAGTAATAACATCTACCGATAATGGCATGGTAATCCCTACACCTAACCCTAGAACACCCCTCATCAGAATAATTAATGGAAGATTATCAATAAAAGTCGGAAGCGTTCCACCGATGATGAAAAGGCTTAGACCAACAAAAAGAAGTGTTCTCTTTTTGAACCTTTTGGAAAGTTTCCCATAAAAGAGGGCTGGTAATATTTGAATCAATCCTGGAAAGGTAGCGACTAACATGACAATTGTCGGGTCGTAGTCTGGAAATGCTTTAATAATATCTGCCATAATGGATCCTGCTACCCCTGCAGCTACATCTTGAAATGCAAGAATTACAACCAAAAACTTAAGAAAATTTCTACTGATTGTCTTCATTGCCATTGTGGAACCTCCTATAATCAATAATAGTTGCGAAGATGTTACCCAGAGGCGAAGAACTAACCTTGAACACAGAATAGCTTTCTGTTATTTTTGTTGGCCATCAAGAACAACAGACTAAAAGCTTCAGTTAAACCATACTAAAATTTCAACTTTACTTATTTTGTATAATTACTGTGTAGATTCGGTAAAAAAAGCGCTTTCTTTTACTAACTGTAATTCTACATAGACCAAATTTACTTGTCAATATTTTCTGAATACTTTTTATTTTTAAAATAAATGACGTTATATCACAAAAACACAAAAAAATACGCTGAATTTTTCAGCGTATTTTCCCTTTATAGTTTCTAATAAAATTTTACTATTAAACTGTCTATCTACATCTTTTTTTTGAGAACTAACTACATAATTAGTAAAATATTATTGAATGAGATTATTCTTCTGCCAGCTCACGGTATTTTCCACTAAAATAAATGAGCGGCTCAAAATCTTCGATGTGGATGTCCGTTACCCTGCCGATGAACAAGGTATGGTCTCCCTCAATATGTGCTGCAGAAACTTCACAAGCAATTTGTGCAACTGCACCTTCTAATACAGGAACCTCCCCTAGACGTTCAAACTTTACCTCTTGATGATTTTTCTGCTGTCCGGCAAAAATCATCGATAAGTCCTGCTGTGAACTACTGAGGATATTAATTGAAAATTTTCCGCTTTGGTTGATTTTTTCAAGCATCTGAGCTCTTTCAGAAATCGAGACAACCACTAGTTTCGGGCTCAGTGATACTGACATAAAGGCATTAGCCGTCATGCCATGTACACTGCCTTCCACTTCTGTGACCACTACCGTTACCCCGGTAGCAAATTTGCCCATCGCGTTGCGAAATTGACGATCATCCATCCTCACAACTCCTCCTCATCCACCTAGATTAGTAATCATGATTCCAAAGCAGGCTGAAAATAACAATATATTTAACGCTAAGCCAATTAATGCCCCCTGCCCCATACGAGTCTTTCCTTTTGTGAAACAGACAATTGGAATAACAATCAAAGCAATCGCGGCTAGTAATAAATAAGGAAAAAATAAACCTGAGAATACTAGTAAAATCAATAATCCAAGCAAATATATTCCAACTGTAATCCCAATCCCCACCCAAAGTTCCTTTAAGGCTCCTTTTGGTTTATTTCCTTGATTTGGATTCAACTAGAGGCCCCCCTATCTCTCGTTTTCAACGAAGATCTTCCCTTCGAGTTCCGCTTGTATCTTTTTTAATTCCAATTCTTTATCATCCCGATAAAATAAATTATAGGTATCAAACGGAATAATTCTGCCATCAGGGTGTGCAATATGAACACAGGACTTTTTTACAGAACGGACATCAAAGTTGTAGGCGTCTAAAAACTGCATGATTATAACCCGAAAAACATTATCATAACCAATCTGTCCAGGCATTGACACCTTTGGGAGACAGCATAATAGATCCTGCAGTGATAATGCCGACGAATCCGGTGAATGATTAAGGGAGAACAATTTAAAAATCATATTTTTAATATGATCGTCCTGTTCAAATACAATCGTATTTCGTTCGCCCTCTAGCAGGATGTTCGGATCTATTAAACCTGTTAAAGGAGTAACTGTATCGTTTTGTTTTAACGCGTATCCCATCGCCAAACAATCGGGGTGGCATGGGACAGGTATGATGTCTTTTGATCCAAATACATTCGACTGGTCGATAATCATTTGCCGCACTTCACTTAAAGTTAGACGGTTTGTCGATGGGTCGTACTCTTCCAATCTGCCGGCCGCTTGGATGGGCTGGAACGTAACCCCTCTTACACATTTCTGTTTTAAACCGTATTGAATGATTTTTCCAACCTCGTGGTCGTTCAATCCCTTCTTCAACGTTACTACCAGCGTAGTCGAAATGTTGTATTCATTTAAGTTTTCAATTGCCCGCTGTCTAACGTCTCTAAGGTCCACGCCCCTTAATTCTTCGAGTGCATCTTTTTCAAAACTATCAAATTGTAGATAGATTTCAAATCCGGGGGAATAGTTGGCAAGTCGTTTTACAAACTCTTTATCGGCCGCAATTCGAAGACCATTCGTATTAACCATTATATGCCGGATTGGCCTTGATTTTGCCAAGTCAATAATGTCAAAAAACTGGGGATGGATAGTAGGCTCCCCGCCGCTGATTTGAACAATATCCGCATGCCGTTCATTTTTAATGATATTATCGAGCATAAATTCAATTTGCTCTAAGCTCCGGAAACTTCCTTTTTGCGGTGAGGATTCTGCATAGCAGATGGGACATTTCAAATTACAGCGTTCCGTTACTTCTAGGAGCGTTAAACAGCTATGCTGCTCATGATCGGGACATAGGCCGCAATCATATGGACAGCCATACTTAATCGGGGTATTCCAGCGATAGGGCATTTCAGATGGTTTTATAAACTCTCGGCACCATTTATAATAGGCAACATCTGTTGAAATTAATACTTTCTCTCTTCCATGCTTTATACAATGTTTCACTAAATATACTTTTTCATTTTCAATGATAACTTTTGCTTCTACTTTTCTTAAACAGGTGGAACAAATACTGTTCGTTAGTTCATAAAATAAATAGGGACGGTTAGGCATGGATTTCCCTCCTTTTATCCGATTGTTTTTTTGAGACAAGCCATATGTAATAGAGGATACCTAGTAAACTAGCGAGTTGGATATTATTAAGTATCCAATACGGGTGTGGAGTTGGTTTTATAAAATCAATCATTAAACGGAAAATCAGATAGCACAGCATAAATAATTGGAACAACAAACCTTCCCAGCCCAGCTGCTTTCTTTTTAAATAAAATAAAACTACTACAAGTAAAAGTAAGAAGCAGATTTCATAAAGTTGGGTTGGATGCCGCTTCACACCATCCCCAAAATCTACTCCTGTTATCCAGGAGGTGGGAACGCCATAAGTATGATCATCTAAACCTGTTAAAAAGCAGCCAATCCTGCCAATCATCATCCCTACTGCTAACGGCAGGACGAAGTCATCTCCGGTTGAACGTGTCCAGCCAATCAGCTTTTTGGCCGTTTCAACGCCAATCAATCCACCTATTAATCCGCCTACTATGGTTTTTCCTTCTGCCAGGTAAACAAAATTATTCCAGTTCTCCACTGTCTTTATCGGATCTTCAAACCAATAAAGGACCTTTGAACCTATGGCAGCCCCTAATGTGGCACCAACAACTACCCATATGGCCTTATCTAAAGGGATTCTTCCCTTATTCCTTGTATAAAGATAAACACGGAACCCGATAAAATAAGCTAACGTTTCAAATAGCAGATGCGGGTGGATCCCAAAAATATAGAAAGGGAAATGCACCAATATCCCTCCTTCCAATAAATGCAGGGTCTATTCTATATTATCAGAAAATTCAGCTCAACAGTTTTATTTTTCCAATTTTCTTTTTACTTTCCGGTACATTCGATAACCTTTACGGATACCGTCTACAACAGGAAAAGGAATCGGGGGATGATATTTAAATAGGAAAGGCCGATAAATTTTGTAATAAGCTTTTTTCAAATCATCCCACTTTCGGCAATAACCCTGTTTATAGAAATCAGATACGTCCACAATATAGCCTCTTCCTTCAAACATAACGACGTTTTTTCCGTGTACATCAAAGGGATTTAAACCAATTGTTCGGGCATATTCCAAGCCGAGGTCGATATCCTCAATCACAACCTTAGGAATCTGAACTCCTTTTATCACTGCGTTAAATAATGTAATGCCTTCAAGTTTTTTTAAAATCAAATAATTTTCTCCATATGCATAGAGCCTGGAAAAGGATTCATGGTTTCCTAGTTTTTTATATACTTCGATTTCCTTTACTAGCTCCTCATGATTACGCCCATACACTTTTACGACCACCTCAGGGTAAGACTCATGTAAAAAAACCCCTGCATAATTGCCACATCCAATTGTCCTCCAGGAATGGGAGCGGTTCTCTACAATGATTGGATCAAATGGACTTAAGACCGATAAGTTTACGTATGGCAGTAATTCGGTTTCAATTAATTTTACATACTCATTTATTTTCATAAATACACCTTCTAAAAAAATTTGTACCCCTGTAAAAAAAGACTCTTAGTCTGAATTCTACCAAAAATATTTCTTAATTCTAGATATTTCTTATCGACCAATATACAATAAAAGAAATATTTGCTCTTGAAGTGCAATTCTAAAATGAAATGGTGAAAAAAAAGAGGTGTGTCGATGACTTTTCCGAATTTAGAAACCAAAAGATTAAAATTAATTGAACTGACCCATCAACATATGAATGCGGTTTATGAGATACTATCATTAGATGAAGTGACCCGTTTTTATGGAACCAGCAGCTTTACATTACAAGCAGAAGCCACTCGGCTAATTGATATTTATTACAAAAACTATATCGATAAGCGGGGGATTCGCTGGGGGATCAAGTTAAAGGAAAATCAACGAATTATTGGCACCGTTGGTTTAAACATGTTAAATCTTAAAAATAAACGAGCTGAAATCGGGTACGAATTACACCCTTATTTTTGGAGAAAAGGATTTGCTACAGAGGCTTTAAGTGAGGTACTAAAGTTTAGTTTTAAGCAGCTGGGTTTATATCGCGTGGGTGCAGTTGTTTATCCAGAAAATGAGGCATCGCTAGCATTACTTGATAAATTAGGTTTTACAAACGAAGGGTTACTGCGTGGCTATATGTACCAAGATGAGCAGTTCCATGATACGTTTATGTTATCTTTATTAAATCTAGAATGGGAAAAAAGCCAGGAATAATCCTTGGCTTTTTATTCTTCAAAGTAATTCTTAACAGCTTTTGGATTTTTTACATCCCCATCTTGATAATAAGGATTATTTTCAGTCCCATTCTTCGGGTCAAGATTTGTTTTGATCACGATCATCGGCGTTGGCGTGCTTTCAAGTATGATCCGATCATTCAATTGATCAAAATCAGGCATTTTTTTATTTCCAGGTTGTTGCGGCTCCATATTAGCACCTCCTAGAATCTAGCATGCCCTGAGTTTTTTAGAAATCATTCATTAAAAGCACATTTATTGGCAGTAATTCTAAATATAAAAATACATCATATAATCATAAGAAAAGAAAAAAACTAGGAAGTATTACCTTCCTAGTATCTTTATTCTTCTTCCCCGCCGACTAAGAAATCTGGGTTTAATTCCTCAAACTCTTCGTCATCCACGTCTAATCCCCAATCATCGTCATTGTCTTTGCAGGCTTCATGGCTTACTCGAACACAAACCTTTGTTTCACCAATTACTTCAACAAGGAATTCCCTTTCGACGTGGACGATGATGCGGTTACCATTAGGGGAGATGACAGCTTCACAGCAGTTAGGCTGCTGCAGCACTCGAGCACAAATTTCATTGTCATCAAGGCAATCATGGTCACGATACTTTAACTTAATGACATCTGTGTACTGAACGCGTTCAGTCACCACTTCTGTTTTGGTATTATCATTATATGAGTACCAAACGTTGATATCATACGAGCCGTGTATCTCTACCGTTTTGCCAACTTTTTTCGCATTGTATTTATGGTTGATGATCCAACAGCCAAGAATACTTGTTGGATTATGCGCCGGGCTAATCGTATGATTGGACTGGGTGAATTTACGTCCTTTCGCTACTACGGCCTTCGTAATTATCTCTCTATATTCTCCCATTTCGCGCGAACCCTCCTCATTCATTTTCATTTCATCGTATGCTGATATATAGACTAGTGTGATATATATTTTTGTGAATACTGGTTAAAAGTTTAGTCATGCTTCATTTTATGCGGGATTTATAGGTGTGTGCCTTTCATGCCTGTACTTTAAAAGGAAGGTGATGATGTTTATTTTTCAAGGAAAAATAATCGAGGGACAAAAAGAAAACCAGACTTCATTTAGAAGTCTGGTTTCCTATATTAATGCTCGTGATCGCAGTCACCATGATTATCACAGGCCCCACCGCCATTTTTCAAGCTAGCGCCTGTTTCCCCCAATAATACGTCTCCACCTGTTGAAAGGATGATTTCATCAGTTACCGTATTTGAAATTGTGGAAGCAATTAATTGAAGTAGTTCATTAACATCTACTTGGGATTGTTTGAAATCCTGAACTACTGGAATTTCATCTAATTCCTTTTCGATTGAAGCAATTTTGTCTTCGACCTTCTTCAATGCTTCCGATTTACCATAATGCTGTAAGTTCACAGCCTGCTTTTGCAGCCCTTTAATGTCAGAAATTAAGGTTTTAACTTTTTGATTATCATGAATATGAGCTTCTGCCCGTTTAAAAAAATCTACTTCGTCTGTGTCCGCAATCATTCGAGCTAGTTCTGCTGCACGAGCGACGATATCGTCTTTTGTATACTTCGCCACTTTATTTCACCTCAACTGGTTCTAATTCTTCCACCATTTCTCCATTTAATGACCATGTTTTTGCGTCTGTAATCTTTACTTTAATAATTTTTCCAATAGCTGATTTTGGTGCGATGACGTTTACAAGCTTGTTTCTAGTCGTATAACCTGCAAGTACGTCCGGGTTGTTCTTACTTTCCCCTTCGATCAGTACATCAAGGGTTTGACCTACATGCTTTTTCATTGCTTCTAGCGAAAGCTCATTCACCAAATTGTTTAAGCGTTGAAGACGTTCTTTCTTCACTTCGATTGGAACATTATCCTCCATTTTTGCAGCTGGTGTCCCTTCACGTGGTGAATAAATAAAGGTATACGCTAGTTCATACCCTACTTCACGGTAAAGAGATAAAGTTTCTTCAAACTGCTCGTCTGTCTCATTAGGATAGCCAACAATGATATCGGTTGTAAGCGCAACATTTGGGATAGCCGCCTTAATTTTTCTAACTAGCTCTAAATATTGTTCTCTTGTATATTTACGAGCCATAATTTTTAAGACATCTGTTGAGCCTGACTGAACTGGCAAGTGAATATGATCCATTAAGTTGCCGCCTTTGGCAAGAACCTCAATTAAGCGGTCATCAAAGTCACGTGGATGGCTCGTGGTAAAACGAATTCTCGGAATGTCAATTTTACGTAATTCATCCATAAGGTCTCCTAAACCATAGTTCAATCCTTCTAAGTCTTTTCCATACGCATTAACGTTTTGACCTAGTAAGGTAACTTCTTGGTAGCCTTGTGCTGCTAAATGGCGTACTTCTTGGATAATCTCCTCAGGGCGGCGGCTTCGTTCTTTACCACGTGTATATGGAACGATACAATAGGTACAGAATTTATCACAGCCGTACATAATATTAACCCATGCTTTGATTTTTCCACGACGGACCTTTGGAAGGTTTTCGATGACGTCGCCTTCTTTTGACCATACTTCGACAACCATTTCTTTCGACATGTAGGCTTCATGCAAAATATTGGGAAGACGGTGGATATTGTGTGTTCCGAAAATCATATCCACATGGTGATAGGTTTTTAGAATTTTATTAACAACCGATTCTTCCTGTGACATACATCCACAAACACCTAGAAGTAAATCTGGCTTTTCCATTTTAAGAGCTTTTAAATGTCCAAGCTCACCAAAGACCTTGTTCTCGGCATTTTCACGAATCGCACATGTGTTCAGAAGAATGACATTTGCATCCTCTGTGTTGTCAGTTGGTTCATAGCCTAATGCAAGAAATATTCCTGCCATTACCTCGGTGTCATGCTCATTCATTTGGCATCCATACGTACGGATGTAAAACTTCCGGCCTTCACCCATTCCCCGAAACTCTTCAGGTATTGCAAAGTCATTATGATACTTTACTTCTTCCTTACCACGTTTTTTCGCATCTTTTAATGAAGGCGCCGTAATGACTTGTTCGAAGTATTTGCTGTAATCCTTGGCGGATTTTTTGTCCGAAGAATTAACAGCTGCTACTTGCTGGCCTTCTAATCTTTGTTTTTCATTCATTGTTCATAAACCCCTTTCTTTAAAAATAACCTCGAAATGTCTATTAATTTGCGAATTGTTATTTATTACCTGTGCTCAGTATTAAAGTCCGCACATTATTATAGTATAAAGGTTTACATGACTGAAAACAATAGAAATCCCTGTCAATACGCATGTTATCCTGGTAAAGAATTCATAGAAAATATTATTGAATAGATTTTTCTGAAATAAGGGATGTCTCATGTTTAGAAGTATTAAAAAACCCGTGGACTAGACATCCACGGGTCAGTGTTCATATATTACATAAATTCTGCAACTAGTTTATCAAAATGAGCCTGGTCAAGGTTTAATTCTGCCTTGGTTAATGGTTCTTTAGAGTAACTAGGAATTAACTCTTGGTAAGAAGGACGCTCAGTGTTTTGGTAAATAAGACCGGTTACTAAGCCGTTATGCTTCATTAATGTCTGCATGGCCTGTTCACGGTTAGAAGGATCATAACCTTCAATTGTGCTTAGTTTTGTTAGATTTTCCTTAAACCAATCATATGTGTTCACTTTATTATAAGTTACACATGGGCTGAATACGTTGATTAAGGAGAATCCTTTATGTTTGATTCCAGCCTCAATTAGTGCTGTAAGATCTTTTAGATCTGTAGAAAAGCTTTGAGCCACAAATGTAGCCCCTACAGTTAATGCCATTTCCATTGGAGAAATCGCTTGTTCAATCGAACCCATCGGTGTAGATTTAGTTTTAAACCCTACAGCCGAACGTGGGGATGTTTGACCTTTTGTTAAACCATAGATTTGGTTATCCATAACAATGTAAGTAATATCAACGTTACGACGAATGGCATGAATCGTATGTCCCATCCCAATTGCATAACCGTCTCCATCACCACCGGAAGCAATAACAGTTAAGTCGCGGTTAGCCATTTTAACACCTTGGGCAATTGGAAGTGAACGGCCATGAATTCCATGGAAGCCGTATGAATTAATATAACCAGAGATACGGCCGGAGCAGCCGATCCCTGAAATTACTGCTAAATTTTCTGGTTCTAAACCACAATTTGCTGCTGCCCGCTGCATTGCTGCTTGTACGGAGAAGTCGCCACAGCCAGGGCACCAGTTCGGTTTAACATCATTTCTAAATTCTTTAAAAGTGGCCACTTAGAACAACTCCTTACATTTTGAATGAACTTCGTGTGGTAGGAATGGGTTCCCATCATATTTAACATATTTTGTGATTTTCTCAGCATGACCAACATTCATTTTCATAATGTTTGCTAATTGTCCTGTCGCATTGTTTTCTACGACGATAACTTTTTTCGCAGCTTGTACTAATGGAAGAACTTCTTCCGTTGGGAATGGATGAATTAGACGAATTTGGGCATGATTTACTTTCAAACCGTCCTTCTCTAATCGAACCATTGCTTCCTCAATGGCACCGCGTGTAGAGTTAAACCCTACAATTAATAAATCTGGATTTTGATGTGGTGCATTTGTATAAACAGGTGTGTTAAAGCGAATTTTTTCCACTTTACGCATACGTTTATCCATTTGCGCAATTCGGTTTGATGCAGATTCTGATGGTTTACCAGTTTCAGCATGCTCAACTCCAGTAACGTGGTGGATTCCGTTTTTCATACCAGGAATGGTACGAGGTGAAATGCCATCTTCTGTTACTTCGTAGCGCTTAAAATAGCCTTTGTTTTCAATCTCTGGAAGCTCTTCGGTTACAAGCTTTCCACGTCTAATTTCTACTTTAGATACATCTAGAGGTTCAACGGTTTGTTTACCTAGTGATAATTGTAGGTCAGATAAAACAATGACCGGACATTGATACTCTTCAGCAAGGTTAAATGCTTCAGCAGTATCATAGAACGCTTCCTGAACTGTACTTGGCGCTAAAACAATTTTTGGAATTTCACCATGTGTTCCGTAAATCATTGCCATTAAGTCGGACTGTTCTTGTTTTGTCGGAAGACCAGTTGAAGGACCTCCACGCTGTGTATCAACAATAACTAGCGGAGTTTCAGTAATACCTGCTAGACCAATTGCTTCCATTTTTAATGATAATCCGGGGCCCGATGAAGCAGTTAACGCACGGATACCACCGTAGCTTGCGCCAATTGTCATTGTACATGCGGCAATTTCATCTTCCGTTTGAATAACGGTTCCGCCTACTGCCGGTAATTTCTTAATTAAATATTCCATGATATCTGATGCAGGTGTAATTGGATAAGCGGCCATGAATCGGCATCCGCCTGCTAAGGCTCCTAATGCAATCGCATCATTTCCGATCATATACATACGGTGTTTTCCATCTGCTTTTTCTAATACCATTGTCGGTACAGCAGCATCCATTTTTTCTTTCATATAATCGTAGCCGGCTTTAATTGCATCCATATTCTTAGCTACAACCTTGTCACCTTTTTTACCAAAAATCTCTCGAACTACTACTTCAAAAACTTGAATATCCAAATCTAGAACAGCAGAGGTAGCTCCAATGGCAACCATGTTCTTCATTAAGGAAGTCCCTAGTTCTGTTGCAATTTCAGTGAATGGAACCGCATACAAGGAGGCTTCAGTGTCTTCTGGTTTCTTTGGATCAAATTTTGCATCAGCTAAGATTACGCCCTTGCTGTGCAGTTCTTGGTAGTTTACATCAATAGTTTCTTGGTCGAATGCTACAAGGATATCTAGGTCATCAGAAATAGAACGAACCTCTGTTGTACTAACTCTGATTTTATTATTTGTATGACCGCCTTTAATACGAGATGAAAAGTGACGATAACCATACAAGTAATATCCTAGGCGATTCAGTGCGATAGCAAAGATTTCCCCAGTACTTTCAATACCTTCCCCTTGTTGTCCGCCAACTTTCCACGAAAGTTGATTGATCATTCCCTTACACCCCTTTGGATATGTATAAAATAAGTAGTCTAAATCATGTTAATTATAGCACAATTCCAAGTAATCAACTAGAAATTAGTCTATGAAATCGGTTAATGACTAAATAGTCAGAATTAGAATGTGTACTAAACGCTTACAATTCTAGACCTATGAAGTTAAAATTGCAACCCTTTGGCTCGAAATATTGTCTAAAATATGAATATTTTTTTATTATTTAAAAAAGGCTATTACATCACTAGGAAAATTAAGTTAAAATATACATTTAAGCATGGAAATACTAGTTTTCTTCAATTTAATTATTATTCCTTCTAATGGTTGTGTTATATAGCAGTATAGTATTTTATTAATTCTTATATACTTTTAAACACAAAAAACCTGCTCGGAATAATTCCGAAAGCAGGTTTTTTGTGATATTAATGCTGTTTTTTACTGATGGCTATCTCTTTCAGCGCGGCTCTACAATCAGCTTAATCGCTGTGCGTTCTTCCCCATCAATTAAAATATCGGTAAACGCAGGGATACAGATCAAATCAACTCCGCTAGGTGCTACGAATCCTCTTGCAATTGCTACTGCCTTTACGGCTTGATTCAATGCACCCGCACCAATTGCCTGTATTTCTGCTGCACCTCTTTCACGCAGAACTCCGGCAAGCGCACCAGCTACAGAATTAGGATTAGATTTTGCTGAAACTTTTAATATTTCCATTCCTAGCTCCCCCTTAGAAAAATCCCGATCCCGCATGAGCAGTTCATGAACAAATCAGGTTATAACATTCCACTGCTACTATATTCAGCTGTGAAAAGACATATTCCGGCTTGGACGAAAAAAGTCAAGATATTCGCATAATCCAATTCACGAATTGGCGATTTTTAAGGGAGTACACCTAGGTTAGAAGGGACTTATTAAAAAAACTTCCAATGCGGAAGTTTTTAACTATAAAACGGATGGTCATCATTGATTAGGATTGGAACCATCTTTTTAGAAAATCCTGTTTTTCGATCTAATTCTATATAAACAGCACTCAACTGGTTCCTCCCGGACGTCGGCACTTCAAATCTAACTGGCAGGCTCGTTAGAAATCTTTTTAGGACGGCCTCCCGTTCCACACCAAGTATACCATCGTAAGGACCTGTCATGCCCACATCTGTTAAATAGCCGGTACCGCCTGGCAAAACCCTGTGATCAGCAGTTTGAACATGTGTATGGGTACCAACAACAGCAGATACTCTTCCATCTAAGTACCAACCCATAGCCTGCTTTTCACTTGTAACTTCCGCATGAAAGTCCACAAAGATAAACGGTGTCCTTTCCCTGGCAATTTGGACTAATTCATCTGCTTTTTTAAATGGACAATCTAATGGCGCCATAAAGGTTCTACCTTGTAGATTTATGACGGCGATTTCGAATTCATTCACTTTGAAAAATGCAAGCCCTTTTCCGGGTGTACCTTCTGGGAAATTCGCGGGTCTAACCATATTTTTGGCTGAATCAATAAATTCAAATATTTCTCGATTATCCCACGCATGATTACCCAGCGTGATGGCCTGGGCACCATGGCTCAAAAACTCACGATAGATTTTTTCGGTTATGCCCTTACCGCCTGCGGCATTTTCACCATTAATGATTGTAAAATGGGGTCGATATTTTTCCTTTAACTTTGGCAGATATTCTTTCACCATGTCTCGACCCGGAGAGCCGACCACGTCACCGATAAAAAGTAGGTTCATTTTATTTCCTTTCGTTTTAAAAAAATTAGTATTGTTTTAAATTGTATCACAGGTGGTTTTGCTTTAATCAAAGAAAAGCGAAAGAGCATTGACCAGGGGCTTATGACCCCGAGCCCCTAGGCGCTAGAACTGGACAATCCTCCAAGCCTTTATACTTTCTTATCTACATGCAAAAAATAAAGCAGTGCAATGTGCACCGCTTTATTTTGCATATTCAACAGCCCGTGTTTCACGGATTACTGTCACTTTAATATGTCCAGGATAATCAAGTTCCTCTTCGATACGTTTACGAATATCACGTGCTAATCGATGGGCAGCAAGATCATCTACTGCGTCTGGTCTAACAATAATACGGACTTCTCTACCAGCTTGAATTGCAAAGGACTTTTCAACGCCTTCATAAGACTCTGAAATCTCCTCAAGCTTTTCAAGACGGCGAATATAGTTTTCAAGTGTTTCACTACGAGCTCCTGGTCTAGCCGCGGATAATGCATCTGCAGCTGCAACAAGGACGGCAATAATCGATGTAGGTTCTGTATCACCATGATGGGATGCGATACTATTGATTACTACCGGGTGTTCCTTGTATTTGGTGGCAAGTTCTACCCCGATTTCCACATGGCTTCCTTCTACTTCATGATCAATTGCCTTACCGATGTCATGAAGTAATCCTGCACGACGAGCCAGTGTTTCATCTTGACCAAGTTCAGCAGCCAATAAACCTGAAAGCTGAGCCACTTCCATTGAATGCTTAAGGACATTTTGCCCGTAGCTAGTACGGAATTTCAAACGGCCAAGGATTTTGATAAGATCCGGATGTAGTCCATGTACACCCACTTCAAAGGTTGTTTGTTCCCCGACTTCACGGATATATTCATCCACTTCCCGACGGGATTTTTCAACCATTTCCTCAATTCGGGCTGGATGGATTCGTCCATCTTGGACTAACTTTTCTAAAGCTAGGCGGGCCGTTTCTCTCCGAATAGGATCAAAACCTGATAGAATGACAGCTTCCGGAGTATCATCAATAATCAAATCAATTCCCGTTAAGGTTTCAAGTGTACGAATGTTTCGTCCTTCACGGCCAATAATCCGGCCTTTCATTTCGTCATTTGGAAGGTTGACGACAGAGACAGTCGTTTCGGCCACATGGTCAGCAGCGCAACGCTGGATAGCTAAGGAAAGGATTTCCTTCGCTTTCTTGTCGGCTTCCTCTTTCGCTCGGTTTTCACTTTCTTTAATCATTATGGCAGTATCATGGGTAAGTTCTTGTTCCATTCTGTCGACAATGATTGCTTTTGCTTCCTCGCGAGTTAAGCTCGAAATACGTTCGAGTTCAGTTTGTTGTTTACGTACCAACTCGTCCACTTTGCTTTCCATCTCTTCAATATGCTGTTGTCTTTGGTTTAGAGAATCATCCTTCTTTTCTAAAAGATTTTCACGCTTGTTTAACGTTTCCTCTTTTCGATCTAAATTCTCTTCTCTTTGCAGTAAACGGTTTTCTTGTTTTTGCATTTCATTTCTTCGTTCACGAACCTCACGTTCAGCTTCAGTTCGAAGCTTGTGAATTTCATCCTTTGCTTCTAGCAAAGCTTCTTTTTTCAATGAATCAGCATCACGTTTCGCATCTTCAAGAATCTGCTCTGCAGCATTCTTTGCACCTGCTACTTTTGCATCAGCAATGGATTTATGAACAAAATAGCCAACAACGGCACCGACGATAAGGCCAAGCAAAATGGAGATGATAGTAATTAAATCCAATCGTTACACCCCCTCTTGCTATGAACTTTTGTTCTTTTTTTTAAGTGTCGGCATGTACATTGTTTAGACTCAACATACAGCAAGCACCAAGGCTTTTCGCAATGTAATATTTCCAAAAATGTAAAATATACATGTTAATTGTAAAGCTGTGAATATTTATTGTCAAGGCTTTGTCCAATTAGCTTTTTCAAATATTTAGAATTTCCTAATATATAATAAATAGTTCGCTATGTTTGTGGTGTATATTTATTTATTTTTATGAATATTTATGCGTTTTTTATTAAAAAAGCAAAACCCGGTTACAGGCTTTGCTCTATTATGAACTAATCTAATCTAATAAATTAATTTGCTCATCGTCCTCTGTTTCCGATACTACTTTATCACCATCTAAGCCGTAATGTTCACGGATTTTTTTGTTGATATCTTCACGGATTTCAGGATTTTCTTTTAAGAATAATTTCGCATTTTCACGGCCTTGGCCTACTCTTTCATTGTTATAGGAGTACCATGAACCGCTTTTTTGAACGATATCTAATTCAGAACCTAGATCGATGATTTCGCCTTCTTTAGAGATACCTTCTCCGTACATTATGTCGACTTCAGCTGTACGGAATGGCGGTGCCACTTTGTTTTTAACGACTTTAATTTTAGTTCTGTTACCAACCATTTCATTTCCTTGCTTTAATGTTTCTGCACGGCGCACTTCAAGACGGATAGTGGAATAGAACTTTAATGCACGACCACCAGGTGTCGTCTCAGGATTTCCGAACATAATCCCTACTTTTTCACGGATCTGGTTAATGAAGACTGCGATTGTTTTTGATTTATTGATGGCACCCGATAGTTTACGAAGGGCTTGTGACATTAAGCGGGCTTGTAGACCTACGTGTGCGTCGCCCATTTCGCCTTCAATCTCTGCTTTAGGAACTAGGGCAGCAACGGAGTCAATTACAATAATGTCAACGGCACCGCTTCGAACTAGAGCTTCAGCGATTTCAAGTGCTTGTTCACCTGTATCTGGCTGTGATAATAGTAATTCATCAATGTTAACACCAAGTTTTTGTGCATATGTTGGGTCAAGCGCGTGTTCAGCATCGATAAACGCTGCTTGTCCGCCTTTTGCTTGTACTTCTGCAATAGCATGAAGGGCAACGGTTGTTTTACCCGAACTTTCTGGCCCGTAAATTTCTATAATACGGCCTCTAGGGTATCCACCCACTCCAAGTGCAGTATCAAGTGCTAAGGAGCCGCTCGGAACAGTTGATATTCTTGTTTCAGTTTGTTCTCCCATCTTCATAATGGAGCCTTTACCAAATTGCTTTTCTATTTGTTTTAACGCCATTTCTAAGGCGGCCTTACGGTCACTCACAAATAGTTCCTCCCTTTTTCTATATAAAGAATTTGAATTATTACGTATTAGTCTATGAATATAATTCCTATAACTACTATACCTTCTTTTAGTCTATTTGTCGAGCAAAAAAGCGAACGTTTATTCGACCTATTTATTAACAATTTATACTAGGAAAACGGGCCTATTACCTCTTTATTTGTCTTTTTACTGCTTATTACTAGCTGATAATCACATTTTCCTTTTTTATCTAAAAAATCAAACTTCTATGGTTTTATTAAATAGCTTATAGGACAAAATTCTTTTGGACTCTGGTAATAAGTCTAGTAGTAGGACTCTATAGAAGAGTATTCTCTATGCCTTAGCCTAAATTGTCCAATAGTAGAGTCCTATTGGACAATGTGCTTTGTGATTCTCGTAAATAGTCCAACAAAAATAGCGACGAAGGGCTAGGGAGTGTTATCAATGAAGCCTTTTGAGGACAATATGATGGAGAAGCCCAAGAAGTGTCTTCCATAATGTCTAATCTGGATAAAACTTCAGATATCTAAGGTAAAACTCTGTCCAATTAATACAAACCCGCTATCCTCTACCCCAAAATAAAAAACCACAGAATGCTAATTAGCATTCTGTGATTCTTTTAAATTCCGTAAGATAAAATAACAGCCGTATTTCACCGCACGATTGCGAATGGCTTCCCTTGTTCCCCCAAGAGTAAGCATTTCAACGACCGTAGGCCTTCCCTTAATAGCAATCCCAATATAAACCGTGCCCACTGGTTTCCCTTCAAGCTCATCCGGACCAGCTACACCAGTGAAACTCACACCTATATCGGCTGCTAACAACCCGGACGCATTCTCCGCAAGCTCAAACGCACATTGTTCACTCACGGAACCATCATTATCAAGTGTTTCTTGTGCAACATGCAAAATTTTATGCTTCACTTCATTCGAATAACAAACCACGCCGCCTTTAAACACAGAACTAACGCCAGCAATCGAGGTTATTTCCTTCTGGAACAAGCCTCCAGTTAAACTTTCAGCAGCAGTAATCGTTAAATTTCTTTCTTTCAATACTCTCGTCAGCTCTGCTAATAGAGAAGTATCATCATAACCATAAATAAACTGACCCACACGTTGACTGATCGCTTTTTCCACTTCATCCAGCATTGACTGCGCAACATTCTCATCCACGTGTTTTGCCGTCAGGCGCAGTGTTACTTCACCATCACCGGCAAGCGGGGCAATCGTAGGGTTACTTTGTGCATCAATAATATCCATAATTTCAGTTTCCAATGCCGCTTCGCCTATTCCAAAGAAACGCAGCACTCTTGAAACGATTTTTTCTTTCGCCACATCCTTTGCGGCTAGGGCCATGCAGCCATATTGACGAAACATTGGTTCCATTTCCTTTGGAGGACCAGGCAAAAGCATATAGGTGTTACCTTTCGTTTCCAACACCATTCCAGGAGCCATCCCATGGTCATTTGGAAGGATGTGCGAGCCTTCTAACACCAATGCCTGTTTACGGTTATTTTCCGTCATCACACGATTAGTGCGCGTGAAATAAAGCTCGATAGATTCTAGTGCATCTTGGTCCATCACAAGATTTTTTCCAAGGTGACGGGCAATCGTTTCCTTTGTTAAATCATCCTTAGTTGGTCCCAAACCTCCGGTAAAAATAATGACATTCGCGCGTGTTTCGGCCGTTTTAATAGCAGAAAGCAGCCTGTCAGGATTGTCCCCCACAACTGTATGAAAATAAACGTTAATTCCAAGCTCCGCTAATTGCTGTGAAATAAATCGCGCGTTGGTGTTAACAATTTGACCGAGCAACAACTCCGAACCTACTGCAATAATCTCAGCATTCCTCAAGCCTATCCCCCCTTACAGTATTCCTTCGGATGTACTATTTTGAATTTTTTAACACATGGCTGTTCTTAGCGAAATAATCCCAACCAGACCAGATGGTAAATATCATGGCTACCCATAATGACAAAATATCAAATCGAAACGAAATCATTTCAAAAATAAAATTATGTAATAATAGTGAAGAAATGGCGATAATTTGTGTCCATGTCTTAATTTTGCCAAGCATATTCGCAGCTACTACTTCACCTTCACCTGCAAGAAGTAAGCGAAGTCCGGTAACAGCGAATTCTCTGCTGATAATAATAATAACAATCCATGATGGTGCATAGATATCATTAAGTTCAACAAGGACAATTAAAGCTGCTGACACGAGTAATTTGTCAGCCAGCGGATCAAGGAATTTCCCCATGTTAGTCACCAAGTTATATTTACGGGCATAATGGCCATCAACCCAGTCTGTAGTTGAAGCTATTATAAAAATAAGAGCACCAACAAAATGGGTAACAGGCATATCTGCCCCAAGAAGATGCATGTTACCCCAATCAAAGGGTACGAGCATAATTATTAAGAATAATGGGATTAATAAGATCCTTGATACCGTTATTCTATTAGGAATATTCATAATTTCTTCTCCTTATCATTGAAAAAAGTGAAAAATAGCCATCAGCAGATGACTATTGATTCTCCAGAACATGTTGAATCTTGATGTTCTGAACATTGGCTGTTGCTGGAATGGCATATTCAAGCTTTTGATCGTTAATATAGATATCTGTATCTGCAGCATTACCAACCCTAATCACAGCCATATTTTCTGCGGATAAATCTTGTGTTTGACTCTCTGTTGACCCTTTTCTAAGAGTTCCTTGGAAAAAGGTTTTCTGTTTTCCATTTTTAATGCTTACCCATGTTTGTCCTTTTGAAACTAACTTAACGACAAATTTATCAGTATTCTTCAAGTCATAGGTTGTGGTATTACCCTGTGATTGAACAGCCGTTAATTCCTGCTTTGGTGTATCAGCAGGCGGGGTTGTTTCCGTATTAGGCTTTGCTGCTTCTTCTTCTTTTTTGGTCTCATCTTCTTTTGCTACTTCATTAGCCTTAACTTTTTCAAGTTCGGTTGATTTTTCAATTTTAACCTGCTCACGGTCATTACTGACCGTTTCATTATTATTATCACCGGCATGATTGGCAATAAAGTAATATAAAACACTAGCAATGCCAATGACAAATACACCTATTAAAACTTTTGGCAAAACATCAAATACTTTAGAATCCCCTTTTGAAATCGCTTTGTGCGTTTTTACTCGTGATAAATGATGCAATTCATCATTATGGGAGGCTGGAATTTCGTTTTTATAGGTTTCAAAGATTTCGTCAGGATTTAAATTTAGTGCTTCTGCATATTGCTTAATAAAGGCCCTTACATAAAAATTCCCGGGCATACTTGCATAGTTACCTTCTTCAATACCAACTAGATATCGCTTTTGAATTTTGGTTATGGTTTGAAGATCGTCTAAGCTTAAGTTTTTAGCTAATCGGGCTTCCTTTAATCGATTCCCTAATTCCGTCAACTGTAACACCTTCCAATTTATTAAAAATCAAAATCTCCAAAATCTGAACCGGAGAACATATTATGCTGGTCAACGACATCGTAGGTTATTTCTTCATCGGCATCGTTGCGAAGTTCAATAATATAATCAAAATCGTCTAGAGTGTATTCTGAATTTTGCACAAAGATATCAGGATGCTCTATCACCTTAACGGAAGGCAAGCGCATAATTTCACGAACTAGCTGCCAATGACGTTCGTTTGCACGTCTAGTAGAGACAATTCCATCAAGGATAAACAAATTGTTGGCGTTATATTCATCCTCGATCAACTGATTACGAATTGTTTGTTTTAACAAAGTAGATGAAACAAACAACCACCGCTTATTTGCACAAACACTTGCCGCAACGAGTGATTCTGTTTTACCAACGCGAGGCATCCCGCGAATACCGATTAGTTTATGCCCCTCCTGCTTAAATAATTCTGCCATAAAATCAACTAATAATCCAAGCTCATTTCTCACGAACCGGAATGTTTTTTTGTCATCAGCATCCCTTTGAATATAGCGGCCGTGTCTAACTGCTAGTCTGTCACGCAGTTTTGGCTCTCTTAATTTTATTAGTTTTATTGTGTCCATTGTATTTAAAATTGACTCAAGCCGTTTTATTTGATCATCATCTTTTGCTAAGATTAACAATCCGCGCCTGCCTTCATCTACACCATTAATGGTGACAATATTAATAGCCAGCATCCCTAATAAAGAGGAAATGTCACCCAAAAGACCTGGGCGGTTCTTCTGAATCTCATATTCTAAGTACCATTCTTTTTTCATAATAAAAAACCCCCAAAAAGAAGTTTCGACAAATTTTTTACACTGTCACATCTAAACCTTATAATAAATGATTTTGATAGAAGATGAAAGGAAAAACAATGAATATGATTTATTTATTAAAAAATCTATAACTAATAGAGCAAGAAGGTTTGCAAAAAGCGAAAAGAGAGGAGACCATTTTAGTCCCTCTCTCTTAGCATTAGCCGTTATTTGAAATTAGTTTTACCATCATATTGGCAATGGCCTGCTGTTCTTGTTTATCAGCAACGGACCAAAGATCGGCAAGAATTCTTTCTTGTTCATTTTTTGGTTCAACTTGATTGGCTAAGTAGTCACCAATTTGAAAAGCAAGGTTACTAATAGCACCTTCACTCATGCCTTCATTTTGTGCATGATGAAGACGGTCCGCTAAGAAGTCTTCCCATTGTTTCCAGTTTTCTAAAACAGACATCGTATTCCCTCCTTTAGAATAGTACAAGGTTATTTTGCGATGAAGCACCCAGAACTATTCATCCTAACCATGAAATTTTCATTATGTGTACCATCCGCCGTTCACAGACAACACCTGTCCTGTAATATAAGAAGACTCATCCGAAAGTAAAAAAGATACACTTGCAGCAATTTCTTCGGGTTTCGCCATTCTTCCCATTGGGATATCGAAAGAAATCTGCTCTAGTTCTTCAGAAGTGAATCCTTCCATCATCGGGGTATCCACAGCGCCTGGGGCAATGGCATTTACGCGAATGCCATTTAAGGCCACTTCTTTACTAAGTGCTTTTACAAAAGCAATTTGCGCTCCCTTTGCAGAGGAGTAAGCCACTTCACATGCTGCGCCCGTCTGTCCCCATATAGAAGTAATCACAATGATATTGCCTGAACGTTTGGTTAAAAATTTTGGTAATAATTCTTTGGTTAGCATTAATGGATTTAAGACATGAATATTGAATAACTCTTGGGCTTCGTTATGGTTTAAATCCACTAGCAGTCCATAATGACTTTTTCCGCCGCAATGGATAATTGCATCTAAGGAAAAGATTTGCGGCAGTATGGACTGGTAACCATTTGCTGAGGCAAAATCAGCCTGAATGGGTATGTACTCACCGCCAAACGGTTCGAGCTTATTCCTAAGTTCCCGGATTGTTTGTTCGTTTTGATTGTAATGCAAGTATAAATGATAGCCTTTCGCTGCTAAATGAAAGGCGACCGCTTTTCCGATTCCCCCGCTTGCTCCCGTTAATAACACATATTTTTTCAATTACATCACTCTTTCGTTTATAAGGCCCATACGCCACTAACTATATGTTTCCGCCTGTAATTTCAGGATATCCCCAGTTAGAGGCATTACTCCAGTAAAAATTGCCTATCCGCCATATACGCCACTCTCCAGATGTCTTCTCGCCAGTAGTTCCAGCATATCCGCCAGTAATTTGACAGCAAAGAAGCGCCGTGGTCCGACGCTTCCTCGCCTACTTTTGTTTTGGTATAACTTGGCATACAGAGAAACGTTCCTCTGAAATGACTTCAGATGCTAACTTTTGAACGTCCTGTATGGTGATTTTTTCGAGCGTTGGCACCACATCGAATAAATTCATATCATTAAACGCATACCGAGTAAACTGATTGGCTATATATTCAGGAGAGTTTACAGCCCGTAAAAAGGCGCCAATTTTCTTCTTTTTAGCTCTTCCTAACTGTTCTTCATTAAACACACTGCCTTGCTTTGCATCAAGGAGCACTTGCTTTAGCCTTTCAGCAAGCTTATCCGGTTCTCCTGTGTCTCCCCCGACCATTGCAAAACCAAAGCCTTGCTCCTGAGTATAGTCGTAGGAGAAGGTCTCATCGACCAGACCCTCGTCATAAAGCTTATTATAGTTTTCCGAACTTTTTCCAAACAATAAATCAAGCAGTACATTCATGGTCAACTCATTTTTCAGCAGCACTTCGCCCGTTTGGTCAACATGAAGGGCTTTAATACCAAGCAGAGTTTTAGAAGTCTGGACATTCATTTGAAGAACTTGTTTCTTTTCAGCAGCCTGCAGCGGCTCTTCTTCAAATTTCCGTTTAATTTCCGGCATATCCTTATAATCTTTTTTAGCTTGGTTATCTCTCACCTGAGTCATTATTTTATCAGGGTCAACAGGACCAACAATAAATAACAGCATATTACTTGGGTGATAGAAAGTATTGTAACACTCATAAAGCCAATCTTTATCAATATCCGCAATCGATTCAATCGTTCCTGCAATATCAATTTTCACTGGATGATTTTGATATAAGTTCTGGATTAAGCCAAAGTATAGCCGCCAATCAGGATTATCATCGTACATAGTAATTTCCTGACCGATGATCCCTTTTTCCTTTTCCACCGTTTTCTCGGAGAAATACGGGCTTTGTACAAAATCAATCAGTGTTTCTAAATTTTTCTCAACATCAGACGTACTTGAAAATAAATAGGCCGTACGGGTGAACGAAGTAAATGCATTGGCTGAAGCCCCTTGACGGCTAAATTGTTGGAACACATCCCCATCTTCTTTTTCAAACAGCTTATGCTCTAAAAAGTGGGCAATCCCATCTGGGACCTTTACATATTCATCTTTGTCGAGTGGTACAAAGGTGTTATCAACTGAACCGTATTTGGTTGTAAAGGTGGCATATGTTTTATTAAATCCTTTCTTCGGCAGGATATAAACATTTAAGCCATTTGACATTTTTTCGTGAAAGAGCTCTTCCTGAAGCTGGTCAAAAGTAATTTTCTCCATTATTTGCCCGCCTCCGTTCCCGTTAAGAAATAAATCGTATCAAGCTGAATCTTTTCTGCCACTGCTGTGATTTCTTCCTTTGTGACATTATTCATTTCATTCATCCACGTATCAAGAGAAATAGTGGTACCTGCAACCACATTGTGGTAAAGGATTTCTGTTAAACCTCTGGCAGTGTCAACGGTCTCCATAATTTGATTTTGGATAACCGCCTTTGTTTGTTCCAATTCTTGATCAGTAAAATCTCCTTTTTTCATCGCATCCATTTGTTCATGAATAATTCCCACAGCTTGATCATAGTTTTTCAAATCAATCCCTGACATAACCATCATTAGCCCTTTATGACTCTCAAGCCGGCTTGCTGCATAGTAAGCAAGACTTGCCTTTTCACGGACATTAATAAATAGTTTAGAGTGCGAAAAGCCCCCGAAAATTCCATTAAAGACTTGAAGAGCAAAATAATCAGGATCTCCATAAACAATATTTGTTCTATATCCCATGTTTAATTTACCTTGTTTTACATCCTGTACTTCTTTTACTTCATTTACTTCAGTTCTATCAGTTGTTTTTTCAGTTTGATTTTTTTTCGGAGTGCGGTTTTCAAAATGCAGTAATTGGCTAGCTAATTGTTTTACTTCTTCTTCGTTCACGTCACCAATTACATACAGATCCATTTCATCTTCTAAAAAGGCCTTTTGATAATATTCGTATAAATTTTCCGGTGTGATCGCATCAACCTCGCCCGCTTCACCATTTACCTGGAGGGCATATGGTTCTCCTTTACACATTTCTTCTAATAGGCGGACATTGGAATAGCGCATTTTATCATCGAAAACAGATTGAATCCGTGATTTGAGTACTCGTTTTTCCTTTTCCACTGTGTCCTTATCAAAGGAATTTCCAGCGGCATTTGGATTAGTCAAAATCTCAGACAATAGTTCAAACCCTTTTTTTAACAGAGGGGCCGGGTCGCTTAAAAATTTTTCATTGGCTATTTCTAAGGTTACACTCATCACCTGGTACTCACCTTTTTTAGCCAAATCAACAAAAAGAGTGGCGCCATATAGCTCATCTAAGTAAGAACGTAATGCTGTTGTGGAAGCATATTTTGCTGAGCTGCTTTGTAAAACATGCGGGAGCAGGGCCCGTTTTGTTACATCTTCTTTTGTTAAAGGGGCTTTCATTCTCCAGACGAATGTATTGGTCTTATACTTTTCAGTTTCAATAATATGGAGTTTATATCCCTGCAATTCTGTGATTTTTTCTGCAGTTGAGTCCATTGGTAATCCTCCTTTTTCCTAAAGGGCCTACTTATAGCATATGTAAACATTTTTCTTTATATCTTTTCCTTTTAGATAAAACCTATACTTCTTACTATAATTTGCCATGCCTATACAATTCAAGAAATACGTTTATTTATTAAAAAAGAACTCTCATTTGCTGAGAGCTCTTTACTTGGATTATTGTCTAGCTCCAGCGCCTAGGGGCTCGGGGTCATAAGCCAATCCGTCAAGGCGCTTCCGCTTTTCGTATTATCTGCTTCCTTTAATATAATGTGTACCACTTGCCTTTGGAGCATCAGCACGGCCGATGAATCCAGTTAAAGCGAGCACCGTTAACACATACGGAGCAATTAACAAGTAGACATTTGGAATTTCTTTTAAGAACGGTAAACTTGATCCGATGATACTGATACTTTGAGCGAAACCAAAGAATATTGCCGCACCCATTGCACCAAGTGGATGCCATTTACCAAAAATCATCGCTGCAATTGCCATAAAGCCTTGACCACTAATTGTAGAGTGGCTGAAGTTAGAGGTAATCGATTGAGCGTATACTCCGCCGCCGATACCACCTAAGGCTCCTGAAATAATCACACCAAGATAGCGCATTTTTGTAACATTAATCCCCATCGTATCTGCCGCCATTGGATGTTCCCCAACAGAACGAAGACGAAGACCAAATGGTGTTTTAAACACAACATACCATACGATAATGGCTACGATAATAGCAAGGAAGGATGTCCAATATGTGTTTTGGAAGAATATTTCACCTATAATTGGGATATCTTTTAAAATCGGAATATCAATTTTGTTGAAGCCTATGCTGATAATATCTGTTTCACCTTTATCATAGATAAGCTTAACTAGGAATAAAGTTAAACCTGTTGCTAGTAAGTTAATTGCCACACCTGAAACCGTATGGTCAGCACGGAATGTAATCGCTGCAACAGCATGTAACAAGGAAAAGATCGCTCCTGCAACCATGGCAACTAAGATTGCCAGCCATGGTGTTAAGCTTCCAAACGTGTCAACAAACGTAAGATTAAACACAATCGCACTAAATGCGCCGATTACCATTAAACCCTCAAGACCAATGTTTACAACCCCAGAACGCTCTGAGAAGATACCGCCTAATGCAGTGAAGACAAGTGGAGCTGCCCATAACAAGGTGGATGGAACGACGATTATTAAAATTTCCATTAAGCTCAACTTACTTCACCTCCTTTTTACTGAATCGGTCAAGAAATACTCTTATTATATAACTTGATGCAACAAAGAATACGATCAAGGCAATAATGATATCAACCAGTTCATTTGGAACACCTGCTTCGAGCGGCATGTTCAATGCCCCAACTTTTAATGCGCCAAATAATAAGGCCGAGAAAAATACACCCAATGATGTATTCGCACCAAGCAAGGCTACCGCAATCCCATCAAATCCAACTCCAGTGAAACCGCCTTTTACAGTTGCATATCCGAATGTGCCTAAGCCTTCCATGGCTCCGGCCAATCCGGCAAATGCACCCGCAATAACCATAGAGAGAATAATATTTTTATTTACATTCATCCCCGCATAGTGTGCTGCATGCTGATTAAAACCGACTGCACGTAATTCAAATCCTCTTGTAGTTCTTTCGAGTAAAAACCACATAACAATACATCCGATAATGGCAATAACAATCCCCCAGTGGAGTCGTGAATAATCTGTAATACTTTGTAACCAATCAGATCTTAATGTTGCCGTTTCCTTAATCATATCGGTTTTATCTTTATTATCGGTGATGATATTTTTAATAATATAGTTGGACACATGTAATGCTACATAGTTCATCATGATGGTAACAATTACTTCATGAACACGAAAACGAGCTTTTAAGAGACCAGGAATGAATGCCCATAATGCCCCTGCAGCCATAGACGCTAATATGGCAAGCGGTAAATGAATAATTTTTGGAAGATCAAAGGCTACCCCCACCCAAACTGCCGCAAGCCAGCCGACTAGAAATTGTCCTTCTACCCCGATATTAAAGAGCCCAACGCGAAAGGCAAATGCCACCGCTAAACCAGCTAGAATATAAGGAGTAACTTGTCTAATGACTTCTCCAAAATAATAAGAATCACCAAAAGCTCCATTCCAAAGTGCCGTGAAAGCTGCTAGAGCATCATAACCGCTGACAACCATGATAATGGTTCCAACGATAATACCTAATAACACGGCAATAATGGGTGTTAAAATACTATTAAAGCGTTTAAGCATTGGAGTGTTCACCTGCTTCCTTTCTATTTGACCCAGCCATCAACAAGCCAAGCTCCTGCTCCGATGTTTCTTTTGGATTAACAATAGCAACGATTTTCCCTTCATAGATTACAGCAATTCGATCACTCACGTTTAATATTTCATCCAATTCAAATGAAATAAGTAAGACCGCTTTACCATGGTCACGCTGCTCAATGAGACGCTTATGAATAAATTCGATTGCCCCAACGTCCAACCCACGTGTAGGCTGTGCTGCAATTAACAGATCCGGATCTCGATCAATCTCTCGCCCGATAATCGCCTTTTGCTGGTTTCCTCCGGAAAGTGCCCGAGCCAATGTATACTCGCTTGGTGTCCGAACATCAAACTCACTAATTAAAGTTCTTGCCTTTTTATATATTTCTTTAAAATTTAAAACGCCGCTTTTTGAAAATGGTTTTTTATTATAGGTTTGCAGAACCATGTTCTCGCCAATTGGGAAGTTTAAGACTAGACCGTGTTTATGACGGTCCTGTGGAATATGGCCAACACCTGATTCTGTAATTTTTCGAGGTGTATGGTTGATTAGTTCTTTTCCGTTTAATTTGATACTTCCATTTTCCGCCTTACGTAATCCGGTAATGGCTTCAATAAATTCAGTTTGTCCATTCCCGTCGATACCCGCGATACCGACTATTTCACCGGCTTTAACAGTTAAATTTAGGCCATTTACAATATTTATGCCGCGAGGATCTTTTACCACTAAATCCTGAACATCTAGAACATCCTGTTGTGGTTTAGCTTCTGCTTTTTCTGTTTTAAAGGTTACTTCCCTTCCAACCATTAAGCTCGCAAGTTCGTTAGGATTTGTTTCACTAATATTAACGGTACCAATCCCTTTACCTTTACGGATAACAGTACAACGATCTGCAACTTCCATAATCTCTTTTAATTTGTGGGTAATGAGAATAATAGATTTCCCTTCTTTTATAAGCGTTTTCATAATTTGTATAAGTTCTTTAATTTCTTGTGGTGTCAGGACAGCAGAAGGCTCGTCAAAAATAACAATCTCAGCACCACGGTATAATGTTTTTAAAATCTCTACCCTTTGCTGCATTCCCACGGAAATATCAGAGATCTTTGCCTGAGGGTCAACGGCCAAGCCATAACGTTCAGAGATTTCACGAACCTCTTTTTCTGCCTTTTTAAGGTCAATTCGACCGCCAGTTGTTACTTCTCTGCCGAGTATAATATTTTCCGTAACCGTAAATGTGTCGACAAGCATAAAGTGCTGGTGTACCATTCCGATACCAAGATCATTTGCAATATTTGGATTGGTAATATTAACAGGTTTCCCTTTTACACGAATTTCACCTTGTTCCGGCTGGTATAAACCAAAAAGTACATTCATTAAGGTGGATTTGCCTGCACCATTTTCACCAAGTAATGCATGAATTTCGCCCTTCTTTAATTGAAGGGTAATGTTATCATTCGCAACGAAACCGCCAAACTCTTTACGAATGTTGAGCATTTCAATTACAAAATCCATCTTTCTCACTCCCTGTATTAAGATAAAAGGAAATTTTGACCAATAGTAGTAAGAGGTCAGACCTTTCAGATTTTAAAAAAAACAGGGATTTCCTCCCCACTAAAATCTTCAATGAAAAGTAGAATGAATTTCTACACTTCAGTTAAGATTTCAATAAGAAGGAATAAGCTGGCTAATACCCGCTTATTCCTCTTTTTTATTATTTTGCGCTGAAAGTTTTTAATTCTGCGCGAGTACCAGGAACTTTTACAGAACCAGATTTAATTTTGTCGGTCCAATCTTTTACAGCAGTTTCAATAGCCGCTTTATTTGGTGCTTTGCTATTAATTGGTGCTAAACCAACACCATCTTCAGCAAGACCGTATAATGCAATCTTTCCGCCAGGGAAATTTCCATCTTTCGCTTTTGTAGAAACGTCGATAACAGCATTGTCTACTCGTTTAAGAGCGGAAGTTAAAACAACATCTGGACCCATGTTTGCTTGGTCACTGTCAACACCGATTGCCCAAATTTCACGAGATGGATCTTTTTTCTTACGGTCATTAGCTTCTTTAAATAAGCCAACACCTGTTCCACCAGCAGCGTGGAAAATGACATCTGCGCCGGAAGAGTACATTTTTGAAGCGATTGATTGACCAAGTTCAGCTTTATCAAATGCACCAGCATATTGAATGTCAACAGTCGCTTCTGGTTTCGCAGCTTTAACACCAGCTACAAATCCTGCTTCAAAACGTTCAATAACAGCACCTTCAATACCGCCAATAAATCCAATTTTATTGGATTTGGTTGTCATCGCAGCTGCAACCCCCGCAAGGAATGATGCTTCTTGTTCTTTAAATAGGATGCTTGCAACATTAGGTTCTTTTACTTCAGAGTCAACAATTGCAAAATGGTGATCTTTTTGTTGTTTTGCAATTTCATCAACAGCACCCTGCATTAAAAAGCCAATACCAAAAACTAAATCAAAATCTTGACGTGCAAGAGTATTTAAGTTGGTTGCGTAGTCTGCATCGGATTTGGATTGAACGTAATCATATCCGCCTTTACCCTTTTCCAAGCCATTATCTTTACCAAATTTTTGAAGACCTTCCCAAGCAGATTGGTTAAATGATTTGTCATCTACACCGCCAACGTCAGTAACCATCGCTACAGAGAAATTATCTTTGTCTCCACCGTTAGATGTTTTGCTTTTGTCATCGCTTTTTCCACAAGCACCTAATAGTGTCCCAGCAGCAAGAACTAAAGATAGCGCCATTCCAATTTTACGCTTTTTCAAGGTATTGTACCCCCTAAGAATGTTGTTTGATTTAGTAGAAATGTTTATAATGTGAAACTGTTTGCGTTTACATATATTAACAAAAAATCAGGTTCTTTTTCTTAATACATGAAAACTAAATTTATCCGCTTTAAAATAGTTTACCGAAAATAGTACAGGTTCATCCGTTTCATCAAAATGCATTTGTTTTAGCACTAACAAAGCAGTTTCTGGCTCACATTCTAAAATGGGGGAAATTTTTTCATGATAACCCAAAGGTTCGATTTGGGCAACAGCGTATGTAATTCTACGATTTGCCTCTTCATCTAAAATCTGAAAAATCGATTCTTCCTCATGGGAAAATGTTTCTGGCAGTATACTCTCCGGAACCTTATCAATGCAATAGACGACAGGTTCTCCGTTTGCTGTTCTTACCCTCTCCATCACGAAAATCTCCTCATTAACAGAACATGAGAAACGACGAACATCCTCTTCGGTAGGGCCCTGAGTTGATGAACTTAAGAAAATAGTCCCTGGCTTCATCCCAACTTGCTTGATCATGTCAGTGACACTATTAAGTTGTTCAATCCCAGAAGTAAACATGGGTCTTGCGTTAACAAAGGTACCAACACCATGGCGCCTTATAATGACGTTTTCCTCTTCTAGAATCCGAAGTGCTTCCCTAAGAGTTGCCCTGCTTACACCCAGTTGTTTCGCAAGATCGAATTCCGATGGCAGTTTTTCTTTTTCTTTATATACACCATTTTCAATATCTTGCTTCAACCGATCGATTACTTGTAAATATAAGTGTCGGTTATCTGACTTAATAGACATGCTGTTTCCTCCAGCCTTTTTCCTAAGACATCAGACATCTGATATCATTCCTACTAATCGGATTTATATTAACATTTTTCTAGGGATAAATAAATAGGAATATAAAATTTCGTCGAAAAAAGGGGTAAAAAAGCTAACATTAAAGATAACGCTTACATATTATTGGAAAATACACAAGAATGATGTCGAAAAATGCAGAAATGTAGCTAAATTTAGTTTTCTAATTAACCATTGTCCTCCTATTACTATAGTATCAATTTTTTTAAAAATTAGTCCAATAAAAAAAGAGCCTAGCGGCTCTTTTTTACTACTATTTATAGTTTAGAGAATACTTTCATGCAATGGAACTTTTTAAAGAGGGTTATGAACTCTGTTCCTCTTTTGGTTTCGCCTGCAATACGGTACGTGGTTTACTGCCCTCATATGGACCTACAACGCCGCGGGCCTCCATTTCATCGATCAATCGTGCTGCTCTAGTATAACCGATTCGGAACCGCCTCTGCAGCATTGACACAGATGCAGTTTGCATTTCAATAATTAACTCTACTGCCTCATCATATAATTCATCTTCCACAGCACCCGTTACCTCTGGAATATCATCTGGAATCATTTCTTCTTGATATTGTGCCTTTTGCTGTGAAATAACAAATTCAACTGTATCTTCTACCTCTTGATCTGAAAGGAATGCCCCTTGAACCCTAACAGGTTTGGATGCTCCCACAGGCAGGAATAACATATCGCCTCTTCCAAGCAATTTTTCTGCGCCGCCCATATCAAGGATTGTCCTTGAATCGGTCGCACTTGAAACGGCAAAGGCAATTCGTGATGGAATATTAGCTTTAATTACCCCTGTGATGACATCAACAGATGGCCGCTGAGTAGCGATAATTAAGTGAATTCCAGCCGCACGGGCCATTTGCGCTAATCGAGTAATGGAATCTTCAACATCTGATGATGCCACCATCATTAAATCAGCCAACTCGTCAACTATAACCACAATATAAGGCAACAATGGCTGTTTATCATTTTCCTCAAGGTTATGTTTTCTAACATGATCATTGTATCCTTCAATATTACGTGTACCTGTGTGGGAAAACAGTTCGTACCGTCTTTCCATCTCACTTACGACTTTCTTTAATGCCTGTGAGGCTTTTTTTGCATCTGTCACTACTGGTGCAAGTAAATGCGGGATCCCGTTATAGACATTCAATTCGACCATTTTCGGGTCAATCATCATTAATTTTACTTCATGCGGCTTTGCTCTCATTAGAATGCTTGTGATAATTCCATTTATACAAACACTTTTTCCGCTTCCAGTAGCCCCGGCAACAAGTAAATGCGGCATTTTGTTTAGTTCTGCATGGACTGCTTCCCCAGTTATATCTCTGCCAAGACCAATCAATAGTTTCGCATCGGGCTTATCATTTTGCGTATTTTCTAGTACTTCCCTCAAAGACACCATTGCAACTTCTGAATTTGGTACCTCAATACCTATAGCTGATTTGCCTGGAATGGGAGCTTCAATTCGAATTCCCTTAGCAGCAAGTGCTAAAGCTATGTCATCGCTCAAGCTTACGATTTTACTAACTTTTACTCCAACATCAGGGTGGACTTCGTATTTTGTAACAGCAGGTCCTAAGTGAACCTGGGTAACACGGGCTTTTACCCCAAAGGATTGGAATGTTCGTTCAAGTTTAGCAGCATTAGCATGAATTAACTCATATTCACCACTTTGGTCTGTTTTCCTTGGCGCCTTTAAAAGCCTTAGTGGTGGTAATTCGTAAGACACATTTTCGACTACCGCTCCGGTAAACGAGATTGGCGGGGTATTGTCATCGTCATCCTCTGCCGTTTTACTCTTTTGTTCCTTCCCTTTTGCTTGTTCGTTTTCAGGCTTATTACGGGCGGACTCTTCTACATCCACGTAGGCACGATCCGCAAAACTAGAAATGATTGGTTCAGGAATAATCGTTTCTTCCTGTTCCTGAGCCTGATTGTTTATCACTGGTGCCTGCTCTCTTCTACGGTTTTCTTTTTCTATTTGCTTTTCGGCCATCCGCTCATTACGACGCTCTGTTTTTTTCTGTTTCCATTCAGACATATCTAATTTAAAGGCTTCCCATTGACCTTTTGAAAAATCGAAAATAGTTATGATAATTTTTCCTACGAAATCACCAATCGATCTTCCTGTAAGTAGGATAATTCCAATTAATATAAAAATAAATGCAATAATTTTTGTACCTGTCTCTGCGAAGAGATAGTGAAATAATGCGAATAAAACTGCTCCGAGTATGCCTCCGCCAAGGTCGGTTGTACTTGTTTCTCCTCTGAGTTCCATCATAAATAACTCCCAAGTGTTACTAATTACACTCGGGTCCTTAAATTTCCCATCATTCGTAAGTAAATGAAAAAGTGTTACATGGCTCAATAGTAGGATGGCAGAAATAATAAAATATGTGCCAACTAACTTAATATGAAAGAAAAAAGGAATACTTCGTTTCCACATTAAATATACACTTAAAATAACTAGTCCTAACAACCCCAGCATGTACCATTCACCCATCCAAAAGCGGAAGAATAGAACTGTGGCTTTTCCAACTGCCCCAAGTTTGGCAATTGAAATAATCGCTAGAGCTAATATGGCGAGAGCCGATAATTCATATTGCACGGTCCGTTTTAAATGATTGTCCCTCTTTTTTGGTTGTCTTCTCTTTTTTTTGGCCATTTAATCACCTTGTACTCTAAAGTTATTCAGATATGCTATATCATAAATATGTATAAAGAAAGCAGCCCAAATTTGGCTGCTCTTTTTCTCCATTAGTAATTATACCATAATCTACTATTACAATGCCGATAATCCTCCAAGGTTAGCAAAAGAAATTTTGGCACCCGGGCATAGCTGCTGATTTAAATAATGCTGGGGGTCACTGCTTAGGATGCGTACCACTTGGACATGATCTGAATCAGTTTGCTCTACTAACATGGAAACACCCTGATAAGTAATAAACTTTTGTTTGCTCTCTTCCGTTTGTTCGGAGGGAAATATCAGTTCACTTGGCATCATCGTATAAAGAATCATTGAATCAGCCCCTCGTTTTTCTCCTTTTGAAGTTCAATCATTTCATTTAATTTCTTCATCGCAGGTCCTAAACCGCCAACTTCATCAATTAATCCGTATTTAACAGCATCAACACCGATGACATTTGTCCCGATATCCCTAGTTAAATTACCTTTGGCAAACATTAAATCTTTAAATTTTTCTTCTGTTATTTTCGAGTGTCCCGTAACAAAATTAACTACCCGCTCCTGCATTTTATCCAAATATTCAAAGGTTGCAGGAACTCCAATAACGAGCCCAGTCAGGCGAATAGGATGGATTGTCATGGTGGCCGTTTCTGCAATAAATGAATAATCACAGGAAACAGCGATTGGTACGCCGATTGAGTGTCCTCCTCCTAAGACAATCGAAACGGTTGGTTTGGATAGAGAGGCAATCATCTCTGATATTGCAAGACCCGCTTCGACATCACCGCCAACCGTATTCAGAATAATCAAGACCCCTTCAATCTTCGGGTTTTGTTCGATTGCCACTAACTGCGGCAGCAAATGTTCATATTTTGTTGTTTTATTTTGCGGCGGCAAGGCAAGATGTCCTTCAATTTGGCCAATTATGGTTAAGCAATGAATACTAGAATCGGCTGAGAGCTGAGGAACATTCGTTTGACCTAGCTGTTGAATTTTTTCTATTAATGGAGAAGTCTTTTCCTCTTTTTGAGGCTCTTGTCCTTCTTGTTTACCGGTATCGTTGTTACGGTAATCGTTATTCATCCTACTACTCCCTTCAAGCATGATATATTTTTAGTATTTACCTATGAATTAATTTCATGCTTTAAATATGAAAAGGCACTGGTTTATTAGAACCAGTGCCTTTTTATAAAAATAGGGTATAAATTGACTTTGAGAATTATCCAGCTACAGCGCCTAGGGGCTCGGGGTCATAAGCCCCTGTTCAAGGCGCTTCCACTTTTAAATTTCCATAATTATTGGCAGTATCATTGGTCTTCGTTTTGTTTTTTCAAATAAGAAGCGATTCAATTCTTCTCTTATTTCCTGTTTTAAGCTTGACCATTCAAACGTACTTTTCGCTGTATTTCTTTCCACAATTTCACGTACTAATTTTGTTGAATCATCCATTAACTTTTCTGACTCCCGTACATAGACAAAGCCCCTTGAAATAATTTCAGGTCCTGCCGCAATCTTCTTTTCTTGCTTTGTCAAAGTAACAACAACGATTAGAATACCATCTTGAGATAAAAGCTTTCGATCGCGTAACACGATATTGCCCACATCTCCCACACCAATCCCATCGATCAAAACATTGCCTGATGGAACTTTTCCGGTAATACCGATACCGCCTTCTTTCCATTCCACAACATCACCACGGTCAGGAATAACAATCTGCTGATCCTTAAGGCCACACTCTAACGCCACTTTCCGGTGTGCCTTCAACATCCGATATTCACCATGAACAGGAATGAAGAATTTTGGTTTCATTAAATTTATCATAAATTTCAATTCTTCTTGGCTGCCGTGGCTTGATACATGAACGGTACGTTTGCCAGAAATAACATTTGCACCAGCTCTAAACAGCATATCAATTGTTTTAAACAAGAACACTTCACTGCCTCTTAGAGGTGAAGCCGCTATTAAAACCGTATCACCCTGTTGGATGTTTAAAAGTTTATGTGTTTGCTTGGCCATTTTCTGTAATGCTTCAATCGGTTCTCCTTGACTCCCTGTCATTAATACAACTATTTCACGATCCTGGTAGCTTTTAATTTCACTAACAGGAATGATTAGGTCCTCATCTACTTCTAGATAACCTAGATCGAGCGCGATATGATAAATTCGTTCAAGGCTCTTTCCAACGACCGCGACTTTACGGCCATTCTCACTAGCGGAATTGAAAATATGCTGAATTCGATTGATATCTGATGCAAAACACGCAGCAATAATTCGGCCTGGAGCATTATAAAAAGCATTCGACATTTCACGTTCGACTATTGTTTCTGATGTGGTGTATCCAGGGACTTCAGCTTCTGTACTATCAGACAATAAACACAAAACTCCTTGATCTCCAATAGAGGCCATCTTTCCAACATCAGCTTTATAAAGCTTTGTTGCCCCTTGGTCAAACTTAAAATCACCAGTATAGACAATAATCCCTTCGGATGTATGAATACAAACTCCAACTGAGTCCGGAATACTATGATTCGTTCTAAAAAAACTCGCCTGTACCGTATCTAATTCAACTATCGTATCTGAATCTACTTCAATAAAATTAGCTGTACCATTATATTCTTGCTCCCTTAGCTTAGCATTAGCCAGAGCAAGAGTAAGCTTTGTGCCATAAACAGGGACATCAACTTGAGAGAGTACGTAAGAAAGCGCTCCAATATGGTCTTCATGTCCATGTGTTAAAAAAATTGCTTTAACCCGTTCCTTATTCTCTCTTACATATGTCATATCAGGAATGACCATATCGATTCCAAGCATCTCTTCCTCGGGGAACATTAAGCCGGCATCAATAATAAATATGTCCTTGTCCACCTCAACAAGATACATATTTTTTCCGATTTCTCCTATACCACCAAGTGTAATAAACTTAATGGATGTATTCTTTTTCTTTACCAATTTCCGTTTCCTCCTATGCTGACAATAAATAGATACTGCAAATAAACCCCCGCGAAGCAACTATTAATGGAGCAAAACTAAATATAGTTCTTCACTTTTCTATCGCCGACCCAAGATCAGTTATCATCATTATACTTGATACCTGAAAACCTTTACAACCAATAATCCTTTTTTTAGTGTAACAAGGCAGGTTTTAAACAAAAAGAGCCAACCGAAAAGAACATTCGATTAGCTCTTGGACAATTATATACTTTTAAGGAGAGATATGAGTGAAGTCCGTTCTTGTTCGGTTAAACCAACAATCGGAAGTCTTACTGGCCCCACATCCAACCCTTTGACTTGTAATGCAGTTTTAACAGGAGCAGGACTTGGAGCTGCAAAAAGCCCTTGCATAAGTGGAAGCAAATGTTGATGTAATTTTGCAGCTTTCACATGCTCTCCATCAAAAAATGCATTCACCATTTCTTTTAACTCATTTCCGATAACATGTGATGCCACTGAAATAACCCCAGCACCGCCAATCGATAAAACCGGGATGGTTAAACTGTCATCTCCACTATAGAGCACAAAATCGTCTGCCGTATTGGCAATGATATGTGTCATCGCATTTAAGTCTCCACTTGCTTCCTTAACCGCGACTATATTAGGAATTTTCGAAAGCCGGACCACCGTCTGCGGCTGGATTGTAACCGATGATCTGCCCGGTATATTATAAACCATCATTGGAAGAGTTGTGGCTTCTGCAATTGCCTTAAAATGCTGGTACAAACCTTCTTGGTTTGGCTTATTATAATAAGGGCCTACCGCCATAATAGCATCTACACCAAGCTCCTCAGCCCTTTTGGTTAATTCAATCGAGGCGTAGGTATTATTACTTCCCGTACCAGCAATTACTGGAACTCGTTTTTTTACAACCTTTACAACATGATCAAATAGAGCCAGCTTTTCTTCTTTGGAAAGCGTAGGAGACTCTCCCGTCGTTCCTGCAATTACAAGGGAATCTGTGCCATTATCAATTAAATAATTAACCAATTGAGTGGTTTTTCCAAAGTCAATATGCCCTTTTTTATCAAAAGGGGTTACCATTGCTGTTGACACTCGCCCGAAATGAACCATTTTAGTACTCCTTTCAATACAATCGGAACCTATCCGCTGCAAACGCATCATTCCATTAAAAACGTTGTTTCTTCTCTAAAGCCTTAGAGATCATATTCGACTGTTTCTTCCTCTAATTGAAAGGCATCGTGCAAGGAATTAACGGATTTAACTAAGTCCTCCTGCTTAACCAGTACCCAAATAGTTGTATGACTGTCTGCTGATTGTAAAATACGAATTCCATGATTTGATAAGGCTGTTACGATTTTAAAGGTAACCCCTGGTACTCCTGCAATTCCTGCACCTACAACTGAAACCTTTGCACAATGGCGCTCAACAACCGGTTCATGCCCTAATTCTTCTAAAACCTGTATAGCTCGATCAGTCATTTCATCTGTTACGGTATAAACAACACCGTTAGGAGAAATATTGATAAAATCAACACTGATTTTTTCATTTGCCATTGCTTTAAAAACTTCTGCCTGCAGGTTATATTGATCCTTTTTTGCAAAGACCTTAATTTGTGTAATATTTGACACATGTGCAATACCTGTGACAGTTCGTTCTTTAATATCACTGCCCCGATTGTCTTTATTGATTGACGTAACTAATGTCCCAAGTGAATCAGAATAAGTAGAACGAATTCGAATCGGAACTTTTGCCTGCATCGCAATCTCCACGGCTCTTGGATGAATTACCTTTGCACCTTGATAAGCAAGGTTACATACCTCTGTATAGGTCACAACAGAAAGCGGCCGAGCATTTTCAGCAATACGTGGGTCGGCAGTCATGATACCCTCTACGTCTGTAAAAATATCAATCCATTCAGCATTCAAGGCCGCACCTAATGCGGCTGCCGATGTATCACTTCCACCGCGTCCAATCGTGGTCACATCGCCATTTTTCGCAGCCCCTTGAAACCCTGCCACAACGACAACATCATTCGTTTCTAATTCCCTTAGAATCCTGTCACATTTCATTTCGATAATTTTTGCATTTGTATGGTCATTATTGGTACGGAAGCCTGCCTGTGCCCCTGTTAAAGCTGCAGCGTTGATTCCGCTCTCTAATAGCATATTTGTAAAGACAATGCTCGAAATAGCCTCTCCACAGGATAGAAGGAGATCATGTTCCCGTTTGGAAATTTTGCTAAGATTACCGCCGATTAATGATAATAACGTATCTGTTGCATAAGGGTCTCCTTTTCTGCCCATAGCAGAAACCACTACAACCACTTTATAGCCTTCACTTAATGCTTTTTCAATATGGCCTAAGGCATGCTTTCTGCTCTCTTCATCTTTCACAGATGTCCCGCCAAATTTTTGAACAATAATTTTCATGTGACACCAAACCCTGCCTTTATGATGTATCCTTATTTAACTAGACCTAGTTCTACTAACCTTTCAGCAATTTGAACGGAGTTCCAAGCTGCTCCTTTAAGTAAGTTATCTGAAACAACCCACATATGGAAGCCACGGTCTTCATCGATATCTTTTCTAATACGTCCTACAAACACATCATTCTTTCCTACGCAATTTGCAGGCATAGGATAGACTTGATTTTCTGGATCATCCTGTAATACAACTCCAGGAGCATCCTTTAATAATGCCTTGATTTCTTGTGCACTGACGCCTTCGGTTTCCACTTCAAAATAAACAGATTCTGAATGTCCCACAGCAACAGGCAATCTTACACAAGTTGCAGAAACTTGTAAGTCCGGTAAATGCATGATTTTTTTGGTTTCATTAATCATTTTCATTTCTTCATAGGTATAGCCGTTTTCTTGAAATTTATCAATTTGCGGGATTGCATTAAAAGCAATTTGATAATGATTTTTGTCAGCTTTTACTGGTAAAATTTTAGGCTCAACTGTTTCGCCTGCTAAAATAGATTTTGTTTGGTCCATTAATTCTTCAACAGCAGTGGCACCTGCACCGGAAACTGCTTGATAAGTAGATACAATGATCTTTTTCAAGCCGAATTTTTGACGGATGGGTTCTAGTGCTACAACCATTTGAATCGTAGAACAGTTTGGATTGGCAATGATGCCATTGTGCTCATGTAAATCTGCTTCATTTACTTCCGGTACAACTAATGGCTTATCAGCATCCATCCTGAATGCGCTAGTGTTGTCCACGACGATTGCACCACGCTTAACAGCCTCTGGAGCGAGTTCCTTAGACACATCGCCTCCGGCACTAAATAACGCGATTTGGACTCCTTCAAAGCTTTCAGGCGTAGCTTCTTGAATCGTAATTTCCTGACCATTTACATCTACTACTTTCCCAGCCGAACGGGCTGATGATAGCAGAGTGAGTTTGCTAATTGGAAAGTTCTCTTTTAACAATGTTTGGATCATTTGTTGTCCAACTGCTCCTGTTGCTCCTACCACTGCAACGTGAAAACCTTTTTGCTGACTCATTTTCTAGTTCCCCTTTCAATCCTTCACTGTAACATTAGTGGTTATTCTTAAATTCACATCAGAAGGGGTTGACCCCCCTGATGAAAGATTAATTTATTTTAACATATTCTTATTAAGAAATAACCTTTTTTAGCGAAAGTGGGGGAAAATTAGTCGGAATCCTTATATCGCTCCACCAAAACAGGCTGGAGTTGATTTCCTTCAAGAGCAGCTTCTACTGTTTGCGTTAGCATCGTCATTCTGGCAACCATTGAATTTGGCTTTTTCACTGGATCGTCTTGACCATATGGAATAAAGTAAATATTTTTGGTTGCCATCAGCCTCATTAGATTGACTCCATTTAAACCTAAGGCATCATTGGTTGAAATTCCAAGTACGACAGGCTTTAAATTCCTTAACGTTGCCTTAGCAGCCATTAATACTGGGCTATCATTCATTGCATTCGCAAACTTACTCATCGAAACACCTGTTAAAGGAGCAATGACCATGCAGTCTAGAGGGATTTTGGGACCTAACGGCTCTGCTTTAACAATAGAGTCAATCACCTTATTTCCAGTCAAGTCTTCAATTCTTTGAATCCAATCTTCTCCCTTGCCAAAACGGGTATCTGTATTTTGAACGGTAAAGGTTACAACTGGCATTACCTCTGCACCGGCTTGAACAAGTTTTTCTATTTCCGGGAATACAGCATCATACGTACAATGTGAGCCCGTTAGACCAAAGCCAATTCTTTTACCTCTTAAACTCATTTCACTTTCCCCTTTCGCTTTCTTAAATCTTCCTGAAGCAGTTGGGCTAGGACATTGGCTAGAATTTGGCCTGCTGATTTTGGCGCTACTATTCCTGGTAATCCGGGAGCCAGCAGTGCTTTTATACCCCTTTTCTCTGCATATCTGAAATCAGTCCCGCCAGGCTTTGAAGCCAGGTCTATGATAAGGGTATGGGCAGGCAGTTTTGAAATAACCATGGCTGTTACAATTAGATGTGGCGCTGTATTAATTAAAATATCGGTATCTTTAACTTCATTAACCAAATTACTTAAGTGAAAGGGAGTTATAGCCATTTCCGTAATCCTTGCCAAGTGCTCACTTTTTCTTGCCCCAACTTTTACCTTTGCTCCAAGTGCGGCAAAGGTTCTCGCTACACTCATACCGACCCTTCCTAAACCTAGTACCGTTACATTGGAACCATGAATGGTAAAGTCTGTATGTTGAATGGCCATCATAATCGTTCCTTCGACGGTTGGGATCGAATTATAAATGGCAACATCATCCCTTTCAAATAATTGAATCAGGGTTCGTTTTGCCTCTTCTGTTATCCCATTTAAATAAGAGTTCGTGATACCTGAATAAATTGAACAATGTTCAGGGGTTTTGCTTAAGATATCACTTGTTAAGATGACCTTTTCGTTTGAAAAGATGGTTTCTACCTGGCCTTCTAAATTTGTTCCAGGCACAGGCAAAATGATGGCATCCATATTGGAAAAATCAACTTCATCGAGCTTTTCTTTGACCGCACCGGTAAAAGCGTGATCCAGCTGTTCAAAGCCAATAAGCGATAATCTCGCGTCTAATTCGGTTAACCTACGGATGATTTCCAGCTGTCTGGCATCACCGCCTATTACGGCTATCTGCATCCCTGTCAGCATGAAAACTTTCACCTTCTTTTTTTTATAAATCCAACTTGTAATTCCATTTACTGTTATCACTTCAACATATTATGTAGGATTGCTTGATTAGGTGAGTTTTCCATGACAGGAAATAAAAAAAGCCCAAGCAAGTGTAATTTTGCCTAGGCTTTTTTCCTAATCACCTTTATGTTCGGGGACATCAATAATGATCATATCGGAACCGATTTTTTTTATGTGCTGCCATGGAACCCTAATTTCCTCACCTTGTTTTCGAAAACCAAACCATTTTAGTGAAGGAATCAGCAGTGCCTGAATCTGTCCTGTGTATTCATTTATGTCTAAATCCGTTTGTCCTAATACACCAAGACGCTCAGCCTTTTTAACATCGACAATTTCTTTCCCGCTTAATTCACTTAACCTCATTGCCAACCTACCCCCTTATTACACTCTTTTCTATTAGTTTATAAGGGGGGGACAAATTTTAGAATAATAAAGAAGAGGTATTCTCAATAAAGGGAATACCTCTTTCGTTTATGACATTTTATTTGGGAATTCACCACTCGGACTAATTAGGGTTACAGAATATTTGTCATTAAATAGAGCTCTACCCATTTCATCGACACTGCTTTTCGAAACAGCATCGATCTGCTCGATAATTTCATCAAGTGAACGATGGCGTTTTAAAAGAAGCTCATTTTTCCCATTACGGCTCATCCGGCTATTGGTACTCTCTAAACTCAACATCAAACTGCCTTTTAATTGTTCTTTACTGTTTGTCAGTTCCTTCTCGGTAATTCCATCTTGTTTTAATTTATCTAATGTTTCTTGTATGGTTTCAAATAAAAGATCCAGCTGTTTTGCCCCGGTTCCTCCGTAGACTGTCAAAATTCCGCTATCTAAGTAGGCTGAATGATACGAGAAAACGGAATAGGCCAAGCCTCTTTGTTCACGTACTTCTTGAAATAATCTGGAGCTCATGCTGCCGCCTAAAATATTGTTCAGGGTAATTAAACTATAAACATCCTCATGGCCCACTTTCAAACCCTCAAAACCGATACAAAGGTGAGCTTGTTCTGTTTCTTTCTTTCTGGAAATTCGATTTGAATGAAAAACAGGGATGTTTTCAGGGGCTTCTTTTGAATTACCCTGATAAGAACCAAAATAATTTTCTACTTCTTTAATAAAACTCTCGGATATATTTCCTGCAATTGAAATGACCACATTTTCAGGTGTATACCGTTGATGTATATATTCCTTTAATGAATCACCTGTAAATGTATTTAAAGTATCTTCTGTTCCAAGAATCGGATATCCAAGCGGATGATCTTCAAATACTGCCCTGCTTAACAAATCATGGACAATATCATCTGGTGTATCCTCATACATTTTGATTTCTTCCAATACCACATTTCGTTCCTTGTTTAATTCCTCTTCGACAAAGGTAGAGTTAAAGAACATGTCGGCTAACACATCTAAAGCAAACTTAGAATGTGTATCAAGTACTTTTGCATAGTAGCAAGTATACTCTTTTGATGTAAAAGCATTCACTTGACCGCCAATACTATCAAAGGATTCAGCAATTTCCTTTGCTGATCTTGTAGTTGTCCCTTTGAAAAACATATGCTCAAGGAAATGGGAAATTCCATTTGTCTTAGGATCCTCATTCCTAGAACCCGTTCCAATCCATACACCTATCGCAACTGATCGAACGGTAGGGATATTTTCTAGAACAATTCTTACTCCATTTTGGCAAGTATACTTATTAATCATTGACTTCCTCCTGTCTATACAGCGAAACTTCAAACAGCAAGTGGATGCCCCACTGTCAACTAATCGGACTTATACAGGCAGCTGCCCCCCGCCTATAGAATATTTTCCTCTAAGTTTTAAAAAGCTGTTGTATTCTTGCTTTTGTTTAGTAGGATTAAATTGCAGACGCTACTACTCCAATTATTTATTATACTTTCTTACATGTATATTCTCCAAATTTCTGAGATAGGTTGCCCTCATTATTTTATTATTCTTTCCTCATCCATTAATTCACTAACCGTCCCAATCTGCAAATTCTTTTTTTCAATTAACGTAATTAACCGGTCTAAAGATTTAGCTGTGGATTCAGTTGGGTGCATGAGAACCATTGAGCCTTTGTCTATTTTAGAAATAACACGATTAATTAAAACCTCAGGAGATGGCTTACGCCAATCAACTGTGTCAACCGTCCACATCACCGTTTTCATGTTTAATTCATCCGCAATTTTGACCGTTTCATCACGGTAGCTCCCACTTGGCGGTGCAAACCATACACATTTTTCGCCTGTGGCGGCTTCAATAATTTCATTAGTTTTGATCATTTGTTCTCTTGTTTTTGCGGCCGTCAGCTTGCTCATATCTGGATGAGAATAGGAATGATTTCCTACCTCATGACCAGCACTAACAATCATTTTGGCCAGTTCCGGGTTCTTCTTTGTCCAGTTCCCTTCAAGGAAAAAGGTTGCAGACACGTTATGCTTTTTTAATGTTGCAAGGATATCGGATAAATATTCATTTCCCCAAGCTACATTTATTATGAAGGAAACCATCGGTTTATCCGGATGGCCCTTATAAATTGGCGTGGGCGGCAGATTTTCAAGATGTACTTGTGGTTTTGTTTGGACGAACACAAGCTTTTGCTCATCAAATTCGCCCTTTTTCTTCATCTTTTTATAGGACTCAGCTATATCAACTTTAATCCCATTATATCCCGGAATGGCCTTCCAAACAGAATCAATCTTTGCATCGGAAGGCGGAACTTCATATGTATGTGCATTTTTGACTATTTTTTGATACAGAGGATCTGTTTGCTTCATCACCGGAAGTGCAGATTCTGTTAACGATGCTATATAGTTTTCAACAATGGGATTGTTGACGGAAAACCAAGCAGCAAAACAAATTACAATTATTATACCAGCATTCTTCATCTACCATTCCCCCTTCCTTAAAGATTATGTCTAAGAGGGACAAGGTAGAACACTAGAACAACGGTGGTTCAAAAACTTTCCAAACAGTTTTGCATAGAAAAAGTCAGGGAATCCCCTGACTTTTTTCCGTAATAAAATTCACTTCAATATTACTGTTTCTCTTCTGCCTTTTCACGCTGTTCTTTTAAGACTGCTTTACGTGACAGGTTTACCCGGCCTTGCTTATCAATTTCCGTAACCTTCACTAAAATTTCATCGCCAATTTTTAAGACATCTTCTACTTTTCCTACTCGCTCTTCAGCAAGTTCTGAAATGTGGACAAGTCCGTCTTTTCCAGCGAAGATTTCAACAAAGGCGCCAAACTTTTCAATCCGCTTTACCTTACCAAGATACAATTCGCCTACTTGAACTTCACGAACAATATCTTCAATGATTTTCTTCGCCTTTTGGTTCATTTCTTGATTAGTTGAGGCAATAAAGACAGTACCATCCTGCTCGATATCAATCTTAACACCAGTTTCTTCAATAATCTTATTGATTTGTTTACCACTAGGTCCAATAACATCACGAATTTTGTCCGGATTAATGGTCATCGTTAAGATTTTTGGTGCAAATTGAGAAAGCTCTGTTCTTGGTTCTGTAATTGTAGCAAGCATGGAATCTAAAATATGCATTCTTCCCACTTTCGCTTGCTGCAGGGCTTCCTCTAAAATCTCACGGGAAAGACCTTCAATCTTAATATCCATTTGAAGAGCCGTTACCCCTTTAGCTGTTCCAGCAACTTTAAAATCCATGTCGCCAAGGTGATCTTCCATACCTTGAATATCAGATAAAACCGTATAATGTTCACCTGATTTAACAAGTCCCATCGCAATACCCGCAACAGGGGCTTTAATTGGAACACCTGCATCCATCATAGCTAATGTACTTGCACAAATACTAGCTTGGGATGTGGAACCATTGGATTCAAGAACCTCAGAAACAAGGCGAATTGTATACGGGAAATCTTTTTCAGATGGAATAACTGGTTCTAGGGCACGTTCACCAAGTGCACCATGTCCAATTTCACGACGGCCTGGACCACGAATTGGGCCTGTTTCCCCTACACTAAAGGAAGGGAAGTTATAGTGATGCATAAAGCGTTTTTCTTCTTCAATTCCTAAACCATCAAGGATTTGGACATCTCCCATCGCCCCAAGTGTACATATGCTTAAAGCTTGAGTCTGTCCGCGAGTAAATAAGCCTGAACCATGTGTACGAGGCAAAATGCCTACCTGCGATGACAATGGACGAATTTCATCAATTTGACGGCCATCTGGGCGAACCTTTTCAACCGTGATTAAACGGCGGACCTCACCTTTTACAATCTTGTCCAAGATTTGTTTAACCTGCTTCAAATCATCCTCTTTAGCTTCTTGTTCCTCGTATCTTGCAATAACTTGGTTTTTAACCTCTTTAATAGCATCCTCACGGGCATGTTTTTCTTGAACCTGAATAGCCTTTACCATGTCAGATTCGCAAATTCCTCTAACCTCAGCTTCGAGTTCTTTGTCGATTTCATATAAGTTAACTTCTCTTTTTTCTTTCCCAATTTCCGCAACAATTTTTTCTTGAAACTCAATTAAACGTTTGATCTCATCATGACCGAACATGATAGCTTCAAGCATGGTTTCTTCCGGTACTTCCAAAGCCCCAGCTTCTACCATGTTAATGGCATCCTTTGTCCCAGCAACAGTTAAGTGGATATCACTTTTTTCCGCCTGTTCAACGGTTGGATTAATAACAAACTCATTATTTACCCGTCCAACCACTACACCAGCAATTGGTCCCTCAAATGGGATATCAGACGTACTCAGTGCCAACGAAGAACCAAACATCGCAGCCATTTCTGTTGAACAATCTTGGTCCACACTCATGACAATGCTGATAACTTGTACATCATTTCGGAAACCATCAGCAAAAAGTGGACGAATCGGACGGTCAATCAAACGGCTGGCTAAAATAGCCTTTTCACTAGGTCGTCCTTCACGTTTAATAAAGCCGCCAGGAATTTTACCAACCGCATATAGACGTTCTTCGTAGTTAACGGTTAATGGAAAAAAATCGAGGTTTTTTGGTTCTTTTGATGCAGTAGCTGTACTTAAAACAGCTGTATCTCCATAACGGACTAAAACTGCACCGTTTGCTTGTTTCGCTAATTGGCCAATCTCAACCGTTAATTTCCGGCCGGCCCAATCCATAGAATATTCATGTTTTATTTGTTCCATATAATTACCCCTCTCTAACTAAATCCTTAGAAGGATGATACGAAAGAAAGCCCTCTCGGTTAATCACCAACTAATTCTCACTCATATAAAAAAAGCCTTTATAGCTTATTGTTTAAACCAAATTATTAATAGTATGCACAGAAAAGCTTAGACTTAAAATTATGTATAAAAAAATGTTTTTTTGCTAACAAAAAAGCGGGAAAAATCCCGCTTCTGTGACTAACGACGTAGACCAAGCTTATTAATTAACACACGGTAACGTTGAACATCTTTATTACGTAAGAAAGTTAAAAGATTACGACGTTTACCTACCATTTTCAAAAGACCGCGACGTGAGTGGTGATCTTTCTTGTGTGTACGTAAGTGCTCGTTCAAATTATTGATTGATTCTGTAAGGACAGCGATTTGAACTTCAGCAGATCCAGTGTCGCTTTCATGAGTTTTGTACTCATTGATAAGTTCGTTTTTACGTTCTTGAGTGATTGCCATCCGGTTCACCTCCTAAAATTTTCATATCCCCTGTTACCGAGCAAGCGTCGGAGACTCGACTTGCCAAGTAAAGGTTTGTTTTAATACGTATTTAAGAATACATGGTTTTACGGCAAATTGCAAGTTAAAACCTGAACATATTGTAAGAAATGCTTCTTTATAGCAGCAAGTTTAGGAAGATTGTCGATTCTTCTCAAAGTAAAAGAGTGCGTTTTGCTTATCTTTTTCAATCTGAGCAACAAGTTCAACAATGCCAGCAAATTTTTGCTCTTTACGAAGGTAAAGATGCCATTCAATGACGACCTCGCTGCCATAAATGTCCTCATGAAAATCAAACAAGTGAACCTCTACAGAAACTTTTAGTGATTCTTTATTAAAGGTAGGCTTATAGCCAACATTACAGACTCCGTCAAACCATCTATTATCAACCTTTAATCTAACAGCATAAACACCAGTTGGCGGGATAATATAATCATCGAATAAATCGACATTTGCTGTCGGAAAACCGATGGTTCGCCCCCGTTTATCCCCGTGGACAACAATACCCGATGTAGTATAGAAGCGTCCAAGCAGCACGGGAAGTTCTATGGTCTCACCTGCATTAAGCAAGCGGCGGATTCTTGTGGAACTTACCTTTTCATCCCCTTGCACAAACTTCGGAACAACCGTATAACTAAATTGATCTCGTGAGTGAAATGGCAGGGTTTCCATTGTTCCTTTCCCCATCCGGCCATAGGTAAAATCAAATCCGGCCACAACGTGTTTTACATTTAATCCAATAATATATTGATCAATAAATTCTTGTGGCAAAAGATAGGCAAATTCTGGGGTAAACTCGATAATAAATAAATAATTAATCCCTAATTCTTCAATTATCTTCACTTTTTCCGATAATGGAGTAATATAGTGAACATGCTGTGTGTTCTTCCCTAACACAACAGATGGGTGCGGGTCAAATGTCATAACTGCACTAGATAAATCTTTTTCGTCCGCCTTCCTTTTTGCCTCCAGTATTACTTGTTGATGACCGCAGTGGACCCCGTCAAAATAACCAAGAGCCATTGCTAAAGGAGGGAACTCTGTATTTCCAACATTAATTGGGTAACTAAGCCGTATTACTTCCAATGAAACTCACCTTTTCTATTCCGTACCTTTTTATTAAATCTCGTTACGTAATACCTTAACGGGTTTGAGGAGATTCGGCTTGTTCGGGTGCCTAGCATAAATAGCGAGAGCCGTTCCATCATCCGTTTCAGCGATTATTGGTCCGTTAATTATTTTTAAATACTCTGGTGTTTCTAACAGTGCACCATTTTTCACTTTCTCTGCTACTTTATCATTAATACGAAATTTCGGCAAATGAGAAAGTGCAGTTTCTAGCGGTCTTAAAACATTTGAAATCGTCCCCTCTTCCATATGCCTTTCAATATCTTCAAAAGTTAAGCAATCCTCCAAAGAAAAACTAGCTGATTGAATCCTTTGTAAATACGACATATGGGCAGGATAACCAAGTATCTCCCCAATCATAACAGCCAAGGTACGGATATAGGTTCCTTTGCTGCAGGTAACCTTAAAACGAAATGAAATCGTTTCTCCTTCAAATTGCTCCCTTTCATCAAGTAAATCAATGGAGTAAATCGATACCACCCTGGTTGGCCGTTCCACTTCAATCCCTTTTCGGGCATATTCATATAGACGAACACCTCCCACCTTCACGGCAGAATACATTGGAGGAGTTTGTTCAATATCCCCTGTCAAGGTTTGTAACACCTGCAGAATTTCGTTCCTTGCGATCACGCGATTAACAGCTTTACGTTCAACTACTTCACCTGAGGCATCTTCGGTAGCTGTTGAGAATCCGATTGTGACTTCCCCTAGGTAGGCTTTTCCTGCATCTGTTATGTATTCCGCTACCTTTGTGGCTTTACCAATACAGATTGGAAGGACGCCAGTGACGTCTGGGTCAAGTGTGCCTGTATGACCCACCTTTTTAGTTTTTAATATTTTCCTCAGTCTAAAAACACAATCGTGTGAAGTTAGTCCTGCAGGCTTATATAATGGTAAAATCCCTTCCATTTCGCTGCTCCTTTCATTAATCGTGTTGAACTATTATTTTTTACATTAAAAAAAGGGATAGACATAAGTCTATCCTCTATTCTTCCTCATGCTTTTCATACGGTTTATCATCGTCCGTATGCAATTGATGAAGCAGGGTCTCAATTCGATTTCCGTAATCGATTGATTCATCCCATTCAAAAATGATTTCAGGTGTTTTTCGCAGGCGGATACGGTGACCTATTTCGGTTCGAATAAACCCTTTTGCTTTAGCTAGGCCTTTTAATGTATTCTCCTTTTGCTCTTCATCCCCTAAAACGGATATAAATACTTTAGCTTGTTGAAGATCTCCAGAAACTTGAACATCTGTTACAGTCACAAAACCGATCCGCGGGTCTTTAATTTTCCGTCCGATAATGTCACTTAGTTCTTTTTTCATTTGTTCTCCAACACGATTTGCTCTGTGGCTCATTGCATTCACCTCTTAACTTAAAGCCATTCTATCTCGGTGATCGTTCTTTCTATTTCTGGAAATGAGTCGATTAGTTTTAACGCTTTTTGCAACTCCTGCTCCGTGGCTGACCGATTGGAGGTAACGACTGCTATGGCAATTTTGGTTCTTTGCCAGACATCTTGAAAATCCACCTCTGCAACGGAAACATTAAATCTCTGTTTTAAGCGGGTAATGATTCGTTGCAGCACTGCCCGTTTATCTTTTAAAGAATGGGCATCATAAATCATGCATTCACACTCGGCTACGCCGACAATCATTTACGCTCGACTTCTTCCATTACATATGCCTCAATGATATCTTCTTCTTTAACATCATTAAAGTTCTTAATCGTGATTCCACATTCGTAACCTTGTGCAACCTCTTTAGCATCGTCTTTAAATCGTTTCAAAGCATCGATTTGCCCTTCAAAGATCACAACACCATTACGAATAAGGCGGATTCCACTATCACGAGTAATTTTACCTTCGGTTACATATGAACCAGCAATAGTACCAACTTTTGATACCTTAAAGGTTTGACGTACTTCTGCCTGCCCAATAATTTTTTCTTTGAATTCAGGGTCAAGCATTCCTTTCATTGCTGCTTCAATTTCTTCAATTACTTTATAAATAATCCGGTGCAGACGGACATCGACTTTTTCAGCTTCAGCTGCACGTTTGGCGTTCACATCTGGACGAACGTTAAAACCAATAACGATAGCATTTGAAGCTGCGGCAAGGGTAATATCGGATTCATTAATAGCACCAACACCATTATGAATGATTTTAATATTAACGCCTTCTACATCAATTTTTTGTAAGGAAGCAGCCACCGCTTCAGCGGAACCTTGAACATCAGCTTTTAAGATAATGTTTAAATCCTTCATTTCACCTTGCTTTAACTGCTCAAATAGATTATCCAAGCTGACAATTGATTTTTCACCGCGATGGGCAACTAGTGCTACTTGGGCACGTGCTTCTCCGATTTGACGAGCTGTTTTTTCGTCCTCAAATACGACGAAACGATCACCTGCTTGCGGTACATCATTCAAGCCTGTGATTTCAACAGGAGTAGATGGGCCAGCTTCTTTCACACGTCGGCCTTTATCATTAACCATCGCACGGACACGGCCATAGGTATTTCCAACAACGATTGGGTCACCTATTTTTAGTGTGCCATTTTGCACTAATAATGTTGCAACAGAACCGCGTCCTTTATCTAATTGAGCTTCGATAACTGTTCCAACCGCATTACGGTTAGGATTTGCTTTATATTCTTCTACCTCACTAACGAGGAGAATCATTTCAAGCAAGTTATCGATACCTTCACCTGTTTTTGCGGATAGTGGTACAAAAATAGTATCCCCACCCCAGGCTTCTGATACTAATCCATGTTCAGTTAATTCCTGCATAACACGATCAGCATTGGCTGCTTCTTTATCCATTTTATTAACAGCGACAATAATTGGCACTTCTGCAGCTTTTGCATGGTTAATCGCTTCAATCGTTTGTGGCATAACGCCATCATCGGCTGCAACAACTAAAATTGTGATGTCGGTAATTTTAGCACCGCGGGCACGCATGGTCGTAAAGGCAGCGTGACCAGGAGTATCTAGGAAGGTAATCTTCTTACCATTTTCAACAACTTGGTATGCTCCAATATGCTGAGTAATCCCTCCTGCTTCGCCTTCGGTCACTTTTGTATTCCGAATAGAATCAAGTAAGGTTGTTTTACCATGGTCAACGTGTCCCATAATCGTTACAACTGAAGGTCTTTCCACTAATTCTTCTGGAGCATCTTCTGTAAAATACACTTCAAGATCAGTGGTATCGATTTTGATTTCTTCTTCTACTTCAACACCATATTCACCCGCAATTAATTCAATTGCATCTTTATCAAGCACCTGATTGATGGTAGCCATAACACCAAGTAAAAAGAGCTTTTTAATGATTTCTGATGGTTCGCGATAAATCTTTTTCGCTAATTCTCCAACAGTTAAAGATTCACTAAAGGTAATCTTAGCTGGAAGCTCTTTTTCTTTTTTCTTTACAGGCTGAGATTGTTGAACAGGCGTGTGAGCCTTCTTCTTTTTATTATTGTTATTGTTATGATTACGATTTTGGTTATTGTTATAAGGTCTAGCCTTAGCTTTATCAGCATTATTAAACACTTTATTTTCTTTTGATTGAGATTCTTGATTTTGCTTTTTGCCTTCCACCTTTTTTGGTGGTGAGACAACTTTTACCTTGCTAGGAGCTGTATTATTATCAGCAGCTTCCTCAAATGCTTTAGGTGATTTCGCCTGTACTTGAGGTTTTTGACCACCTTGAGCAGGTCTTTGATTTTGACGATTTTGCGCCCCCGCTGGACGGGAATTGGTACGATTTTGCTGCCCATTGTTATTTTGTTTGGGCTGTGAAGTAGAACCGGCTGCCTGTCTGTTAAACGTGGCATCCAATTTTTTTACATCTGCATCTTCTATTGTTGCCATATGATTAGATACCTCGATATTCATTTCTTTTAATTTATTAATTATTTCTTTACTTGAAATATTGTGTTTTTTTGCGTATTCATAAACACGGACTTTACTCATTTGTTTCACCCCCGCTAGATTTAATCGAGCAACGTTACCAATTTCTTTGCAAATCCATCATCCATAACAGCTACAACAACGCGGGCTTCTTTGCCAATTGCCTGACCAAGAAGATAACGATCGTCCACCATTCTTAAAGGCACATGATAAGAATTACATTTATCTGTAATTTTTTTAGTTGTATTTGCAGATGCATCTGCGGCTAATAAAACGAGTTTTGCCTTATTGTTTCGAATTTCCTTTACGGCAAGCTCCTCACCTGATATGATTCTACGCGCTCGATTGGCTAAGCCAAGCAATGACATCCATTGATTGTCCTTCATTTGGATAGTCAGTTCTCCTTCTCTATTAACTCAAGTAGTTCTTCATAGATGGAATCATTTATTGATACTTCTAAATGGTTAGATAAGGTGTTTTTTTTCTTGGCCAAAAGTACAGCTTCTTTGTTCTTTGAAAGGTATGCACCTCTGCCCGATTTCTTTCCAGTCAAATCGATTGATACTTCCCCTTCTTTTGAACGAACGATGCGAACGAGTTCTTTTTTCGGTTTCATTTCACCGGTTGCTACACATTTGCGCATAGGAACTTTTTTCTTAGTGTTCATTCGCCATCCACCTCACCTAGTCATCTAACTCTTCTTCAAAATCCATATCAGTATCGACCTGATCGTCAAATAGTCTGATTGTTTCTTCACGTGGATAAATTCCTAGCTCACGTGCTTCTGTTTCAGATTTGATATCAATTTTCCAGCCAGTTAATTTTGCTGCAAGACGGGCATTTTGTCCCCGTTTACCAATGGCCAATGAAAGCTGATAGTCCGGTACAACAACCGTTGTTGCTTTATCCGCTTCCTTCACCATAACATCAAGCACCTTAGATGGGCTAAGTGAATTGGCCACAAACACAACTGGGTCATCGGACCACTTTACAATATCAATTTTTTCACCCTTCAATTCGTTCACTACAGCCTGAACGCGGGTTCCTTTTGGACCAACGCATGATCCAACAGGGTCAACTTCTTGGTTATCGGAATGCACAGAAATCTTGGAGCGGTCGCCTGCTTCACGAGCGACTGATTTAATCTCCACTGTACCATCATAAATTTCCGGTACTTCAATTTCGAATAATCGTTTTAATAATCCTGGGTGTGTACGAGATACAAAGATTTGTGGACCTTTTGTTGTTTTTTCAACCTTTGTAATAAATACCTTGATACGATCATGCGGCTTATAACGTTCATTTGGCATTTGTTCATTTGCCGGGAGTAATGCTTCAATTTTACCGAGGCTGACATAAATAAATTTAGAGTCCAGTCTTTGGACAATCCCAGTCATGATATCTTCTTCACGGTCGATAAATTCAGAATAAATAATTCCTCGTTCCGCTTCTCTTACACGCTGTGTAACCACTTGTTTTGCGGTTTGGGCCGCAATCCTGCCGAAATCCTTTGGCGTAACTTCCATTTCGACAACATCTTCAACTTGATAATTTGGGTTGATTCGCTGGGCATCTTCTAGCGATATTTCCAGACGTGGATCAAAAACTTGATCAACTACCTCTTTACGTGCAAAAACACGCATAGAACCAGTTCCTAAATTTAAATCGATGCGGACATTTTGAGCCTGATTGAAATTTCGGCGATATGCTGAAATTAGAGCTGCTTCAATGGCGTCAATTAATATATCCCTGGAAATCCCTTTCTCTCTTTCCAGTATTGTAAGAGCATCTAATAATTCGCTGCTCATTTGCTTGTATCCCCCTAATCCTTATTAAATTTTCTATTTTACGAAAAAGTAACTGCGAGTCGTGCACTTGCAACTTTTTCAAATGGAATTTCAATCGATTTTTTACGAGTTTTAATCTTAACCTCAACGGTAACCTGATCTCCATCAAAGCCAACTAATTTACCCTCGAACTTATTTTCCCCATCGATGGGTTCATAGGTCTTGATAAAAACATTTTTACCAATAGCTTTTTCAAAGTCTTTTGCCTTCTTTAATGGCCTCTCTGCACCAGGGGATGATACCTCTAGAAAATAGTTATGTGGAATGGGATCCAATTCATCGAGTTTCTCACTCAGCCGTTCGCTCACCAAGCCACAATCCTCAATATCAACACCGCTGTCTTTATCGATATATACGCGAAGAAACCAGCTTTTCCCTTCTTTCACATACTCAATTTCCACTAATTCTAATCCAAGATCTTGAAAAATTGGTGCAGCCAGCTCTTCAACAACTTCCGTCACTTTGCTCATGCTTTACCTCCTTTTCTTTATTATTTCACCCAAATTCTATGTAGTTCACGGAAAGTTTTATCAAGTAACGCTAAAAAAACAAATAGTAAACAAAACCAAGATGCATTTAAAGCAGCTTGGTTACATAACGAAAGAGTGGGTTTCCCCACTCTTGAACTCGAGAGTATTTCTTAGTATTTCCAATAAAACTATACCATAACCGTAGTTTATATGCAAACCCCAATAGCGGAAGCGCCTTGCTCAGGGGCGACCGGCATAAGACGAGCCGACGGGAAGGTTGCTCTTTGACCTTCTCGGCGGATTGGCTTATGACCCCGAGCCCCTAGGCGCTGCAGCTGGATGCAACCAATAGCGGAAGCGCCTTGCTCAAGGGCTGGATGTAATCTGGACTCTGCTAGAACAACGAAAGCTGGTTTTGTTCAGGAAGTGCCGCAAGACAACCTTGTTTGTCTAAATATTCAAGGATGGTCTTGGATACTTTACCGCGCTGCTGTAAATCTTCTTTTGATAGGAATTCTCCATCTTCCCTCGCCTTAACAATATTATAAGCGGCATTTGTTCCTAATCCAGGTATGGAATTGAATGGAGGAATTAACGTATTTCCTTCAATAATAAATTCTGAAGCATCTGATTTATATAAATCATAGTTTTGGAAGCTGTAACCTCTTTCCGTCATTTCAAGAGCAAGTTCTAGGACGGTTAATAAGTTTTTCTCTTTATTTGATGCCTCAAGTCCTTTGGCATTAATTTCCCCAAGTTTAGCCCGAATCGCTTCAGAACCTCGTGACATTGCTTCAATATCAAAGTCCTCCGCACGGACTGTAAAGTAGGCAGCATAATAAAGAAGTGGGAGATGAACCTTAAAATAAGCAATCCTAACAGCCATTAATACATAGGCGGCGGCGTGAGCTTTAGGAAACATATACTTTATTTTTTTGCAGGAATCAATGTACCATTCCGGTACCTCATTCTTGCGCATCTCTGCTTCCATCTCTTCAGATAACCCTTTACCTTTACGAACAGACTCCATAATCTTAAAGGCAAACGATGGTTCAAGCCCCTGATAAATCAAATACACCATGATATCATCACGACAACCAATTACTTCACTTAAGTTACAAATTTGATTATGAATTAATTCCTGCGCATTTCCGAGCCATACGTCTGTTCCATGCGATAAGCCGGAAATCTGAACGAGTTCCGAAAAGGTCGTCGGCTTCGTATCTTCAAGCATTTGCCGAACAAACCGTGTACCAAATTCTGGAATACCTAATGTACCGGTTTTACACATGATTTGCTGCTCTGTTACGCCTAAAGATTCGGTGCTGCTAAAAATTTTCATGACTTCTGGGTCATCGGTCGGAATCGTCTTCGGATCGATACCGCTCAGATCCTGAAGCATCCGGATAACGGTTGGATCGTCGTGTCCAAGTATATCAAGCTTTAAGACGTTATCATGAATGGAATGGAAATCAAAATGGGTTGTTTTCCACTCAGAATTTCGGTCATCGGCCGGAAATTGAATGGGTGTAAAGTCATAGACATCCATATAGTCTGGAATAACAATAATACCACCTGGATGCTGACCTGTTGTCCTTTTTACACCCGTGCAGCCTGAAGCCAGCCGTTCAATCTCAGCTCCACGGATTTGCATGTTATTATCCTGCTGATAGGCTTTTACATAACCAAATGCCGTTTTATCTGCAACCGTACCAATAGTTCCCGCACGATATACGTACTCTTCACCGAATAGTACCTTTGTATAGTTGTGTGCACGGGGCTGATATTCTCCGGAAAAGTTCAAATCGATATCGGGTACTTTGTCACCTTTAAAACCAAGGAATGTTTCGAAAGGAATATCATGACCGTCTTTGCGGTATTTGCTCCCGCAATTTGGACAGTCTTTATCAGGTAAGTCAAAGCCGGAACCAACCGAGCCGTCATTAAAGAACTCGGAATGTTTACAGCTTGGACATACATAGTGCGGCGGCAGTGGATTTACTTCCGTAATCTCTGTCATGGTAGCAACTAAAGATGAACCGACGGATCCACGCGAACCAACGAGATAACCATCATCAAGTGATTTTTTAACTAGTTTATGTGAAATCAAATAAATAACGGCAAATCCATGTCCGATAATACTTTTTAATTCTTTTTCCAGCCTTGCTTCCACTATTTCTGGAAGCGGATCTCCATAAATACTGCGTGCCATTGAGTAACTCATCTCACGCATTTCTTCATCTGCACCTTCAATACGAGGTGTATACAGATCATCTTTAATCGGCTTAATGACATCAATCATATCTGCAACTTTATTCGTATTGGTGACAACAATTTCTTTAGCTTTTTCTGCCCCTAAAAATGAGAAGGCATCGAGCATTTCGTTTGTCGTTCTAAAGTGAACATCCGGCAGTTCGTGCCTGTTCAATGGGTTTGCCCCGCCTTGAGAGTTAACTAATATTTTTCGATAAATTTTATCATTCTCATTTAGGTAATGGACATTTCCTGTCGCGACGACTGGAATACCCAACTTATCACCAAGGGCCACAATTTTACTAATAATGTCTTCCATTGCTTTCTCATCACGCACCAATTCCATTTCGATCAGCGGTGCATTGACTTCTTTTGGCATTACTTCAAGATAGTCATAAAAGCCGGCATGTGCTTCAACTTCATCAGGAGATTTTTGCATCATCCCTTCAAACACTTCACCTTTATTACAACCAGACCCTACTAAAATTCCCTCACGATATTTTTGCAAAACCGATCTTGGAAGCCTTGGTACTCTATAAAAGTACTCAATATGGGAAATGGAAATTAGTTTGAAGAGGTTTTTTAAGCCTGCTTCTGTCTGAGCTAAAAGGGTGCAGTGATAAGGGCGGGCCCGTTGGTAAGCATTACCTTTCCCCATGTTATCGTTGAACTCATCATGATACTCAATTCCTTTTTCAAGAGCATCCTTTAGCATTTTCAAGAGCAGATAGCCAGTTGCTTCTGCATCATAAATGGCCCGGTGGTGCTGGGTTAATTCAATATCAAACTTTTTGGTCAGTGTATTTAAACGATGATTTTTCATTTCAGGATATAAAAATCGGCCCAATTCTAATGTGTCAATAACAGGATTTTTTGCCTTATCTAAGCCGATATTTTTATAGCCAACATTTAAAAAACCCATATCAAAGGAGGCATTATGGGCAACAAGGACGGCATCTCCGACCCAGTCGTGGAATCTTTGGATTACTTCTCCAACATCTGGGGCGTTTTGAACCATATCATCTGTAATTCCAGTCAGATTAATGGTTGTTGCCGAAAGTCGATGATGCGGGTTTGCAAATGATTCGAACCGGTCGATAATCTCCCCATCCTTAACTTTTACAGCTGCTAGCTCAATGATGGTATCATATACCGCTGAAAGCCCTGTTGTCTCGACGTCAAATACAACAAATGTATCTTCCGAAAGCAGGCGATGGGCATCATTATAGGCAATCGGCACCCCGTCATCAACAAGGTTAACCTCAACACCGTAAAGGATTTTGATATCATTTTTCTTACCTGCGCCATAGGCTTCAGGGAATGACTGGGCAACAGCATGGTCTGTAACAGCAATCGCTTTATGCCCCCACTTTTTTGCTTGTGCAATCAGCGCACTTACTGGAGTAACGGCATCCATTTGACTCATTGGTGTATGAAGATGCAGTTCAACTCGTTTTTCATCCTCAGGTGCAGTATCTTTTCGTCCAGCAGGTTTTATTTCATTGATATCATTACAAATCATCACTAGATCACGGACAAAGGTATCGTTTTGGACGCTTCCCCGAACCTTTACCCATAAACCTTTTTTAACCAGCTGGAATAGGGCAGCATCTTCTTTATCACGAGAAAACATTTTTACTATGATCGAACTTGTATAATCTGTAATTTTAAAAGTTAATAGGGAACGTCCGCTTCGAAGCTCTCTTATTTCAGCATCAAAGATATACCCTTGGACTACAACTCGTCTTTCCTCATCAACGATATCAATCAAGCTGCGAAGCTCGCTATCATCCTTGATGGTTAACCCAATAGAAAGCGGACCTGAAGGGGCCTCTCCTCCAGCTTGACCCTTATCAGCTTCTTTCTTTTGCATCTCTACTACGGCCATATGGGCTCGTTCTTGATCTTCTTTCTGCTTAGCTAGTAAGAATTGCTGATATTCATCATTTTTTTCTTCACTTTTTAATTCGGTATCAATCGCCAACAAAGGAAAGCCAAACCCCTGATAAATATTTCCAATTACAGGACCATATTTCCGCTTTAAGGCGAGTCCTTCTGCTTCATTTCTAACTGCAACAGTTAGCTTATTCCCGCTTACTTCAGGGATTTGTTCATTTAGAAGTTTTACAAGCGGTGGAGCAATACCGTCAATTTGCTGAATACAATAATTCCAGTATTCTAATAATAAATCAGGTGTAACGGTTTGATTAGTTACTTGGATATTATAGGAAATGGCTGCGATGTTGGAAAATGTTCGTTCAAGCTGTGTTGTAAACTTGAGATACACATTAAATGGAAGTATTTTTTCAAATAAAAATTGAAAGTGCCACTTCCTCTCATTCTTTTCAACAAGAAGCCTTTCAATTTGTGCATTTTGGAAATGTACTACTACAGCATCTTCTAGCAATTGCAGCTGCTGGAGCAAGAGTTTGAATCGCTCTTTATTGCCTAAGGCATGTTCGCTCATCGTCTCTCTCCCATCTATAAAAACTATTATTTATCTATATCAAAATTAAATTATACCATATGATAACCTATGATTCGGCTTATTTCGACAGAAAACTTCATCCAAAAAAGGAAAGCTGAAGCGCCTTATCCAGGAGACTCAGCTGGACCATTCTGGAAAGTCCAGTGTTAATACTTATCCCACAAAAAATAAGGACCGCATTAGCGATCCCTATTTAAGTGACACCTTGATAAAATTTAAAGGAAGAATCGTTGGATATCATTCCAGGTAACCACGAGCATGAGCAGCATAAGGAGAGCAAAACCGATAAAATGGACCATCCCTTCCTTTTGTCTGTCAATTGGTTTCCCTCTTACAGCTTCAACTGCAAAGAACATTAATCTTCCACCGTCAAGAGCAGGAATTGGTAATAAGTTCATAATCCCCAAGTTAATGCTTAATATGCCAGCCCACTTCATTAGATAATATATTCCTGATTTTGCGACCTCATCTGTGGATTTATAAATTCCAACAGGACCTGATAGGGCATCAATTGAAAATTGTCCTGTAACCAACTTACCAAGCATCACAAATATTTGCTTGGTCCAGAAATAGGTTTCCGTAAATCCTGATTTCACAGCTTGAACTGGTGATTTTTCGACTGGGCTATAAACACCAATAATTCCCATTTTGTCGCCATCCACGGTCTTTTCGAGTGGGGTTACTTCGATTTCTTTCTCTTTACCATTACGAACGATGGAGAAATCAAGTTTTTGATTCGGATTTTTCCGAATAATTTCGACTACGTCTGTCCAACTTGATATTTCTGAACCATTTATACTTTGTACAATATCCCCTTTTTGGAGACCCGCCGATTTAGCCGCTCCATCGGGAGTAATCACACCCAATTTAGGATCATTTGATGGCACACCTTGTAATAAAGCAATAATAATAAACACTACAAATGCTAAAACAAAGTTCATCATCGGACCTGCGAAGATGGCCATAAATCTTTGTGGTAAAGTTTTGGATCCAAATTGACGGTCGATTGGAGCAATTTGTGATTCAATACCATTTTCAACGATAACTGCTTTTGAATCAATGGAGAATGTCTGTAAGCTTTCGTTTTCGTCTTCAGGGTATCCTTTTATGATTAATTCCTTTTCAATATCAGCAAACTCGACTTCTACAATCCTTGCTTTAGGATATTTCTCTTTATTATTTAAAATAATTTTATTTACCTTTTCTTGCTTATCAAACATAAGACCAATTCGGTAACCAGGCTTAATTTCGACCATTTCTGGATCTTCACCGGCCATTCGGACAAAGCCTCCGATCGGCAAAAGACGAATGGTATAGGTAGTTTCTCCTTTTTTATGAGTAAACACCTTTGGTCCCATCCCAATCGCAAATTCACGGCAGAGAATACCTGCTCTTTTCGCGAAAACAAAATGACCTAATTCATGAAAGAAGACCAGTGCGCCAAAAATTACAATGAAGGCAATAACTGTGCTCAATGCTAAAACCACCTTTTATAGAGGATAGGGAAGTATCTTTCCTATAGTAGTGAGTGTACAAATTGTCGAGCCTCTTTGTCAACTTCTTCTATCATAGCTAGACTTGGATTATCGATGACTCGATGTTTACTTAATGCTTGCTCAATTAATTCCTCTATTTGCAAGAAACGAATTTTGCCTTTTAAAAATGCAGCCACTGCTGCTTCATTGGCAGCATTTAACACTGTTGGCATTGTTCCACCTTTATTCCCCGCATGATAGGCAAAATCTAGGCAGCGGAAACGTTGTAAATCCATTTCCTGAAAATGCAGCTTACCAACGCTCGCTAAATTCAACTTTTTAGCTGAATTAAGAGGAAGCCGGTCTGGATATGTAAGAGCATATTGGATAGGCACCCTCATATCTGGTGTTCCTAATTGGGCAATAATGCTGGAGTCATGAAACTCTACCATGGAATGAATAATACTTTCCTTGTGGAGCAGTACGTCTATTTTTTCAAATGGAACGCCAAACAACCAGTGAGCTTCAATAACCTCTAATCCTTTATTCATCATTGTCGCTGAATCAATCGTAATTTTCGCACCCATAGACCAGTTTGGATGGTGTAAAGCCTGTTCTACGGTGACATCCTTCAGTTCCGCTCGGGTTCGATCACGGAAACTGCCACCAGAAGCCGTTAATATTAATCTTTCAATATTTTTATCCATTTCTCCTTGCAACGCTTGGAAAATGGCCGAATGTTCGCTGTCAACAGGGAGGAGCGGTACATTATTTCTTTTAGCCGCTTCTATTACTAAATGACCTGCAGTCACTAACGTCTCTTTATTCGCTATGGCAATTACCTTCCCGCATTCAATTGCTTGTAAGGTGGGATGCAGCCCTACACTGCCAAGGACAGCATTAACAAGGATATCTGATTTTTCAAAAACAGCAACCTCAATTAATCCTTCATTGCCAAAAGTAAACTTAGTTTTCGGGAACTCTGCTTTTAATAATGTACAATCACTAGATTCCTGTACAGAGACAAGCTGCGGTTTAAATTCAATAATCAATTTACGAGCTAATTCAATATTTTTTCCAACTGAAAATGCAGCAAGTTGAAATTCAGCAGGATGCTCACGGATAATATCAATCGTTTGAATCCCGACTGAACCCGTAGCACCTAATAAACTAATTGTTTTCAAAAGTGTTCAACTCCTAAAAATAGAGCACAGCCATTATGTCCAAAGATGGAAAAGGTTTAATAATGGCAATACAAATAATAAGCTATCAAACCGGTCCAGAATCCCGCCATGTCCTGGCAGAATGTTACCTGAATCCTTTACATTAAAATGGCGTTTAAAAGCTGATTGGACCAGGTCGCCAATTTGTCCAAAAACGGAAAGAACAACGGTTATTCCCATTAACGTGACTAGACTGACTGGGATGGACGGGGAAAATAGGGAAAATAATACTCCCACGATCACAGCACTAACGACACCGCCTAATGAACCTTCTACTGTTTTATTGGGACTAATTTCGGGCCAGAGTTTGTTCTTTCCCATCGCTTTGCCGACAAAATATGCCCCGGAGTCTGTTGCCCAAATAATAAATAGGGAATAGAAAACATAAACAAGTCCTGCCTCACGGGTTTCAATAAAAAAGTAAAATCCAATACCCACATAAATCGCCGAAAGAATTGAAAAAGAGACATCTTCAAAGGTAAAACGATTTTTTGTGACAACCGTATAGGCTAATAACAACAAAATAAAAATAATCGCGATCTCTATTTTCGAATAGTAAAAACTCGAGATAACATGATGATATTGCTTAGGAAAAATAATCACCCAAAGAAATAAAAGCGATATTAGTCCGTGTACAGAAAAGATACTTATGTTTTTCATTTTTAAAAGCTCAAATAACCCTATTGTAGCAAGAATGTACGTTAACAGAACAAAAGGAAGGCCCCCATAAAATACAATTGGTAAAAATAATGCTGCTGCTATGACTGCTGTAATAATTCTTTGCTTCATCTACTAGTTCAACACCTTTTATGTTCTTAAAGAGAGGTATATTTTAGATTCCGCCAAACCTGCGCTGACGTTTTTGATAGGCCTCGATCGCTTCAAGGAAATATTCCTCATTAAAATCAGGCCATAAAACTTCTGTAAACCAGAATTCCGAGTAAGCTAATTGCCAAAGCATAAAGTTACTTAAGCGAATTTCACCACTTGTTCGAATTAGCAGGTCAGGATCTTGAAAATCAGAACTCATTAAATAAGAGGAAAAGACTTTTTCGTTAAGTTCCGTCTCCTTCAGTATTCCATTTTTGCTATCATTTATAATATGTTTTACAGCATCGAGTATTTCCGCCCTGCTTCCATAATTCAAGGCAAAATTCAGAACCAATCCAGTATTAGCTTTTGTTTCTTCGACTGCTCTCTCGATAGCACGGAGTGTATGTAGTGGCAGTTGATGTTTATACCCCATCATTTTTACTTGAACATTATTCTCAATTAGTTCAGGAAGAAAAGTACCTAAAAATTCTTCCGGAAGCTTCATAATATATTCCACTTCATTTTTAGGGCGTTTCCAGTTCTCAGTAGAAAAGGCATATAAGGTTAAGGCCTTGATTCCGAGATTATTAGCCAGCATGGTTGTCTTACGAACGACCTTCATGCCTTCGTGATGTCCTGCAATACGCGGTAAGGCTCTTTTTTTAGCCCAACGCCCATTACCGTCCATTATAATGGCAACATGTTCAGGAACAGGCGATTCTTTTATTTCTTCTATTTTATCTCGGAGTGTGGAAGAGTTAGCTGGCTTCTTCCAAAGCCCAAATTTATTAAACATAACATTGCTCCTCAATTAATTAATCATTTCCTCCGATAATAAATCATGGATTCATATATCCAAATATGTAAAAGGATTTTTCAGTTAGATGATACTATCATACCAAAAAACCTAAAAGATATCTCTAATATTAACCTATGTAAAATAACAGGAATTAAGAATAATGTTCAGAAAATATTAAGGGACAATCAAACCACACCAATAATAGTGAAAAAACCCCCTAATAAAGAGGGTCTTGATAGAAAAGCGGAAGCGCCTTGGTCAGCCCCGACAAGCGCCTCGGTTCTGACGGTGAAGTTGTTCTTTGACTTCATTAGCAGAATCGAAACTAACTTGAGGGGCTAGGCGCCCTGAGCTAGACATCTGGTTACACTTCTAAAATTTCTTTTTCTTTATCTTTTGTGATTTGGTCAATTTTTTGAATAAACTCATCGGTAAGCTTTTGGATATCATCAGAATAGCCGCGTAGTGCATCTTCTGTAATTTCACCATTTTTCTCGAGCTTTTTCAAATCATCGTTTCCATCACGGCGAATGTTACGGATGGCTACTTTTGCTTCTTCTGATTCTTTTTTTACTAACTTAACAAGTTCTTTGCGTCGCTCTTCCGTCAATTGTGGAATCGCTATACGAATTACGGTACCATCATTAGTCGGATTTAAACCTAAATCAGATTTCAAGATTGCTTTTTCAATATCACCAAGAATAGATTTGTCATATGGCTGAATCACTAGTAAACGTGCTTCTGGTGTGGTAATCCCCGCCATTTGATTCACAGGTGTTGGCGCCCCATAATAGTCAATCGTAATACGATCTAACAAGGATGCACTTGCGCGGCCGGCTCGAATGCTCGCAAGCTCACGAGTATAAGATTGAATAGCTTTTGTCATACGATCTTTTGTTGAAGCAATGACTTGTTTAGGCATTAGTTTTTCCCCCTAACGATAGTTCCAATTTTTTCACCCATAACGGCTTTTTTGATATTGCCTTGTTCCATAATCGAGAACACAATCAATGGAATATCATTATCCATACATAATGAAGAAGCAGTTGAATCCATAACTGCTAGGCCTTCCTTAATGACATCCAAGAATGTGAGATCTTCATACTTAGTGGCAGCAGGATCAATTCGTGGGTCTGCAGAATAAACTCCATCAACATTATTTTTAGCCATTAAGATCACTTCCGCATCGATCTCCGCTGCCCTTAATGCTGCTGTTGTATCTGTTGAGAAGTAAGGATTACCTGTACCTGCTGCAAAGATCACAACCCTATTTTTTTCTAGGTGTCTCATTGCCTTGCGTCTGATATATGGTTCAGCAACCTGACGCATTTCAATGGATGTTTGTACACGTGATTGAATTCCTAATTGCTCTAAACTATCCTGAAGCGCCAAAGAATTCATCACGGTTGCAAGCATTCCCATATAATCTGCTGTTGCTCTGTCCATACCCATCTCACTGCCGATCTTACCGCGCCAAATATTACCTCCGCCGACAACAACGGCAACTTCAACGCCTAGTTCTGCTACTTCCTTTACCTGCTCGGCAATAGATTTAATTACAGAAGGTTTAATTCCAAAACTGGACTCACCAGCAAGTGCTTCCCCACTCAATTTTAAAACCACTCGTTTGTATTTAGGACCGCTCATATAAACCTCCGTATGTATTATTTTAAAGCGTAAGCGCCTGAACAGGGGCGATATAGGGCTATTTCGCACTGATAAGTGCTTAGTCGCCCTTAATGCGTACATAAAGCGTTAGCTTTATGTAGCCAAGCACAAGCCGAGCCGGCCGAAAGGTTGTTCTTTACCTTTTGGGCGGATTGGCTTGTGACCTCGAGCCCCTAGGCGCTGGAGCTAGATATTATTATATAATTCCCTTTAAAAATAGGGAACACACCGTGTCCCCTTTTTTAAAACTATAATAGTAACATTCCCTTAAAGCATTTGTTTTTAAGCAAGAGAATATTTGACTTATTTTTTATTTACTTGGTTCATAACTTCTTCAGCGAAGTTGTCTTCTTTCTTTTCAATACCTTCGCCTACTTCGTAACGTACGAATTCACGAACTGTTGCGCCTTTAGACTCAACAAATTGGCGAACCTTTTGATCAGGGTTTTTAACGAAAGTTTGATCAAGAAGACATACATCTTCAAAGTATTTACCAAGACGGCCTTCAACCATTTTTGCTACGATGTTTTCTGGCTTGCCTTCGTTAAGTGCTTGTTGTGTTAAAACTTGACGCTCATGCTCAACTTCTTCTGCAGAAACTTGGTCACGAGATACATATTTTGGTCTTAATGCAGTGATATGCATAGAAACATCTTTTGCTGCACTATCATCAGTAGTGCCTTCAAGCACTGTTAAAACGCTGATACGACCGCCCATGTGGAGATAAGCACCAAAAGCATCATTGTCAGTCTTAGATACGATTGCAAAACGGCGAAGTGAAAGCTTTTCTCCGATTTTTGCGATAGCAGCGTTGATGTGGTCAGCAACAGTTGCTCCATTTTCCATTGTTTGAGCAGATGCTTCTTCAACAGTAGCTGGTTTATTTTTTAGTAAGTGTGCAGCAAGTTCTTGTACTAGAGCTTGGAATGCTTCATTTTTTGCAACGAAATCTGTTTCAGAGTTAACTTCAAGGATAACAGCCTCGTTTCCTTCTGTTACTACTGAAGTTAAACCTTCAGCAGCAATACGGTCTGCTTTATTAGCAGCTTTAGCAATCCCTTTTTCACGCAAGAAATCGATTGCTTTGTCCATATCACCATCTGTTGCTGTAAGTGCTTTTTTACAGTCCATCATGCCTGCGCCTGTTTTTTCACGAAGTTCTTTTACCATTTGTGCAGTAACTGCCATTTTTAATTTCCTCCTTTTAATCTATGTACTATTTCTTATCTTTAGCCATTCAAACTCAAGATAAACATTTCTTAAAAAAAGGTGATAAAGGGTCTCCCTTATCACCTTTTTAATAAAGTCGCTATCTTAAGCTTCTTGTGCTACTTCTTCGCCTTGTTTCGCTTCAAGAATCGCATCCGCCATTTTACCAGTTAATAGTTTAACCGCACGGATTGCATCATCGTTAGCTGGGATGACAACATCGATTTCATCTGGATCACAGTTAGTATCAACAATACCTACGATAGGAATGTTTAACTTTTTAGCTTCTGCAACTGCGATACGCTCTTTACGAGGGTCGATGATGAAAAGTGCATCAGGAAGTTGTTTCATGTCTTTAATTCCGCCTAGGAATTTTTCAAGACGTTCTTGTTCTTTCTTAAGTTGAACAACTTCTTTTTTAGGTAATACTTCAAAAGTACCGTCTTCTGACATTCTTTCAATATCTTTTAAGCGGCCAATACGCTTTTGAATTGTTTCAAAGTTCGTTAATGTACCACCTAACCAACGTTGGTTAACATAGTACATACCAGAACGAGCTGCTTCTTCTTTAACAGAATCTTGAGCTTGTTTCTTTGTACCAACAAAAAGAATAGTTCCGCCGTTACCAGCAAGATCTTTTACCCAGTTATAAGCTTCTTCAACCTTTTTAACTGTTTTTTGAAGGTCGATGATGTAGATACCGTTACGCTCAGTGAAGATATATTTCTTCATCTTAGGGTTCCAACGGCGAGTTTGGTGTCCGAAATGTACACCAGCTTCAAGCAATTGTTTCATTGAAATAACTGACATGTGTTTTTTCCTCCTAGTGGTTTGTTTTCCTCCGCTCGTCTCATTTTTAAATAGAAACTGATATATTCAGCACCATCTATTTAAATCAACTAGCGTGTGTATTAACACCATGAAATAATATAGCATAAGTAAATATAACAATCAAGAACTACTTTTTAAAAATTAAAAATCCCCAATTCTTGCAAACTGGGGATAGATACTTTAGTTTGATCTTAATTTATCAAGTTCCACAAGAAACTTGTCATTTAGGACCTTAATATACGTACCTTTCATACCTAGTGAACGTGACTCAATTACGCCTGCACTTTCAAGCTTTCTTAGTGCATTGACAATTACTGAACGTGTAATTCCAACCCGGTCTGCGATTTTTGAAGCAACCAACAAGCCTTCATGGCCATTTAGCTCTTCAAAAATATGTTCAATCGCTTCTAGTTCACTATAAGACAATGAACTGATAGCCATTTGAACAACAGCTTTGCTTCTTGCTTCTTCTTCAATTTCTTCAGACTTTTCACGTAAAATTTCCATACCTACAACTGTTGCACCATATTCGGCAAGAATTAAGTCATCATCATGGAATTTTTCTTGCAGTCTAGCAAGAATTAATGTACCAAGTCTTTCCCCGCCGCCAATAATCGGAACAATTGTTGTTAAACCTTCTTTAAATAAGTCTCTGTTTTCAACAGGAAAGGCGGTATATTGGCTTTCAATATCAAGGTTTGAAGAAGTTTCTTGGATATTAAACAAGCCTTTTGAGTATTCCTCAGGAAATTGACGATCCTCAAACATTTTCTTAATACGTTCATTTTCGATTTGCTGATAAATCGAAAATCCTAAAAGCTTCCCGCGGCGGCTTACTATATATACATTAGCCTCAATCGTCTCACTTAACGTTTCCGACATTTCTTTGAAATTAACAGGCTTGCCTGCTGCCTTCTGTAGTAAAACATTAATACGTCTAGTTTTTGTAAGTAAATCCATCTGTTTCTTCCTCCTAGTAACTACAACCATTATTAAATTTTGAAAACAATTTCTGTATGAGTATTATTTAAGAATGGTATCTCCTGAAAAATTCAAAAAACTGCATTCCTAAAGAATGAATTGGCTTAGATCTTTATTCTTAGAAATAGCCCCAAGCTTATCATCCACATACTGCGGCGTAATGGTAATTTTCTCCATTGTGATATCAGGTGCTTCAAAGGATAAATCCTCTAACAGCTTTTCAAGTATCGTATGAAGACGTCTAGCCCCAATATTGTCGGTATTTTGATTCACTTCGAATGCTACTTCAGCGATTCTACGAATAGCATCGTCAGAAAATTCAATTTGTATACCTTCTGTTTCCAATAATGCTTGATATTGTTTAATTAAGGCATTATCTGGTTCAATCAAAATCCTAAAGAAGTCTTCCACTGTTAATTTTGTAAGTTCAACACGAATTGGAAAACGTCCTTGAAGCTCCGGAATTAGGTCCGAAGGTTTCGCAATATGGAAAGCTCCAGCGGCAACAAACAATATATGGTCGGTTTTAATTGAGCCGTATTTCGTAACCACTGTAGAACCCTCAACCACTGGCAGGATATCGCGTTGAACCCCTTCCCTAGAGACATCTGCCGATGATCCACCGGAATTTTTGCTGGCAATTTTATCAATTTCATCAATAAAGATAATGCCTGTTTGTTCTGCGCGGTAGATTGCCTCTGATGAGACTTCATCCATATCAATCAGCTTTGCAGCTTCTTCATTTGTTAATACCTTTCTTGCTTCATGAACCGTTAGTTTTCTCTTCTTGCGCTTTTTCGGCATAAAACTGCTAAGGGCATCCTGCATATTCATCCCCATTTGTTCAATCCCTGAACCCTGGAGCATATCGAACATTGAAGGTGCTTGTTCTTCTACTTCTACAGTTACGATTTCATCTTCTAATTGTCCGAGGGCAAGCTTCTCTTTGACAATCTTCCGTTTTTCCTGAGCAGAAAAATCATCCTGCTGTGTGTCCGGTTCAGAAGAAGAATTCCCTCCACCGAATAACATTTCAAGTGGATTTTTATAGTTCGTTGCTTTTTTAGCGGATGGAACAAGCAAATCAACAAGCCTGCTGTTTGCATTTTCTTCAGCTCGTTCCTTCACACTTTGCATTCGCTCCTCTTTCACTAAACGAACAGAGGTTTCTGCAAGGTCGCGAACCATTGATTCTACATCGCGGCCAACATAACCGACTTCTGTAAATTTAGTCGCTTCCACCTTAATAAACGGAGCACCGACAAGCTTTGCCATCCTTCTGGCAATTTCCGTTTTACCTACCCCTGTTGGACCTATCATCAAGATATTTTTTGGAATGATTTCTTCACGAAGCTTATCATTTAAAAGACCTCTTCTATAACGGTTTCTTAATGCCACAGCAACCGCTTTCTTTGCATCCTTTTGTCCAATAATATATTGATCAAGTCTTTCAACTATTTGGCGGGGAGTTAAATCCGTTGTTTTTACCATTTTTTTCGTCTCCTTCCCGTTACAGCTCTTCAACGATAATGTTGTGGTTGGTATATACACATATTTCCGCAGCTATTTCTAAAGAAGCCTTTGCAATTTCTTTTGCAGATAAATTTTCTCCTGCATATTTCTTTAATGAACGGCCGGCGGCCAATGCATAATTCCCTCCTGAGCCAATCGCGAGAATCCCGTCGTCAGGTTCAATCACTTCACCGGTTCCGGAGACTAGTAACAAGCTTTCACGATTCATGACAATTAACATCGCTTCCAACTTGCGGAGCATCTTATCATTTCTCCATTCTTTAGCAAGCTCGACTGCAGCTCTTTGAAGATTTCCGTTATATTCCTCTAACTTTCCTTCAAACAATTCAAAAAGAGTAAACGCATCTGCAACAGAACCAGCGAAACCCGCCAATACCTTACCATTAAATATCTTCCTTACTTTCTTGGCAGTGTGTTTCATCACAACTGCATTGCCAAAAGTCACCTGACCGTCACCGGACATGGAGCATTCGCCGTTATGGTGAATTGCAAATATAGTAGTCGCATGGAATTGATTCATTTAATTCTTCCTCCTCTTGGAGTAATTTCTGTTTAAAAGTCAAGTAGTATGTAATAGTTGGGTTCTCAAATCCCTCTTATTAACGAGAAAAACGAAATCACTGAAATCAAGTTATTAATGGTTCAATTGTCATTTTGCTGAATTGCTTACTATTTGTAAACACCCAGCAAATATGTTTAATAAAACATTCACAATTAACATACTATTTAAACTGACAAGGGCTAATAAATCGTAACATACTTCTATAGCCCTTGCAACAATTTTACAAAACTTTCACAAAGTTCTGAATTGTTTCTAGCGCACGATTAGCGTGCTGTAGATTTCTATCCTGCTTTCCTTTTATTTTCACTGGCAGTTCCGGAAATAGACCAAAATTCGCATTCATCGGCTGAAAATTGTCAGGATTAGCAGTTGTGATATAACGTGCCATACTGCCAATCGCTGTTTCGGCAGGAAACTCAACTGTCTCGTCTCCCATTACAAACCGAGTTGCATTAATCCCGGCAATTAAGCCGCTTGCTGCTGATTCAACATACCCTTCAACACCTGTCATTTGCCCGGCAAAAAATAAATCTTCTCGGTTTCGGAATTGATAAGTTGCCTTTAGGACCTTAGGCGAATTTATAAACGTGTTCCGGTGCATTACTCCATATCGAACAATCTCAGCATTTTCAAGACCAGGGATTAGACGAATAACTTCCTTTTGCGCCCCCCACTTTAAATGTGTCTGAAATCCGACAATATTGAAAAGTGTACCAGCAGCATCATCCTGGCGAAGCTGCACTACCGCAAATGGCCTTTTTCCTGTTTTTGGATCTTCTAGACCTACAGGTTTAAGTGGACCAAATAACATCGTTTTCTTCCCTCTAGCCGCCATTACTTCGATTGGCATACAGCCTTCAAAAAAGACTTCCTTTTCAAATTCCTTTGTAGGGGCAGTTTCAGCAGAAACAAGGGCCTCATAGAACGTATTAAATTCCTCTTCTGTCATCGGGCAATTTAAATAAGCTGCTTCACCTTTATCATATCTGGATTTTAAATAAACCTTGTCCATATTAATACTGTCTTTTTCTAAGATAGGTGCTGCTGCATCATAAAAATAAAGATAGTCTTCTCCTGTCAAACTCTGTAGCTGTTCGGATAGTGCTTCACTCGTAAGCGGTCCTGTTGCGATAACCGTTGGACCCCCAGGAATCTCTGTCACTTCTTCATTGATGACCGTTACATTTTCATGATTTTTAACCATCTCTGTTACTTTTGCTGCGAACTCGTGACGGTCGACCGCCAATGCTCCTCCTGCCGGAACAGAGCAAGCATCAGCAGCAGCGATAATGACCGAATCTAGTTTTCGCATTTCTTCTTTTAATACCCCGACGGCATTTGTTAAGGTATTGGCCCTTAGTGAATTACTGCACACTAATTCGGCAAATTTATCGGTATGATGCGCAGGTGTCTGCTTTACCGGGCGCATTTCATAAAGCTTTACTTTTACACCGCGTTTAGCTATCTGCCATGCGGCTTCACTCCCGGCTAAACCAGCACCAATCACATTTATTGTTAAATCTTTCAATTAAGTACCTCCTCAATTTCCTTTCAAAATTTATCCTAGTAACCATTTTGGATTAAAAAGTACTATAAATATACCTTACCCTCAGAATAAGTCCATCTTGCATTGTACTATACGAATGAAGAACAAAAAAGTTTTTTGTTTACTAGAAAAGCGGAAGCGCCTTGAACAGAGGCGATATAGGGAGATTTATCTCTGGCAAGCTTAGCGAAGCCAGAGATTAATCTCCCTTAATGCGTACAGAATGCGACAGCATTTCTGTAGCCAGGCATAAGACGAACAGGCGAGAAGGCTGCTCTTTAGCCTTCTTGACGGATTGGCTGTAGACCTTCGAGCCTCTAGGCGCTGCAGCTGGACATTTTTTAAAGTCGTTTTATATTTTTTACTTCACAATAAAAGAGTGGGAGTTACCCCACTCTTAGCTTTGCGGCTCTTCCTTATAATCGCAAGTAACACACTGAACTTGAACGCCCTTTTTTAATTTCTTTTCTACCAGCATACCTTCACATTTCGGGCATGGTCTTGGCAGCGGCTTATCCCATGAGATAAATTCACAGTTCGGATAATTCGTACAGCCGTAAAACAATCGTCTTTTCTTACTCTTCCGTTCGATTATTTGCCCCTCTTTACAAGTTGGACAAGTTACACCAATTTCTTTAACAATTGCTTTAGTATTCCGGCAGTCAGGAAAATTACTGCACGCCATGAATTTTCCGTATCGGCCCATTTTGAATACCATTGGGCTGCCACAGTTTTCACAATCTTCACCGGCCGGCTCATCTTTAATTTCGACGGACTGCATTTCTTTTTCGGCCTTTTCTAAATGTATTTCGAAATCACGGTAAAATTCATCAATAACTTGAACCCAGCTGACTTTTCCTTCTTCAACATTATCTAAACCCTGCTCCATTTTGACCGTGAATTCGACATCAAGAATCTCTGGGAAGAACTCAACCATTAATTCATGGACAATTTCGCCTAGTTCTGTTGGTATAAAACGTTTATTATCCAATGTCACATAGCCCCGCTTTTGGATTGTATCCAAAGTTGGTGCAAATGTAGACGGGCGACCAATCCCCAGCTCTTCAAGTGTTTTTACTAGTCTTGCTTCCGTATAACGCGGCGGCGGCTGAGTGAAATGCTGTTTAGGATCGATATCCTTCTTAAACACCTCATCCCCTTCTTTAAGGTCAGGAAGCATTTTATTCGGACCATCCACTTGGTCATCTGTGCCCTCTACATAGACTTTCATAAAGCCTGGAAACTTAATCTTAGAGCCAGTTGCCCGGAATATAACATTGCCATTTTGCAGATCAACACTCATGGTATCCATGACGGCCTGAGCCATTTGACTGGCAAGGAACCGCTCCCAAATCAGCTTGTATAATCGCAGCTGGTCACGGGACAGAAATTCTTTTAAACTGTTAGGTTCTCTTATTGTACTCGTTGGCCGTATCGCTTCGTGGGCATCCTGAGCATTTGTTTGCTTTTTTTCTTTTCTTTGGTCATTCTTCAGATACTCTTCTCCGAATTCTGCTTTGATATAGCTCGCAGCCTCTCCTTGAGCTAGATCTGAAATCCGGGTGGAGTCGGTTCTCATATATGTAATGAGACCCACCGTACCTTCCTTTCCAAGCTCAATCCCTTCATACAGCTGCTGGGCTAACATCATTGTTTTCTTGGCACGGAAATTTAGCTTTCTTGCTGCTTCTTGCTGAAGGGACGAAGTAATAAAAGGCGGGGCCGGATTTCTGCGGCGTTCCTTTTTAGTCACAGAGACGACCTCAAATTTGTTATCCTTCATTTGCTTCAATACTTCTTGAACATCAGCTTCGGACTTTAATTCAATTTTTTCTTGTCCTACTAAAGAATAGAAAGCTCCACTAAATTGATCCTTTCCCTTTAAGAACTCGCCTTCAATTGTCCAATATTCTTCAGGGGTAAAATCTTTGATTTCTTTTTCACGGTCGATAATTAAGCGGACAGCCACAGATTGAACTCGACCGGCACTTAAGCCTTTTTTCACTTTTTTCCAAAACAGCGGGCTGATGTTGTAGCCGACTAAACGGTCTAAAATCCTTCGGGCTTGCTGAGCATCCACAAGGTCCATATTAATCGGGCGCGGATGTTTAAAGGATTCTTTAATAGCATCCTTGGTAATCTCATTAAAAACTACACGGCAGTCCGAATGAATATCGACATCTAAACTATGAGCTAAATGCCAGGCTATTGCTTCCCCCTCACGATCCGGGTCGGCCGCGAGATAGACTTTCTTAGCCTTTTTGGCCGCTGTTTTTAATTCCTTTAATACAGGACCCTTCCCACGAATGGTAATATATTTTGGTTCAAAACTATTTTCCACGTTTACTCCCATTTGACTGCGCGGCAAATCTCGTACATGCCCCATAGAAGCTTTTACTTTATACTTATTTCCTAAATAGCGTTCTATTGTTTTTGCTTTAGCAGGCGATTCAACAATTACTAGAAATTCTGCTGCCATTCTATATCCTCCTTAAGAGGGAAAGTGTAAAAGCGCCTTGAATACGGCAAAAGCCTGATTCTAAGATGCTTACTATTTGAGAAGTTTTCCTAAATTCCAGTTTTTACACATTTAACTGGAGAAAATACTTTACAAAACTGCCTTATCCCAAAATTTTTAACCTATATAGTAATTTACATAGTATTTAGATTTTTTTATTCTATTCATTTTTTTTAAAATTGATGCCTTAGTAAGTATTTTAACATCTGTTGGAAAATGTATAACATATTAGATATTTTTGCAACCTTTTTTAGGTAATTTCTCCATTTATGCGAAAATACCTGCTAAAAGGGTAGATTTTATTAATCGATATGGGGTATATATTTTAATTCTTCCAAAATGTCCTTTGCACTTGTAACTAGTTTTGCACCTTGCTGGATTAATTCATTCGTACCTCCAGAGCAGGGACTAAAAATGCTTCCCGGCAATGAAAATACGTCGCGTCCTTCATGAACGGCATAATTAGCGGTAATCAGCGACCCACTTTTCCGCTTTGCTTCTATAATAAACGTTCCGGCGGATAATCCGCTAATAATTCGATTTCGGGCAGGAAAGTGCCACCTAAGCGGCTTGGTATCAGGGGGATATTCCGAGAGGACCAGCTGCATTTGCATCATATTAACAGCGAGGGGAATATTTTCTTTTGGATAGATATGATATAAACCTCCGGCAATAACGGCAATCGTCCTTCCTCCCAATTTTATTGTCTCTTCATGGGCAAGGGAATCAATTCCCATTGCTAGGCCGCTGACAATCAGGATATCATGATTTATTAACTCAGGAAAGATGTGTCGGATTGCATTTTTGCCGTATGGTGTGGCTTGTCGGGATCCAACAACAGCAAGCTTCGGTTCTTTTTCTAAAAGAGATAAGTCACCTTTTGCATACAAGGCCCAAGGAGGTTGATATATTTCTTTTAAAGATTGGGGATACTCTTTATCAAAAATCGTTATTACAGCAATATCATTGGTCTTATATTGACGAATTTGTTCATGAATCATTTCAGTTGGATTAGTAGGAAAGGTTAATGAAGAAGACATTTGGTGAATATTCGGTAGAGTTGGATTAGGAGGAATGCTAGATTTCGATGCTTGGTAAATAGACTGGAGTGAGGGGTCTTTTTTCAGTAATTGATAGACGGTATTCCAGGAAATGTCGGGGTAGTGCAGTAAATGAATAAATTTTTCTTTAAACATATCCATAATTATAAAAACCTCCATTTTATTAATCTTATGATAAATAGTCCCTCAATATTTGAGGGACTATCTGTTAATACTTAGTTGTATAAATTAATCTGTTTTAGTGTGTTTTACACTTTTCGTAAAGACCCTGTTCTTTTAATACTTCGATTAAAGTTTCACCCATAACGGAAGGAGTGTCAGCTACTTTAATTCCGCATTCGTTCATGATGCGAATCTTTTCATCAGCTGTACCTTTTCCGCCGGAAATGATGGCACCTGCGTGTCCCATTCTTTTTCCTGGAGGTGCAGTACGACCACCAATGAAGCCGACTACAGGCTTGGTCATATTAGCTTTCACCCATTCGGCCGCTTCTTCCTCAGCTGTACCGCCAATTTCACCAATCATGATAACAGCATATGTTTCAGGATCTTCATTAAATGCTTTTAATACATCAATGAAGTTTGTTCCATTTACAGGGTCTCCGCCGATTCCGACAGCTGTCGTTTGACCGATACCCGCTTGTGTTAATTGATGAACAGCCTCATAGGTTAAGGTACCAGAACGGGAAACAACACCGACATGGCCTTTTGTATGAATATAACCAGGCATAATCCCAATTTTACATTCATCAGCCGTAATTACACCAGGGCAGTTTGGACCTACTAAACGAGTCTTTTTGCCTTCCATGTAACGCTTGACTTTTACCATGTCCAAAACAGGAATATGTTCAGTAATACAAATAACTAGATCTAGTTCTGCATCAACCGCTTCAATAATAGAGTCGGCTGCAAATGGAGCAGGAACGTAGATTACAGAAGCATTTGCGCCTGTCGATTCAACAGCATCTCTTACTGTATTAAAAACAGGTACTCCTTCAACTTCCTGACCGGCCTTACCCGGTGAAGTTCCGCCGACAATTTTCGTACCGTATTCAAGCATTTGCTTCGTATGGAAACGGGCGGTTCCGCCAGTGATTCCTTGAACAATAACTTTTGTATCTTTATTAATAAAAACGCTCACGTGAATTCCCCTTTCTTTCGATCCTATTTAACTAATGAAACGATTTTTTGTGCACCGTCAGCCATAGATTCAGCAGCAATAATTTCAACGCTTGACTCAGCAAGAATTTTCTTACCTAAGTCAACATTTGTTCCTTCTAAACGAACAACAAGCGGAACCGATAGTCCAACCTGCTTAGCTGCTTCCACAACACCCTCAGCAATGACATCACACTTCATGATTCCACCAAAGATATTAACAAAAATACCTTTTACATTTGGATCTGAAAGGATAATTTTGAATGCTTCTGTAACTTTTTCAGCTGTTGCGCCGCCCCCAACATCAAGGAAGTTAGCCGGATCACCGCCATAATGTTTAACGATATCCATCGTAGCCATCGCAAGGCCCGCACCATTTACCATACAGCCGATATTTCCATCTAAGGCAATATAGCTTAAATCATATTTAGATGCTTCAATTTCTTTGGCATCTTCTTCTTCTAGGTCACGATATGCCAATACATCTTTTTGACGGTATAGTGCATTTGAGTCAAAGTTTAGTTTTGCATCTAATGCCATGACCTGACCGTCACCAGTTACCACCAATGGGTTAATTTCGGCAATTGAACAATCTTTTTCAATATAAGCATTATATAAGCCCATCATGAATTTAACGGCTTGATTAACTAACTCATTTGGAATATTAATATTAAAGGCAATGCGACGTGCTTGGAATGGCTGTAATCCAATAGCAGGGTCGATTTCTTCTTTAAAAATTTTCTCAGGCGTTTTAGCCGCTACTTCTTCTATTTCCGTACCGCCTTCTTCAGATGCCATTAAAACAACACGTGAAGTCGCACGGTCTAATACTAAACCAACATAGTATTCTTTTTTAATGTCGCAGCCTTCTTCAATTAGGAGGCGTTTTACTTCTTTACCCTCAGGACCAGTTTGGTGTGTTACCAGGGTTTTTCCTAGAATTTCACTTGCATATGTACGAACCTCTTCAAGGTTTTTCGCAACTTTTACACCACCAGCTTTTCCCCGTCCGCCTGCATGGATTTGCGCTTTTACTACACATACTTGTGTTCCTAGTTCTTTAGCAGCTTCGACCGCTTCTTCAACCGTGAATGCCACTTTTCCGTTTGGAACAGTTACCCCGAATTGCTTGAGGATCTCTTTCCCTTGATACTCATGGATATTCATTTCCCATCCTCCTATCAAACTCTTCAAAAAATTGACTCCGTTTTCATTTTATATAATGATGGAAACCTTGTCTACCTTTAAATACTAAAATTATATTCGTCTTTAAAATATTCAGAAAAGTAAACAAGATAGAAAGCGATTTCATTAGGTTTTCACTCCTTTTTATTATTTCTTACAATAATAAAAAAAACAGGCAAAGACCTGTTTTTACTTTTACATTATTATGTTGGTATAGTCCTTAACAGGGGCAAAACTTTTTCGATGATAGGGTGTTATGCCGTGCTTTTTGATTGCTTGAAGGTGCTCTTTTGTTCCATATCCCATGTTTTGCTGAAAACCATAGACAGGGTAGTTAATCGCTAGCTCCTTCATGTACTCATCTCTTGCTACCTTTGCAACGATAGAAGCTGCTGCAATCGAGATGCTTTTTGCGTCACCCTTGATGATGGATTCTGTAGGATACGGGGTGTCAAGCTTCATTGCATCTATCAATAAATAATCAGGTTTTGGTTGAAGGGAGACAATTGCTGCTTTCATTGCTTTTTTAGTGGCTTCATAAATATTAATTTCATCAATTTCATCGGCATGAATCATCGCCACATTATAGGCTAGTGCTTCTTGTCTAATAATGGCAGCAAATTCCTGCCGTTTTTTTTCAGTTAATTTCTTTGAATCATCAATGCCCGCTAGGAAAAAGCCCTCAGGTAAAATAACGGCAGCAGCTGTAACCGGACCTGCGAGCGGGCCTCTGCCAACCTCGTCCACACCGGCAATGAGATTAAAGCCTTGAGCACGGACCTTTCGTTCAAAATGATTCATTTCAATAAACTTTTCTCGAAGGAGTTTTTCTTGCTCTTTTTGTTTTTTCCACTTGGCCAAGCATTGCTGAACACCTTTTCGCTCATCGGTTTGAAGTTCAACAATAAAAGAATCATTTTCTTCTAAAATAGCAGCGAGTTTTTCTTCTATTTGGGCAATTGAAAGTTTCTTCATATGTAGTCACCTTGTCTATAAATTAAAGGCTCTGTTAAATTTGGCTGTTGATTGCAGCGAAAGAAGCGCGCTTTCCGCTCCCAATCAATAGATTATCAAAAAACAACAATATCGTTTAACAGAGCCAAATTAAAAAAATCAAGCCCTCCAAAGGAGAGCTTATTTTATGAGTTATTTTTCACAGATGCTGGTACATCTTTTGGGCGTTCAAAAGATAATGGACCGAATTTTTCTGAGCGCATTTCTCTAATTACTAACTCAGCTACTTTATCGTAGTCAACCATACCTCCGCCCATTAAACAGCCCCTAAGCGTTCCAATATGGTCAAATAATGCTACTACATCCTCAGGTATCTCTGTTAGCTTGTAGCGTTCCTTTAATCGTTCTGGATAGGCCTTATCTAAAAAGCGCAGCGAGTACACGGTCAGATCCTGAAGATTTAATAAAGTATCCTTGATTGCCCCTGTGATCGCCAGTTTCATCCCAACTTCTTGGTCCTCAAATTTAGGCCATAGGATTCCGGGTGTATCGAGCAGTTCCAATTCTTTCCCTACTTTTATCCATTGCTGTGACTTGGTTACACCAGGAGTATTTCCCGTTTTTGCGATGTTTTTCTTTGCCAAACGATTAATAAGTGTAGACTTGCCTGCATTTGGAATTCCTACAATCATGGCGCGAATGGCTCGTGGTTTTACACCTCTTGCCTTTAACCGATCAAACTTTTCTTTTAGAATTTCGTTTGAAGCTTGGACAATATTCTTCATTCCTTCGCCCGCTTGAGAATTGATTGCCAATGCTTTTATTCCCTTTTCAGCAAAGTAAGCTATCCATTCTCTTGTCACTTCTTTATCGGCCATATCCGCTTTATTTAACAAGACTAGTCTTGGTTTATGCTGGATAATTTCATCTATCATCGGATTCCTTGAGGAATATGGTATTCTCGCATCCACCAATTCAAAAATAATATCAACCAGCTTTAACTTTTCCGTGACCTCTCTGCGAGCCTTGGCCATATGGCCTGGAAACCATTGGATCGTCAAAGTGCCACCTCCTTTTAAAAGCTTGAACTATTCTCCATTTACCGTAACAATGTGAGCATCCTTTAGAGGCCAATAGACAACACTCGTTTTCCCGATGACTTTACTCATCGGAACGGTTCCGATATGTCTTGAATCCTTACTAAAGCGGCGGTTATCACCCATCACAAACAATTCACCTTTTGGAACTGTTTTACGGCCAATTTTTTCTTCTAGCGTGAATGAACCTGTAAGTGGACCATCTTCTACTTGTTTCTTATATTCATCCAAATATGGCTCTTTATACGCTTTTCCATTTATATATAAAACATCATCCTTATACTCAAGCGTATCACCTGGGAGACCAATTACACGTTTTATGTAATCCTTCCCTTCCGGGGCGTGAAAAACGATGATATCAAAACGCTTTGGCTCCCCGATGTTGTAACTAAATTTATTAACAATCATTCTGTCTTGGTCTTTTAATGTCGGCATCATGGAAAGCCCGTCCACAACAATAGGAGCAAAAAGAAAATATCGAATGACCGCAGCTAATGCTACCGCAATCAATAACGCTTTTGTCCATTCCCATAGCTCATTTTTCTTTTTAGTCATACATTCCCCACCAATCACTATTAAAAATGTTTTATAAAGCCTATTTTACATAAGTTAAACTTATTTAACACGATGGGATGATTTTTTTAACCAAACTTTAATATTTTGGTTAAAGATCAGCAAAATGATGCAATTCGATACACATTTACCATGAATTTTAATGTTATGTATAAAAAAAGAGCCTGCTCGAGCAAGCCCTTTTTCTTTTTCATATTATCGAATCTCTTTAATTCTAGCTTTTTTACCGCGAAGGTTACGCAAGTAGTAAAGCTTAGCACGGCGAACTTTACCGCGGCGAATTACTTCAAGCTTCGCAATTTTTGGTGTGTGTACTGGGAAAGTACGCTCAACGCCTACTCCGTAAGAAACTTTACGAACTGTGAAAGTTTCGCTAATTCCACCACCACGACGCTTAATCACTACACCTTCAAATAACTGAATACGCTCACGAGTACCCTCGACAACCTTAACGTGTACACGTACAGTGTCACCAGGACGGAAGCTAGGAAGATCAGTACGAAGTTGTTCTTGTGTGATTTCTTTAATTAATTGTTGCATCGTTTTCAACTCCTTCCAACAGATGCTCTTACAAATCTACTTTCGATTATCTTGCAGCGGAACATCGTTATAAGACCACAATCTGAAAACCATCAGTTCTGAGTCACAAGAAGTATCATAACATAATTATAACGAGCCTGCAATATTACTCGTAATCTTTTTTTACTTCTTTCAGCCATTTTTCCTGTTCAGCTGTCAGTTCAATTTTATCTAATAAATCAGGTCTTCTTAAAAGCGTCCGGCGTAACGCCTCTTTATTCCGCCATTCTTCGATTAGTTTATGATTACCTGACAGCAGGACATCAGGAACCTTTAAACCCCGGAAATCCGCTGGTCTCGTATAGTGGGGATGTTCTAGTAATCCTGTACTAAAAGAATCTTTCAGATGAGACTCTTCATTCCCTAGTACTTCTGGCAGCAGACGGACGACACTATCCACTACTACCATTGCGCCTAGTTCACCACCAGTTAAAACATAATCGCCAATCGATATTTCGTCTGTTACGACATGTTCCCTGATCCGTTCATCATAGCCCTCATAATGACCGCAAATAAAGATCAAATGCTCTTCTTTAGCTAACTCCTCTGCTTTTCGCTGCTCGTAGCGTTCTCCTTGCGGACAAAGCAGGATAACCCTTGGATTTTTACTATCTGCTTGTTCTCTAAGAGACGCTACAGCGTCAAAAATCGGCTGCGGTTTAAGAACCATACCGGCCCCGCCGCCATATGGATAATCATCCACAGTGGAGTGTTTGTTATCTGCATAATCACGGAAGTTTACGACATTATACTGAACCGCAGATTTCTCTGCGGCTTTTTGTAAAATAGAATGACCGAAGACTCCAGAAAACATTTCCGGAAATAATGTCAGGATATCGATTTGCATCATGAAAGTAACCCTTCCATTGGATCAATAAGGATGACTTGTTCTTTTACATCTACTTTCTTTACTACATCTTGAATATAAGGGATTAGGATTTCTTTGCCACCTTTTCCTTTAACAACCCATACGTCATTTGCTCCAGGCGAAAGAATTTCCGTTACTTTACCGATTTCCTCTCCCTGAGTAGTCGCAACCAGGCAGCCGATTATTTCATGATAATAGAATTCGTCTTCTTCTAATTCTCCGAGCTGTGATTCAGGTACTTTTAAAATCCCCTCTTTGAATTTCTCCACATCATTAATATTGTTGTATCCCTCAAATGTAAGTAACTCGAAATTCTTATGTGTCCGGTGGCTTTTTACCGTTAGTTCAATCGGTTTTTTCGAGTTTGGCATAAATAAAAAGAGGACATTCCCGACCTTGTATCGTTTTTCGGGAAAATCTGTTTTAGATACCACTCGAACCTCGCCTTTAATACCCTGTGTATTGACGATTTTTCCAACATTAAACCATTTTTCCATCTAACTTCACCTTCTATCTTATTTCCTTAATTATTCCGTCCTCGATAATAATAGTAGATTGTCCAACACTATTGTCCCATTGGTCTCCAACATTTACTTCTACGAGGGCCTGAACTTCTCTTTCATGTATTTCACTGCCTAGTGGTAGGTTATGTAATTGTTCCATTTGAAACTCAAGAAGCTTTATTTTTTCTTTGCGCATTCTAATTTCAGTTTCAAATTTTTTCTTTAGTGCCTCAGAAGAAAAGTTTTTTGTTTTTTCCAATCGCTTTTGTTCAAATAAAAGTTGTTCGCTTTCCTTTTTCAACTGCAGCATTCTCCCTTGGAACTTTTCGTAAAGCTCTTCCTTGCTTTTTTCCGTTAATACCTGCTTCACCACAACAGTTTGAATCAGCTGCATAAAGATCCGCCTCCCTTTGTTCATTATGAACGTTGAGAATTGTATATGTCCAGCGCCTAGGGCTAGAGGTCGTCCTTATGAAGGACAAAAACTCCTTAGACTTGGGACGGAATATCCTTCATCTCTTTATGGAAGACAGAACTTCCTTGGGTTCAGACCGGATTGTCCTTCATCTCCTAGTAAGACGCTTTCGCTTTTCTGATAGCAAAAAAGGGAGGAATGACTCCCTCCCTTTTATCTAGATGCAAAAAGCTATTCACCAATTTCTAGAAAAATTTTCTTTTGTTGTGATGATCCTGCTGCATAAACAACAGTTCTAATGGCCTTTGCAACGCGCCCCTGTTTACCGATTACTTTTCCCATATCCGTCTTATTTACGGTTAACTGATAAGTAACACGGGTTTCATCCTCTAAGACATCCACTTGAACATCTTCGGGAAAATCAACAAGAGGCTTAACAATCGTTTCGATTAATTGTTTCATAATCGTTCAAACAATTACTTGTTTAATTTTGCATTATGGAATTTCTCCATGATGCCTTGGCTTGAGAAAAGGTTACGAACTGTATCAGATGGCTTCGCACCGTCTTTTAACCATTTAAGAGCTAATTCTTCGTTGATGTCAACTTTAGCTGGTTCTGCAACTGGATTGTAAGTTCCAACGATTTCAATGTAACGTCCGTCACGTGGTGAACGAGAATCTGCTACTACAATACGATAGAAAGGAGTTTTCTTAGCTCCCATACGCTTTAAACGAATTTTTACTGCCATTTTAAATAAGCACCTCCGAATAGTTTCACACAAGATAGTATAATATCAATTCTTTTATAGTTTGTAAAGTGTTTTTTCTTTACAACCATTATTACCAATTTTTCTCAACTTAAAACTTAAAAGGAAACTTAAATCCGCCCTTTTTCTTGCCTTTCATCTGCATTCCGGACATTTGCTTCATCATCTTCTTCATGTCTTCGAACTGCTTTAATAGACGGTTAATTTCGGTTACTGGACGTCCGCTTCCTTTGGAAATTCTCTTCTTACGGCTGGCATTTAGAATTTCTGGATTATTTTTCTCAAGCTTTGTCATCGATTGGATTATCGCTTCCACATGGGCAATTTGCTTTTCATCGATTTGAATATTATTCAAGCCCTTGATTTTATTAGCCCCAGGCATCATCTTTAACAATTCATCCAGTGGTCCTAAGTTTCTTACTTGACCAAGCTGATCTAAAAAGTCCTCTAGCGTAAACGAAGCCGTCCGCATTTTTTGCTCTAACTCTTTTGCCTTTTGTTCGTCCACATTGGCTTGTGCCTTTTCAATGAGCGTCAGCACATCACCCATACCCAGAATTCTCGAAGCCATTCGTTCAGGATGAAACGGCTCCAACGCATCCATTTTTTCGCCAAGACCGACAAACTTAATCGGTGTCTGCGTAACGGCGCGAATAGACAGGGCTGCCCCGCCTCGAGTATCGCCATCAAGCTTCGTTAGAACCACACCAGTTAAGCCAAGCTGTTCATTAAAACTTTGTGCCACATTGACTGCGTCCTGTCCGGTCATCGCATCGACAACAAGGAAGATTTCGTCCGGTTTGGTTAATTCTTTAATGTCCTTAAGCTCGTCCATTAAAGCCTCATCCACATGAAGACGTCCGGCGGTATCAATCAAAACATAGTCATGATGCTCTTCTTTAGCTTTTAAAATCGCTTGCTTGGCAATCTCGACAGGGCTCACTTGATCCCCCAGCGAGAACACAGGCATATCCAATTGTTTACCCAGGGTTTGAAGCTGCTTGATCGCCGCAGGACGATAAATATCAGCTGCGACAAGCAAAGGATTACGGTTATACTTTTTACGAAGTAACAGTGACAGCTTTCCCGTTGTCGTTGTTTTACCGGCACCTTGCAGACCAACCATCATAATAACCGTCGGTGGACGATTAGAAGCGGCAATCTTGCTTTGTTCGCCCCCCATTAACTCAGTTAGTTCCTCGTTAACGATTTTAATGATCTGCTGCCCCGGAGTTAAACTCTTGAGAACCTCTTGTCCTACAGCCCGCTCACTGACTTTTTTGACAAAATCTTTGACTACCTTGAAGTTAACGTCTGCTTCTAGTAGGGCAAGACGCACTTCACGCATCATTTCTTTGACGTCCGCTTCAGTGACTTTCCCTTTTCCGCGGATTTTTTGGATTGTATTTTGCAGTCGGTCGGCTAATCCTTCAAACGCCATTTATGCCGCCTCCTAATCTAATTTCTCAAGCTCAGCAATTGTTTTTAACAATGCTGTTTTTGTTGGATACTCCTCAATAAGCAATTCTTTCATGTCCCTGATAAGTCTCGTACGCTTTTGAAATTTCTGAAGTAATAACAGCTTTTCCTCATACTCCTCGAGCATTGCTTCTGTCCGTTTTATATTATCATAAACAGCTTGTCTGCTGACATCATACTCTTCAGCAATCTCTCCCAGAGAGTAATCATCTAAATAATAGAGAGACATATAGCTTTGTTGCTTTGGAGTTAACAGCGAATAGTAGAAATCATATAGATAATTCATTCGCGTTGTCTTTTCAAGCATCATGCCGCTATTCCCTCCAATACTAATGTTAAGTGAAAAGCCTTTACAAAAGTAGTTTACAGGGTCGTGTCGTATCTGTCAAGATAATACCTTTACAACCTATTCTGATTTTTCTACTTGATCAGCAAATAGCCCGTACACATATTTTTCTGCATCAAATTCTTGCAGATCATCCATTTTTTCGCCCAGACCGACAAATTTAACAGGAATTTTTAATTCATTGCGAATTGCCAGAACGATCCCGCCCTTTGCGGTACCATCCAATTTTGACAGGACAATCCCACTGACATTAGTTGCTTCTTTAAATGTTTTCGCCTGGATGAGAGCATTCTGACCGGTTGTTGCATCAAGTACAAGAATTACCTCATGGGGAGCACCAGGTATCTCACGTTCGATAACCCGTTTCACCTTCTCTAACTCTTTCATTAAGTTTACTTTATTTTGCAGACGGCCTGCTGTGTCACACAATAAAATATCCGCATGGCGTGATTTAGCTGCTTGAATGGCATCATACATAACCGCTGCTGGGTCAGAACCCTCTGCTTGCTTAATAACTTCTACTCCAACTCTTTCGCCCCAAACCTCGAGCTGTTCAATGGCACCGGCACGGAACGTATCACCTGCAGCCATCAATACTTTCTTACCTTCACTCTTAAACTTATGACCGAGTTTGCCAATCGTAGTCGTTTTCCCAACTCCATTGACACCAACAAATAAAAAGACGGTAAGCCCATCCTGCTGGATGTTTAATTTCGAGGATTGTTCTTCACCAGCATTATAAATGTCGACAAGCTTTTCAGAGATTACACTCTGCACCTCTCGCGGGTCTTGAATATTACGGCGTTTTACTTCCAGCTTGAGCTCATCAATTAACTGCATGACAGTATCGAAACCGACATCAGCCTGAATTAAAATTTCCTCTAATTCTTCAAAAAAATCTTCATCAACTTTACGGTACCTGGCAACTAAATCATTTACTTTCCCGGAAAAACTGTCTCGTGTTTTGGTCAATCCTTCCCTAAACTTTTCGGTTACAGAATCCGTAGAATTTGAAATTTTTTCTTTTAATTTTTTAAAAAAACTCATGTTTTCACTTCCTTCAATTATGATTCAACTAGTTCTTTTGTGTCCTCCAAACGGACGGATACAAGCTTTGACACCCCTGATTCCTGCATGGTTACCCCATATAGGACATCGGCCTCTTCCATCGTACCTTTTCGGTGCGTAATGACAATAAATTGTGTTTCTTTACTATACTTTTTTAAATATTGGCTGAAACGGTGAACATTGGCTTCATCCAAGGCTGCTTCCACCTCATCAAGAATACAGAATGGAACCGGACGGACTTTTAAAATCGAAAATAACAGGGCAATCGCCGTAAGTGCGCGTTCCCCTCCAGATAAGAGTCCAAGGTTCTGGAGTTTTTTCCCCGGCGGCTGAGCAACAATTTCTACACCGGTATTTAAGAGATCCTGCGGTTCAGTTAAAACTAAATCAGCCCTTCCACCGCCAAAAAGAGTTCGGAACGTCGGTTCAAAATGTTCGCGAATCCCCTCAAAGGTTTGTTCAAAACGTCTCTTCATTTCTGAATCCATTTCATCAATAACCATATAAAGGGTATCTTTGGCTTCCTGCAGATCCGTCTTTTGCTCATTTAAGAATTCATAGCGTTCAGAAACCCGTTCGTATTCTTCAATCGCCCCAAGATTGACATTGCCTAGCTCTTCAATCGCCAGCTTGATTAATTTAACCCTTTTTCTCGCTTCGTCTACCGGAATGGTTAATGGATATTGTTCCTTCGCTCCATCAAATGAAAGGAGGTATTCTTCCCTTAACTGCGCAAGCCGATTTTCTAGTTCCACATCCAATCGGTTGATCTTTACCTCTTCATCCTTCAATACGACGATCATCCCTTTATGAAGTCGCTTTAACTCTTTTGCTTCTAATTCCATATTCTCGAGTGAGTCTTGCATCGACAAGCGTTCTTGTCTTCTTTCCGTGATTAACTTTAATGTTGCTTCTTTATCCTGTTGCTTTCTATTTGCGGCTGCTTCTAATTGTTCTTCCCCTGAGGAACTATTCGTCATTTCCGAAGTTAAGAGGTTAAGATCTTCTGTAAAAATGAGATGCTTTTGCTCACTCTCTTTTAAATCAGCATTAAGTAGCGTCAAACGTTCTTTTGCATGGGTAAACTGTTCATTCTTTGAGGCAAACTCTACCTTCAATTCATTAATTTCATTCGTTAGAGTTTCTTTTGAGCTTAGATCACTTGTTTTTTGTTCTGTTAGTATCGTAATTTGGGCATCTAGCTCGGCAATCGTTAGCTTATAGGACTCGAAAGCCTCCGCTAACTCCATTTTTCTTTTTAAGAGTGATTCTCTCTCTTCAGTCAACTGCCCCTTTTCAAGGTCATAAAGGGCTAAACGGTCATTAAGGTTCTTCTCCTGCAGCTCGGCCTCACGGAGGTCCCCCTTAACAGATTGTTCCGTTAAGCGTAATGACTCCCCATCTTGCCGGATTTCATCTACTTGCTTTTCAACTTGTTGAACCTCTGCTTTTAACCTCTTAACGGCAGTTTCCAAGCCTGCTGTTTTTTCTTCCATTATGATGAGCTTGTCTTTTAAAGTTTCAAGCTCCCCTTTTCTCGTTAACAGGGACGTTGATTTTTGCTTTACCGCTCCACCGGTCATCGAACCGCCAGGATTCACGATATCGCCATCTAATGTGACCATTCTAGCGCGGTATTGCAGGATTTTCGCTAATTCATTCGCTCCTTTTAAGTCCTTTGTTATGATTACATTTCCGAGCAGATTATTCATAACCTCAGAATACTTTGGATCAAATTTAACGAGACTGACAGCCGGTCCAATCAACGAAGGGTGGTTTTGAATGGAATAAAGCTGTGTAGATGATAAAGGCCGCCCTTTAATAACACTTAACGGTAAAAGTGTAGCCCGTCCAAATGAATTCTGCTTCAAATATTGAATGGCCGTCCGGGCATTCTGCTCCGTATCCACCACAATATGCTGAAGAGCACCGCCAAGGGCTGTTTCTATAGCTGTTTCATAATCCTTTGGAACAGTTACAAGCTCAGCTACCGCTCCTTCAATTCCCTTTAACTTATGGTCCCGAGCCTTTAAAACCTCTTTTACACCTTGAAAAAAACCTGCAAAGTCTTCTTCCATCTCTTCGAGCATATCTTTCCTAGACTTTGCCTGCTGGAGCAGCTGATAGGCTTGATACAATGTTTTTTCTTGTTTATCGTAATTATTCTTAACATTTTCAAGCTCACGCTGTCCCTCACGATATGATACTAACTGACTTGCTAATTTCTTTTGTACCTCTTCTAAGGAATTTTGAATTTCTCGCTTTTTACTTTGAGCGTTTAGACGCTCTTCCAGATATTTTTCATTTTCAGCATCAAGACGGGCACCTCTACGTTCTTGCTGCTCCAATTGCTGATTTATATATTTTATTTCATTTTTTGCACCGGCTTGGTCGTTTAATAAATCGATATATTCGCTTTTTAACGCTTCGATTTTTTCTTCGATATTCTCGGAAAATAGTGGAAGCTTCTCTTGCCGTTCTTTTAGTTCGGATTGCAGTTTTTCAACAAGGTTTCTTAGTTCCTCTACGGTATCAGCCTGTAATTCCCTATTTTTCTTTAACAGACTAATACGTTCTGTTAGTTCTAGAATATTACCTTTTAACTGTTCCTTATTTTGCGCAGCATTCTTTTTCCGTTCCTTGAGAACTTCTTTCCTGCCCTCAAGCTTTTCAAGTTCTTCACTGGCATGTAAGAGTACATTCTGCAAGTCTGTGATTGACTCATCTATTGCAGCCATTTTGTCCCTTGTTTCAACAATTGCCGCTTCCTTGACCTGCAATTCTGAAGAAAGCTTTAGTTCTTCCTGTTGGTGTACCTCAAACTGTTTGGAAAGTTGTTCCCAATTTTGGTGAAGGTCTTCGATTTCAAAGACCGTTAACGCCACCTCAATCTTTTCAAGCTCTTCTTTTTTCTCTAAAAAGTCTTTTGCCATTGATGCTTGAATTTTCAGCGGCTCAACTTGTCCTTCAAGCTCATGGAGGATATCATTTACACGATTTAAATTATCCTGTGTTTCAAACAGTTTGACTTCTGCCTTTTTCTTGCGGTTCTTATATTTTAAAACTCCTGCAGCTTCTTCAAAGATGGTCCGGCGCTCCTCAGCCTTACTATTTAAAATTTCCTCAACTTTTCCTTGGCTGATAATTGAAAAAGCTTCACGGCCAAGACCGGAATCCATAAATAAATCAATAATATCTTTAAGGCGGCATGACTGTTTATTTATGAAGAAGTCACTATCACCCGAGCGGGAAACCCTTCTAGTCACACTAACCTCATTAAAATCAATCCCTAATCCTTGATCGGTATTGTCCAATGTCAGTGTCACTTCGGCAAAATTAAGGGCCTTTCTAGAATCGCTTCCAGCAAAAATAATATCTTCCATCTTGCTGCCTCTTAAAGACTTAGCCGATTGTTCCCCTAATACCCAGCGAATGGCATCGGTAATATTACTTTTGCCGCTCCCATTAGGACCAACTACAGCTGTTACTCCAGGAACAAAATCAACTTCAATGCGTTCAGCAAAAGATTTAAAGCCAATAATGTCCAACCGTTTTAAAAACATTTCGTTATCCTCCCTATGCTGCACGGGGATTTCTCCTGCCGACATTGTCATTTCTAAGTTGTTTTTGTTTTTAATACTTTAAGAGCCATTTGAGCCGCATGCTGTTCCGCTTCTTTCTTGGATTTTCCTGATCCCACACCAAGTTCTGCCCCATTAAGGGATACTCGCGAAACAAATTCCTTATTATGGGCAGGTCCTTTTTCCTGCAGGACACGATATTCAATAATTCCAGCTCCATCACGCTGAACAAGCTCTTGCAATTGACTTTTAAAATCCATCACATGAGAAAAAGCACCGGCATTTATTTTAGGAAAAACCACTCTCTCGAGAAATTCGACGACTTTTTCAATTCCCTGATCCAAATATAACGCACCAATGAAGGCTTCAAACACATCAGCAAGCAGTGCTGGGCGTTCCCTGCCGCCAGTCATCTCTTCCCCTTTACCAAGCAAAATGTATTTACCAAATTCCAGGTCATTTGCAAAGGCTACCAGTGAAGGTTCACAAACGATAGCAGCACGTAGTTTCGTTAATTCTCCTTCAGTCATCGTAGGGTATTTTTTAAAAAGGAATTTTGAAACCGTTAATTCGAGGACAGCGTCTCCTAAAAATTCAAGCCTTTCATTATCTTCGAATGGCTTTCTGCGATGCTCATTCACATAGGATGAATGAGTAAATGCTTGTTTTAATAATTTTTCGTTTTCAATCGTCACACCGATTGAGGTTTGAAAATCCTTAAATTGATTTTCTTTTGCGCGATTTACTTCATTTTCTTTACCGTTCTTGCGCATGAATTTCTCCACCTTGCATCAAATTTACAATCTACCTAATAAGAGTTTAAAAAAGATTTTATGAAAACGCAAAGAAACTTGGCAGATAGTTTGCCAAGTTCTATCATACAGAAAGAAAAGCAAAGGCGCCATGCCCAGGGGCGCAAGGCTACAGACAAGCCGGCAGGAAGGTTGCTCTTTAACCTTCTTGACGGATTGGCTTAGACCTAAGAGCCCCTTGGCGCCGTCGCTAGATAGAATAAAGCTCCGTTTGAAAACGGAGCTTTTGAATAAATCTAACGGGATTATTTACTGCTATTTATGTAATTAACAGCATCACCAACTGTACTGATCTTTTCAGCATCATCGTCAGAAATTTCCATATCGAACTCATCTTCTAATTCCATTACTAGTTCAACTACGTCAAGGGAATCAGCGCCAAGATCATCTTTAAATGAAGCTTCAAGCTTAACTTGAGACTCATCAACACCTAAGCGGTCTACGATGATTTTTGTAACACGTTCTAATACCTCTGCCATGCTTGTTCACCTCCCCTCAAGCTATTATAGAGTATTTCAACAAAATAATACATAATCTTTTAGAAGAAATTTTTCACCTTGAGAATTGTTCAGGTCTAGCGCCCAGGACTAGTATACCTCGCCCATCTCCCTGCGATAAGTCAACACGAAAAATCTGTCGCTCTTCGTGCTGTCTAGCTACAGCGTCTAGAAGCACGGGGTCTTAAGCCTGTCTCCTCTGGGCAAGACGCTTCCACTTTTCCTTTTACATGACCATTCCGCCGTTAACGTGTAGCGTCTGGCCGGTAATATAGGATGAATCATCAGATGCGATAAAGGCGGTAATTTTGGCGATATCCTTTGGTTCGCCTAAACGAGCTAGAGGAATTTGCTTTAACATTTCTGCCTTTACTTCTTCCGATAATTGGTCTGTCATATCGGTGGTAATAAACCCAGGCGCAATCGCGTTTACCGTAATATTACGTGATGCCAGTTCTTTGGCAGTTGTTTTCGTTAAGCCGATAACACCAGCTTTTGCCGCCACATAGTTGGCTTGACCTGGATTTCCGCTTACACCTACAACAGAAGCAATATTAATGATGCGGCCAACACGCTGCTTCATCATTTGTCTAGTTACGGCTTTTGTACAAAGGAACACACCTTTTAGGTTGGTGTTGATGACATCATCCCATTCCTCTTCCTTCATTCTCATTAACAAATTATCGCGGGTAATCCCTGCATTATTAACAAGAATGTCTAGTCTTCCAAAACGGTCTACTGTCGCTTTCACCATTTCTGACACTGCTTCAGTATCGGCTACATTACATTTTACTGCAAAGGCATCTCGGCCAATAGCCTTAATTTCATCGACAACCTCATTTGCTTTTGCTTCACTGCCTGCAAAATTGACGGCCACATTGGCACCTTGTCTTGCCAGTTCCAGAGCAATTTCTCTGCCGATTCCCCGGGATGCTCCTGTTACAAGAGCAAATTTCCCTGCTAAAATCATAGTTTTTCCTCCTTTAAAGCGTCCAATACGTTTTGAGCGCTCGCTTCATCCGATACTGAATACGTTTTGACTGTCTTATCAATTTTTTTGATTAAGCCTGAAAGAACTTTCCCAGGTCCAATCTCAATAAATGTATCAACCCCAAGACTGATCATCTTTTCAACGGAGTCTTCCCATAATACCGGGGAGTATAGTTGTTCAATTAACTTATCCTTAATTTCTAAACTGGCACTAATTGGTTCGGCCGTAACGTTTGCGATTACAGGGATTTCGGCATTCTTCATTTCAAGACCATCTAGGACTTCACGCAATTGATTAGCTGCCGGTTTCATTAACGTAGAATGGAAAGGTCCGCTTACTTCTAAAGGCAGTACACGTTTTGCCCCCGCTTCTTTCGCTTTCACACCTGCAGCCTCTACACTTTCCCTTGATCCGGAAATGACAATCTGGCCCGGACAGTTTAAGTTGGCTAATGAAACTGGCATACCTGTTTCGCTGACCTCTTCTGTAACCTTTTGAAGCGCATCCCGATCTAACCCGAGAACAGCAGCCATGGAACCCTCACCATTTGGTACCGCATGCTCCATAAACTCTCCTCGTTTGCGGACGGCGTATACTCCATCTTCAAAAGATAGCACCCCGGCAGCAACCAAAGCTGTATATTCTCCTAAGCTGTGACCGGCAACAAAATCAGCCTTTACCCCGGATTGTTGAAAGAAGTCTAAGATGGCGATACTTGTTGTAAGCAATGCTGGCTGGGTATTATACGTCAAAGTCAACTCTTCTTTTGGACCTTCAAAAATCAGATTACTTAAAGGGACATTCAGTCTTTGATCAGCTTTTAAAAAATACTCCATAATTTCCGGATGTTTTTCCGCTAACTCTTTCCCCATTCCTACTGTTTGTGAACCTTGTCCTGGAAAAACAAAGGCTAGTTTACTCATTTCAACACCTCTATTGTTCTAATTTAACAGAATCAGATTCTGCTACTGCTTTTTGAATTAATTGGACTACATTGTTGCCCGCCATTTCCCTTGTCTGCCTGATTGCACTAAAGATCGCTTGGGCATTGGATGAGCCATGCGCCTTGATGACAGGTGCCTTTAAACCGAATAGGGCAGCACCGCCATACTCTGAATAGTCCATTTTATTTTTTAGCGCCATTAGGTTTGGCTTTAGGACTGCTGCTGCCAGTTTGCTTGTAAAGCTGCTCATCAATGCTGTTTTCAGCATTTTAAACATCGATAGAGCGGTCCCTTCAAGTGTTTTCAACACCATATTACCGGTGAATCCATCGGTCACCACGACGTCCGCAACACCGTCAAGTAAATCACGTGCCTCGACATTGCCGACAAAATTCAAATTCGTATTTTTTAATAAGGTAAACGTATTTTTTGTGAGCTCATTACCTTTCTTTTCTTCCGTTCCGATATTTAAGAGCCCTATTCTCGGCCGTTCAATACCTCTAACTTTTTCACTGTAAATCGAACCCATGATGGCATTTTGAACTAAATGTTCTGGTTTGGCATCGGCATTTGCACCAACATCCAGCAAAAGAAAGCCTTCTCCTCCAATGGTTGGCAATGTAGGCGCAAGGGCCGGTCTGTCAATCCCTTCAATTCGCCCTACAACAAATAGACCAGCAGCCATTAATGCACCCGTATTCCCAGCAGAAATGCAGGCGTCAGCTAACCCATCGGCCACTTGTTTAGCGGCTAACACCATGGAAGCATCTTTTTTTCGGCGAACCGCTCTAACTGGTTCATCGGTTCCAAGTATTATTTCAGTTGTATGTAAACAAGAAATTCTCTCGTGATTTGTTAGTGTTTCTTTGATTTTGTTTTCGTCCCCAACAAGGGTAATATGTATATCAGAAAAGGCCTGAACAGCCTTCATTGCACCTAATACAATTTCTTTTGGGGCATGATCTCCGCCCATGGCATCGATTGCTATTTTCATGTGTCTCATCCCCTTAATTATTTTTCGAACGGTACATTTCAAATTCTCCTGTAAAAACCAGTTCGTTATTGACAAAACTCTCTACTTCCACAAACGTTCTCCCGGTATCCTCTATTTTGGTTACCCTTGCTTTGGCAATTACCCGTTCATTTAGATTTACAGAACGTTTAAATTGAATATTCGCTTTGGCCGTTAAGGCTAATTCGTCATTAATGACAGCAACAGCAAGTGAATTCGCCTGAGCAAAAACGTGATGTCCGCGCGCAATATTATTACGCTTGAACACATGTTCTTTTTTTACATCAAAAATAGAGATGGCGTTTTGGTCTAGTTCAATATGTATAATTTCACCAATTACTTCTTCTAACGGTAAGGAACGAACTTCATCATCAAACCGTTTCTCGGCAACGTTTTTAATTCGTTCACGCAGTTCCGGTATGGATAACTCCAAGCGATCAAGACGGATGGTTTGAACACTCACTTGAAATTTTTCAGCTAAATCCTCATCCGTAATAAAAGGATTTTCTTTAATGGTAGAAGTTAATAATTGTTGGCGTTCTTTTTTGCTTCTTCTCATGATTTTCACACCGTCCGAGCTCTTATGACTAGGTACTATGAGTAGTATAAAATTTAAAAAGACAGATTGCAAGATTAAATTTAAAAGAAATGCGGAAGTGCCCGGCTTACTTCGAGTGAAATACGAGTCGCCGGGCACTGAATAGACGGTTTGGAAGGGATAGGAATTTTTACTATTTAATCTAGTTTTTCCCCTTCTAACACTCCTGATTCTTTTATTTTATTACGCAAATATTGATATTCTGGGTCTGTCCAAAAAAACTCTGAACTGATCAGCATGCTTGCATCACTTCTGGCTGTTTCAAGTGCCCGATAATCATGTACCATATCGGCTACCTTAAACTCCGGAACTCCACTTTGTTTTTTCCCAAAGAAGTCCCCAGGCCCTCTTAGCTCTAAATCCTTTTCACTTAATACAAACCCATCATTTGTTTCAGTCATAATCCGCATTCTTTCTTGGCCTACTTCAGATTTTGGACTTGCCAAAAGTACACAGTATGACTGAGCACTCCCACGTCCAACACGGCCACGCAGCTGATGCAACTGCGAAAGACCGAATCGCTCGGCATCATAAATGACCATCATGGTCGCATTAGGAACATTTACTCCCACCTCGACAACAGTTGTGGAAACAAGGACTTGTACTTCATTTTCACTAAATGCCTTCATCACCGAATCTTTTTCCTCTGATGATAGGCGGCCATGCATCAGCCCAACTTTAAAGCGGTTTTGAAAAAAATGACTTAACGTCGAATGAACATCAATCGCATTTTGCACATCAAGCTTCTCTGACTCCTCAATTAATGGACAAATCACATAGGCCTGATGTCCTTTCGTCAATTCCTTTTCAATAAACCCGAGGACCCGTTCTAGCATTTCCGGTTTTGCCCAATAGGTCTCAATTGATTTTCTTCCCGCGGGCATCTCATCAATGATCGACACATCCATTTCTCCAAAAACCGTAATGGCAAGTGTTCGAGGAATAGGAGTTGCTGTCATAAACAGAACATCTGGATTCTCGCCTTTTTCCCGCAAAATCCTTCGCTGCTCCACCCCAAAACGGTGCTGCTCATCTGTAATGACAAACCCGAGTTTGTTAAACGAAACCTCATCTTGGATGAGTGCATGGGTACCGATTAAGATATCGACCTTGCCTTCTTTTAACTCTTGGAGAATTTCACGTCTCTGTTTACCTTTAATCGAGCTTGTTAAAAGTTCGCATCTGACATGAACTGGTTCTAACATATTTTTTAAGGATTCTTCATGCTGCTCTGCTAAAATCTCTGTTGGTACCATTAAGGCCCCCTGATAGCCCGCTGTTACTGTTGCATAAAGCCCAATGGCAGCTACAACCGTTTTACCGGAACCTACATCTCCTTGGAGAAGACGATTCATATGGTAGGGTGATTTTAAATCTGCTAATATCTCATTAACAACCTTCTTTTGGGCATTTGTTAATGGGAATGGAAGACTATTGATTAGCTCCATTAATTTATCCAAGTCATATTTTTGCTTAATCCCTGGTGAATGCTCTCGTTCAAATTTCCTTAGTGCTTGCATTTTCAATTGAAACAATAGAAATTCTTCATATACAAAACGCCTTCTTGCTTGCTTAACTTCCTCTGGACTATTTGGAAAGTGCATGATTTTTAGTGCATCCCGTTTGCCCATTAGACGATATCTTTTCAAGAAAGTTTCCGGAAGAGTCTCTTCTATCTGCTGCCCATATTGTTGGAAAGCAAGGTGAATAAACTTCCTCATCCCTTTTGTTGTGACCTTACCTCTTAAGGAGTAGACAGGTTCATAGTCGGTTGACTTCGTGTTATATCCCATTTGCATTTCATTTGCAGTAATGGTTTGACGATGTGCATCCCATTTACCAGTGACAGTAATGGTTTCATTCATGTGGATTTTACTTTTTAAATAGGGCTGATTAAAGAAAACTACCTTTATCAGGTAAGACCCAACGAAAAGCCTAAGGGTCAACTTTGACTTCTTCCTGCCAAAATAGTTAAGAGAAGGCTCACTATGAACCTTCCCTTCCACTGTCACTTTCTCATCATGCTGCACTTCGGCCAGGTCTTTAAGCGAATAATCTTCATATCGGTAAGGAAAATATTCTAATAAATCACGGATTGTATAAATCCTCATTTCCGCAAAGGATTCTGCCGTTTCTTCCCCAATTCCTTTTAACGCGGTTATTGATTGATTAAGTTCTGAACTCACTTTTCTTTGAGCGGTATACCGAAGATCTTAGCCTCTAGTTCACGACCTGTCGGTGTAGCCGCCAACCCTCCCTGCGCTGTTTCTTTTAAGGCAGTCGGCATCGATTGGCCGATTCTATACATAGCATCAATTACTTCATCACATGGAATACGGCTTGTAATTCCAGCTAACGCCATATCCGCCGCCACCATGGCATTGGCTGCACCCATCGCATTCCGTTTCACACAAGGAACTTCCACAAGGCCGGCTACAGGATCACAGACCAATCCAAGCATGTTCTTTAAGGTAATGGCCATTGCCTCTGCACACTGATTTGGTGATCCGCCCGCCATTTCTACAATTGCTGCCGCTGCCATTCCTGCCGCGGAACCAACCTCTGCTTGACACCCCCCGGCTGCTCCTGAAATCGACGCATTATTAGCGACAACAAATCCAAATGCACCGGCGGTAAACAAAAATGCAATCATTTGTTCTCTAGTTGGATTGAGTTTCCTTTTCACAGCGAATAAGGTACCCGGTACAACTCCAGCTGAGCCTGCAGTTGGAGTTGCACAAATGGTTCCCATTGCTGCATTTACTTCATTTGTCGCAACCGCTTTACTTACTGCATCAAGAATGGTTTCACCTGACAAAAAATTCCCTTTTTCAATATATTTTTGTAGAAGGACAGCATCACCTCCGGTTAAACCTGAGTGTGAGGTTACTCCTTTTAAGCCTCTCTCCACTGCTTTCTCCATGACCGTTAAGTTCCGGTCCATAAAAGAAAGGACCTCTTCTCTAGTTCTGCCTGTAACCGTCACTTCTTGCTCAATCATGATCTCGGATATTTTTTTATTTTGGCTAATGGCCAATTCTACTAATTCAGCGACATTACGAAACACAAACCTTCCCCCTCTTGATGTCTAGCTGCAGCGCCTGTGGACTCAGGACCATAATCCCCTGGTCAAGGCGCTTCCTCTTTTCGTATCATTCTACAATTTTTGTTACTTTTAATATGTTAGGAAGCTGTTCGAGTTCTGTAAGAATCTTGTTATCGATATTTTGATCTACTTCGATCGTCATAAGGGCCATCTTGCCAACATCTTTGCGGGCGACTTCCATATGGCCGATATTCAGTTCATATTTGGCAAGAATTTGAGCCACACTGGCTATCGCTCCAAAACGGTCATTATGAACAACTAAAATGGCTGGATGATTTCCTGAAAGCTTTAATTCAAAGCCATTTAGCTCAATAATTTCAATTTTCCCGCCGCCGATTGAGATCCCTACCAATTCCAACTCACCATTTTGATCTCCAATAATGATTCTTGCTGTGTTTGGGTGATCTGTAATTGCATCTTCTTCAATAAAACGAAGTTTCATTCCTTTTTGTTTTGCGAGATCGATCGCATGAATAATTCTTGTATCATCTGTATCAAAATCTAGTAAGCCGCCTACAATGGCTACATCTGTACCATGTCCTTTATAAGTTTTAGCAAATGAGCCATATAAAGAAATATTAGCCCATTTGGGTTCTCTGCCAAATAAGCTTCTAGCCACTCTTCCGATTCTCGCTGCCCCAGCTGTATGAGAACTAGATGGTCCAATCATAACTGGACCAATGATATCGAACACACTTCTATATTTCATTAGGTCTCTCTCCTTAGTGTAGTTCTATCTTTATATTACGGTATCCAGGAGGAAATTTGTTTAAAAATTTTTAGACACAAAAAAGAAGGGAATGACAAAGTCCCCCTTCTATTTTAGCTGTTTCTTATTCAATTGAAAAGATATATGAATATAATGGTTGTCCACCATCATGAATTTCAATTTCTACATCTTCATAATTTTCCTCAACGAACGAAGTTAGTTTCGCTACTTCTTCCTCTGTTACATCTTCACCGTAGATAATGGTAAGAATTTCAGAGTCCTCATCAAGCATCTTAGATAATAGGTCTTCAGACACTTTCCCTTTATCTTTGTTTTTTACGACAATTTTCCCCTCTGAGATTCCCATGAAATCGTCTTTTTCAATTTCTAAGCCATCAATAGAGGTATCACGAACAGCAAATGTGATTTGCCCGGATTTGACATGATTTAATGCTTCCTTCATGGCCGCTTCATTCTCATCAACGGCTGCAGAAGGGGTAAAGGCTAAGAGAGCCGATAAACCTTGCGGTACTGTCTTAGAAGGAATGACATAAATTTCTTCATCGGCAACATCCTTTGCTTGTTCAGCCGCCATGATGATGTTTTTGTTGTTTGGCAAAATGAATACCTTTTTCGCATGGACATCTTTAACCGCTTTCACGATATCCTCTGTACTCGGGTTCATCGTTTGCCCGCCTTCGATGACAGCATGTGCTCCAATGCTCTGGAATAACTCCGCAATTCCTGAGCCCATTGATACTGTAACGATGCCATATTCCTGCGTTTCTTTTATTGCCTGGCTAGCTTCAGATTTCGCTGCCACATGTGTTTCACCAACAATATTTGTATGTTGCTGACGCATGTTTTCAATTTTCATGTTAATCAAATTACCATACCGCTGACCATAGGTTAACACTTCACCTGGCTGTTCCGAATGGATGTGGACTTTAACGACATCTTCATCGGCAATTACCAATAAGGAATCACCATATTTACTTAAATCATTGCGGAAGGTAACTTCATCAAACGGATGTTTTGCCACCTTCTCCTGCTCAAAACGAACCATGAATTCGGTACAATAACCAAACACAATATCTTCCGTGTTAATGTGTCCTTGAATACTTTTATGGTGTTCTGCACTAACTAACTCCGACATGGAAGGAATCAAGTCCGATGATTCTGGCAGACTTTCGCCCTTTAATTGTGCTAGGAAGCCTTCATATACAAAAACAAGTCCTTGTCCGCCGCTATCAACAACGCCTACTTCCTTTAAGACAGGAAGCAAATCTGGTGTGCGCTTAAGGGATGCCTTCGCTTCTTTTAAAACTTCTTCCATAATATAGATAATATCTTCTGACTTTTGAGCTGCCGCAACGGCACCCTTAGCCGAATCTTTTGCAACTGTTAAAATAGTCCCCTCGACAGGCTTCATAACAGCCTTATAAGCTGTTTCTACACCTGATTCTAAGGCATGAGCAAAATCACTTCCAGAAATGACGGCTTTAGACTCCACTGCCTTTGAGAAGCCACGGAATAATTGCGAGAGAATAACCCCGGAATTTCCACGTGCTCCCATTAACAAACCTTTTGAAAGAGCTGCTCCTACTTTACCAATATGTTCCTGACTATTATTTTTTACTTCCTTTGCACCGGAGGTCATCGATAAATTCATATTAGTACCGGTATCACCATCGGGGACCGGAAAAACGTTTAATGCATCAACCATTTTGGCGTTTGCAGACAAATGATTGGCACCCTGGATCACCATCTCGGCGAAACGTTTTCCATCTAATGCAGTTATTGACACAAACTTTCCTCCTCACTACGGGTTCGTAACACGAACTCCCTGAACGTAAATATTAACCGAGTCAACGGCAAGTCCAACTGTCTGATCGAGGGTGTATTTAACCTTTGATTGCACGTTGTGGGCAATTTCGGAAATTTTCGTTCCATAGCTGACAATAATGTACATATCAATATGTAATGCCTCGTTTTCTTGGCGTACAATCACACCACGAGTAAAGTTTTCTTTACGTAGTATTTCCGTGATTCCATCTTTAATTTGGTTTTTAGAGGCCATTCCGACGATTCCGTAGCATTCAATTGCTGCTCCTCCGGCAATTGTTGCAATTACTTCATTTGAAATATCAATTTGTCCGTACTTTGTTTTTAATTCAATGGACATGAATCGTTCCCCCTTTGGATAATTGCTCTTTGACTAAAGTCATTTTACTATAGTCAATCAAATAATGAAAGCCATACTTGTCTGATACAATAACAGCCTTTAACAAATACCTATGTCAAGGATTTTTTCTTGAAAGGTTTGTACACAACTATTGCAATCAATTTGGTTGTGTGATAAATTATTAAGGTATCTCAAGTCTAGAAAATTTTTATACAATTTTCTATATCCAAATGAACATCTAATAGATGCTGTTCTAAGCTTTTGGTAGTTAAGGAGGGAAATCATAATGCCACGTAAATGTGTAGTAACTGGAAAGAAAACAACAACTGGTAACGCACGTTCACACGCTATGAACGCTAACAAGCGTACATGGGGTGCTAACCTACAAAAAGTACGTATTCTTGTTGACGGAAAGCCTAAGCGTGTTTGGGTTTCTGCAAGAGCGTTAAGATCTGGTAAAGTAGAACGCGTATAAAGCATGCGAGCATCCATTTATTGGATGCTTTTTCTTTTGACAAAATTGTTCTCGATCATTCTTGAACAAAAAAGAACATTTTAAAACTATGCATTTTAGTATTACCTAAAATGCAAATAAAAAGCACCCAATCAGAAGGGTGCCCATGAATTTAAAAGGTCTGTTTCTATTCGCCTTTTTTAAATGCTCCAATCATTGCCCGGACAAGTCCGCCTAAGAATTTCGGCAGTTTAATTGTATAAAATTTCATACTGTCCCTCCTCACAAATCTACCACAGCTTATTTTAAAGCCACTTTTTCCGCACGCCCCTACATAGTATTCAAACGAACGAAATCAGTACCAAAAACTTAAAGCGAAGGCGCCTTGACCAGGGGCGACAAGCATAAGACGAGCCTTCAAGAAGGTTGCTTTTTACCTTCTTGATGGATTGGCTTAGACCCAAGAGCCCCTAGGCGCCGCAGCTAGGCATTAGTCTAATTTCAAAGGGCAGTACTTAAATAGTTACTAAACATTTAATCGTTACTTCTTATCACTATTAATATGCCTTTGGAAAATGAAAAAGTACCATAATCACTAATAAGTTCATTACTAATACATAGTGTGGAACCAAGGTAGATATGACGGTTTTTAAGCGGAAATTTAAAGCCTTCAAGCGTGAGATCAGTAACATCAAGGGTTAGAGGGACAAACGAAATATATTTTTTTGAAGCCATTTTTTTAATTTTATAGTGTCCCGCCTCTTTTAAGAAAACAATGTTTTTTTCATCAACTAAGTAAACATTGACAGGGTTATTTGCTTTAATCGGATTCAGCAGCAATTGGACATTTGCGAGCAAATGATCAAGCCTTCCGCCAGTGGCGCCAAACAGATGGATACTTTCGGGTTTTTGTTCAAGGGCCCAATTGAGGGCAAGCTCCATATCGGTTTCATCTTTTTCAGGTTTATATCTTTTTATGCCGGTTACTTGATGTTCAATGACTGATAACTCTTCTTCACTAACAGAATCAAAATCTCCAAATGCTTTTTCCGGGATAATGTTTCGGTTAAGCAGGTGAAAAACCCCCCTGTCAACCCCTACCCAGATTGTCTCATCTCCTTGATAACTGCTTAAATCAGGCAGTAACTCTTCTGGTCCCCCTGCAAGTATATTGATAATCATCAAACATTCCCCTTTACATAAGAAAAGCGCAAGCGCCTTGGTCAGCCCCGATATAGGGCGACTTGTCGACTGGCCAGCGAAAGCAGGGTCAAAGACTAGTCGCCCTTAATGCGTACAGAAAGCGATAGCNNGACAATTCTCAAAGTCAATTACCTTATCTATTTAAAAGAAAAAGCCAGCTTTGTAAGCCTGGCTTTACCCTCTTAGTTGTGAAATGGCCTGCTTATAGTCCTTTTGATTGTAGACAGCAGAACCAGCCACAAGAACAGTGGCACCCGCTTCGATGCATTGTCTTGCCGTTTCTGGATTGACACCGCCATCAATCTCAATCTCAACTGACAGCCCTTTTTGCTCCGCCATTTCCTTAACCTTTCTTATTTTCGGAAGTACTTCAGGTATAAAGGTTTGCCCCCCAAAGCCTGGATTAACTGACATTAATAACACCATATCAATGTCCCCGATAATATGTTGTATTGACTCGACAGGAGTGGCTGGGTTCAGGACGACACCAGCCTTAACCCCAAATGATTTGATATTTTGAATTGTCCGGTGCAGATGGCGGCACGCCTCGACATGCACAGTAATAAAATTTGCTCCAGCCTTAGCAAAAGCCTCAATATAGTGATCGGGATTTTCGATCATCAAATGGACATCCAGCGGCAGCTTGGTAACTGGCCGAACAGCCTCTACAATAAGCGGGCCAATCGTTATATTTGGTACAAAGTGGCCATCCATCACATCAATATGGATATAATCCGCTCCCGCTTGATCAACTGCAATAATTTCTTCCCCCAACTTTGAAAAATCGGCTGAAAGTATAGAAGGTGCTATTTTCACCATGTTAATACCTCGGCTTTCTATCTTTAATTTCCTGCAAAAAATCCTCGTAATGCTTATACCGATAGGACGGAATTTCACCTGATTCAACAGCTGCCTTTACCCCGCATTTTGGCTCATTCACATGCAGGCAGCCACGGAATTTACAATTTTCACTCGCTCTTTGAATCTCTGGAAAGCAAGAAGCTAAGTCTTCTACTTCAATATTATTGAACTCTAACGAACTAAAACCTGGAGTATCAGCAATGAGTCCATTTCCAACCTTAATAAGCTCAACATGTCTAGTCGTATGTTTACCTCTACCAAGGTGTGAAGAAATATCATTTGTTTTTAATTCTAGATCAGGCCTTAACACGTTCAACAATGATGATTTCCCGACACCTGATTGCCCGGCAAAGACCGAAATCTTGTTTTCGATATGCGGATTTAGCAGTTCAATTCCTACTTCTGTTTCAGATGAGGTTAGAATTACCTCATATCCTGCAGCCCTATATTGGTCTGCATATTCAACAATCTTCTCATTTTCTTCTTTATTGGTGAGGTCCATCTTGGTAATACAGATTAATGGTTCTATTACGTTAAACTCCACCAAGACAAGAAAACGATCTAAAAGCACGGTGCTAAAATCTGGCTCGACCGCTGAAAAGACAAGGATTGCTTGTTCCACATTGGCAATCGGCGGACGAACCAATTCATTTTTACGTTCTTTTACTTCTAAAATATAACCTTCTAAGTCATTTTCAGCTTGAAAAACAACTTCATCACCAACCAGCGGGGTGATCTTGTTCTTCCTAAAAACGCCACGGCCGCGGCATTGAATTAGTTTGTCATCATGAAGAACATAATAAAAACCGCTTAACGCTTTGACAATTTTTCCTTCAGGCATAGCTACACTCCTTGCCCTTTTACTTACCAAATAATTAATTTCTTCCTTTAAAATCTACACGAATTTTATCCATCTTATTCTGGATCAGAGTAATACTAATTATTCTGTCGTTGTGTCAGTCGCTGTGTCCGTAGTTGTACCAGTATTGGTTTCTGAAGTTGTTACTGGTGTTGATTCAGATGTAGTTTCTGAATCTACATCTGAATAGTTTTTATTTTCATCGATAATCACCTTGTTATCACGAATGACTTTGTAACCGGCCTTCTTGCCATAGGGAATCATTAATTTAATTTGCTTTTTCGTATTTTCCGTAATATAAAAGGTATCTGCAGGTTCAGTCATACTGTGGTTCATATCCTCGATTAAAATGTTCACAAGTTGTTTCTGGCCTGGCTCTCCTAGTACAGCTGGCTCATATGGAATGGCTAACTCAATAATCACTTCTTTAGGCGGCTTATCTTCTTTCCCCTTTGATATGACTACCTTAACTTTGTCACCTTTTTCTAATTCAGTCCCTGGGGCTGGATTCTGCGAAATTACCATACCAGCAGGAACATTTTCATCATATTTTTCCTCTGAAGCATCTATGGTTAGACCTACCAAAGAAGCATAGTCTTGGGCCATTTTTAAATTGTATTGGGTTAAATCTTTTAAAATAATTTTTTCCGGCCCTTTACTGACTTCAAACTCGAGGTCTGTTTCTTCAGGAACGACCTTTTCTCCGGCGGATCGATTTTGACTGAGAATGGTTCCAGGTTCACTGTCATCGTTTTTTTCGATTTTCTGGATATCTTTAAATCCCTGATCTTCTAGTAAACGACTAACATCATCATAATCCCGCCCGACATAATCGGACAATTCATATTTTTCTTTACCCGTACTAACATAGATAGTTATTTTTGAATTTTCTTTTACAGAACTACCGCTTTCAGGGACGGTTTTTATTACATTACCTTCTTTGACATTTTCATCAGAAATTTCAACTTGATTACCAGCTGCTAATCCTTTTAACTTGAGTTTGGAAATAGCATCATCTAAGGTCATACCGCTTAAGTCCGGTACCTTTACATCTTTAGGAGCTAACAAACTTGGTAAAAAGGTAAAAGTTAATATAGCAAGAATGACTAGAACTAAAAAAGTAGATATTAAAACAATCGGCCACTTTTTCCGCTTTTTTGTGTTTGTTTTTCCTTTATTTGACGTATCTTTCTGGTTATTCGCTGTTTTTTCATTACTATGGACCATTGTTTCATCCAAACTTTTCAAGGGTTGGTGATTTGTGATCACTGGAATTGCTTTTGTAGCATCATCATCGACTGGAATGGTAAACTTCAGTTCATCCATTCGCTCTGGATCAAGGGCCGTACGCAGATCGTCCTCCATTTCATCTACACTATTATAACGATGAAAGGGGTCCTTTGCGGTAGCCTTTAAGACAATATTCTCAACACTTTGCGGGATGTTTGGATTCCATCTTCTGACAGAAGGGGTTTCCGACTGAAGGTGCTTAAGAGCAATCGACACCGCTGACTCCCCCGAAAATGGCAGCCTGCCTGTCAATAGTTCAAACATGACGATCCCTAGTGAATATATATCGGACTTCCCGTTGGCCATGCCACCTCGTGCTTGTTCAGGTGATAAGTAATGCACGGAACCTAAGACGGAATTAGTCTGCGTGATACTCGTTGCACTAAGTGCCATCGCAATACCAAAATCCGTGATTTTCACGTTACCTTCGTGGTCTACCAAAATGTTATGCGGTTTTATATCACGATGGATAATATGGTTTTGATGGGCATGCGAGATAGCTGACGTAAGCTGTCTCATGATTCCAATGGAATCCTCCACTCGAAGTGGTGAATTTTGTTGTATGTATTGTTTCAACGTCTGACCATCTACAAATTCCATCACAATATAATAAAGATCATTTTCTTCGCCAACGTCGTAGATACTTACAATATTTGGATGTGCAAGACTTGTTGCTGATTGTGCTTCCCGGCGGAATCGGCGGATAAATTCTTCATCATTGGCAAAATCCAGTCGAAGCATTTTCACCGCAACATCTCGGTCAAGGATCATATCATGGGCCAAGTAGACATTGGCCATGCCTCCTCCGCCAATCATATCCAATATTTTATAGCGGCCACTTAATCTTTTTCCAATCAACATCTAAACATCATCCTCGCGTGTTTCAGAAAACTCGACAATAGCCAGTGTAATGTTATCCTCTCCGCCATTTTCATTTGCAAGTAAGATAAGGGTGTCTGCTTTTTGTTGTAAATTTCCATCATTTTGCAATAATTCCATCATCTCTGCTTCATTGACTTTATTGGATAAACCATCGGAACAAAGTAAAAGGATGTCTCCTTCTTCAAAAATGATTGTCTTGATATCCATTTCGACTGTTTTTTCCGTCCCTAATGCCCGCAATAAAACATTCTTCCGTGGATGATGTTCGGCATCCTCTTTTGATATTTGTCCGGATCTAACGAGTTCATTAACAAGGGAATGATCTTCGGTAATCTGTTTAAAGCCGGATTCGTTTAGCAAATAACCTCTGCTGTCACCAATATTGGCAATTGTAGCAAAAGTGTCCGTGGTAATGGCAGCAACAATCGTTGTCCCCATCCCGTCACATTCAGTGTTATTGGTTGCATGGTCCAATAATAATAGATTGACTTTCTTAATTTGCTCTTTAAGCCAGCTCTCAGCATCACCGGCCGTATTTATCCCATTTGCTGATTCCCATTCTGTTTTTAAAGCACTGATTGTCATCTCACTTGCTACGTCACCAGCACGGTGACCGCCCATCCCATCGGCAACAATGGCGAGGCGGAAACCGTCCCTATTTCTAAATACACCACCGGCATCTTCATTATGAAGACGCACTCTCCCTCTATCTGTTTGAAATACGGCTTTCATCCCTTCACCTCGTCTCTTCCTTCCGCTCCTTTGCACGAAGTTGTCCACATGCTGCAGCAATATCTGACCCCTGCTCTCGGCGGATAGTTACATTAACACCTAAGTTTTTCAATGTTTTTTCAAAAGCAAAAATTTTATCCCTTGGTGTACGAACATAATCCCTTTCTGGTACATAGTTAACAGGAATTAAATTCACGTGACATTTTAGCCCTTTTAAGAGGGCTGCTAATTCTTCAGCGTGTTCTGTTGAATCATTTACACCACCAAAAAGGCCGTATTCAAAACTAATACGTCGACCTGTCTTATCGATATAATACCGTACTGCTTTCATTAAGTCATCAAGTTTATATGCCTTATTAATTGGCATTAATCTAGAACGAAGTTCGGTATTTGGTGCATGAAGTGAAATGGCAAAATTAATTTGCGTATTTTCATCTGCAAATTGATAGATTTTTGGAACGATTCCACTGGTCGAAACGGTAATATGGCGCGCCCCAATATTCAATGATTTATCGTGATTGATAATTTTTAAAAAGGCTAACATGTTGTCGTAATTATCAAACGGCTCGCCTATCCCCATGATCACCACAGAGTCTACCCGCTCATCAGTTTCATCCAAAGCTTGTTGTACCTTGACAACTTGAGCAACAATTTCTCCTGCTTCTAGGTGTCTTTTTAACCCACCGAGAGTCGAGGCACAGAAGGTACAGCCAATTCGGCAGCCTACCTGTGTGGTGACGCAAACTGAATTCCCATAATCATGTCTCATAAGCACCGTTTCAATTGAGTAGCCATCATGAAGCTCAAATAAGAATTTAATAGTTCCATCTGCAGAAGTTTGCTGGATAATCGTATTCAATGTGGTAATCTGAAAATGTTCATCTAGTTTTTCCCGCAGGCCCTTTGATAAATTGTTCATATCTTCAAAAGAGGTAATTCTTTTTTTATAGAGCCAATCGAAAATTTGCTCGGCACGGAATGACTTTTCACCATTCTCTGACAGCCAGTTTTTTAATTCTTCCAGCTGAAGGGAGTAGATTGACTTTTTCTTAATGTCCATTGTTGTTTTTGTCTCAGTTGTATTTAATTGTTCCAACTGTTACACCTACTTTCTATTGTCTGGCTCGAGCGCCAAGGCTCTTACGATTTTCTTAAAACGGCAATATAAAACCCATCGGAGCCAATATCCTGAGGGAAAATTTGCAAATCAAAACCTGTAATTAATGGTTGAATGGCTTCTGGCATCCTGCTTTTAAAAGTGATATCACCCTCGAACTCCGGATGATTCTCTAAAAATGCCTTAACTGTATGTTCATTTTCCGCTTTATCTACTGTACAAGTACTATAGACAAGAATACCGCCTTTTTTTAGGAGCGGGGTAACCGACTCTAATAGGTTTTGCTGGATGTTGCTTAAACGTTCTATGTCTTGTTCAGTTTTGGTATATTTCATGTCAGGCTTTCTTCTCATTACCCCAAGTCCGGAACAAGGCGCATCGAGAAGTATTCGGTCGAATGATTCAAACTTGAACTTTTCCTGTAAATGTCTAGAATCTGCAACACTTGTAATGATATTTGATAACCCTAATCGCTTGGCATTATCATTGATTAATCTTACTTTGTGCTGATGAAGGTCAACCGATATCACTTCACCCGTATTATTCATTTTTTCAGCAATATGGGTACTTTTCCCGCCCGGCGCTGCACATGCATCGAGAATATATTCATCTTCCATTGCACCCAATGCATAAGCAGCCAGCATTGAACTTTCGTCTTGGATGGTGAACATTCCATAATTAAAGGATATCGTCGAAGCTAAATTCCCTTTTAATGACCTGATTGCTTCTGGGATAATTGGACTTTTCTCAATTTGAAATCCATCCTCTTCTAATAGGGAAACACATTCATCTCTAGAAATTTTGGTAAGATTAACTCTCGCCGTTTGCATTGGTGCAGTTAAATTAATTTCACACATTTCTTTCGTTTTATCATACCCAAATTGGTTAACCCATCTTGTAACAAGCCATACCGGGTGGCTGGTTTCAAGTGCTAATCTTTCGATTGGGTCGGCCACATCATTTAAGGATGGGAGCCCCTGCCGCTGGATATTTCTTAGCACGCCATTCACCAAACTGGCAATCCCTTTATGCCCGCGTTCTTTGGCAATTTCTACGGCTTCAAAAATAGCAGCCCGATCTGGTATCCGATCGAGATAAACCATTTGATATAGCGTTAATCTAAGTAGATGATGGATCCAATTGGCTAATTTTTTATTATCTTTGATGAAAGGATGTAAGTAGAAGTCTAGGGCCATTCGTCTTTGCAATGTTCCATACGTTAGTTCTGTTAATAATCCGACATCTACTGCCGACAATTGGTTTTTTTCAATTGTGCTGTTAAGAAGTAAATTGCTATAGGATTGGTTTTTCTCAATGGTCACTAAAAGATCCATTGCGATTGCACGTACATTTTTTTTCGTAGAGGTCATCTTATTCTCCTAGCTTACTGCTCAATGTAATTTTTGAACCAGCACCTCTTAAAAATTGTTCACTTTGCATTTTGGTTTTACCTGAAGGCTGTAATTCAATAATTTTAATTGCTGTTTCATTTCCAGTTCCAACCGTGAAGCCATCTGATTCTATTTTTAAAATCGTCCCGGGTTCCCCCTTTAAACCAGCGACTTTTTCGGACTGCCAAATCTTTAAAACCTGACCCTCCATGGTCGTAAACGCAACTGGCCATGGGTTTAACCCGCGGATATGGTTATAAATTTCCTCTCCCGCTTTCTCCCAATCAATCTTTTCCTGTTCCCGTTTAATGTTAGTGGCAAATGTAGCTTCTTCCTCGTTTTGGGGCTTGGGGGTAAGACGACCTGCCAATAAAAGAGGCAGAGTTTCTGATAACAGTTCAGCCCCAGCTGTACTTAACTTTTCAAAAAGTGTACCAACATTATCATTTTCACTAATCGGTACTTCTACGCTAGTTAAGATATCACCAGCATCTAATTTTTCGACCATATACATAATGGTGACACCCGTTTTCTTTTTTCCTTGAATGATCGCATAATGTATTGGTGCACCGCCGCGAAGTTCAGGTAACAAGGAAGCATGAACATTGATGCAGCCGAATTTTGGAGCATCTAACAGCTTCTTAGGTAAAATTTGCCCAAAAGCAGCTGTTATAATTAAATCTGGTTTTAATGCTAAAATTTTGGCAAGCTCCTCTTCTTGGCGGATCTTTTCTGGTTGATAGACTGGGATACCGTGTTTGACTGCCTCAACCTTTACAGGGGGAGGAGTTAACACTTTCTTTCGCCCTACTGGCCGGTCAGGCTGGGTTACTACACCTATCACCTCATAACCATCTTTAATGATTTGCTGTAAAACAGGCACTGAAAAATCCGGGGTACCCATAAAAACAATTTTGGTCATTCACTTTCTACTCCTTTTAACTCTTCTTCCTCAAGATATCTTGAAACTTTTGTGGTAAATAGAATACCGTCAAGATGGTCGATTTCATGTTGAACTGCTCTGGCTAAGAAACCTTCGGCCTCAAGCGTATACTCTCTTCCTTTTCGGTCAAAAGCTTCAATCTTCACATAATTAGGCCGTGTAACCTCGCCATATAGTCCGGGAAAGCTGAGACAGCCTTCCGGGTCCGTTTGTTCTCCTGATGTTTCAATAACGCGCGGGTTAATCATTTCAATCGTGCCGTGTTCATCATCTATATCCACAATCGCTATCCTGGCGTCAAGTCCAATTTGCGGGGCAGCAAGTCCAACCCCATCAAATTCAATCATCGTATCATACATATCATCTAAGATACGTGCTAATTTTTTATCAAAACTCACTACTGCTTTGCAAGATTTCTCTAGTATATCAGCAGGGTGAATCACTATTTTTCTAATTGCCAATTTTGTTCCTCCAATATGCCCAAGCTTTTAGCTGTATATTTTATATTATTAATCTTCGAGAAATGTCCCGCTGAAGCGTCAAGGCGCTTCCGCTTTTCGGTTTGTCTAGCTGCATCGCCTAGGGGCTCGGGTCATAAGCCAATCCGTC
>NZ_NUNF01000149.1 GCF_002585305.1 Bacillus sp. AFS037270 | reverse complement strand
AAAAAGTAAATCAAATGGTAGAACCATTGTAGCATATAATTTGGGAATAACCTAATTTATTTTCACATTGAATTTGGTAACTTTTGTTAAAAACTATTTCTTCTTTACTCCTATCTTTATTAACTTTTAATGATATATATAAATCGCGATTTGTAACTACAAATGGGTACGAAACCTTCGAAAAAAGATCAACCAAATGATGGCAGAAATGAACAAAATGCTCGCTAAATAAAAGGGGCAAGCACTCATGAACTATAACCCGAATA
>NZ_NUNF01000148.1 GCF_002585305.1 Bacillus sp. AFS037270 | reverse complement strand
CTTTTATATCTTATCAGTTAATCTCTTTATTGTCAACTATTTTTTAAACATTTATTAATAGTTTAATTGTTTTGCTGACAACTTTTATATAATACCATCATCTTCTCCGGACGTCAATCGTAATTATATTTTAAATAAGTATTTCTCTTCATTTATTCATTAAAAATAATTTACATTTAAACTCAGATCATTAGTAAATTAGTTAACAAAAAAACGCTTGAGTATGATTAGTACTCAAGCGTTTTTGCTCATTAAAAATTTTTACGCGCCTTAGAGGA
>NZ_NUNF01000147.1:157-477 GCF_002585305.1 Bacillus sp. AFS037270 | reverse complement strand
AATCCTGTCTTCCCGACCAGTCCTAGTGGATATTAACATTATGGGGCCTTAGCTCAGCTGGGAGAGCGCCTGCTTTGCACGCAGGAGGTCAGCGGTTCGATCCCGCTAGGCTCCATTTACTATTTATAAAAATGGCGGTGTAGCTCAGCTGGCTAGAGCGTACGGTTCATACCCGTAAGGTCGGGGGTTCGATCCCCTCCGCCGCTATATTATTAATGGACCCTTAGCTCAGCTGGTTAGAGCAGACGGCTCATAACCGTCCGGTCGTAGGTTCGAGTCCTACAGGGTCCATTTTATTAACATGGAGGAATACCCAAGTC
>NZ_NUNF01000146.1 GCF_002585305.1 Bacillus sp. AFS037270 | reverse complement strand
TTATTCAAGAAAAGCGCCCTATTCTGGAATTACTCAGGTCGTTGAAACATGTTCTCACCTTATCAAATCGTTTACCGAATTGTTGGGGGACAAGGCCGAAATTGAAGAAATAATTATTGTTGGAAAAAGAGAAGATAATGAAGTTTACCAAGAAGCATACAAGCGACTTCAAGAATTAAAAAGGGATTCCTAAGCCTTTAGGAGTCCTTTTTATGTGTGATCATTTAGTAACACCTGTACGATCAAGTGAAAATAGAATGTAACTTAATAGGCCTAATGACAGCTTCGCTGGTACTACCCCGATATAAAAAAACCGGAACGAATCTGGATTAAATGAAAATGTTGTCCCTTTTTATTGTCGCTCCCAAAACGCTGGCGGTTCAATCTCAAGTAACCGTAAGTAAATAAAACCTTGGCCCCGATGGTGGATTTCATTTTCCAACGCATAATGTAGACGTTCGAAATGACTCATTTCGCCACCAAAAAAGGGATCTTTTTCTACGGTGTGCAACCGTTCCTCGGTGATTTTTGGCCACCATTTTTGCACATCCTCATTTGTTTCATGACAACCGTCTAAAAGTTTCGCTTTGGTCGAAACACCAGCAAAAGGTTGGCTATATTCCCATTCACCGAGAGCGATACCGCGTATATATGCGCGTTCAATATCTAGTATCTCTAAAATCATTTTTGAGAATGGCCGCAGCGGTTCGACCGGTGCAAAGGTGAATAACTTGTCTTCAGGGAAAGCCTCAATTGTTCGAATGGTTAAACGACGATTCCCATCCAAAATTTCGCGAAATTGCTCTAATGTCGTGACCATCGTTGGTCGCCTCCTTAATTATTGATACTAATGATAAATAACCTGGTTTCAAATTCTGGATGTAAATATTATTATTCTGTTTAAATTACAAAAATCCTTCTACAAATTAACTGCAGCTAGCTCATAAGTCTTATTTCATTAAATGGCCCGATTGTTGAATAAGAGCTAAAGACGATTCTTCAACAATCGGGCCACTTTAGTTGAATAAGAAAAGCCACCAATAATGGCAGCTGATTGATCAACTCAAGCACCCGTTCGTATTATAAGGTCAGCC
>NZ_NUNF01000145.1 GCF_002585305.1 Bacillus sp. AFS037270 | reverse complement strand
TCCCGTCATCCTCCACCATATATTATATTCTTACTATTTGCCGGGGTAGCTCAATTGGTAGAGCACGACCGAATAAGCTTCCTGAATGAACTTCAGCATACTGACCGAGATGCTACTTGAATAATCTTTCTGAGGTCAGGATGACGGTAACGATACAGCGTGTATGAATTTAATATTTTTCCAAACATTACGCCGGGGTAGCTCAAT
>NZ_NUNF01000144.1 GCF_002585305.1 Bacillus sp. AFS037270 | reverse complement strand
ATCCTCCACCATGATTTTTTCACGATAGTGAAAATAATCATCAATAAATGCCGGGGTAGCTCAATTGGTAGAGCACGACCGAATAAGCTTCCTGAATGAACTTCAGCATACTGACCAAGCTGCTACTTGAATAATCTTTCTGAGGTCAGGATGACAGAAACAAGACAGCGTGTATGAATTTAATATTTTTCCAAACTTTACGCCGGGGT
>NZ_NUNF01000143.1 GCF_002585305.1 Bacillus sp. AFS037270 | reverse complement strand
TAGACCATCGAGGGGCTAGGTGCTGGAGCTAGACAATTCTCAAAGTCAAAAACTTTTATACTTTCTTATCTCATAAAAAAAAGAGCCGTGGGCTCTTTTTGTATAAAGGTGATAATGTTTAATTATTCTATAAAGCTACTCTTGCCGATATTTGCTCTTTTTCATATTCTCCTATTATCGGAAAAAAGATAAGTTCATTATTTTGTGTCGAGAGCTCCTCAATTTCTTCCTTTTTCCCTTTTGCAATCCATGTTCCATCTTCAACATGATCAATCAATTTAATCGAAGGGTCAATCGCATTATTAAACAATCCAGCTAATAACCAAGTTTCTTCTTTTTGCTCAAGGTCCTGAATAGCAGTATTGGTTTCACTTGTTGATAAGAATCCTTGGCTTTCAGGCCGGTTCTGACAGACGTAGACTAAATCTTCAATAACCGCACTTGCTGTTGGAAACATCCCTGCACCTGGTCCTTGTAGTGTTATTTGACCAACAATATCCGAAGAAATGTTTACTGCATTCTGAACTCCTTCGACATGATATAAAGGATGCTCATTTCCAACAAGGACTGGTTTAACAGATGCCTTTAGTTGATGACTCGATTTGCTTATACTGGCAATATGTTTAAACCTTAGTCCAAGCCTTTCAGCTGTGTCAATCAATTCTCTTGTGATTGAAGTAATCCCTACCCTTTCAACTGCATGCCAATTTGGTTCTTCTCCAAAGGCAAGTCTGCTTAAAATCATGGCTTTATAAAAGGCATCAAAGCCTCCTACATCATTTGTCGGGTCGGCCTCAGCAAAGCCGTTTTCTTGTGCTGCTCGTAAAGCTTGGGCAAAAGAAAGCTTCTTCTCTCGCATTTCCGTTAAAATGAAATTCGATGTTCCATTTAAAATACCTTGAACTTGCTGAACACGATTTACGTTTAATAATTGTCTTAATGTTTGAATAACCGGAATTCCTCCAGCTACAGTGGCTTCATATCCAACAGAGACATGATGCTCTTTTGCAAGTTCAAGCAGCTCTTGTCCATAGTGGGCGAACATTTCCTTATTTGCTGTAATAATATGACAGCCACGCTCAATGGCTTTCTTTAAAAATATGTAGGTTGGATCTTTATCAACAATGGCTTCGACAACAACATCAAGCTGTGGCAAATTTAGTATATCCGTAAATTCTGTTGTAACTAATACATCTTTGTTAATGTCCCGCTCCTTTTGCTTGTTCTTGATTAGTATGGCAGCCACCTCTACCTTCTTGCCTAAAACGGCTGTCAGTTCTTCCGCATGTGATTGAATCGTCCGATAAAATCCTTCACCAACAGTCCCAAACCCCAGGATTGCCACTTTAATTACAGACATGTTGATCCACCCTTCTAATTATATTTGTTAGATTTTTCGTCAGTTTTTCTGCTAAATAAGAAAAGCCCTCTTAATAAGAAGAGGGCCAATTCCTCCTCTTATCTTTCAGGCTAAATAACCTGCAGGAATTAGCACCTTTTCAAGGAATACCTTGATGGTTGCCGGGCTTCATCGGGCCTAGTCCCTCCGCCTCTCTGGATAAGAGTTATATTTTATTTTCATTTAAATTACCAAGTTAAGTTATAAAAAGTATTCTAGTTTAATTATTATTAAATGTCAATATATTCTTTTAATTCGATTATTTGATGAACAAAAGCGCAAGCGCCTTGAACAGCCCCGACAAGCATAAGACCAGCTGGCCGAAACGTTGCTTTTTAACCTTTTGGACGGATTGGCTCATGACCTCGAG
>NZ_NUNF01000142.1 GCF_002585305.1 Bacillus sp. AFS037270 | reverse complement strand
TTTTAACACCGTTTTTCACATCGTAAGTATATTAATCCATTACTGAAGGTAACTGTTAGTTAAAAGAGTGGCTTAAATGCTGCTCTTATTTTTTCGAAAAATAGCTTTGATGATTTCCTTCTTCAACTATGATGCAGTTTAGTTCAATAATAAATATTAATATCAATATATTTAATTTGTTAGAGTATGAGATTTACCTTAAGGAAATTTCATTTGAGGTGGTTAAAATCACGCTTTTCGCATGTAAATTATTGTATTATTATATAAGAAGGAAAAGAGGGCAGAGGGGGATATAATTTGAATAAAGTAGAACTTGATCATTTGCTGGATAACATTGGGAAAGCGGTTTTGGATCTTGCTACGAATGTGGGAAAAATCAATAAAAGACTTGACGATATAGAGGAACTGGTTAAAAAGATTAGTAAGGATAATTCTAAAATAGATAGTCTTAGTGATGACATTGGGGAATTAGGAGAGCGGATTGATGATTTGGAAGGCTCAAATCTTTCAAATAAAGTAACAGATATTGAGAATATAATTTATAGGTTACGTGATGCTTTAGAGGTAAGGTGAAGTTATGAAGTATGTGGGACCAATTGCTAAATTACCAATAGTTGCAGCATTGCTTATTAACATAATTATCTTTGCGTTCACTAGGACGCTTAATCCGATTGAAGCAGTCGGAAACTTTCTTGGGGCGTATTTATTATGTAGATGGATAATTGTCCCTATATTTGCCAAACGTGTTTATATACGTATGTGTCGGGAATGTAATCAGATTTTTGAAACTGAAGTTGACAAGTACGTATGCCCATGTTTTCAAACTCAACTAGAATCAATATTTTACGAGCAAGCGGTTAATGAGACAAAGATTCAAACTGTACCTTCAACGGGAGGGATATCGTATTGCCGTCATTGTGGACATAAGATTACACCTGGAAATTTTTGTTCATCTTGTGGGCAAAAACTGTGATTTTCTAAATGAATTTAATTGGACCTTTATTGCTTAATAAAATGTGGATTTTATTATCTTTATTTCAGTAACCGGGGCTTTACTTTAATAAGAACAAATGATTACTGGATAAATTGATGTTTAAAATTCAACAGTGGCTTGTGAATAGTCACGCAATTTACATTTAATTACCATCTTGAGATAAAAATTGTCATGGTACAATTATCTTGAGGTGGTATATTTGTTTATTTCTCCAATGTTATTACACAAATCAGATCATCCATTTGACGATGATAACTATATAACTGAACTGAAACTAGACGGATTCCGTACTATTTGGACTAAGGTTAATGATAAAGTTAGAATCTACACCAGACACAACAATGAGATTACTTCTAAGTTCCCCGAATTGATTAACCTTCCTATCCCTAATGGAACTGTACTAGACGGTGAGATTATTGTTACTGATAATCTAGGTAGACCAGACTTTGAAGCCACAATGGAACGTTTTTTGTCAAATAAGTATAAACATCAAATTTCCTATAGCGTCTTCGATATTATTTATTACAATGGTGAAAAGATTGCTCATTTACCATTATTAGACCGTAAAGAATTACTAAATGAAATCATACCTGAAGATACAGCATTATTAAATAAAGTCCAGTGGATTGAAGGTAATGCTGAACAGTACTTTGAGTTAATTAAGCAGCATGAACTAGAGGGAATTGTACAGAAGAAAGCAGATTCCAAGTATCAAATAAATAAACGCTCTCATGATTGGTTAAAGGTCATTAATTATCAGTATGAGGATGTCTTTATATCTGGATTAAGGAAAGATGAATTTGGACTACTTCTAAACTTTGATAATGGCAAATACGCAGGAATCATGGAGTTCATACCTATCGCTAGTCGAAAGGAATTTTATAGACAATACAGAGACTATATTATAGAAGAAAATGATAAGTTCGTTTATCTTGATCCTAAACTAAAGGCAAAGGTTAAATATCGCAACCTAACTAAAAAGGGACTCCTTAGAATCCCTAGTTTTGTAGAGTGGGCTAATTATTAGTTCACTCTTTTTTGTTTCTTCTTCAACTAAAGCACCCGATAGTTTAAGT
>NZ_NUNF01000141.1 GCF_002585305.1 Bacillus sp. AFS037270 | reverse complement strand
GGGTGTGACCTTCTCGCCATAATTACCAGACTATTTATTAGACACTATCTTATTATAATGTCATTTTTAAAATTTGCAAGAGAAAATTTAAATTTTTTCATTCTCTCAAAACTAGATAATTATAGAAGAAATTCGTAAAAACCAATTAATCACTTATTACTTGTCCAGCTGCGGCTCTTAACTTCTCGGCCGTTTCGATCCGTCCCTACAAATCCAAAACCAGGATTTGCAGTGCGCGGC
>NZ_NUNF01000140.1 GCF_002585305.1 Bacillus sp. AFS037270 | reverse complement strand
TAGTCTTTGACCCTGCTTTCACCGGCCAGTCGACAAGTCGCCCTATATCGGGGCTGACCAAGGCGCTTGCGCTTTTCTTGCGAGATTAGAGTAGATAGAATATTTTTACTTTAAAAAAAGGTATTGCATCCCATGATTAATGGTGGTATATTATTATCTGTTGCTGCAAGACAGTAACACGAAAGAAAAAAAGTTAAAAAAGTTGTTGACATTACGCTGATAACTTGGTAAGATCATAAAGTCGCCTTTGAGCGATGAAATGTTTGCTCTTTGAAAACTAAACAAACAAGAACGTCAACAAACAATAATA
>NZ_NUNF01000010.1 GCF_002585305.1 Bacillus sp. AFS037270 | reverse complement strand
TATTACTTTGTTTAGGCATTTAACAGTGACAGGCACCATGTAAATATTTCACATGGTGCCTGTCACTATTAAATTAAAAAAAAATTTATATATTTATTAAAAATAAAGAAGGATAAGCATGAACCCTGTCGAATTATGATTATGAAAAAGTAAAAAGGTGGTGGTACCAATTGTCAGTTCAATTGAAATACTAGCTAATCGAATCATTAAAGATGCCGTCCGAAATCAAGCAACAGATATTCACATTATTCCTCGAAAGAACGACACACTTGTTCAAATCCGTTTAACAAACAAACTCATTCCCAGATTGTCCCTCCCAAAAGATGAATGCGACAAATTAATCTCACATTTTAAATTCACCGCGAATATGGACATTGGGGAAAGAAGACGACCTCAAAGCGGAGCCGTTTTTTGTGAAGTAGACGGACAATTAATGGGCCTTAGGCTTTCCACACTCCCTTCAAACAATAGAGAGAGCCTTGTCATCCGGCTTTTGCCGCAACAGGAGCAAATCCCCTTCCATCAGATCTCATTATTCCCTTCTATGACAAGAAAGTTATTAGCCCTGCTCAAACACGCACACGGATTAATCATTTTTACAGGTCCTACCGGATCAGGTAAGACCACAACGCTTTATTCCCTGCTAAATGAAACAGCCCATCTCTTTCATCGCAATGTTATCACACTTGAAGATCCTATCGAAAAAAACTATGATTCTGTACTGCAAGTTCAAGTAAACGAAAAAGCTGGCGTGACCTATGCAGCCGGTCTAAAAGCGATACTCCGGCATGACCCCGATATCATCATGGTTGGTGAAATCAGGGATGCTGAAACGGCTAAAATTGCTGTGAGAGCAGCGCTTACCGGGCATTTAGTTTTATCCACAATGCATACACGTGACGCAAAAGGGGCCGTTTACCGTCTCCGTGAATTTGGTGTGAACTGGCTAGAAGTCGAGCAAACCTTGATTGCTGTTACAGCTCAAAGATTAGTAGAACTAACCTGTCCCTATTGTGAAGGAGAATGTTCACCGTTATGCCATTCCTATAGCCGTTGGAAGAGAGCAAGTGTTTTTGAACTCCTATCCGGCCGAAACTTAAACAATGTTATGAAAGCAGCCAAAGGTGAAATGTTAAAAACCCATTACCGGACATTAAAAGAAGTGATTAACAAGGGCATTGCTCTAGGTTACATTCAAGAATCCGAATACGAACGGCTGGTGTATGAAGATGAGCCGTCATAAATGGCGTGTAAATGAACAAGCCAATTTTTTAAAAAGAACAGGGGACTTACTTTTACGGGGTTACCCAATTGCGGAAGCAATTGAGTCCATAGCATTGCAATTGCCATCCAATCGAAAGGAGGAATTATATGGTTGTTTAGTAGAGTTAAAGCAAGGCTCACCCTTTCATGTCGTATTGAGCAACCTGGGTTTTCAGAAAGATTTGATCGGTTATGTCTATTTTGCAGAACAGCATGGCAGTTTTGCTGAAGCACTCCTGGAGGGAAGTGAACTAGCTCTATTAAAAGATAAAGATTTTCAAAAGCTTTTAAAACTTCTGCAATATCCATTATTATTAATGTTTATTACTGGGTTTCTATTTATTTTTATTGAAAATACCTTATTGCCTAGATTTACAACGCTGTTTGCCTCGCTCGGACTTAAGGAAAATTTCTTTACTAAAGTCCTATATGCGTTTGACCATTATTTTCCGACAGCTATTGGGGCTGTTCTTATCATCCTCTTCTTGACGGCTGTCTATTATTTTTTTGGATTTCGTAAACTCTCGATCCTCAAGCAAAGGGCCCAGCTTGTTCGCATCCCCATTGCCGGCAGCATCCTCAAATTATTGTTTACACACTACTTTTCCATTCAATTAAGTTTCCTGCTATCCGGTGGCATATCCGTTTCTGAAGCCCTTTCACTTTTTGAAAATAATCAAAAACAGCTATTTTACAGTCGAGTAGCCGCGGACATTAAAGCCAAACTTGTAACCGGAGAAAAATTAGAAACGATTATTGCCTCCTTTTCATTCTTCGAGAAAGAATTCCCCATGATTATCAAACATGGCCAAGAAAATGGAAGATTAGAGCAAGAATTACTTTTTTTCAGTAAGCATTGTGTCAGCAGTATGGAGGAAAAGATTGAAAAGAGTTTAAAAACTATCCAGCCTATTCTGTACATATTTATAGGTTGTTTAGTGGTTTCTATGTATTTAGCGATTCTGTTACCAATGTTCCATCTACTTGATGGAATCTAAAAAATGGAGGTTACTTAAAATGATGAAAAATGAAAAAGGATTTACATTGATCGAAATGATGATTGTTATGTTAATTATTTCTGTTTTGCTGATGATTACTATTCCGAACGTAGCCAAACACAATTCAAATATCAACAATAAAGGGTGTGAAGCCTACGTGAAGATGGTCCAAGCTCAAGTTCAATCCTACCAAATGGAAAAAAATAAAATTCCAACACTCGCGGAATTACAAACAGCAGGCTATTTAAGGGACGTCAAGGGCTGTCCGAATGGTCAAGAAGTAGTCATCGATTCGGAAGGTAATGTTACTGCTGCAGCAATAACAGAATAATCACCAAAAATGAACAGATATCAAAACGGCTTTACATTGGTTGAGTCATTACTCGTTCTATCCATGTTCATGATTATTTCCTCCATCACAGTGTTTACTCTACAACCGCAACATTTTGTATTGGAAGATGAAGCCTTCATTTCACAATTAAGGTCGGATCTCCTCTACACACAACAATATGCTATTTCTCACCAGTATGAAGTATCCATAGTGGTAAAGCCCGATCAATACAAATACTATGTAATCGGAAAGGCAAATCGCCCGCCTATTGTAGAGCGAAATTACTCCACCAATATTACTATTACCGAAGGATCGATCCCCCTCTATTTCAAATTCCTGCCTGATGGTAAAGTCAATAAATTTGGCTCCTTTTTTATCCAAACTAAGAAAAAAAAATATCGGGTGACCCTTTTAATTGGGGAGGGAAGGTTTTATGTTACGGAGCAATAAGGGTTATTTCCTTCTGGAATTACTGCTGTCACTTTCTACCATGTTAATGATCTGTCTATTCTTACTCCCCTTATTAATGGAGTTGAGAGACCAAACCAGTAAATTAGAAATAGAGCGAACGGCACAAAGATTTATGTTTCAAGAACTGAAAGCAAAAATAATTGATAGCCGGACTTTTTCCAATTACACCCTTATTCAAAATAATATTGAATATAAAATTATTTGGGCGAATACAAATCCGGCTGGTCAAAAGGAGGTGTGTGTAAAGGTTGAAAAGAATTCATTTCATCCGGAAGCAAATATTTGTGGTGTTCTCGAATGAAAGAGCTTTTACCTTAATTGAGGTATTGATTGCTTTTTCGATCTTTTCCACGATTGTATTCTTTATGGCACCTATTTTTCAAATCCTCCTTAACCAAAAAAGTACGCAAATGGATTTGCAGGGAATGGAATGGGAAGTTTTTTGCAGTCAAGTAACAAAAGAAATTGCTACAGTCTCTCATGCCGAGGTTCTTTCAGGACGTTTGATTTTAACAAAAGGTTCAGAAACCATTCAATATGAAAAGTATGATTCGAACCTTAGACGAAGAGTAAATTCCACCGGACATGAAATCATTCTCCAAAATGTCTCACAATACTCATTTACAATCGTGAACAATGCCGTGAAAATTACCGTTGTGGATTTATGGGGAAATGAATATTCAGTTATTGCCTTCTCCTTTCTAAAATGGAATACAAGTACATGAAAAAGCATGAAAATGGTTTTACCTATCCTCTAACCTTATGCACCTTACTCCTATTCCTGACCTTTTTCTCGATGAATATTGAACAATTACTATCAGAACGGAAAATGGCAGGTGAAACTACGGAAATTCTTAAGCAGGAATATTATTTCTTGTCTTCTGCCAAAAAAGTGGAATCGCTATACCAATCCCGTGGTATCATGCCTGCTAAAGGGACAATTGTGTATGTAAATGGAATAATGGATTACCGGGCAGAGACTCCTACTGCCTATATACAAATTGTGGATTTCACACTCGTTCTTCATTCTCGTGAACCTATAACGGGTTATGGGTACTTTGATACGCGTTCAAAAACTATGATTAAATGGGAAGAAGCCAAATAAACCGTATGAATTTATAAAAAATGGACATAATGTAGGTGTAAAAGGCAGGTGTGTCCATGAAAACAAATGATTATGTTAAATATATGACCCAAACAATTGTAAAATATGTTGATCAGCCAAAGGAAGAACGGAAACGAAACCGGATTGAGAAGAAGCAAACGAAAGCCGATTTTTGGTACCGTTGGTTTGGTATCCTCCCCTATATACTTTATTCTGAAATAAAGAAAAAACGAAGATTTAAGTAGCGGTATTTATGTATCGCTACTTTTTTGTTAATAAATCCCAAATTCTTCTATTGAGCCTCTTCCACATAATTTCCATTTTTTTATAAGGGATATAGTTATTAGACCGTCATTTTTATTTACTTACCAATTATCCAAAAGAAATTATTGATCAAACTAGACTACACCTTTAATACAATAAATATAGCCGCCTCATATGGCGGCTTTCGGTAAGTAGAAATTACTATTTAGTGTTTTGTAGTGCATCATAGCCTTCTTCACCAGTACGTATTTTAATAACATTGGCGATTTCATATACAAAAATTTCCCCGTCACCTGGCTGTCCTGTATTTAACACATTTCGTGCCGTATCAATTACTAACTGTACAGGAACCTTGCAAACGACGATTTCAACCTTTATCCGTTCGTACATATTAACATCGAATTTCTTGCCCCGGTATGTTTCGGTATACCTTTTTGAAAACCTGCACCAAGAGCATGGGTTACTGTAATTCCACTCACTTCGATTTGAGCCAGGGCTTGTTTCAATTCTTCAAATTTGGTGGAACGTGTAATAATTTCAATTTTTGTTAGAACTTATCATACGATCACCCTTTTAGGAAAATTATGCTTCGTGATAGGCTTTTTCTCCATGCAGTGTAATATCTAATCCGAGAGATTCTTCATGTTCATTTGCCCGGACAGGGACGAAGACTTTTACAACTTTAATAATTATATATGATACTATCCCAACAAATAGATATGTTGCAACAATTGCAATTAACTGCTTTAATACTAAGCTTGGATCTCCATAAAATAATCCATCTGCTCCGGCTGCATTCACGGATTTTGTGGCAAACAAACCAGTCGCAATTCCACCCCATGTTCCGCCGATTCCATGCAATCCAAACGCATCTAGAGCATCATCATATCCGAATTTTTCTTTTACCCAGAAGACTCCCCAATAACAAATCGAACCTCCAAGGAATCCAATAAGAATAGCAGAAGCCGGAGTAACAAATCCTGCAGCAGGGGTGATCGCAACAAGTCCTGCCACTGCACCTGAGATAGCTCCAAGCATCGTAGGTTTTTTATTTATCAGCCATTCTATTACTAACCAGCCAATGATTCCAGCAGCAGCTGCCGTATTCGTATTGATAAATGCGTACATCGCCACATCATTAAGGGTTAAAGCACTCCCAACATTAAAGCCAAACCATCCAAACCAGACTAAGGCTCCTCCCAAAATTGTAAGTGGCAGGTTGTGAGGAGTCGTGGTGACAGCATCTTTTCTTTTTCCAAGAACGATCGCAAGCACCAGTCCGGTAACACCGGATGTAATATGCACGACGTTTCCTCCGGCAAAATCGAGTGCTCCGAGATTACGAATCCATCCTCCTACTCCCCAAACCCAGTGTGCTACAGGAGAGTATACCAATATAGACCATAGGACTGTGAAGATAGCAAATGCAGAGAAACGCATACGCTCTGCAAAGGCACCTGAAATAAGCGCTGCCGTTAAAACGGCAAAGGTTAGCTGGTACATCATAAACAGATTATGAGGAATTGTTGCACTGTAATCATTATTAGGTTTAAAGGTTACACCTTTTAATCCCACCCAATCGAGACCACCAATAAATGGATTTCCATGCGTTGAAAAAGCAAGTGAATAACCAAATAGAATCCAAATAATAGAAACAATTGCAATTGAGCCAAAGCTGTACATCGCAGTGCTTAACACGTTTTTACTTTTTACCATTCCTCCATAAAAAAGAGCAATTCCGGGTGTCATAATCCAAACGAGAATCGTTGATAAAAACATAAATACTGTATCCGCCATCTGCATGTTTTTCATCTCCTTAGTAAAATCTTTATGTCAGGTTTTATAACATTTACTTGTTAATAAAGATATCGTATTACACAACCTCTTAATTTTCAACAAAATTTTTAGATAATTGGCATTGTTAAATTCATACATGTTAGGTTATGCAACATTGACAGTATATTCAGGAACCGAACAATGCATCTGATTGTTAACCCAGTGTATTAATTGAGTGGACCAAATGTTTTTTTAGATAGATAGGGGATAAGAGGGGGCATTTCCTTAACACCTTATGAAAAGTGGGCAATGGCTCACCCAACGTCTTAAATTGAAATTAAAGCAATAAGAATAGATTGGTGTTATTCAATGTTGATTTTGGACTATCGTCTGGATAAAGGTATTAATACTGCTATTCGCTTTTGTATCGTCAAGGTGTTTAACTCAAGCCTCCGTAAGTTAAATATCTACCCCATATTTTTTCTTACTACATAGGTGATAGCATTGGTCTTTAATTGCACGGGTTTATCATTTCGAAGGTACTATTTCTGCCAACACCACAACCCAAATCAATGACTTTTAAGTTCTCTTTATTATCAAATAAAGGCAATAAATCCATTACAGTTTTAACTGGTTTATACAACCAAGAACCTTGCTTGAACTAAACTCCCTCTATATAGAAAGGAAAATCTCTCGATTTCTCTTGTTTTCTCCGAATTACGCAGTAGTCTGTTTTAAAATTCATTTGAATATTGGAAGAGTTGTGTACTAAAGGATAATTTTGGGTGAAAAGAGATAAAACAAGTAATAGCTACCAAACCAACCTTATCCAAAAGGTGGATATATAGGTAAAGTATGGTCGCACTGGTGGATCTCCACATTTCTCATGGAGGTCAACTCTCCCATTTCTCACAGAGTCTTTGCTCCAAAATTCCTTCGTCCAACCTTTCCATTCATGCTGCCCGACAGGGTCCCTTGCCCGTACTTTAGTTGTTTTACTGACTAATCCGTGCTTCAAATATTTATAACAATTAACCTACTAATTAATCTCGATCAAAAGAAAGTTAAGGTGCTGCTTTCTGTAATGCCGCCATATGAGGAATGTCCCTTAACATAATCTTACAAGACAACATGAAAATATAACTGGCGTGATGATACAAACAAAACTTCAATTTCAGGCAGTGCTTGAGCAAGTTTTCCCTGAGTATATTGGGGTCTTTGGAGATTTATATTCTGTGGTGTCGCTCTTAACTCTTTTAGAGTTTCCCTCTTCAGATGACATTTTTAAGAGTGAAGAAACAATTTCAGAAAAAATATTTGAAGTATGTAAAAGTCAATCAATCAGGTGGGCAAAAGAAAAAGCGATTGAACTTAAAGCTGCGGCGTCCCGTAACCCTTTCGAAAAGACCGTTTATCAGAGTCCTATATTAAGCCTTGGTATGTATATAAGTATGATTCTTCAGTATAAAGAGCATCTATCAAAGTTAGAGTCGGAGATAGATGCCCTCGCTAAGGAAATTGAAGAATATAATATCATCAAATCTATTCCTGGCATCGGAGAAAAAATCGCTGCAACGATAATTTCTGATATTGGGGAAATAGATCGATTTAATGATCCAAAAAAGCTTGTAGTATTCGCCGGAGTCGATCCGAGTGTTTTTGAATCTGGTAAATTTTCTGCCACTAAAAATCGAATCACTAAAAAATAGGATCTAATAGACTTAGACATGCCTTGTATATGGCGGTTCTTTGTGCCATTCGTGATTGTCGTAAAGCTGTAATAGCATGTGTAAATAAGCTCTTACATTGGATATTTGCCCTTTTAAAGAACAAAACCACTTTCCAAGATATAGCTTAGAACCTAAATCTAACCAAATAATACAAAATCTTCCAAAATTAGACTAACGGAGGGTTATTTGGCATGTACATTTTTAGTATAGCATTAGATATTTAAAGTTTTTAATGAAAAATATTGACAAACTATTAGCTGGTTTAGCGAAAGAAGAAAGCTGCCGCTACGACAGCCCTGTTCTTCAACTCTTGCACCCAGTTACTTTAATAAGCATTAGTTTTTTTGTATTTTTCAAAAAGGTATTGAAATCCATATAAGAAAAAAGCCTTGTAAAAGAAATATAGAAAGAATTGAAATTCGTTAAATTGAACTAATTTATAGAGTTTTAATTTTGTAAATAATCTTGTTATTGGAGATACAAAAAGTGCTTGGCCAATAGCATTTAACATAATAAACTTTTTAAAATTTCCGTATGACCAGTTTAATACCCATAAAGACATCGTCAACATTGGACCTATGAGAAAAGGAAATTCATTTTGAATAAAGGACTGTGGTTTATTATAAAAAGACCACCATCTGCGTTTTTTTCCAATTGGAACATCCAAACTACAAATTAGAACAGCAAGGATAGAGGCTGGTAAAAATCTCTTTATTGTGCGCCTTCCTAACAAAGGTATTGTTAGCCATGAGAGTATTATCATTGCAATATTAAGTAACCACTGATTTTTTATTGACATATTAATACCTCTTTACTCCAAAAAAATCATTCAACTTATTATAACTCCTTCGTTATTTAACTATTCTGCCAGTTAGTGGAGTAGAGTAAGAAACTGATTTCAATGGGATAGCCTTCGGCTTAAGATTTTAACTAACAGTCTAATAATGTATCCTTTTAGAGACGTGCACTTTATTTGGAGAGGCGGGCATGATAGCATGTTTTGGCTGGGCCAGGATATTTGATAAGTCTGGATTCATGGCTTATAATCTTGCCCGCAGAGGCTCCAAGTAAAGTGACAAATTGGCTGTACTTACTTCCAGTATAGGGTCCGACAATATATGAAAATAATTTCAATATGACTTATATAATTAATAAAGCACTAAACTACATTTAAGTACAATTATTCACAATCACATTCAATAAAAGAAATAGAGTTGCCTTGGTTACCCTTTTTTTGATCCGTAGACCTCCTATACAGTTAACTTGGTACTGTATAGACCTTGCAAACCTTGATAAATATGGCTATTTATTGACGGTTTAGTGTTAACATTGTTAACTTCATTCCTTTGTTATTTCGCCTGTATTATAATGGAGTAAATTATGGGGGTTCGAGGTGAACAGTGATGGAACAAACATTAAAAATAACAAACGTTTTGTCAGATCCAACACGGTACTACATTTATCAATACATCACCAAACGTCATCAAGAAGTTACAGTTCAAGAGGTAGCTGAAAATTTTAATATCCATCCAAATGTGGCAAGACTACATCTTTCTAAGTTAGAAGATGTGAATATGTTGGCATCTGAAACAAAGAAAACGGGAAAAGGCGGTAGACCAAGCCGACTATACCGCTTGTCTGAGGATGTTATCCAACTGCATTTCCCATACCGAGACTACATGCTATTATCAAAAGTGGCCATGCAGACGATGATTTCGCTTGGTGAAGCTGGTAAAGAAGCACTATTTATCACCGGTAAACGATTTGGGACTGAAATTATTGAACAAGAAATGGCAAAGAGGGCACTTGGCGAGGCACTGACATTTGATCAAAAGCTGACGATTTTAAAAAGTGCTGCAACCCTTGCTGGATTTTATCCAGAGTTTGAAGCTAACGGTGACCAATCTAAAATTCACTTCCAAATCTTCAATTGTCCTTTTAAAGAAGTTGCAGAGGAACATACTGAAACAGTTTGTAATATGCACCATGAATTTTTAAAAGGCATGTTCGGTGCTCTATTTGAATCAGTTGAATTAATTGAAAAAGAAAACATGATTTCAGGCTGTGAAACGTGTTCTTATCAAGTACTTGTGACAAACTAATTCGAGTCCGATGTTTACATTATGCCTCCTTTTACTTTATAATATTATATTGATGGTACCGTAGGATAAAAGGGGGTATACATATGGATCGCATGTTCAGAGTTTGTGGTTTTTGGACTGGTATTTTTACCGTAATGCTCTATCTGGGTGATTTGGATAGAACAGCAATGCTATTCTTGGCTCAAACAGGATTTTTCGTTCTGCTTAGCTACCTAAAGCTTTCCGAACGTATGTATTTGTATGTTTTCGGAGCATATTTAACTATCTTCTTCGTCGGCTTTACATATTGGACAACGTTCATGATGCCGCTTGGCGCAGGAGAGTAATAAGAGCGAAGCGCCAAGAATGTATCCTGACGCTGCAGAACAAAAAAAAACGCCGGTGCACCGGTGTTTTTTTTATTCTACAAACACATCATCTTCCCTTTAATTGAAGACCTTTTTGCTGAATCACGACATGAAAATAAGTGCTCATCCCTGACGGCAAAATTAAACTGCGAATGGCACGGTTTCTTTTGCTTACCTCGGAAAAAGGATTAGGATCATAATGCTCCTCTAACTCCTTCAAAATTCCTGCCTTTAACAGAAATTCATCCTGCCTAAGTTTGGTTAGCAACTCCAGCTGATGATTCAATCCTTTTTGAACGAGTTGATCAAAGTGGATATGGGTGGTTATGTCCATCTCACCTGGATGCTGCAAAACATCGTCTATCATCATATGTTGGTAGTACCCTCTTAAACTCCCCATTTTATGCTGAGGATGTGTCCACTCTTCATTGGTGTAGCCATAATCAGCAGTCACAACTATTCCTTTAATTAAGACCTTTGAAATATCCTCTATCATTTTCTCCATCGCGATAGGAATCTCAATCCGTTGTTTTTCTTTTACGACCAGTTTACTTTCTGCAAGAAATGAAAGGATAGCTTGGTTGGTTAATGCTTCCCTTTGTTCAAAAAGTTGCCCGTCATCTGTCATCCCCACCATCACTTCCACAAACTCGCCGTTTATTTTTTCAATAACATGAACCGGAAGAGCGTCAAAAAGTTCATTTGAAAATACCATGCCAGAAAAGGGTTCAACCTGCCCAAGAGTCTCCATTTGAACAATTGAAAAGGGCTGAAGTAATTCACGCTGCCGCTTTCGATGGTAGGGACTGCTTTCCACTATAATATAGTTAAGTGGCGTTCCAATCGAATCATACCACTCTTGTAAAAAGGCATTCGCAAAACGCCCTGTTCCAGCTCCTATCTCACAAAAAACTGGCGGCAATTTAGTTTTTTCACAAATAGTAGAAAACCACTTAGCCATAAGTCTGCCGTATACATCCGAAATATTACTGGTAGTAATAAAATCCCCATGCTTTCCAATTTTAGGTTTATCCTTCATATAATAGCCTAATTCCGGATGATAAAGGACGGCTGAAATATAATCGGCATAAGAGATAAGCCCTTTAGGTGAATTAGAGATTATGTGCTTTAAGTAGGTAATCATAATAACTCCCTTTTAGTTGGGTCTTTCTTTAGTTTTCTAAAATCCATTTAAAAATGGGTTACTATCCATTTCCTCGCCAATGGTTGTCACAGGTCCATGGCCTGACAGGACATAGGTTTCTTCCGGCAAACTAAGCAACTTGTCATGGATACTTTTCAATAGCTGCCCGGAATTCCCCCCAGGTAAATCAGTACGGCCGATTCCCCCCTGAAATAAAGCATCACCGGAAATAACAACATCATTTTCTTCAAAGTAATAAGAAACACTGCCAGGTGAATGACCAGGAGTATGGAAAACATGGAACGAAAATTCGCCTATCTTCATGTTCCCCTCATTATGTATAATATGATCGGCTGGATTCACCACGATCGGTTCAATTTGCATAAATAATTGCGAACCATTTAACCTAGGATCTTCAAGCCATTTTTCTTCCTTTTTGTGAATATAAACAGGAATTTTATAAGTTTCCCTGACAACATCTATTGCCCCAATATGATCAAAATGAGCGTGAGTTAAAAGAATAGCAATTGGCTTTAATTTTCTTTGACTCAATAAGTGAATTAATTTTTTCCCTTCCTCGCCCGGGTCAATAATTAAACATGTTTTATCAGGATTTTCAACAATGTAGCAATTCGTTTGCAGGGGCCCTAAAGGGATTTGTTGCCATTTCATAAATTTGTACCTCCCATACATAAATACATCAGGTTTATTTTACACTAAAGAACATAGGAGAGAAAGCGTGCTATTATTAGTGCTGTATATTTGCCCTCGACAAATTGGTGAAAAAAATATAAAATAGGAAACGAATGTATATAATATAGTTACATAATTTTTGGAAATGGCTTTTACGAAAAAGGGGGAACTAAAAATGGGTTTAGTGATTATTTTTGCTCTTGTAACAATCCTTGCAGCCTATGCCGGTTATAGCTCACTAAAAAATAAGAACTTCCTGGCCGCTTTTTGGGGTGTTGCTTCATTCCTAGTTTTCGGCTGGTTCACAGTGATGACTATAATTGAATCCGGTTTTCCAACTGGAACACACTAATCTGAATAATTAAAGCAAAAGACTGTCCTCTGACAGTCTTTTTTGCATTTCTTATTTATCCTCATTTTCTTTCAACAGGCTATTAACCCGTTCAACCTTATAATCCATGCTTCGCTTCACATCTCTGCGATCATCAATTCGAATTGTAGTCGCAACCCGCTTAATGCCTTCAGAGAAAGGAACCTCATGCATGGCCTGGATGACTTCAAAAAGAACTGGCAATTCTCCTTCAATAATCGTATTCATCGGTGTTAATTGGAAATTAATTTTCCCTTCCGCTTCATAGCTTCTTAATACCTTTTGAACACTAGCTACACATTTACTTACACTTGGCGTTTCAGTCCCAATCGGTATAACTGTTACATCTACAATTGCCATTAGAGTATCACCATCACTTTCACATTTTTAATATTCCTTTGTGATTTTACCATATCAATCAACAAAGGAAAAAAGAATGACCTTTTGATTATCATTCCTTCATTAATTCATAGCTTTTCTTTTTGTTTAAATCAATCATCTTTTCATAGTTATTCCCTATCAGAGCTGTGTCCCCTGATGGTGAAATCGAAATAGGGACATTGTCCAAGCCTCCTAGAATCAGTTTACTGCTGCCCTTCTTTAGGTCATAGCTAATAAGTTGGAATCCATCTGTATATGTATCCATTTCACCACTCTCTAGCGGTCTGAAGGTGAGAAATTGTTTCTTCTGTTCGCTATAATCATAAAAAGGAACCAGCCAATCTGAAAACTTGGTTAAATGTGGTATAGAAAAGCTAAACAGCCTTTTCTTCTCTTTGTCATAGAATGAATAGTCGGCAATAGATGAGTCCCCTTTATTTACAGTAACTGTCATGAGCAGATTACGATAGGCTGCAAATTGAATTAAATTAGAAAAAACAGTCTTGTCCCCTTCACTTCCTAATTGTTTAAATATTAGCGGGGCAACTAATGAGGGACTAGTTTGATTCCAGTTCAGGTAGGCAATTTCATCCTTCCTGATCCATTTAATAAATGGCTGCGGAAGATTGAGTTCAGTTGTACTATCATCCCTCGAATCTAGGATAAGTAATTGAAAGCTCCAGTCTTCTGCGAATTTTGTAACCAGAACCTTTGACTCATTATAAGGATTCCACTCAAACCCTAGATCATAGGACGGAAATGTCTTTTTTAAAAGTTCAGTCCCTTTAGCATCAATGATCGTAACCACTCCCTCATAGGAGGACGGTGAGGTATGAACTAATAGATATTTCTTTGATGGGCTTATTTGGACATTGACAATCGGATTCTCAGTTTTATAAATCAACTTACTTTTTCCTGTTAACAGATTATAAAGAAATAGATTGGAGGTTTGGTTTAAGTTGGTTACATAGAAAATTTGTTGGTTAGTATACCAGCCTGCTACTTTATAAAATTCACCCTGACCTGCAGGAATCGTTATTGGCAGTTTCCATTCGGCACTGAGTGATGCAGCAGGTACCTTTGTCTTTTCATTATTATGAGGAATTTTTTGTTTAGACTGATCCTTAACGGCACACGCACCTAAGAAGAGAGACGACAAAATAAAGATTAGCAAAATAAGTGTACTGTTCGCTTGGTTTAATTTGTTCAAATGAATCAAGTCGTCTCCTCCTATCCCTATCATGGTTACGACGGTTGATTAACAAAAATATTTTCAAACATGATCCACCTAACTTAAATAGGAAAAAAAGCCGTAGATTGCCCGGCTTTTTTAATCGATGGTTGTCAGTGGACGGTCTTTAAGGCCCCATCATTATCTAAATTTTCTCATGCTAGTTCCACTCTATTTTAATAACAGTAGGGTGATATTACAAGTAAGAAACCCGGAAAATTTAATAAGCTAATGCAGCAAAAAATATTCCTTCAGCATGTTTAAGTATTTCTGGAAATTGAGAAAGCGGTAACGGATTAATTCCCTTCCCCAGCTCTAGAGTAAACCCAGGCCTATGAAATTCCTGAATAAACCAATCCTTATATCCTGCATGACTGTTTACATAGCGGATCGCACGGTACCCACTCACTTTTTCAAATTCTTTCGCAAGTAATTCAGACTCAGCAGGTTCAAGTCCTTCATACCCCCAATAAAATTCCTCTCCTTGGGTATGAAAGGCAAGAATGAGGTCAAAGTCATTTTTATGGGCTAAATCCGCCATAGCGGCTGCCTCAGGTTCTGTTAATGGATCGTCTCCTGGAAAGTCTCGCGAGGCAGGTGCCTGTGGCTTCTTATTTTTCCTGCATAGCTCCCAGTTAGCTGGAAATTGGTTATTTAAATCGATGCCTCTTATATTTGCTTTCCAATGGATAAAGTCATCACTGCCTTCATTAATTTTTATAAGATCTTCTCGTAAATGAGCAGGCGGCCCGTTTAACACCAAATCTACTCCATCAGGATTAACCATTGGTACAAGGGATAACTCAACGTTCTCATAAAGAGCTAATGCCTTCCTCCCTCTAACGGGTTGATTATTTGTGATTGATACCAAATACTGGTTTAGTAAACTCATGAGGACCATTGTAGTAATCCATTCATTGGCATGGAAGGAAGCATTCATATGTATTTTCTTATCTCCCTTTCCAATCCTGATTTCATGAATAGGGTTACCTAAAACACTCGTACCAATGTTTGTTACTTCCATAAAGGGATAAACCCTCTTAAGATTTTTCATTAATTTTGCCAGTCTATTATAATCTAACGGGGTTTTTTCTTGTACAAGGGGAACGACTATTTTTTCGGGGACAAAAACCTGCTCACCAATAACCAGTTGGATTGGATCTATGGTTTGATTTAGTAGAAAGAGGGATTCCAGCTCTATTCCTCTTAATACAGAAATTTTTTCAAACGTATCTCCCTCTTTTATAGTATAGGGAACTGAAACATATCCAGGTAAATGAATTTTATCTGCTGGTTTCATATCCATTGGATTTACGTGTGAGTTGGAATCCAATATTAGCTGGAGTGGGATTTTAAATAACTTGCTTAAATATGATAGAGTATCCTCAGGTCGTACACTTATCTCCATATACTCTCCTCCCATCATAAAGAATATATGTAAATCTTCATCAAAAAATGATAAAAACCCGTAATTCTACGGGTTTTTAAATGATTATTGATTTAATTTATTTTTTATTAACCAGGCGGCACCTAAAACACCTGCATCATTTCCTAATGTGGCAATATCTATTTCAGTAGAATTTCTAACTGCAGGGAAGGCAAATTTCTCGAAGTTCTCTTTTACTGAATCTAGTAAAATATTCCCTGCTTTCGATACGCCTCCACCTAAAACAATTTTATCAGGATTTAGTGTGTTGCCGATATTTGCTAAAGCTAATCCTAAATGGAAGGATACTTCATTTAATACCTTTTGTGCCAATTGATCGTTATCGCGGGCTGCATCAAAAACATCCTTAGCAGTGATCCTAAACAGTTCTCCTAATTTACTTGATGAGCTGCTGTTTTTAACGGCCTCCTCAGCTAACCGAACAATCCCAGTAGCAGAGGCAACGGTTTCAAGACATCCTGTTTTTCCGCAATTACAAGGCGCTCCGCCAGATGGAATGACTGTGATATGGCCAATCTCACCAGCTGCACCGTTAATACCCTGGATAATATTTCCATTTGCAATAACCCCGCCGCCGACACCAGTCCCTAGTGTAACACAGACGAGATCTTTTGCCCCATTCCCGGCACCGCTCCACATTTCCCCTAAGGCCGCACAGTTTGCATCGTTTTCAACAGCTGCAGGAAGTGAAGTTGCTTCTTCCAGGCTATCCTTGAGTGGGTAGTTATCCTTCCAGCCTAAATTTACGACATTTAAGATAATCCCTGACTCATAGTCAACAGGTCCAGGTGCCCCCATACCAATCCCCATTAACTTTTCTTTGGTTTCACCAATCTGAGACAACTTCTCATCAATTGCCTTAGCAATATTGGAAGTAATATTTTGACCTTCATTCGAATTATCTGTTATGATTTCCCACTTATGTACAATATCACCGGAGTTTGTAATAAAGGCTATTTTAGTAGTTGTGCCGCCGAGGTCGATACCTGCTATCCATTTATCTGTCAACGTAAATTCCCCTACCTTTGGTTACTTTTTTCTTTTTGAATCTGGATTTCATGTCTTAATAATAACAAAGCAGACTGATATTCTCTTGGTTCAATTAATTGTGCATGATATAAGTCTTTTAACTCTGCTTCCATTAGCTCAAGGTCACCAATTCGATCACCAACATAAATAATGGTTCCAAATTGTTTCAAAAATTGCTGAATATCATAGATTGTCTTCATCTAGAGACCCCTGCCTCCTTCATTTTGAATGGAGAGTATATTCTTATACTAAATAAAAGTATACCTCACGAACGCTCTCGAAGCTATCCTTCTTTTCCTGTGGATTGTGTTTGATTAATGTAATTAAGCAACTTTGAAAAGTCCCGGTCACTTGGATTCAGCTTCACAGCTTTTTCTGCATTCTGTTTGGCTTGTTTAAAATTATTCTCATTGAAATTTATGATAGCTAAATAATAGTATGCTGTCGATAATTTGGAATCATATTCAATAGCTTTATGCAGATGTGTTTTTGCATCTGATAATTGGTTTTGTTTGTATTCAACAAAGCCTAAAATTAAATATGTTTTTTCTGTCGGATTACTGGTTTTCTGTTCAAAATCTTTTAATAACTTATATGCATCTTTATAATTTCCTTTATTCACATACTCTTGTGCCAACATTACAACCGAATCCTCATAGACTGTACTTGAAGTTGAATGGTATCCATAAAACAATGATCCGCCAACAATTGTTACTGACAAGAAGAAGAATAAAAGTTGTAATACCCATTTTTTATTTTTTGGAAAGTGCATCATTCCTGCAGCTAAAAATCCTCCTGCTAATCCACCTAGATGACCATAGTTATCGATTCCTGAAGACGTAAAGCTAAATACAAGGTTTATTCCGAGTACAACAATTAAATTTAATCCTATTGTCCGAGAGAATAATTTGGGATAAATCGTACCAAAATATAATAATGCACCAAAACAGCCATAAATAGCCCCACTTGCCCCAACTGATACGATTGGACTAAAAAGAAAACTTGAAATAAAACCAGTAACACCAGCAAATAGATAAATAAAAAGGAACCGAATATTGCCAAATATTCGTTCAACTGTTAAACCTAAAAAATATAATGCTAGTGTATTCATTACTAAATGTAAAAAGCCACTATGCAGAAAAATGGGTGTAATCAATCTCCACCACTCACCTTGATAGATCAGGGCGTTTACTTTGGCACCATACTTTATTAATGTGGATGTATTAGTGCTTCCCCCGTGAATTTCCATCCAAAGGAAAACAGCAAGTTGACTGACGATAAAAACATATGTAAGCAAAGGCTTTCCATTAAAAAGAATCTCTTGTTCGGCTCTAACCTTTTTAACGTTAAGATTTAATGCCGACTTCTTTAATTCCTCTACCTCTTGTTCTGAATAATCATCCTGGAATTCAAAATGAATATTTGAACCAAGATTTTCGGAAATGTTTCTAAATCCTGATTCATGTTTCCCGTTTGCCAAAATAATAGAAGTAACGGTCGTTTTATTTTCTTGTGGAAATACAAAAGGTTTTGCAAGACGATATTCATACTCATCCACCGGCGGAAACTGACTGACATAAATATTCAGTACATTAAGTTCTCTCTTACTGATTTGTTTACGCACTCTTTCCCCGTTTGAAGCTGTAAATTCAATATCTCTCTGCATGGCATTACTCCAATTTAAATCATGGAGCAGCATGCGAATAATAGGAGCTTTTTTATTTTCTAACTTTTCAAGCCACAGTTCTTTTTGATTTTCAAATAATTGAATAACCCGATAACCCTGATCAGAAATGAAAGAATATGCCACCCTCCAAAAGATGTAACCTTCTTTATTATTCATTTCTCCCCTACTTTCTATTTAAGCTAAAAGTATATGGATAGTTATGGCCATTGCCAGTACAAATTTACACCTAAAGCTAAACATGGTCTAAGTATTAATCTGTATTCATTTCCCTCCGTTCCTTTCATTATAAACGAAAAGAACGATCAACAATGGCTCTAAACCACTGACAAAATAAATTTTAAAAATTGGACAAAAAACAGAAAACCATCTGTGGTTTTCACCTAGCAGATGGTCCTCCAAAAACGGATGACATTAATTTTTGTCTTACCCCAGGGAAGCTCATGATAGAGCCTACAGCAAGCCTTCGCATCCAGCCTGTCCCGATCAGGGCATTGATAATTCTATACCTGTAGCGGAACACAACATAACCAATTGAACCTATCATAAAAATCGATGTTAATAGACGAGACATCATCATCCCTCCTACTTACTATTCTGTGATAGATGCAAAAGATTTATCCATTATTCATAAAGAAAAGAAACGAATAAGAAATTCGTCTCTTTTATAATTAACATTTAAAAATTCTTAAACACAGGTTCCATTGTCTTTTTTAATACTTGAACAGAATTTGTAAACTTTGCTTTTTCTTCCTCATTAAGATCAAGTTCAACAATTTCCCTGACTCCATTTCGATTAACAACAGCAGGAACACCGATATAGATATCATTGTGACCATATTCCCCGTCCAAGTAGGCGGAAACTGTTAGTACGGAGTTTTCATTTCGTAAAATGGCTTTTGTTAAGCGGACTAACCCCATGGCAATTCCGTAATATGTAGCACCTTTGCGTTCAATGATGTGATAGGCGGCATCGCGTACATTTAAGAAAATTTGATTTAAATCATCCGGATTAAAGTCGGCTTTATTTTTAGTCCATTCAGAAATGGTTGTTCCAGCGATATCAGCATGGCTCCAAACAGGAAGTTCGGTATCCCCATGTTCTCCAATAATATACGCATGTACATTCCTAGTATCAACGTCAAAATGTTCACCCAGTAAATAACGGAAACGGGCCGTATCTAAAATCGTTCCTGAGCCAATAACGCGCCCTCTTGGGAGACCAGAGAATTTCCAGACAGCATATGTTAAAATATCCACTGGATTAGTGGCAACTAAAAATATTCCATTAAAGCCGCTGTCCATAATTTGATCAACTATACCTTTAAAAATTTTGGTATTTTTTTCGACTAGGTCGAGTCTAGTCTCTCCTGGTTTTTGATTCGCCCCAGCCGTAATAACGACTAGATCCGCTACACCGCAATCCTTGTAATCCCCATACCAAATTTTCGTCCTAGATGGGGCAAAAGGCATTCCATGATTTAAGTCCATGGCGTCCCCTTCCGCCTTCTCTTTATTTAAATCAACTAATACTAACTCTTCCGTAATGCCTTGATTTAAAAGGGCAAACGCATAGCTTGACCCAACGAAACCTGTTCCAATAAGTACAACCCGATTAACACGTCTTAACATCTACATTCCTCCCATTTTGTTTTATCCATTGATACAGTGTAAATATTATATGAATACAATTTAGAATTTTATCAAAAAAGTCTTAAAATTACGATTGATAACAATGAAGCTATAAAACCCGAAAGAAAATTTACCATATCATTATCCACTAAGGTGAGTCCTTTTATTCGAGTTGTGGGCATTTGACAATGGCTCTTCTTTTCAGTAGTAATTCCACAATGTCCACATAGATAAACTTGTTGGTAAAATGCCCCAAATAACGTATCAATGACATTTCCGATAAAGCCAAATAAAAATACAATCAACATTAAATAGATATCTAATTGGAAAAGAAAATAACCTAGAATGGAGATGAAGAAAGAGCCGGCGGCAGCCGCTGCACTGCCTAAACCACTGATTGCACCTGAAGTTCCTCTTTCAATTCGTTTAAATGTTCGTATGTATATAGGGTTCTTCTTGCTTAAACTGCCAATTTCCGATGCCCATGTATCAGAATTGGCGCTCGCTAAACAAACCATAAACCCGATCAACCAAGCCCGTTCAGGCTGAAATAAATAAAGGAGACTAAAAAGAGCCGCAGCCCCTCCGTTCGCTAGGACCTGAAGCCAATCTCTTGTTGCTCCTTTTGCCAATTTTTCTTCCATAGTCTTTTTTACATTTCTTTTATGTTTTGACCAAAAGTTGGAAGATACAAAAAAAGCACCAAGCAATGCAAGTCCATTTAAACCCATACCGGCATAAACAGAAATTCCAACCAGCATAGCTGCAAAAGCACCGGTTAATGTAAGGGATTTTTGAAAATATCCAGCCATTGCCCCAATTATTATCACAAGATTTATAAACAAGTCTTCTAGCATTTCGTTATGATGACCTCACCATTTGTAATAATTTTAGAAACAGGAATATCATGATTTTCAATTGGAAGATGAGAAATGATTTGTTGATTAAAGGCTAGCGATAGAGTTTTACCGGAATAATTAGCTAAGAAACGATCATAGTATCCGCCGCCAAATCCTAACCGATAGCCTGACCTAGTATATCCGAGGCCCGGTACAATTATTAAATCAATCATTTCGGCATTAATTTCGGCAGTCAGTTCTTCTATTGGTTCTAATAACCCATAATAGACCGATTCAAGCTGGGAAAATTCCGTAAGTGTCCTAAATGATAACCTTTTGTCAGTTGGACTGCATCTTGGTATAACTACTTGTTTCCCTTGTTCCCAAGCTTTTCGAATGATTTGATATGTATCTACTTCAGGCTGTCTTGAAACATAAATTCCGATGATCTTTGCCTTCTTCCAATCATCATCAGCAAATAAAGTTCTGGCGATCTTATAGGAATAATCCTCATAAAGGGGTCTTGACAGCGTTGAAAGGGTTTCTTTAACCTGTTTACGTATCTTATTCTTATCAGTCATAAAATTGGCTCTCCTTACTATTTGATGGCAACAAAAAAAGCAGCAGGAAGCCCCACTGCTTATTTTGTTTCACGATGTGCTGTTGTACGCTTTTCTCTTGGGCAATATTTCTTAAGCTCAAGACGATCTGGGTTGTTACGTTTATTTTTTGTTGAAATATAGTTACGATCTCCACACTCAGTGCAAGCTAGCGTAATATTTACACGCATGTCAATTTCCCTCCAAACGATTAAGCTGTTCGTTCATACGACTTTTCTATAATATCATTTTTCATTAGGAAATGCTAGTGTGTTTTTTAAGAAGTGCTTTTTCTAATAAAATCAGTTCGTTTTTGCTTGTACCACTTATCGTCCAAGTGTCCATTTTTCTAGTTTGATGTGGTCCAATAGACGTTGTCATCTTAAATATACTAGCTGCAGGTCCTTTTGCCATTGGTTGATATTTTAAGGTTCCTTTTTCAATGGAACTCCAAATCCGGTCCGTATAGGCGTTCCGCAGAGGCACAGCTGTGTATTCTTTCATACTTGCATGATTACAGTGTCCATTCACAAGGTAAACCTGTGTTTTCGCATGATGAATAATATGATTTTCAACTGGTGACAGGAATGTTAAGTTGTCTTGTCCAACATTTAAAAAATGGTGCATTGCTAAAAAATGAATCTGTTTCGTTTTATGACTGTGATTGTTTACAGAAACATTTGATAGACAAATTTTAGAATGTATTTGTTCTTGCTTTACTTTGATCACTAACTCTTCATCGTAAATCACTTTTTCCATGGTGTCTTGGAGCCAAAAGTATTTCCCATTAACCCAAATTCCCGGAATTAAATGAAGTGAGTCCATCGCTAATTCAAGATTAGGGGCAATTTTCCCTTTTTGCAGTTCAGTAGTTAAATTCATCATCATGCACACCTTATTTTTCATTTTTTGGCACTGACTGTTGCTCCGTCTCATTTACTCGTTGGCTTAATAACGTATCTACCATAATTCTAACTGTTTCTGCAGCGATTCGTTTCCAGCCATATAGACGTTGAACAATTTGCTTACCCCTGCTGCCAATCTCTTTCGCTTTCTCTGGTTGATTGAATAAAAACTCAATTTGTTCGATAAGACTTTGTGGATTTCCTGGGACCATCAACATCCCCGTTTGGAGATGCTTAATAATTCCTTTCATTCCACCAATATTAGAGACTATGGTTGGTTTTCCGAGAACCATTGTTTCTAATACAACAATTCCGAATGGTTCGTAAAGGCTTGGTATCACAGCTAGCTCACAGCCTTGAATTAAGGCATTTCTTTGTTCGTCCGTTACGAAGCCAATAAAGGTCACATGGTCCTCCAAACCAAGCTCTGAAACCTGTTTTTGATACTCCTTCTGCATCGGCCCTTTTCCGGCAATGACAAAAACGAAGTCTTGTTTCTTTTTTTCTTTTGCAATCGCTGCTGCCTCGATTATCGTTTCAAATCCTTTTTCTTCAACTATCCTTCCAATTGAAAAGATATATTTTTTATCCTTTAGTACTGGCATTACCTCTGCAATTTGCCGATTTACTGTCAATGGTTCAATTCCATTTGGAATGACAGCCATCCTCTCAACATGCAGGGTAAAAACCTTTTTTAGTTCTTCCTTCATATATTCGCTGCAGACAATAATTTGGTCAGACTCTAAAATTAATTGCTGTTCTTTTTCATGGATGAACTGCTGGATCTCGGTATAGATTCCATTATTTCTTCCATGCTCTGTCGCATGGATTGTGGTTAATAGTGGAATTCCTAATGATTCCTTTAGGGAAATCGCTGCTGCTCCGACAAGCCAATCATGAGCATGAATAATATCGAAGTCTACTTCTTCTGCTAGTTGTTCTGCCTTAAAGGCCATTGCTAAATTTAAGCCGGCAATCCACGACAGAAAATGATCGTCATTCGCATTAATTGGCCTTACACGGTGGACATTTATTCCATGCACCATTTCAAATGTTGGAAGACTAGTTTTCCCTGCTGTTAGGACATGAACTTCATGTCCATTTTCCGCCAAATGAGTTGATAATCCAACTACATGTCTTGATAGTCCTCCAACAATATTAGGCGGGAATTCCCAGGAAAGAATTAATATTTTTAACTTCCAAGGAGCTTGGCTTTTTACATCTAAGTCAACTGGTCCTGGCTGTCGTTTATCCATTGTGCTCCCCCAAGTTGTTCGATTTCACATAATAACTGTAAGTACTCACTTGCTCAACCCATTTAGGAGATTCTTCTTCATATCGGTGGAATTGCAATAATTCCTGCTGAAAAGTATTACCGCTTAGTATTTCAGGTGAAGGCATTTGAATACAATTCGAACGATAAAGCGGAAAAAATTGATTGTCAGAGAGGTGTACACCTAATTCAGCAACATAGCTCCGATTTTCTGACAATCCTTTAATAAACCAGTGTCCACTTTGGTAAGGGACGGTTATTTCATTATAATGGAGAGCATTTTTACCATTAAACAAAATATTCGTTACGTCATAAATTCTAGTAACAGTGACAAGTTCTTCAAACTTTCGATTAAAAAACCGTTCAATGATTTTTTTCGGTAATTCGGAAATGTCCCAGAAAAGAATTATTTTGCGAGGTGTAATAAGCCTTGCCTTTAGCTCTCCCTTTAGTGGAATTAATTCTGGTGAAATAGAGTCATCTGAGGAATTTGAATCCTTAGTAGATTGCCTATTAAGTTCATTCGTTATTTCATTATTACTTTCTTCAATCCATTTATTCCAGCGGTACTGAACTTTACCAACTGTCGTATTCAATTCTGAGGCGATTTTACGAAATGATAATCCATCTCCTCTTAGTTTGATAATTTCCTCAATCATTTTTTTCCTCCATTCTGTAAACAATCAATATATGCAATCATCACAAAATAATTCTTAATAATTTATAATTTAATGGTATCACCAGATTAGAAAGCATACAATAAACGCATTTTGTCGTATTTTGGTTATCCTATATAGCAAGCTTTGTTTACGATAATTAAATTTTTTTAGGTACTAATTAAACATTGTTTTTTACATGTATCAACAAATTTCTAAACTGGATATGATTATCTTTTCGACAGTATTATCTATAAAGTAAAAGAGAAGGCTGCACAATTAGGCAGCCTCCTCTTTTTTTAAGCATTTAAGTTTATTCGTTTTCCTGTAACAAGATAAATAACATTCTCGGCAATATTCGTTGAATGGTCGGCGATTCTTTCAACATTTCTACAAACAAATGCTAACTGAATAATTTGGTTGGTTGAATTTAGATTTTGCGGAATATATCCCATTAATTCTTGGATTAACTGGCCAAACATTTGATCCACCTGGTCATCTTTTTTTGCACATTCTTGTGCCAGAGAAACATCCTCAGTGGTAAAAGCTTCAATCGACTCAGAAACCATCTCCAAAGCGATTCCCATCATATTTGGTATATCAATAATCTCCTTAATATGCTTTTCATTACCTATGTGTATGGTGGATTTGGCGATATTTACGGCAATATCAGCCAATCTTTCAATTTCTGATGATACCTTTAATGCAGCACTTATTTTTCTAAGGTCTGTAGCTACAGGTGATTCTCTTGCAATTAATAATAACGCTTTATCATTTATTTCTTGTTCCAATTTATTAATTTCATTATCCCCGATTAGAACAGCCTTTGCCTTATCGAGGTCTTGATTGACTAAAGAGAGCATAGCATCTTTAATCGCCATTTCCGCTTTTTTAGCCATGGATAATAACATTTCATTTAATTGCATTAAATTATGATCAAAATTAGACCTTGTACTCATTCTGTCCACCCCATCATCCGAATCTTCCGGTAATATACCCTTCCGTACGTGAGTCCGCAGGGTTTGAAAATATGGCAGCAGTAGCATCTAATTCAATAAGCTCTCCCATTAAGAAGAAGGCTGTTTTATCTGACACCCGTGATGCCTGCTGCATGTTGTGAGTAACAATAACGATTGTATATTTCTCTTTTAGCTCTAAGATCAATTCTTCTATCTTCAAAGTGGAGATTGGATCTAATGCAGAGGTTGGTTCATCCATCAGTAATACCTCAGGTTTGGTCGCTAAAGCCCTGGCGATACATAATCTTTGCTGCTGCCCACCAGATAACCCTAAAGCAGGTGCATGTAATCGGTCCTTCACTTCATCCCATAATGCTACGTCCATTAATGATTTTGTGACAATTTCATCAAGATGTACCTTCTTTTTAATCCCATGAATTCTTGGTCCGTAGGCTATATTATCATAAATAGACTGTGGAAAAGGGTTTCCCTTTTGGAAGACCATCCCCACATGTTTGCGAAGGTCAACAAGGTCCACTTTCTCATCGAGTATGTTTTTACCATTTAGATTAATTTCGCCTGTCATTTTGACATTTGGAATCATATTAATCATTAAGTTAAGTGTTTTAATAAAGGTTGACTTACCACATCCTGATGGCCCTATAATCGCTGTCACTTCTTTTTTATTAATGGGAAAATTTATATCTTTTAAGGCATGATGGTCTCCATACCATAAATTTAAATCTTTTATATCAAATATTTGTCTTGTTAATGTTGAAATTGCCATGACGTCGCCCCCTTATCCGAATCTTCCTGAAATATATTCTTCGGTCTTTTTTACGGAAGGATTGGTAAAGATTTTTCCAGTAGAATCATATTCAATTAAATCTCCATTTAAAAAGAAGGCTGTCTTATCAGAAATACGGGAAGCCTGCTGCATATTATGGGTAACAATAATGATGGAATAATCCTTTTTCAAATCAACGATTAATTCTTCCACCTTTGCATTGGATATGGGGTCTAATGCTGACGATGGCTCATCTAGGAGCATAACCGCCGGCTTCATCGCAATAGTCCTAGCTATGCAAAGACGCTGTTGCTGTCCGCCTGATAGTGAAAGTGCAGATTTATAGAGTCGGTCCTTTACTTCGTCCCACAGTGCTGCTTTTTCAAGACTTTCCTGTACGAGATCATCAAGCAGGCTTTTCTTCTTAATGCCACTAAACTTCAAAGCATGAGTAATATTTTCATAGATTGATTTTGGAAATGGATTTGGCTTTTGAAATACCATACCAATTTCCTTTCTCAATGCGACCACATTTATTTGCCCCGATAAGATATTTAGATCTTCATAAAGAATTTCTCCCTCAGCCCTTGCCCCAGGAATTAAATCATTCATCCGATTGATACTGCGTAAAAACGTTGACTTACCACAACCAGACGGACCAATTAATGCAGTTACAGCATTTTTCTCTATATCCATTGAGATACCATTTACGGCACGTTTTTCCCCATAAAATATTTCTAAATTATTTACTTTTAAAATATTCTCCATTTGAAATGGGACGGTTGATTGAAATGTTTGTTCTATCGTTTCTTTTTCCAATAAAGTAGTAACCATCCGTTTTCACCTGCCCTTTATTTTGTTGCAGTGATTTTTTTATGAATTATGCTTCCTATCCATCTAGCTAAAAGGTTAAATAGTAAGACTGAAATAACCAGTACGGCTGCAGATCCATTTGAGACTTCTTCAACGTCAGGGATTAGCCCCTGTGTATTGACCGACCATATGTGTACAGCAAGTGTTTCTGCAGGACGAAAAATATTTAGGGGCGATTGATCAGAAAAGGGATTCCAGTTTGCATAATCTAGCCTTGGTGTTGATAGACCGGCAGTAAATAACAATGCTGCCGCTTCACCAAATACCCTTCCTGCTGCTAGAATCGCACCAGTTAAAATCGATGGAAATGCGCTTGGTAAAATAACGGTTTTAATTGTGTGCCAATGTGTAATCCCTAACGCAAGACTTGCCTCTTTTAAATCACGAGGCACTGCACGAATGGCGTCCTCACTCACCCGCACCAGCACTGGAAGATTAAACACCGTTAATGCTAAGGCACCACCCAAAATCGTATAACCCCAGCCAGTTAAATTAACGAACATTAATAAACCAAACATTCCGATGACAATGGATGGGAGGGAAGCAAGTACTTCAATACAAGAACGGATTATATCCGTTACTTTTCCGGGCTTAGCATATTCAGCCATATATATTCCACCGCCTATACCAAGCGGAACTGTAATTAACATTGTTATAAATAGAACGTAAAAGGAATTAAATAATTGATCGCGAATCCCTCCGCCCGCTCGTACATTACTTGAAGGCGTGGTTAAAAATTCGAGTGATACATGTTTAAGTCCATTCACTAAAATATATGAAAATAGTCCAACCAAAATAGAAATGATAATAATAGCAATCGCCACAAATACTCCTGTGGCTAAACGGTCAGCAGTTTTACTATTCATTACAGCTTCCTCCTCGATGATAGATAACGGATCAGGAGAATAAACGCAAACGACATGACTAATAAAATGAGTCCCATGGACCAAAGTGTGTTATTTTCAACACTTCCGTAAGTGGTATGTCCCATGTTCAAGGTAATAATTGTTGTTAAAGTTGCAGAAGCATCCAAAAGGCTTGTTGGTAAATCTCGAACGTTTCCGATTACCATTTGAACGGCTAATGCTTCTCCAAATGCCCGCGCCATACCTAAAACCACAGCAGTCAGTAGAGTTGGCAATGCTGCAGGAATGAGGACCTTGCGTATAGTTTGCCAGCGGGTTGCTCCTAGAGCATAAGAGCCTTCTCTTAAATTCTTTGGCAATGAACTCATCGCATCTGTCGCAATGGTCGTAATTGTTGGTAAAATCATAATCGATAACACAATTGTCCCTGAAAGCAAACTAAATCCTAGTCCGCCAACATGTTCCCTGACAAAAGGAACTAATACTGTTAGGCCGATGAATCCATACACAACGGATGGAATTCCAACTAAAAGCTCAATGATCGGTTGTAATATTTTCCTTCCCCATGAAGGTGCAATCTCTGTCATGAATATTGCCCCGCCAATTCCTAATGGTGCAGCAACAATTGCCGATAAAAAAGTAACGGCAAAAGATCCAAAGATAAACGGTAATGCCCCATATTCTGGATTAGCTTTATTGGTAGGATTCCAGTGAATACTGGTTATGAACTCTATAAAACTAACACTATTCTGAGTAAATGATTGTAAACCTTTTGTACCAAGAAAGATGGTAATGGATATGGTAGCAGAAATCATAATCACAGCGCATAAAATTACAAGAAACTTTCCGCGAACTTCTCCATTCATCCAACTTTTCTCAGACTTTAACAATCTTTCCTTTGCAGGTATGATCTTTTCCATTGCAGCAACACCCCTAGATACGTCATAAGAGGGTAAATGCGAGACCTGCACTTACCCAGTTATTCAATTAAACGAACAGTTTATAGATTTTCGTTGTTTTCACTTACATATACAAGCATAAATCCTGAGTGTAAACGGGGTTTTAATCGTATGTAAAGGTTTTGTAAATCTATGTATAGATATTGTAAATTCGGAAAAAATAAAAAAACCACCTGGTTCGATTTGAACAGGTGGTTTAATGAGTATTAAATTATTGACCAGTTTGGCTGTTTTGAGCGGTATCAACTGAAGTTTGGTTTGCCTGCTGTTCTGTCCCTGTAATACCCTCTGTTGTTTGACGTGTTTTCTTTAAGTCAAAATAGGCATCCAAAACTCTGCGGCCAATTAGGTTGTTTATACTTGGACCACTGCTGCCTGAATAGGCCCATGGCACAACTACAGCCACAGCTACTTCTGGATTATCAGATGGTGCATAGCTGACAAGACTTAAGTTCCAGACCTCTGTACCACGTTTTGTTTTATCTGATCCATCATAAAATGCCTGTGCTGTTCCGGTTTTCCCAGCGGGGTGGTATGGTGCACTCCTAAAGTAACTAGTTGCTGTACCATCGCCCACCTGCATAACCATTCGGAACCCTTCTTGGACACGTTTAATCCAAGCATCCTTCATATCAATACGATTTAATACTTTTGGTTCAATTTCTTCAACAATCGGTCCTAACTCATTATTTTCCATTACCGGCTCACGAATTTCCTTTACAATATGCGGCTGAACACGATTACCGCCATTGGCAATTGTGGATACATACTGTGCCAGCTGCATTGGAGTATAGGTATCATACTGACCAATGGCAAAGTCAAGAAGTTTACCCGGAATATTCTCAGTACCTGGAAAACCGCTCATTTCATTTGGCAGGTCAATTCCTGTCCGTGTCCCAAGACCAAATTGGCTAAATGACTGCCGCATGGTGTTAAAGGTCTTTGCAGTTTCCATATTTAATGTACCATTTGGAACATATTTTCCACCTGCCATTGCAATAACGGTCTTCCACATATAAACGTTGGAAGAAACTTGTAAGGCTCGTAGATCATTAATGGAACCAAAGGTTTTCCATGATTTCTTTATAGGAGTATTTTTAATCACTAACGGTTCATCTAGTTGGTATGAGCCCGGTTTAATCGCACCAGTTTGATATCCAGTTAAAATGGTAGCCCCTTTTACTGCCGACCCCACGTTGTAAGAGCTCGTAAAATTACCACTAGCATAGTCCTTCATTACTGTCTTTCCATTACTGTCCTTACCAATTAGTTTTCCGGCCATCGACAATATCTCACCTGTATTAGGATTCATGACAACAACAAAGGCACGGTCCATAACACCCGTATTAGGTTTACTTTTAGCAGACCACATTTCTTCTTCTACAATTTTTTCAACCTGCTTTTGAAGGTCCATATCAATGGTTAAAACTAAATCATCGCCGCGCTTCCCTTCTGAAACAACTTCAGTAGAAAGGATTTTTCCGGCTTTGTCAGTTACGGTTTTCACTTTTGCCTTTTGACCATGAAGAACATTTTCATATTTTAATTCTAGATAACTTTTCCCTACGCGGTCATTTCTACTGTAACCCTGTGCAAGATATTTATCTAACTGCTCCTTAGGGATACCTGCTTCGGAGGAAGTGACATCCCCTAATATAGATTTTAGGGTGTCACCAAAAGCATATTCTCGTTTCCAATCTGTAGTTGTATCGACGCCTGGCAGATTTTCTAGATTTTCACTTACGATAGCAAATTCATCCGGGGTAACATTTTTATTTTTAACAATTTGAGGTGTTAAGGAATAACCACTATTGAATTGCCTATAAATGGCAAGCGTCTCAAGCTCTTCTGGTTTAAAACTATTTATTTCCTCATCAGTAACCCGGTCCAGCTGTAATTGATAAATTTTCTTATCGTCTATTTTTTTCTGATTATAAGCTGCCCATTCTTTTTTGGTAATTTTCGCTTTGGCTTCTTTCGGATGATTGGTTATCCAAAAATCCTTTTTGTCACGGATTGGAATTTTTGAGGTATCCATTGAGATAAGCTTAGCTAATTTAGCTGCTGTGTCCAACATTTCCTTCTGCGTAACATTTTGACTTTTTGTATAAGTAATCGCATTTAGCGGACTATTATCAACAATTGTCTTACCATTACGATCATACATTTTCCCCCTTGGTACAGGGGTATTGACGGTAATATCCTCAGTTCGTTCAATTTCCCGTTTAAAATCATCTCCAAAGACAATTTGCAGTTCTCCAAGACGAAGTATGAGAACAGAGAAAAGGATAAATACAACAAAAAACACCATATTTAAACGAAACGGGACATGTGTCTTTTTCTTTTTCTTTTTAAGATTCAAGGTCAATCTACACTTCCTTTACTCGAAGGCTTACATAACTTTCTTTATTTTAAAGGATAATGTTCTATTTTTCTATGAATAACCCTTACCAATTTTGTTAAAAAACCTAGACCAAATTGTTTCCTTTTTTAGTACCACGCCACTTTTCGGTGATTGTACAAAAAAAAACGATGAGATTAAACTCACCGCTTTATGCTGCAGGTAATTGAACTCTTCTCATAAACAAATAGATTAATAAATGACCCGCACCTAAAAACAATAATAAAATCGGAATACTTTCTTCTTCGTTAAACCATGTAACAGCCGCTAGGAAAGCTAGGACAGATATAATCCTGCCGAGATTGAGGTAGATTTCCCGAACAACAATATACTCAATCCTCATTTCTGCAGCTTTCCACCCAGACCCAATTACATCATATGTAGTTGAACTATAAGGGACTAACAATAGTGGGTACGCTATTGCAATCATCCCTCCATATAATAATAATTTTACAAAGTTCAAATCCCAAATAATCAACAGGACTGAAGCATAAAGGATAATCCCGCCAATTAAAATGGCTTTTTTTCGATGATTTTTCTTAATTAATCTTGACGCAAAATAGTAAGCAACAAAGGAAATTCCAGAATTGATTAGGCCAAACGTACCTAAAGACATTTCACTTCCTGTCGAAATATAAACAAAAACAGAGATGACAAAAGCAAAAGTACCCTCTCGTAACCCCTGAACAAAATGAGCATTTGTCACAAAACGCCAATTTTCGTTTTGTTTCCTTTCCTCAATAATTCGTGTAAAGCAGTATTTTCCGGAAGCAGGCCTTGGTTTTAATGAAAAACTCATAAACACCGCTAACCCGAATAATGCAAGTGATAAACCAAAAACGAACGTATATCCGGTAAATTCTTCAAATTTTGTAATGATAATACCTGCTGCGATTGGTCCAATCATGCCGCCTGCAGAAGATAATATCCCTAAAAATCCATTAAAAAAATCTCTTGTCTCTGGTTCGGTAATTTCAAAAGTTAACACATTATAGGCTAACCAATAGAAGCCATAACCAATTCCAAGCAGGCCGCCTAATAAAAGTAAATAAGTAGAAGCATTTGTGCCCGTAATCAGTACAGCAAGATAAAACAACGCTAAAGCGATTACACCAATTCGCAGCACAATCACTCGATCGATTTTTTTCGCCCACCGCCCCGCCAAAATAAACGTTAACGGCTGCAATACGACTATTGAGAGGTTATATAGGGCAATATCGGAATACTGTCCTGTTTGCTTCCAAAGATAAATATTCACAAATGTGTTGGATAAAGCAACACTCAATGAATACAAACCTCCAATGATCAGCAAAAGTGATAAATCCTTTGTTAATTCCACGTCGCCTAAAAGCTTAAATTTTTTTGCCATAAAAAAAACTCCCCTTTGTCATAAGGGTAGTCTTTATCAACTACTAGGTTCTTATACAAATTAAAATGAATGAAAAAAAGACAGCTAAATGCTGCCTTTTTTTCATTCATTACTTCGCTGCGTTATAACGCTTTGAAACTTCATCCCAGTTAACAACATTCCAGAACGAAGAAATGTAATCAGGACGTTTGTTTTGATATTTTAGATAGTAAGCATGCTCCCAAACATCAAGTCCAAGAATTGGAGTTTTACCTTCCATTAATGGAGAATCTTGATTTGGAGTACTAGAAACTTCTAATTCACCATTGTTTACAGATAACCAAGCCCAGCCAGAGCCGAACCGTGTAGTTGCTGCTTTTGCAAACTCTTCTTTGAAATTATCGAAGCTGCCAAATTTGCTAGTGATTGCGTCAGCCAATTCACCAGTTGGGGCACCACCGCCATTTGGAGAAAGGATTTGCCAGAATAAAGAGTGGTTAGCATGACCACCACCATTATTGCGCACAGCTGTACGTGCAGCTTCTGGAACCGCATCCAAATTCGAAATTACTTCTTCAACTGATTTAGAAAGTAATTCTTCATTTCCTGCTAATGCATTATTTAAGTTTGTAACATATGTGTTGTGGTGTCTAGTGTGGTGAATATTCATTGTTTCTTTGTCGATGTGTGGTTCTAGTGCATCCTCTGCATAAGGTAATTTTGGTAATTCAAATGCCATGATAAATTCCTCCTATGTACATAGTATTTGTTATGGGCTTTAGGCGATTATAACCTATTACTTATAAGAATAATTCTAAAGCGTTACTTAAAAGATACCAAAATTGGTTTTTCCTTTCAAATAAAATGCTTATACCCAACATAAATACAATTTCCCTTTTACAGATTTTTATACCAATGGCTGTGTAAGATTATTGTGATTTTTAACATGTTGATCGGAGCGGAAGGCGCGCAGACTCCTGCGAGAGTACGGGGCTGGGGAGACCCCACAGGCGCATAGCGCCGAGGAGGCTCCCCGGACCACCCGCGAACCGCTCGCGCCTGGAGCGGAAATCAACACTCAAATTTAACACAGCCATACCATTAAAAAAGGGCGGTAATCCATTACCTAGCTATTTTTCGAAAAATTGTCATGATTCAACAAAAAGGCATCCTGTCAACGATTTTTGTCATATCTGAACAAAAGGACTACCTTATCATCAATAAAGCCTTATTGACATGCTATTTATAATGGATTTTAATCAACTTGTAGAGGTAAAAGGAGTGACAAATATGCAAACCACAAGCATTTCGATATATAGTTTAATGGTACAATTTTTCCAAAAAAACGAGCCAATCCAGAAGGTAAAAGCTGGTTCAGCCCTTTTTCACGAAAAAGATCCGGTAGAATATATATACTTAATCCTTAAAGGCAGTATTGCATTAGGAAGGGTTCATTTACGCGGTAAGGAATTTATTTTAAAGGTCTTAAATGGCAGGGAAATAATCGTGGAGTACCAGCTTTTTAAAGACAATCCTAAGTATCAGTTTTTTGCTAAGGCACTAACTGACTGTGAAGTTCTATTTATTAAAAAAGAACTATTTGAAGAATTTATTTTAACAGACCCTGAAGCTATGAATGCTTTAGTTGCATGGTTAAGCACAGGATATTTAAAGGCTCAAATGAAATGTCAGGACTTAATTATGAATGGCAAAAAAGGTGGTTTATATTCCATCCTCATCCGGCTTTGTAATTCTTACGGGGTTAAAACTGAAAACGGTGTATTAATTGATTTGCCTTTAACTCATCAGGAACTGGCCAACTTAACCTATGGCACAAGAGAGGTCATTCAACGTGCCTTAAAAGAACTCCGTGAAAAGGATATCATTCTATATGATAATCAAAAATTCACGATAAAGAACTTAGCTTATTTAAAAACGGAAGTTGATTGCCAAAACTGTCCGTTTGAAATTTGCGGGATTAATTAAAAGCTTAAAGCGCACTTGACAAGCCACCTGGGTAACCAAGTGGCTTCCCTCCTTTATAGAACTACCATAAAAAAATAGCCAACCATAATGACTTGAATAATGGTTTTTGTGATAACACTGCTTATAAACCCGATTACCGATCCGACTCCTACTTTCACACTCTCGCTTAAGCTTCTTTTATTAACGATTAACTCTGCTGCAATGGCACCAATAAACGGTCCAATTAAAATTCCGAATATAGGAATCACAAACGGCCCTGCTATAATACCAATCGTACTTCCCCAAACCCCGGCCTTCGAGCCCCCATACTTTTTTATCCCAATTAGGTTCGCTACATAATCCGCTGCAAACAATAACACGACAAATAATCCCTGAATAAGCCAAAACAACCAACTAAAAGGTTCAAATGAAAAAAATACACCATACAAAAGAAATCCCGCCAGCAAAAATAACACACTCGGAATAATAGGGTAAACCAATCCAACAAAGGCTACAACAAATAAAATACTTATAATAATCCAATAAACTACTTCCATTTATTCTCATCCTTCTTTTTCTTCTTATCCTTCTATACGTATTAATATCAAAATAGTTTCGATACCTCTACATTCTTGTATATATTAATAACACAGGCTACAATAGAAAGTGTGTCTTTTTATCATGTTTCTTTTAAGGTGGTTATTTATGAATATTTTCAAACAATTTTATAAAAGTATTTATTCCCCAAGGGATATTGCCCTATTTCGTTTTCAGGGTATAGGAAAAACAATTTTATATGTGTTTTTCTTAACATTTATCTCCATCCTGCCATCCATTATTTATTTTAGTACCGCGCTCATAGAGGGAATTGACGCTGCAAAAACGATTATAAAAGACGAAGCTCCTTCTTTCTCCATTAAAAATGGACAGCTTACAGCCAAAACAGATGTGCCGGTTACGATCGATAAGGACAACTTTACCATTATTATTGATCCTACTGGTGCAATATCTGGAGATGACGTAGCGGATGAAGGAAATGCTTTCGCATTATTGAAGGATGAGTTTGCATTGTCCTCCGGCGGCAACGTTGAGACCTATCCATATTCCATGATGAATGATATACATATTACCAATAACGACCTGCTAAATTTTGTTGATACTATTGGTGGAATGAAAGGGATTATTATTCCCGTTGTATCGCTGTTCATTTATATTTTCTCAAGCGCAGCTAGTTTCATTGAGATATCAGTTCTAGCCTTTATCGGCCTTGCTTTAAAAGGAAATCGTAAGCTTAATTACCGGCAATTATGGAGAATGGCAGCATACAGTGAAACATTGCCAACCTTATTTTTCACCATTATGACTGCTATTCAAACTGTAGTTCCTAACAGCTTCCTAATTAATTGGTTTGTAGTCATCATTGTGTTATACCTTGCAATTAAGGAAGTTCCGAAGCCTAAAAATTCAAACTAAACGCCCGTCAATGGGCGTTTTTTTGTTCTAATTAAGTGTGGACAAGCATACGAATGTACAAACATTCTTTCTGGAGGCTTGTCCCATGAAAAAGATATTCGGTATTCTCTTTTCTATTTTAGTCATATATGTTATTTATTACGACCTAACCGTTGGCACTCTTCCAGCCTCGACCACTCAACCTGTAGACGCAAAAGTTGAGCAAAGAACCCCCGCACCTGCCGAAACAGACACGCCTTCATTCGATGCCGAGGTAAAACCAGGCGATACAGTGATTTCCATTGTGGAGCATAAAATTAATAAATCACTACCTGTATCCATTGCTGACTTAATCGAGGACTTTCAAACATTAAATGGAGGTAAGTCCCCTGAAAAAATTCAAATAGGTTCCACATATCATTTTCCAGATTACTCAAAATAAAGAGGATATGTCGTTAATCTTGTCAAAAATAGCACATGGCTGATAAAATAAGATGAACCTCGAATCAGGTTATCACATTCAATGATTATTGTTTGTGAGTACATTCAAGTACGGACCGTTAACACGGCAATAGATCGGATTTATTAAAATTCGAATCCACATTTGAAGGAGAGCGAATTACACGTGAGTGAAATCATACATCGCACCAAAACCCGGCCAATTAAAGTAGGAAATTTAACCATTGGCGGGAGCAATGAAATCATTATTCAAAGTATGACTACAACGAAAACGCACGATGTAGAGGCGACCGTTGCAGAGATAAAAAGATTGGAAGAAGCGGGCTGTCAAATAGTCCGAGTAGCATGTCCAGATGAACGCGCTGCAAATGCTATTTCAGAAATTAAGAAAAGAATTAATATCCCACTTGTAGTCGATATTCATTTTGATTATAAATTAGCACTTAAGGCTATTGAGGGCGGTGCTGATAAGATTCGGATTAATCCAGGGAATATTGGTAAACGTGAAAAGGTTGAAGCGGTAGTAAAAGCAGCCAAGGAACGTGGAATCCCGATTCGAATCGGCGTAAATGCAGGTTCACTTGAAAAGAAAATCCTTGAAAAATATGGTTACCCAACAGCTGATGGGATGGTAGAAAGTGCCCTGCACCATATTAAAATTCTCGAGGACTTAGATTTCCATGATATTATTGTTTCTATGAAGGCATCTGATGTTAATTTAGCCATCGAGGCGTATGAAAAAGCTGCCCGTGCTTTCGATTATCCACTGCACTTAGGAATAACTGAATCTGGGACACTTTTCTCCGGAACAGTGAAAAGTGCGGCTGGTTTAGGTGCAATTATCAGTAAAGGAATTGGAAATACACTACGTATTTCTTTAAGCGCCGACCCTGTTGAGGAAGTAAAAGTTGCCCGCGAGCTTTTAAAAGTATTTGGTCTCTCTTCCAATGCAGCAACATTAATTTCATGCCCCACCTGTGGAAGAATTGAAATTGACCTTATCAGCATCGCAAATGAAGTAGAGGAATATATTTCAACAATAAAAGCGCCCATTAAGGTTTCAGTATTAGGCTGCGCGGTAAACGGTCCTGGGGAAGCCCGTGAAGCAGATATCGGCATCGCCGGTGCCCGTGGAGAAGGATTATTGTTTAGAAAAGGTGAGATTGTCCGCAAGGTTCCAGAGGCACAAATGGTCGAAGAGTTGAAAAAGGAAATTGACCAAGTCGCTGAAGAGTATTTCCGTAAAAAGGCAGAAGAAGAAGAAATGTCAAAAACAAAATAAGAAAAGCGCAAGCNNAGGGGCTAGGCGCTGGAGCTAGCCAATTCTCAAAGTTAAAAACTTTATACTTTCTTCTCTCATAAAACATGAAGAAACCCGGTATTTTAAACCGGGTTTCTTTATTTGCTCCTTTGCAGAACTGTTAAAAGAACGGAAGAATAAAGATACCGACCACAATTGATATCGCTCCAATACCAATTGCCCACGCCCCAAGGCCCTCGGCACCTTTTCTCCTTGCTACGAATCCTAACACAATACCTGCGGCACCAAATAGTATAGGCATTACAAACAGTGATAAAATCGATAACGCTAAGGCAAGGACACCCATCCCAGTGCCGGCTGTGGCTCCAGCGCCAGCTTTCTGTTGTTGCTGCTGTGTATCATTTTGATTTTTCCGCAGTGTAACAGGAACTGGTGCAGCAATTTCAGCTGCAGTTTCTTCCTTGTATTGAGAAGAACGAATAGGTACTGATGCACCAATCTCAGGAGTATTCTCTGACTTTTTCAGGGAATAAGAAGGCCTAATTGGTACAGCAACTTCTGAAGCTGTTTCTTCCCTATATGCAGAAGGAGAATTGGGAATATCTTCTCCAATTATTGGTCCTCGAAGAGCTTCTTGCACTTTCGTGTCTCTTTCATCTGCCATCCTAATCCCTCACTTTCAGTTATAGGAGCATTTATTAGTGTGAACTACTTGACGGTTTTTAGTATGTCAATGTTTGTCTCCAATAGTTATTTATTTGAAATACCGGAAATGGTACTTTTCAAAATAATCCTTTATTGTTGGCCTGTCTTTGGTAAAATAGAAAGAGAACTTTAGACGAGGGTGAAGATGTAATGAAAAGATTTGGTATAGATATAGATGGCACCGTAACCTCTCCCACCTCCCTGCTTCCTTTTATCAATAAAGCCTTTAACCTAAATATTTTATATGAGGATGTAAATCAGTACGAATTGACCCCATTTGTTAATGTGCCCGAAAAGGAATTTGCTAAGTGGTTTACGGAAAATGAACCGATTATTTACGAAGGGTCACCGCCTGCAGTTGGTGCCATTGATGTGTTAAATAAATGGAAACATAAACATGAATTATTTTTCATTAGTGCACGTGGACCTCATTTACTGGATGTGACGGAGGAATGGTTTTTCCAGCATGGGCTAACATTTCACCATATTGAGTTAATTGGTTCACACGATAAAGTGGAAACCGCCAAGAAGCAAAAAGTCGACATTTTCTTTGAGGATAAACATGATAATGCCGTGATGATTCATGAAGAGTGCCAGATTCCAGTCATTCTTTTTGACACCCCCTATAATCAGGATCCCCTGCCAGAAGGCGTCATACGTGTGAAGAATTGGCGTGAGGCACATGAGTGGGTCGAAACTTGGTTAAAGAAACAGGAACCATTACGTAAAAAACAGCTTGTGTAATCCACAAGCTGTTTTTTAAAGGCAATCAGGACACCGTCCATATATTTCAAATTTATGCCCTGAAATATCATATCCCTTAAGATTTTCACTTAAACCATCCATGGGACAAGTATCAATTTCTTTTGTTTTTCCACAGTCTAAACAGATAAAATGATGATGATGGTGGTTTCTGGAACAGGTAAAGCGAAAATGTTTTTCCCCTGATAACTCGGTCATTTCTAATATGCCCATTTCGACAAATAGAGAAAGATTACGGTAAATGGTATCGAAACTCAATCCTGGATAATCATCTTTTAATAAATCGAGTACATCTTTAGCGGTTAAATATTTATCATGATCTGCGAATAATTGAAGCATATCTTCTCTTTTTCCTGTTTGCTTAAATCCATTATCCTTTAGGTGCTGTATGGCTTCGTTTACATTCACTTAGCTCCTCCTCCTAATCCACTGGTCATTTTTTTATAAAAGATTGCCATTATTAAAATTAGAACGGCAAGCATAACAATCGTACCCCCGGGAGCAAGATCAAGATAATAGGCAGTAAAAAGCCCGCCTAATACAGAGAGTTCACCAAAGAGAATAGAAAAGAAGATCGTTTGCTTGAACCCTTTTGCTATTCGAATACTTGCCGCAACTGGTAGTGTCATTAGCGAGGAAACCAACAAAATCCCAACAATTCTCATGGATGCAGCAATCACAAGTGCGACCATGACAATAAAGATAAAATGAATACTTTTCGCAGGTATTCCTGAGGCTTTGGCATGTTCCTCATCAAAAGAAAGTAAAAATAGTTCTTTATATAAAAAAATAATGATTAAGATAACAATCAAACTTATAGCCAATATAACCCATAAATCGATTCGGCTAACAGCTGAGACACTGCCAAATAAATAACTATATAAGTCCGTATTAAATCCATTGGCAAGCGAAATAAAAATAACCCCAAGCCCAATTCCGCCTGACATAATGATGGGAATCGCTAACTCCTGATACTGCTTATAAACTCCTCTAAGCTTTTCAATAAACAATGATCCGCCAACAGAAAAAACCATCCCCATATAAAGAGGGTTCAATCCTGCCATCATGGTAAGTTTATTCTCAATTAAAAGACTCGCAGCTATACCAGCCAAGGTAACATGGCTTAATGCATCAGCGATTAACGATAGCCTTCTGACAACGATAAACACACCTAGCAATGGGGCTAGAATTCCAATCAAAAGCCCAGTTAAGAACGCATTTTGTAAAAACTCATAATGAAAAATACCTTCAATCAATTTTTAACGCCTCCATGTTCATGGTTATGGGCCAGCACGTGAACATCATGACCATAAACCTTAGACAATCCCTTGTTGCTAACTTGTTCAAATTCTTCTGTATCACCATGAAAATGCAAATGTTTATTTAAACAAGCGACATGTGTCACCTTATCGGATATGGTGCCGATATCATGGGTAACCAATAACAGCGTGATCCCCCTGCTGGTATTTAAGTCGCCTAGCATCTCGTAGAACGAATGTACATTTTCCGCATCCACCCCAACGGTCGGTTCATCCAAAATCAAAAGATTCGGTTCGCTTACAAGTGCGCGGGCAATAAATACTCTTTGCTGCTGGCCACCGGACAGTTCGCCAATATTTCTCTGACTAAACTCCGCCATCCCTACTGCCTCGAGTGCTTCGATTACCTTCTCCTTATGTTCTTTTTTAAAAAAGGTAAACAGCCCTAACTTTTTGGTTAATCCGCTTGAAACAACTTCAAAAACAGTGGCCGGAAATCCTGTATTAAAGGAATTTGCCTTTTGAGAAACATAACCAATTTTTTGCCAGTCTTTAAATTTACTTATTTCCTGGCCAAATAAAAATATGTCCCCTCTTTGCAGCCTTAATAAACCTAATACTAATTTTAACAAGGTAGATTTACCTGAACCATTTGGTCCGACAATGGCCAAAAAAGATCCATCAGGGATTGTAATACTAATATCTTCAAGCACACTCTCTTTTTCATAACGGTATGAAAGATGTTTTATTTCAATTATTGCTTGCATGGTTCACACTCTCACTTTTAATTATAAGAATCATTCCGATTTAACTTCAAGTAGTATACAATAGGACTTTCCAATTGTAAAGGGTTAGTAACTTGACACAAACCCCTTTATAATCCATTGTCACACTCTATCCCGTTCTTCATACATTAGCATGGAGGAGTGATGAGGGTGAAAATATTTGAAAGCATCATTAATCATAAAATTAACACTATCACAGCAGAAGAGCTTGTAAAGTATGCAAATCAATTTAATATAACAGTTAGCCGCGGGCAAGCCATCAAGATCGCCGAATACTTAAGAGGGAAAAATATTAATATTTTTGATAATACACAGCGTGCGCAATTGGTAAAGCAAATTGCTAAGGCTGCTGGACCTGAAACGGCACGAGAAGTTAATAATTTGTTAATTCAATTCACAAAGCAATAAAAAGCTGTGCCGGAGCACAGCTTTTTTCTTATCCTTGCATAATTTCATCTAATAATTTCTCATTAAACACTTGCTCCCTGAGCATGTTGATTTCAAATTTATAAGGCGGTTTTTTATTATTTTTGTCTTCACCAACGAAGGGAGTCTCTAATATCTTAGGAACGTCCTGTAATTGCGGATGATGAACCACATAATTTAGTGCTTTAAATCCAATATGACCAAATCCGATGTTTTCGTGGCGGTCTTTTCTCATCCCAATTGAATTTTTACTGTCATTGATATGAAGTACTTTAAGCTTATCTATGCCGATAATTTTATCAAATTCATTTAAGACACCATCAAAGTCTTCTACAATGTTATAGCCGGCATCATGTGTATGACAAGTATCAAAACAAACAGACAATTTATCATTAAAGTTGACCCCATCGATAATCATCGCCAGTTCCTCAAATGATTTCCCGCATTCAGAACCTTTTCCGGCCATTGTTTCTAAGGCAATTTGAACCTGTTCCTTACCGGTCAATACTTCATTCAAACCCTCAATGATTTTTTTGATACCCAGTTCTGTTCCAGCACCAACATGGGCACCCGGATGGAGAACAATCTGCTTTGCTCCAAGTGCCTCTGTTCTTTCAATTTCACTGCGCAAGAATCTTACACCTAATTCAAATGTATCCGGATTTGTTGTGTTTCCAATATTAATGATATATGGAGCATGAACAATGATTTCAGTGATCCCGTTCATTTCCATATGTCGTCTTCCTGCTTCAATGTTCAGATCTTCTATTTTCTTTCTTCTGGTATTTTGCGGTGCACCCGTATAAATCATAAAAGTATTGGCACCATAGGATACAGCTTCAGCGCTGGCTGCAAGCAGCATATCTTTTCCACTCATTGAAACATGTGAGCCGATTTTCAACATCCCTGTTCTCTCCCTTTATATGATTATTTCTTTCTTTTCTCTATCTTTCGCTGCCGTTTTTTTATTTTATCCATTTCCCACTGCATCTTCTTTTTGTATCCTGGTTTTACCCTTTGTGGTTTTTTGACCATCGATTTAGCGGTTCGATCCGCTTCATCTTCTTTCCTTACACGTGTCTTCCTTTTATTTCTTTCGTCAATTTCTACGATTTCCTCATTTTTGAAGTCAACATGTTTAAATTGGATGCCCATTTTTTCCAACCTGTTCAAAGCATCCTCATCAGAGCTCTCATATATCGTTAGGGCAATACCGGAATTACCTGCCCGCGCCGTTCTTCCTACCCTGTGAATATAAAAATCCAAATCTGTCGGAAGTTCATAATTAATGACATGGCTGACACCTTCAATATCGATCCCTCTTGAAGCAAGATCGGTCGCAACAATATACTGATACTCCAAGTCCTGTATTTGTTTCATCATCTTTTTTCGTTCACGAGGATTTAAGTCACCATGGACCCGACCCACTTTTAGGCCCTTTTCATTTAAGAAATAGGCAACTTCTTCCGCCATCTTTTTTGTATTGGTAAAAACAATCGCAAGATATGGATTGTAGGCAAGCAGTGCATCATGTACAAGCTGTTTTTTATTGCGATGCCTTGATGGCAACAGATAATGCTCTAAATTCGCTGCCGCTTTTCTCTTTGATTCAATCTGAATGGTCTTTGGATTCTCCATATATTTTTTTAAAAATGGTTTTAACTTTTCAGGAATGGTAGCAGAAAAAACCATCATTTGCAGTTTCTCAGGCATTTTTGCTGCAACTTGATCAACATCTTCAATGAATCCCATATCTAACATCATGTCAGCCTCGTCAACCACAAGGATGTTGGATGTATGGATAAATAGGGCCTGCTCCACCATAAGATCTTTAATTCTACCAGGGGTGCCGACAACAATTTGCGGCTGAACCTTAAGTTTTTCAATGGTCCGCAGCTTATCTGTCCCCCCTATATAACATCTAGTCATAATTTGCTTATCAGGACTGCAATGTTCAGTAACCTTCAAAATCTGGTGATAAATTTGTGAGGCTAATTCTCTGGTTGGCGCCGTTATTACTGCTTGAACTTCTTGACGCGCTGGATCAATCCCTTCTAAAATCGGCAAAACATAAGCAAATGTTTTACCTGTTCCCGTTTGGGACTGACCAATGGCACTCTCCCCTTTTAATACTAATGGGATCATCCGTTCCTGAATTTCTGTTGGCTCATAAAAACCAAATTGATTCAGTGCTTCTATAATAAAAGGCTGAAACTTAAATCGCTCAAATTGATTTGATTTCATAAAATAGCTCCTAGTCTAATTAATCTATTATGGAGTAGTATTTCCTTAAGGTACGCTTCCTTCTCTATGTCCATCATGTTATTATAGTAAAATTTCACCTAAATAACCAGTTAACTTATCATTTTATTCTCAGCTTTTACTAATAAGGCAAATTTTAAAACGAAATTAGTTTTTTCCTTGTGTGTAAACCTAAACCAAAATTGGTTTTATGCATACTTTAATGTATGAAGTCATGTAAGAAAGGAGGTCGTAGAATGCAGCCAAGACCAAGAATGCCCTTTAACGGTGGAATGGGGCAGCAAATGTTCGGTGGAGGTGGTCCGATGATGGGGCCGGGGGGCCAGCCTTCTTTCGGAAGAAATCCGATGATGAGGCCTCAAGCAGGACCTTTTGGCGGAGGGAACTCAATGATGGGAGCCAGAATGGGGCCCGGATCCGGTCAGATGGGTAGAGCGGGAGGAGGAATACTCTCGAAACTTCTCGGTAAAGGTACTCAGACAGGTACACCAGGCGGACTTATGGGAATGGGCAGAGCAGCAGGAAGCGGTGGCGGCTTAATGCAATCCCTAAGCACTCCTGGGGGATTAAATGGGATTTTAAACAATACCCAGCAAGTGTTAAAGACAGCACAAACCATTGGACCCATGATCCAACAATACGGTCCAATGGTAAAAAATATACCTGCGATGTGGAAGCTTTATCGAGGCTTTAAAAATGCTACTAAGAGCAGTGACTCATCCAGTAAGAATCCAAAGTCAGATTCAACTGTAGAGGAATCTTCCAGCAGCGAAAGTTCGAAATCTGTAAATTCAAATAAGTCTGTCGAGCGGAAGTCCAATCAAAAGTCACGTTCTCAACAGCACCAAAAGGGAAGTTCAATTCCGAAAATGTATATATAAAATTTCTGAATGCTGAAACCCAGCATTCTTTTATTTTTCAGATAATTTTCACAGGAAAAATGTATCTTTGTATTATATCTATTAGTTTTATATAATAAATACATAGACTAGCAGAAAAGCCTAAAAGCCAGTGAAAACATCTTTTGGTAATTAACTAAACGAAAAGTTCATTTAGGAGGACTTTATATATGCAAATCATTAAAATATCACCACGCGGTTATTGCTATGGAGTTGTCGATGCCATGGTCATTGCGAGAAATGCCGCTTTAGATAAATCATTACCTCGTCCTATCTACATTTTAGGGATGATTGTTCATAATAAACATGTCACAGATGCCTTTGCAGAAGAAGGAATCATTACTCTTGATGGAAAAAATCGTATTGATATTCTTGATAAAGTGGAATCTGGAACGGTTATTTTTACCGCCCACGGCATTTCACCAGAGGTACGTGAGCTTGCGAAGAAGAAAGGCTTAGTAACAATTGATGCAACATGTCCTGATGTAACAAAAACACATGATTTGATTGAGGAGAAAACCAAACAAGGGTATCAAGTTATTTATATCGGTAAAAAGGGGCATCCAGAGCCTGAAGGTGCTGTCGGGGTTGCTCCAGGTATGGTTCATTTAGTCGAAACTCCTAACGATGTTGAAGCATTAACCGTTCAAAGTGACAAACTGATTGTGACGAACCAAACAACTATGAGTCAGTGGGATGTTGCGGATACGATGAAAAAAGTAAAGGAAAAATATCCGCATGTTGCAGTCTATAACGAAATTTGCCATGCTACACAAATCAGGCAGGAAGCGGTAGCCGGTCAAGCAACAGAAGCAGACGTTACAATCGTGGTTGGAGACCCAAAAAGTAATAACTCGAATCGACTGGCCCAGGTTTCAGAGGAAATTGCTGGAACAAAAGCATATCGTATTGCCGATATAACCGAATTAGAACTTGATTGGATAAAGGGCGCTAAGACAGTGGCGGTCACATCCGGTGCCTCAACACCAACACCAATTACCAAAGAGGTCATCTCTTTCCTTGAGCAATTTGATCCAACTAATGAAGCAACCTGGGAACGCCGTAAACAAGTTCAATTAAGCAAAATATTACCTCGAGTAAAAAGTACAGAAAAATAATAAGAAAAGCTCCAGCGCCTTGAACAGGGAAAAAAGTAGTTCATTTTTTCCTGATCAAGGCGCTGGAGCTGGACAATTTTCAACTTAAAAGAACCGTGTCCCATAAGACCGGTTCTTTTAATGTGTGATTAAACAAACTGAAAGGGATCTGTATTTTCTTCTGAAGGGAAAATGTCAACGTTGTAACCAGACTCTTGGCACATCTTTTGGAGTACTTTGGTCAGCCCTTTTTTCATCACTTTTTCAACATTATGTCCCGGGTCAATCATATTTAAGCCCTGCATCATCGCATCATGTGCGGTATGATAATAGATATCCCCTGTAACATACACATCTGCCCCTTTATACTTGGCACTCATAAAATATTTATTGCCATCACCGCCTAATACGGCAACTTTTTTTACATTGGCTGATAAATCGCCAACCACCCGTACAGTCGAAACGCCTAAGGACGATTTTACCTTTTCGGCAAATTCAGCTAATGTCATTTCTTTCACTTTTCCGATTCTGCCGAGACCGAGTGCTTCCCCTCTATTCTCTACTGGGTATACATCATAAGCTACTTCTTCATAAGGATGTGCCTTGATCATGGCGGTGATCGTTTTCTTTAAAATTGGTTCAGGCACAATCGTTTCTAGTCTCACTTCATCCACTTCTTCTAACTGACCTGGTTTGCCCAGAAAGGGATCTGTATGTTCACCTGGTAAAAATCTCCCTGTTCCATTTGCTGAAAAAGAACAATGGCTGTAGTTTCCGATAAAACCTGCCCCTGCATTTCCCAGCACTTGTCTAATTTCCTCTTCATGACTAGAAGGAACAAAGACCACTAATTTCTTAAGCTTTGTATTAACCGTAGGAACCAAGACCTCTGCATCCTCAAGCTCTAAAGCTTCTGCCAAAAGGTCATTAACCCCGCCTTTAGCTACATCCAAGTTTGTATGGGCTGCATAAACAGCTATATCATGTTTTAATAACTTTTCGATCATTTTGCCCTGGGTTGTATCTGTCAACAGGTTTTTAAGTGGACGATAGATGATAGGATGATGTGCGATTATAAGCTGAACATCTTTTTCAATTGCTTCGTCAATAACCTGCTCGAGAACATCAAGTGCAATCATTACCCGTTCAACCTTTTTATTTAATCGCCCAATTTGTAAGCCGATTTTATCGCCTTCCATTGCCAATCCTTTTGGAGAAAATTGCTCAAAAAGTTGGATGATTTCATGACCATTCGGATTTTTCATTATTTAAGGACCCCCTCTACAAGTTTTATTTTATCGGTCAACTCTTGTCTTTTTTCGATTGTTTCGACCGTTTCCGAAGCTCCTTCCAATGCTTTTGAAATCCGCTGCCAGTTATTCATTTCGGCTGTCCACTTCTTTTTAAAAATCTCATTCTTTTGTTTTAGTAGGAACGGCCCTAACAAAAGCCCCTCATCTCTCTTTATCTGGTACGGCTTAAGAGGGTCTCCCCTTTCCGCTACTAGGATCTCGTAGATCTTCGAGTCTTCCTCAATAATTTCTTCTGCAATTAATTCCCAGTTGTTTGCTAAAAGCCATGTTCGAATCGAAATTGCGCTAATATTAGGCTGTAATATGAGGCGCTGCACTGAATCTAGCTTGTCTTTCCCATTGTCCAAGATACTGGAGATAAGTGCCCCACCCATCCCAGCAATGGTAATACAATCAACCTCACCAGGCTCAATAACCTCAAGCCCATCCCCCATACGAACGGCAATTGTATCTACTAGTCCTTCTGCCAAGACGTTTTTCTCAGTAGATTGAAATGGCCCTTGAGCAACTTCCCCAGCGATAGCAAACGAAATTTTTAAATTTTTAGCTAAGTAACATGGTAAATACGCATGATCGGACCCAATATCCGCCATCCGTGCCCCATCTATTACATACTTTGCGACTGTCGTTAATCGAACTGATAACTTATCTGTATTCAAAATTCCACCACTTTTACTAAAATTTATATTATCTATTCATTGAACTTAGAGAATTGTCCAGCTGCAGCCCCTAGGAAAAAATGAACTACTTTTTTCCCTCTTCAAGGCGCTTCCGCTCTTCGTTTTAGTATAAAAAAAGTCCTTCACTTATGCAAAGGACTTCTTTTATTATTTAATTTTAGATACCCATTCTGCCATTGCTTCAGCTTGTTCTTGAGGAACAAGACCTGACGGCATGTTACCTTTACCTTTTGTAATAATGTTAACAATCTCTGCTTTAGAATACTTACTGCCAACACCTTTTAATGTAGGACCTACTACCCCTTGATACTGATCCCCGTGGCAAGCAATACAGGTTTGCTTATAAATATCTTCTGGCTTTGAAGCTGCAACCTCTGTTGTCTCGCCGCCTTTCCCTTTATCCTTTGCCATTTCTTTCATGTCTCCTAGTCCTTTAAAAGAAAGGATAAACACTAATACAATCCCAAAAACCATGACAAGAATGTAAGGAATTACCGGATTCCGTTTCATGATCTTACCTCCCTTATGTACGAACGCTTGTTAAAAATAAATAGTTTACAAACAATTACTATTTTACTTGAAAAATAACAGAAGGAAAAGCCCTAAACTTATTTTATCACTATAATCTTCATAATAATGAAAAAAGAGACAGAGAAAATAATAAATTATTTCTTCAGTCTCTCTTCTTTCTATTCATTTATTAGCAGCCGATAAGGCGGGATATAACGATTCTTTGTACTTCCGATGTCCCCTCACCGATCTCTAGGAGCTTTGCGTCACGCATCATTCTTTCTACCTGATACTCCTTCATATAACCGTAACCACCATGGATTTGAACGGCTTGGTCTGTGACTTCCATACACATTTCGGATGCGTATAACTTACACATGGCAGCTTCCTTGGAAAACGGCCTCCCTTGGTCTTTTAACCAAGCGGCCTTATAGACCAGATTTCGTGCTAGTTCAATTTTCATTGCCATATCGGCAAGCTTAAATTGAACAGCCTGAAAGGAGGAAATGGATTTGCCAAATTGTTTTCTTTCCTTCGCATAGGCTAATGCTCTCTCATAGGCACCTTGAGCGATACCTACAGCCATTGCACCAATCCCGATACGTCCACCATCCAACGTGATTAAAAATTGCCTAAAGCCCTCTCCACGCTTCCCCAGAAGGTGATCAACAGGTACTTTTACATTTTCTAGCACCAGCTCTGTTGTATTAGAGGCATTCAAACCCATCTTTTCATAATTATCAATGATGGTAAACCCCTCAGAGTTTGTAGGAACTATAATGGCACTAATCTCCTTTTGTCCATTCTTCCCGCCAGTTACAGCTGTTAAAGCTAAATGGTGCGCATAACTGGCATTGGTAATAAAGCACTTATTTCCATTTATAATAAATTCGCCATTTGCTTCTTTGGCCGATGTCCTTGTTCCCCCTGCGTCTGAGCCGGCATTAGGTTCTGTTAGACCAAATGCCCCCAATGATTCTCCTGTACAAATCGGGGTTAAATATTTAAGCTTTTGCTCCTCAGTTCCAAACAAATTGAGCGGTGCACCGCCTAGAGAAATATGAGCAGAGTAGGTTATCCCCGTCGAGCCGCATCCCCTGCTTAACTCTTCAACGACGATCGCAAAGCTGATTGTATCCGCTCCGCTGCCGCCATATTTTTCTGGAAAAGGTAGACCCATCATCCCCAAATCACTTAGCTTTTTAAATATCTCTACAGGAAATCGCTTTGTTCGATCGCGCTCTATGGCTCCTGGTGCCACTTCTTCATCTACAAATTGCCGGATCATTTGTTTAATCATTTGTTGTTCAGATGTTAAGTCAAAATTCATTCCCATCCCCCCAAACCACCATTGTATACGCTTTCTTTTTTATTATATAAGGAAATGTAAATAATTCATAACATTTTTAAATTTTAAAATATATTATATTATCGAAATATAAATAAGTGATTTTCTTTATCGTGGATGGATGGGAAGAGAATTACCAATTTACTGCTGTTTGAAAACACAATATGAACATTTTTCTTTTTGCAAGAAAGTAAAATGACTGAAGAAGCTACTAAAAGCCCAAATGCCTATTTGCAAAATGAGAGATAATTCAGTAAAATAACAATACAGAAAGTGCTTTCATTAGTTAGCTCCTATTATGTTTGGAACAAAAAAAATAGTCTACTTCAATAAAGAAGCAGACTATTATTAGCAATACATTCCGTTATTCTAAGAAATCTTTTAAACGTTTGCTGCGGCTTGGATGACGCAATTTCCGCAAGGCCTTTGCTTCAATTTGACGGATACGTTCACGAGTAACACCGAATACCTTTCCTACCTCTTCAAGGGTACGGGTCCGGCCATCATCCAATCCAAAGCGCAATCTAAGAACATTTTCTTCTCGGTCAGTTAGAGTATCGAGAACATCTTCTAATTGCTCTTTTAATAATTCATAGGCAGCATGTTCTGAAGGTGATGTTGCGTCCTGGTCTTCAATAAAATCACCTAAGTGTGAATCATCTTCTTCACCAATTGGAGTCTCAAGTGATACTGGTTCTTGAGCGATTTTTAGGATTTCTCGTACCTTATCAGGAGTTAAATCCATATCTTCACCGATTTCTTCCGGTGTTGGTTCGCGGCCAAGATCTTGCAAGAGTTGACGCTGAACTCGAATTAGTTTATTAATGGTTTCAACCATATGAACGGGAATCCGTATTGTTCTTGCTTGGTCAGCAATAGCACGTGTTATGGCTTGACGAATCCACCAAGTGGCATAGGTACTAAATTTAAAGCCTTTACGATAATCAAATTTTTCAACTGCTTTAATGAGACCCATATTCCCTTCCTGGATCAAATCAAGAAACAACATGCCACGGCCAACATACCGTTTTGCGATACTAACCACAAGCCGTAAATTGGCTTCGGCAAGACGACGTTTTGCTTCTTCGTCACCTTCCTCAATTCGGTTTGCAAGCTTGATTTCTTCTTCGGCAGATAGTAAGTCAACACGGCCAATCTCTTTCAGATACATCCGGACAGGATCATTTATCTTAACTCCAGGAGGAACACTAAGATCGTTTAAATCGAATTCTTCATCATCTTCTTTTGCCAATTTTTTAATATCTGGATCTTCCTCATCACTATCGCCTACTAATTCAATTCCTTGCTCAGTTAAGGACTCATAAAATTCATCCATGTGCTCGGAATCCACATCAAAATTAGCCATTTTCTCAGCAATATCATCATAGGCAAGGACACCGATTTTTTTACCCAGTTCAGTTAACTGGTCTTTTACTTGTTCAAGGGTTAATTCATTTTCAACCTCTTTTGAACGGGCTGATTTTTCAGCAGCCATATGTCCCCCTCCTTCCAAAAATCAAAGACAATAAAATGAAATTTATAACAATTTACGCAAGTGATTAATTTCATTAGCAATCACTGCGGCCTTACTAAAGTCCTTTTCTCGTTCAACCTCTTTTAGTTCCACTTCTTTTTCTTTTATCTTTAACAATTTTTGATAATTCAACACCTGTTTGATATAATCAGTTAATTCCTGATCTGTTAACTCATCATTGATGGACATCATTTCAATGTCTGCAACCATTCTTCTAAGATTGTCATCTTGAATATAGGTTAAAAACGCGCTGGTGTCAGGTTCTGTGTGATCTTCAAAAAATCCTAACAGATAGGTTATTATTGCCTGATGTTCATCGGTATTAAACGTTTGTCCTGCTAGTAATTCCTGAACTTTATATACCACTTCTCGATTTTTAAGCATATGGGCGATCAACCGCCTCTCTGCTGTAACATATTTCGGTTTCAGTTCTTCTGCGGGCTTAACAACTAACAAAGGCTTATGAGCTGGTTCTTTCAACCCATTTGATTTTCTCTTATCAGCAAAATAAATTTGCTTTTGCTGCTGCTTTAAAGCCTCTAACGAAAGGGAAAATTCCGATGCCAGCTGTCTTAAGTAATGATCCCTTTCAACAGCCTTATCGAGTTTACTTATCTCCTTGATTATCTGTTCGATGTATGCGAGCTGATCTCCTTCAAGCTGAAGATTTTTTCCTCGCCGGAAATAAAGAAATTTAAAGGCCATCCAGGTTAAACTTGCACCAATGACTTCGTTGCGGAACTTATCTGTACCATTCTTTTGAATATATTCATCAGGATCCAGACCATCTGTCATCATCGCAACTTTAATTTGAAAGCCAGCTTCTTGAAGATGGTTCCCTGCCCTGTAAGCAGCCTCGATACCCGCTTTATCGGAATCATAGCAAATGGTAATCGTTTGAACATTTTGTCTTAACAGAGCAATATGCTCATCTGTTAATGCCGTTCCCATTGTGGCTATACCATTTTCTACACCAGCCCGGTCTGCAGCAATTACATCAGCAAATCCTTCAAATAAAATAGCATATTGCAGTTTTTTTATGCTTGGTTTTGCCAAGTGATAATTATATAAAATTTTACTTTTATTAAAGATTGCTGTTTCGGGACTATTTAAATATTTTGGCTCATCAGGCCCAAGTGATCTCCCAGAAAAAGCAATCGTATTACCGTGACGGTCAAAAATAGGAAACATAATCCGGTCCCTAAAACGATCGAAGTAAGTTCCATCCCGCTCTCGTTTGATAATTAAACCGGCTTTCTCCATCCATTCAGGTGAAAAATCCCTTTTAGTCAAGAACTTATACACGAAGTCCCATGAATTTAATGAATACCCAATTTGAAACTTATCAATTGATTCTTGGGTAAACCCTCTGTTCAGTAAGTACTCAAGCGCATGCTGACCTTCTTTTGTATTTACTAAGAGATGGTGGTAAAATTTCCTTAAAAGCTCATGGGCATCCAACATCGCTTGAAGCTCTTTAGAAAGTTTTTTTCCGCCCTTTGATGAAGGTATGTTTATTCCTAAATCAATATTTACCTTCGCTGCTAGTTTAATGGCTGCCTCTTGGAATGATATTCCTTCAAGCTCCATTAAAAAAGAAAATACATTTCCCCCCGCTCCACAACCAAAACAATGAAAGATTTGTTTGTCAGGTGATACTGAAAATGATGGGGTGCTCTCTCCATGGAATGGACATAATCCGAAGTAATTTCGCCCCTGTTTTTTCAGTTGAACATAATCGCTTATTACCTCGACTATGTCAACAGCCTGACGAATTTGGTCAATCTTTTCTTCGGCAATAAGGTCTGCCATGCAAACACAACTCCATTTGTACTACAGGTATTCGGCAAGCATTCATTAAATCCCTGCAAATTTCGACAAAATTTTTGTTAATTTCATCACAAATCTTGCTTGGTCCTTAAAATGATTAGTATTTACCCTCTTTCGTATTCTCCTCTATATGTAATATTTTTCTTTCACATGATGAACGTAGGAAGCAGCAAAATAAACGTTAGCGGAATTTTAAATACGATTTCGACAATTTCATTTTGACCGGGCAAGAATCTGAATCGACAAAAATAGCCGATTTGCCTTATCCATAAGTATAAATTCTACATCACTCCGCATATTCCTTCTTAATCAGATAACTTTTATAAAAAGGATTTATGTCGAATTTTTTTTAGGGGGCTGCCTTGACATCTAACAATAAATAGTTTATTCGTTCTAATGCAACTCTAAACCTAAAAAGATATATTTTTATCACAATTTTTTATTATAGTATATTCGTTATCATTTTACCATAACTTTTTTTCGATTTTTTTAAGTTAAAAAACACATAATCAATTGACTATGTGTTAGAATCTTCCCTTTTGAATATAATTTAGTATAACATTTGCGGTCTCTTCGACTGCTTTATTGGTCACATCAATCACCGGACACTTAATTCTCTTTACAATCTTCTCAAAGAAGGTTAATTCCTCTTTAATCCGTTCAATATTAGCATAGCTTGCTTGATCGTTTAATCCTAGGGAAAGCAGCCGTTCTCTTCTAATATTATTTAACTTTTCCGGACTTATTTTCAACCCGAAGCACTTATCAATTGGAACTTTATATAGTTCTTCCGGCGGATCTACTTCCGGAACCAGCGGTACATTGGCCACCTTTAACCGTTTATGTGCCAAATACTGAGATAATGGGGTTTTAGAGGTTCTTGAAACTCCAATCAAAACGATATCAGCCTTTAAGAGACCTCTTGGATCTCGTCCATCATCATATTTTACTGCAAATTCGATTGCCTCAACCTTTTTAAAATAATCTTCATCAAGTTTCCTTACCAAACCAGGTTCACATAATGGCGTTTTCCCGCTGAAAATTTGAATTTGATCAATAATAGGCCCGATTAAATCAACAGCTTGTATACCGTCTTCATCGGCTCTCTCCTTCAAATATGTACGCATATCTGGCTTTACAAGGGTATAAGCAATCATTCCCTTATCATTGGAAACCAGGGATAAAACCTCTTCGATATGTTCTTTATCCTCCACATAAGGAAATCTCTTTAATTTCATACCAGATCCATTGAACTGGCTAATCGCTGCTTTCGTAACTAATTCAGCTGTCTCCCCAACTGAATCAGAGACCACATAAATGATCGGCTCGCTCATTCTCCCTCATCATCTCCATTTCCTATTTATCTTTCCTCATCAGCTAAAGCCAAAAAGGCTTTTGTAATGTTTGTTTTTGTCACTCTGCCAATAACCTCATACCCTGTCTCCGATTTTTTTACGACAGGCAAGGCATCGATTTGCTTTTCAATTAGTTTCCTGGCAACATCAATTAATAAATCTTCCCGTTCACATGTTGTTATGTTCGGCATCCTTGTCATGATGATATTGATAGGGATACTGGTAAGCTCTTGTTTGCCAATACTTGCCCGCAATAAGTCTTTCCTCGACAATACCCCGACTAGATTCGAGTTTTGATCCACTACGAATAAAGTACCCACATCTTCAAGAAACATCGTACAGATCGCATCATAAACCGAAACACTTTCACCTACTACCACAGGGATAGATTGATAATCCGAGACATAAATTTTCTGTAGGTTTTCAGTCAATAGCTGAGTCCCCGACTTTCCAGTATAAAAATAGCCAACCCGCGGCCGTGCATCCAAAAAGCCTGCCATTGTTAGGATTGCCAAATCAGGCCGTAATGTAGCACGTGTTAAACTCAATTGGTCCGCAATTTGCTCACCAGTAATTGGACCATTATCTTTTACGATCTGTAATATATGTTCCTGGCGTTTAGTCAGTTCGATTGTCCTCACCACCTTAAAAATACATTAATCTCTTGCCTCGTTTGATTTAGAAATATTATATACTACTTCTCCGCTATTTTAAATAATAATGGTTAAAGATAAAAGGTGCGGACAACCGCACCTTTAGCTTACTTAAAACACCATTTTTTCTTGTAAAAAGTTTACTAACTCAGAAATAGGGAGACGGGTTTGTTCCATTGTATCTCTGTCACGCACTGTAACCATGTGGTCTTCTTTAGAGTCAAAATCATAGGTAATACAGAATGGTGTACCAATTTCATCATGGCGGCGGTAGCGTTTACCGATAGAGCCTGCTTCATCATAATCCACCGTAAAGTGTTTTGATAAATCAGCAAATACCTCTTTCGCCTCTTCAGACAGTTTTTTCGATAACGGTAATACCGCAGCTTTATATGGTGCTAATGCAGGATGGAAATGCATCACCGTTCTTGAAGTACCGTCTTCAAGCTGTTCTTCATCATAGGCATCGATTAAGAAAGCTAGCGTAACCCTGTCAGCACCAAGTGATGGTTCAATACAATATGGTACATACCTTTCATTCGTTTCCTGATCTAAATAATGGAAATCTTCACCAGAAAAATCCATATGCTGCTTCAAATCATAATCTGTTCTTGAAGCTACGCCCCACAGTTCGCCCCAGCCAAACGGAAATTTAAACTCAAAATCTGTTGTCGCATTACTATAGTGGGAAAGCTCATCTTCTGAATGGTCACGAAGCCTAATGTTTTCCTTTGTTAGACCTAGAGATAATAACCAGTTTTCAGCAAAATGCTTCCAATAATCGAACCATTTTAGCTCCTCACCCGGTTTGCAGAAAAATTCAAGCTCCATTTGTTCAAATTCTCTTGTTCGGAATGTAAAATTACCAGGGGTAATTTCATTTCGGAAGCTTTTACCAATCTGTGCAATCCCAAACGGTAACTTTTTCCTCATTGTCCGTTGTACATTTTTAAAATTTACAAAAATACCTTGAGCGGTTTCCGGACGAAGGAAAATTTCATTTGTACTAGTTTCCGTTACCCCTTGGAATGTTTTAAACATTAAATTGAACTGGCGAATACCGGTAAAATCATGGCTGCCACAGTCAGGACAAGCAATGTTATGTTCCTTAATTAATTCTTCCATCTTTTCGAATGGAAGCCCGTCTACCACCATTTCTATGCCTTTTTCCTCAAGGGCATTTTCAATTAGTTTGTCTGCACGATGACGGGCCTTACAGTTTTTACAGTCAATCATTGGGTCATTAAAATTACCAATATGACCTGAGGCTTCCCAAGTTCTTGGATTCATTAAGATGCTGGCATCTAAGCCGACATTATAAGGAGACTCTTGAACAAATTTTTTCCACCAAGCCTGTTTGATATTGTTTTTAAATTCTACGCCTAATGGACCGTAATCCCAAGTATTAGCTAAACCTCCATATATCTCTGACCCAGGAAAAATAAATCCTCTGTGTTTCGCATGTGAAACGATTTGTTCCATTGTTACATTCATTGTTTTCTCGCTCCTTTTTTTAAATGGATAGTGGGAGACATAAAAAAACTCCCGTCTCTATGCTTTTGACAAGCATAGGGACGAGAGTTACCCGCGGTTCCACCCTATTTGCTGCTTTAAATGCAGCCTCCTTAAATTGTGTTTCTTCAACACGATTGCTCAGGAACGCCTTCATTAGTGCCCTATACCCTAGCTCACACCGCCCTAGGTTCGCTTTTATAGAGTTGGCTAATTACTACTCTCCGTCAATGCAAATATTTTATTGAGGCTCTTTTCGTAAGCTTTGTTGCTTTTGGACCTTAATAATATATGCGAAAATAGCCTTTATTAAGGAAATAGTAACGAAAACTTCTAACATTGTCAACAAGGTAACTATAACAGATTACGAAAATGATCCATCGAATTAAGAAACTTTTTAGATTTAAGATGAAGACCTGAATACTCATCATAGTAGGCTGTGATAATTTTTTTCAATTCAGCCTTCGTTTCGTCTTTAACTGAAATATTTCCTAAGCGGGTAAGATCAAAATAATAAAATAGCCGTAATAATTTAACAGTTGCTGGTAATAATGGAAAATGATATGGATCTTTATCCAAACAGCGATGACAGATAAATCCGCCTTCCCGAATTGAAAATGAAAAATGACCGTCTGAACTGCCGCAGATAGAACATCGATCTAAAATCGGGTAGAGGCCCATTACATTTAACATCTTCATCTCGTATATATTCATGAGTATATCAGGATCAAAACCTTCATTCATATAATTAAGTGTCTGATAAAGCAATTCAAAATGAAACGGGTTTGGTTTTTTATCCTCAGTACATCGATCTGTTAATTCAACAATATAACTGGCATAGGCTGTTAAAAAAATATCCTCTCCAATAGCGCGCAAGGAAGTGATGATTTCTCCCTGCTGCAGGCTCCCTAAACCAGAACCGGTTTGCAAGAGGAAATATCCATGTGTAAACAGCTGGGAAATAGAGGAAAGGCGGCTATTTGGCTTTTTGGCTCCACGAGCCATAACGCCAATCTTACCACCTTCTCTGGTATATATCGTTACTATCTTATTAGTTTCACCATAATCTGTGGTTCTAATGACAATGCCTTCATATTTCTGAAGCATTTTTTGTCACCTTCTAACGTAAGAGCGAAAACAAACTTATGAAACGGGAAAATCAATTTGTGCTAGATCTTCATTCTGATTTCCGGGTATTTCTTGGTTTTCCTTCTCAAGCTCCTTAAAGAGAAGATATGTGTCAATATTACCTGTCTGGAGGAATACTTTCCACGTAAAATCCATCATCGAAAACCCCACCTTTCATTATTTAGACTAGCCTAATGTTAAATCCCAAACCTTATAATTATCATAGCCTGCCTTTGCCAAAATATAAGACGAAATAATTGTTAATGTTGTCCATGCATAATCTTGTTTAATAGTTAATATTTTAGATAGGGTTTTGTTAATATTCATCCTCATTGAAGCCATAATCACGAAGCTGGGACATTTTATTACGCCAATCTTTTTGTACCTTAACCCAAAGCTCTAAAAATACTTTTGAACCGAGAAGATTTTCAATATCCACCCGGGCCCGCTTGCCAATTTCTTTGAGCATGCTCCCTTGCTTACCAATAATAATACCTTTTTGTGAATCCCTTTCGACAATAACTGTAGCCATAACATGAATAATATCCTTATTTGACTGCCGTTCCATCTTATCCAAAACAACCGCCAAAGAGTGAGGGATTTCCTCTCTGGTTAAGTGAAGTGCCTTTTCCCTAATCATTTCGGTAATAATAAAACGTTCCGGATGATCAGTAACTTGGTCAGCTGGATAATATTGCGGCCCTTCTGGTAAAAAGCCTTTAATTTGCTCTAATAATCGTTCAACATTGTTACCTTCTAATGCGGATATTGGAACGATTTCTTTAAAGTCATATTTTTCTTTATATGATTCAATAATAGGCAGCAATTCATCAGGATGTATTTGGTCAATTTTATTAATGACGAGAAAGATAGGGGTATTAACGGTTTGGAATTTTTCCAGAATAAATTCTTCCCCGCGTCCAAATCCTTCTTCGGCATTTACCATAAATAAAATTAAATCAACCTCTTTAAGTGTATTTTGTGCTACCTTCATCATAAAGTCGCCCAATTTGTGTTTTGGTTTATGGATACCTGGTGTATCAATAAAAACCATTTGCGCATCAGGAAGGGATAACACTCCTTGAATTTTGTTCCTAGTTGTCTGTGGTTTATCGCTCATTATGGCAATTTTTTGACCAATCACCCGATTAAGGAAGGTTGATTTCCCTACATTTGGCCGTCCGATAATTGAAATAAATCCTGATTTGTATCCGTTTTCATTCCCTTTAGTTTGCATGTAAATCCTCCGGAGAAAAGGCACCAGGAAGTAACTCAGCTACCGTTAATTCTTTTACATCGCCTTTAAGATTGGTTAATATCATTTTCATATCACTTGGGCATAGCTCAGATATTACTTGCCTGCATGCACCACATGGGGAACAAGGGCGATCTGTATCCGCAACAACAGCCATCATTTGAAAATCTCGGTCACCTTCAGAGTAAGCCTTAAAAAGGGCGGTACGCTCGGCACAATTACACATACTATAAGCGGCATTTTCAATATTACAGCCGTGATATACTTTCCCATCTGTTGTTAACAATGCTGCTCCAACTCCAAACTTAGAGTATGGAACATATGCTTTATCTCTTGCCTTTTTTGCTTCTTCCATTAATTGTTCAATGTTCACAAAAACGTCTTCCCTTCCAGCAGGAATCTGCTGTTTCTTTATTTTACCTCAAATATTAGAGAAAATCATTAGGTGTAGCGAAAAAGTAATAAAAAATTTTAAAAAGTTAGAATTTTCTCATAATGTAACTTGTCTTCTAAAAATAAATTATTTTAGTTATTTTACCGAAATGGTCAACGTATTTCAAATTAGTTAAAATCCTGTTAATTAGTAACCTTTCTAGAACTGCTTTAATACATAGGGTAAAAAAATGATGATGCCCACGATTACTGTTAATATCGAATAAATGAAAACAGCTCCAGCGGCAATATCTTTTGCCTGTTTTGCAAGCGGATGAAATTCTGCTGTAACCAGGTCTACTACCCGCTCAATTGCAGTATTCATTAATTCTAGGGCAAACATCCCCCCAATTGCGAAGAGAATGAAAATCCACTCTAGTTTTGATATTGAAAAATAAAAAGATAACACTAAAACGATTAGTGAGCTAATAAGATGAAATCGCATATTTCTTTCGTTTTGAGCAGCTGTCAGAATTCCTGCAACTGCATACGAAAAGGAATTTAATAAGACGAATCGTTTCCGTTTATCGTGTGAGTCCATAATCGTTCAAAATTTCCTTTTGCAATGTAAACATTTCCTTTTCATCTTCCTCTGTCATGTGATCAAAGCCTAAAAGATGAAGGAAGCCATGGACGGCTAAAAATCCTAACTCTCGCTCGAAAGAATGGCCATATTCCTCAGCCTGCTCCTTTGTCCTTGGGATCGAGATAATAATATCGCCTAGGATTCGGGGCATATCCATTCCTGATAGTTCTACCTCACCCTCTCCAAGCTCTTCCATTGCAAATGAAATGACATCCGTGGGAGTATCTTTATCTCGGTATTCACGATTAATTTCTTGAATCCTCTCATTCGAAACATAGGTTATAGATACCTCACTATGCTCTTCAATCAGCTGCTTCCTAGCAGCAAAATTAATTATTCTTTCTATTTCAAGCATTTGCTGCTCTGTCAATTCATTTGTTTCGTCCACACTATCAATGAGTAATGTCATGCTTGCTTCACCTGCTTTGTATTTGTTAATTCTGGATACTCAATTCTTGAATGAAATATCCCCTTTAAAGTCTCACATAATGCGTGAGAGACTGTTTCAATTTCTCTCATCGTAATATCACATTCGTTTAGCTGCCCATCTTCAAGCCGTTCAGCCACAATTTTTCTTACAAGCGATTCGATTACTTCTGGTGTAGGCTGTGATAACGAGCGTACTGCTGCCTCTACACTATCCGCGATACCAACGATCGCAGATTCCTTTGTTTGTGCTTTAGGGCCGGGATAGCGAAATTCCTCTTCTTTACTATCCGATTCGCTCTGAAGAGCTTTATGGTAAAAGAATTTTAGCAATGTTGTTCCATGATGCTGCTCTGCGATATCAATAATTTCTTTCGGCATGTGATATTTCTTTAAGATAGCCGCTCCATCGATTACATGAGCAATAATAATGTGTGCACTTTTATCTGGCGGCAGCCTATCATGGGGATTGTCATGGTTTATTTGGTTTTCGATAAAGAAGTTCGGCCTTTTGGTTTTTCCAATATCATGATAATAACTACCAACCCTTGCTAATAGCCCATTTGCCCCAATGGCCTCGCAGGCAGATTCAGCTAAATTTGCCACCATTACGCTATGATGATAAGTTCCGGGGGCCTCCATTAGTATTTTTCTTAGGAGTGGGTGATTAGGGTTTGACAATTCAATCAGCCTTATCGAAGAAAGAATTCCAAAGCTTGCTTCAAAAAATGGTAATAACCCTACAGTCAACACAGCAGAGCTGATCCCGGATACAAGTGCTGTGATTAGATAGTAGCCGTACTCCATTCCTGAATACTGGCCATTGGGGAGCAGCATTAACGCACCTATTGTAAACACATTAATAATCGCTGCGAAGGAACCAGATTGGAATATTTTTGAACGGCGATTTTGACTGTTTAAAAACAGAATAGCTGCAATACTGCTAAAAAGGATATAGATCCCTACGGAAAAATTAAGTGTTCCGGTAATTCCCTCATTAAAAAGGATACTCCCGCATACAGCCAAAAGGATCGACATAAAAATAGCCAGCTTTTCATCAATTAATATTTTAATTAACATTCCACTCATTGCAGCCGGAAAAATATAACCAATGCCCTCAAAGCTAAAAACTTGCAGGATACTAATGATTTTCATGATAAAAATCGAGAGAATAAAAATAATCCCATACAATAATAAGGCGGTTTGGCGCTTCTCCGGGAGTGATTTCATTTGATGAAAATAGTAATAAATAGCTGATAGGCTTATGGTAATTAACACGATTAAACCAATAAGCGGCTTATATGAATGGTTATTGTTTATGAGACCTACCAATTTTAATTGCCGATATATATCCTGATTAATTAATTCCCCTTCTTCAGCAATAATTTGTCCCTGAAGGATTTTTACAGGCTCAACCTTTTCTGCGGCCTGTTGTCTGAGTTCCTCTGTTGCATTAGGATCATAAAACTCATTTTGAATGACAGCATATCGCCCTAATTCAATAGCAGCTAATTTTAATTCATCATTTAAGGTGGTGTACTTTAATTCTTCTTCTACCCTCTTCTTAGCATTTTCCACCTCATCAGCAGAAATTCTTTTGGTCATCACATTACTGATTGCCGTAACAGTTAAATCTTTCGCAATAGCTAGTTCATCATTATCAGCATGAATTAAGGCAGTAAAAACTTGATTAGAAAGATCCTTCGAAACACTTGAAGTCAATTTTGCTTTTAGCTGTGACTCTTTATCGGAATCACTTGGTTCCTTTATCGTTATCGTTTCTTCTGAAGCTTTTTCTTCCTGTTTTCTCTTATCTTCCTCAATTTCATTATTAACCTCTATCGCTGATTGAAAAATAGAAGAAATTAAATCAACTCGATTTTGTGTATATTCATTTTTCAAAGCGTATACAGGCTGTACCTGATTTATTGCCTCTTTCCGTTTGTTTTCGGTACTTTCCTTGTCTTCTACTGTTGCGGGAGAACGAATGGTATTTTCTGCTACTGAGAACAAGCTTAGCTCAAGTTTTTCTGGTTTAACGTTGTTGTAGATCGCCCCAACTAAAACTATCCCTAGCACAATAAAAAATAAAATGCGAAAAAAAGTAATATCAAGTAATTTTCGTATCCGTATGAAGTTCTGCTGTAGTTTATCCAACTAAATCCCCCCAACCACGGCCCTATTCATCATTGTTATAGTAAAAGAATAACAAAATACTACTAGAAAATACGCTTTATGTAAAATCATATCAGTTTTTCGGGAAAGTTTCACCTTAAATAGAAGATATTTGTGTAAATATGGAAAAAGGGATAAACCAAAAAGGTTTATCCCTGATAAACCAAAAAGGTTTACCCCTCTTTTTTACTGTTGGTTACCCTTCTTTTCGTAGGCTTCAATGATTCTGCCGACAAGAGGATGACGAACTACATCACTTTGTTCTAAAAAGATAAATGAAATCCCTTTTACATTTTGTAAAATCTCTTCTGCCACAATTAGGCCTGATTTTACACCCTTCGGTAAATCCACTTGGGTCTGGTCACCTGTTATCACCATTTTTGACCCAAAACCCAGCCTGGTCAAGAACATTTTCATTTGTGCTTGAGTGGTATTTTGCGCCTCATCTAAGATAACGAAAGCGTCATCTAGCGTACGGCCCCTCATATAGGCAAGCGGCGCAATTTCGATTGTGCCTCGTTCTATTAGCCTTTGGGTATGTTCTGCCCCTAGGACATCGTTTAGCGCATCGTACAGAGGCCGTAGATATGGGTCAACTTTTTCCTTTAAATCGCCTGGCAGGAAGCCCAAACTTTCACCAGCTTCCACTGCAGGTCTTGTTAAAATAATTCGATTTACCTGTCCTGTTTTTAGAGCGTTGACGGCCATTACGACTGCAAGATAGGTTTTACCGGTTCCGGCTGGACCAATTCCAAACACTAAGTCATTTTTCTTTATGGCTGTCACATAATGTCTTTGCCCCAGCGTCTTAATTCGAATCGTTTTCCCTTTAATATTTTTACCGATTTCTTCTTCATATAAATTCACAAAATAATCTAGTGTGCCTTTTTGAGCCATTTGAATAGCATAAAGAACGTCTCGTTGACCTATATTTATACCCTTTCGGATTACAAAAATCAATCTGTCAATTATTTCCCCCGCCATAATCACCTTATCTTCATCACCGGATAAACTGACAGATTCACCTCTTGTAATAATCGATACATTCAGCTCTTCTTCAATTGTTTTTAGATTTTGATCAGAATTTCCTAGCAGCGTAATAGCTTCTGCCGGATTTTCTAACTGTACATTAATGGTTGTTAATTTTTCTGTCATCAGGAGTCTCCTTGGAAATCGGTTGTCCGACTGCAATGTTTTCAATTATCTTAAAATGGATATCTAGTATAACTTTACCATTTTCCATTGCTTTGTGTAAAATTTTTTCATCCTTAATCTTAGCATCCTCATCTAGACTGCTTTTTATTTGTTTTTTTGCTAGTTCTAATGCCATTTTTTCAGCCTCACTAGTAGAATAGCTCCGTTCGTACACTTCACGTTCCCGGATTGTATTATTTACATAAGAAATAGGCAGCTCCCATTTTAAAAAGCGAATGTTATGCACATTTTTTTCAGTCTCATAATGCTTAAATTCAGGTTTCCCAAAGCCCCAGATAGGTACTTCTAAATTTCCTAATAATAAGAAATGTTTTTGCTGTTCCTTGCCATTATACACTTTAAATTTGGTGACCAATGGAAGCTCGACATGGCTTTTATACCAAGTTTCCCCCCATACTTCACCTTTTGCGGCTGTTAGTTCAGGGTTGTCTTCTTGTCCGAATGCTCCTGAAACGAGTAATTGTCCTTTTTCAACATGGTCATGAATATCAACAACTTTCTGGCCGCTTTCCACAAACATTTTAACAATAATGGCCTTCTTTTTTGCAATCAGGTTTTGCGGTGAAAATTGCTCAGGTTTTTTAGGCTCATTTTTTTCGACCACTTGCAGATGGTAGGTTGTCCCTTTTAATTCCACACCAACCCATGTTAATGCGCCAATATTATTGGTCAATTTTCTTTGAATCCCTTCCACGTTGGCTACAAAGAATTGAACCTTTCCAATTTTAACACCCATCTTGTCCAATTCTTTGCGAATTTGATACTCAGTTGCAGGTTTTGCCCCCTTTATCTCAATACCCCAAATCATATTTGAAAGGAGGAAAATGATAAATATAAAGGCGGCGGCTCCTAACATAAAGCCGCTGTTTTTCCATAATCTTTTAAGTAAAAATGGAGCACCCTCTCGCTGTAAAAAAGAAATTTTGCATTCACTTTTTCGTGCAAACTTTCTAATCTTAAGGGCATCTTGGACCCGTATTTTGAATGTAATCGTCTCGGTCCCATGCCGTTTGACATTCCAAATATGTAAACCGTTTCTTGTTAATACATTTAAAAAACGTTCAAGCCCCTTACCGGATACTTTTACAATAACTCTGCCATATAGAAATTCAATCCACTGGTTCTTCATTTTGTTCCTCCCGCAATATCATTTATATAAATGACTTGATCAATCTTTCCTTCCAATAAAATCTCTTCTGGTAAGATGGTTTTTATCACAAAACCCTTACCTTTAATTAACAATTGCCCTTGTTTTAGTAACAAACGGAGCTCTTTATCAGTAAAGGACAGCAGGCCGCGGTGATTTTCCACATATATATGGATTTGTCCAATCATCGTAATTCGAGGTAGATCCATCATGACATCCTGAGGAAGATCCATTTTATTAGCCATCCAATTTCGAACCCGTTGGCCCCATTTTTTTGCCATAAAAAAGAACCCCCTTTCATCTCATATTTATGAGACGAAAGGGGGTTCTAGCACTTCTTTTTCTACTCGTTTCAAATCAACTCGAGCGTTTTTTCACAGTATAAGGATTTTTTGAACGGGGTTCAGCAAGTATCTCTGACCAAATTATTCCATTTATAACTGTACGTGGATCTGGATTTTCTGTTATAGGGAATTTTATCTCTTCTTGATTTTTTATTGGTCCTCCATTTGCAGTTTGGGTTCGCGCCGCTGCCATCCCCATCCTGCCAGCTTCAGACTCTTGTCTTACCTGCAGGAATTCTTTTTCAAGCTTACCTTGGTTACCTTGCAGCGGACCCTGCTTCTTTTCTTTTTGTACTATCATTGTGTCTTTCGGAATATCAGTAATTTCTTTTATCATGGTTTGAAAATCCCCCAGGCGATTTCCAAAGGGTTTTCTTATTGATTGTCCTTGGTTGTTTTTTGTTTTCCTAAAAATCATTGAGATGACTCCTACGACAATCATGATTAAAATAGTTTCCAAACCTGTCCCCCTCCTTTTTTGGCAACACGGGGATTATTGATCATTCTTTTTGTCACCTGTCATCTTTCCAATCGAGCCCCTCATATCAGTATCAGCAGAAATATTCTTAAAATTCATATAGTCCATTACACCGATATTCCCTGATTTAAGCGCTTCTGCCATTGCAAGTGGTACTTCCGCTTCTGCTTCCACCACTTTAGCTCTCATTTCCTGTACTTTTGCTTTCATTTCCTGTTCTTGAGCAACAGCCATTGCCCGGCGTTCTTCTGCCTTTGCCTGAGCAATTTTTTTATCTGCCTCTGCTTGTTCTGTCTGCAATTCAGCCCCGATATTTTTACCGATGTCAACATCAGCAATATCTATCGAAAGGATCTCAAAAGCTGTACCGGCGTCAAGCCCCTTCGACAAAACGGTTTGCGAAATTAAATCCGGATTTTCAAGAACTTTGCTGTGGCTATCTGACGAACCGATGGTGGATACAACGCCTTCCCCCACTCGGGCAACAACTGTTTCTTCACCAGCACCACCGACGAGACGCTCTATATTGGCCCGGACGGTAATTCTTGCTTTCGCTTTCACTTCTATCCCATTCATAGCCACACCAGCAATAAATGGCGTTTCAATTACCTTTGGATTTACACTCATTTGCACAGCCTCTAATACATCACGTCCTGCTAGGTCAATGGCCGCGCATCTTTCAAAGGATAATTCAATATTGGCACGGTGCGCTGCGATTAACGCATTGACCACTCGATCGACATTTCCACCCGCAAGATAGTGACTTTCAAGCTGATTAGTTGTGACATTCAAACCGGCTTTATGGGCTTTTATAAGTGGATTTACGACCCTGCTTGGGGTTACACGTCTAAGTCTCATACCAACTAATGTAAAAATACTAATCCTGACTCCTGCAGCCAGTGCGGAAATCCACAGCATGACTGGTACAAATGATAGTAATATTCCTAAAAAAATAAGGGCAATGATAACAACTGCAATAATAAAAATAGTTCCCCCTGATACAATATCCATATTCAATCTCCTCCTGCTTTTTTTATACTTCTCTGACGACAATACGGGCCCCTTCGACCTTGATGACTCTCACCTTGGCATTCTTCTCGATAAAACCGCCTTCCGAAACAGCATCCACGCGTTCATTGTTTATAACAATAGTTCCTGCCGGCCGTAAGATGGTAAGAGTATGGCCTTCCACCCCTAGAAGATCAGTTCGATTAATATTTGAAACGTACCCATCCTCTTTTCTAGCGGCCTCGGTTAATACCATCCTATTAAATAAAACAAGTTTTTTTCCAAAGGTCTTAGTCATCAAAAAGAATATAAAAATTGAGACAGCAATGGCAATTAAAATGGAAACTCCAATTTGCAAGGCATTTTGGCCTGCTAAAAACAGACTTAGTATTAAGGCTGCGACTCCTAGTGTACCTGCTATCGCCCCAGGTAAAAAAAATTCCAAAAAAATAAGCAGGATTCCGGCAACAAATAGAAGTAATGTTCCAAATCCTGCTAGACCTGCTTGAAAGTGACTATAAAAGAATAAGATTAGCGCAAATATCCCTATTAAACCTGCAATACCAAATTTGGCTGTAAAAAGTTCCAAAACGATTCCGACTCCGGCAATAGTTAATAGGACAGTTACAACAACAGGGTTTGTTAGAAATTCAATCATATAAGCCCCCCCTTTCTATTCAGTTCTTTCTGACTATCTGTTATACGTCCCTAGTCATAAAAAAGTTTCAAATTTATCAAAATATGTAAAAAGACTGCGGGCATATTACCTGCAGTCTTTATGTCAGAATACTTATGAAAGGTGTTGTTGTACAAATTTATTAACGAGCGAACCATCTGCTTTACCTTTAACTTTAGGCATAATAGCAGCCATCACTTTTCCCATTTCCGCTTTTGATGTTGCGCCGACTTCAGCGACCGTTTCTTTGACAATTTCTGACAGTTCCTCTTCAGAAAGCTGTTTCGGTAAATACAGCTCAAGAATCTCAAGTTCTGTACGCAATTTATCAACTAGGTCTTGACGACCAGCCTTATCAAATTCATGGAGGGAGTCTTTGCGTTGTTTTACTTCGCGAGAAAGGACCGTTAACTCTGCATCTTCGGAAAGCTCTTGTGTACCGAGCTTGATGGCTTCATTTTGAAGTGATGCTTTCACCATCCGAATAACTGAGAGTTTGTCTTTTTCCTTGTTTTTCATCGCTTGTTTCATATCATTGTTCAAACGCTCGAGAAGACTCATATATTACACCCTCTCTTAAAACTTACGTTTTCTTGCTGCTTCAGACTTTTTCTTACGTTTTACACTTGGTTTTTCATAAAATTCGCGCTTTCTTGCCTCTTGCAAAGTACCAGTTTTTGATACTGTACGTTTGAAGCGACGAAGAGCATCTTCAAGCGATTCGTTTTTACGAACGACGGTTTTAGACATTCTCTTTCCCTCCCTCCGAAACACAACACACTTACATTCAATCCATGTACCTTGCAATTATAATATAACCTTGATACAAGGTCAACTTAAATTCACACTATATATGAAAGTTCATCAAGATACTTGTCTAAAAAATTGGCATGTCCCTTCAGGTGCACCCATACAATGAAGGGAGGGGGCCAAATAATATGCTATACATACTATTATTTATACTTTGTATTTTATTATTTATCTTTGGAATGACGATTATTCGGTTTGGGTTATTCAATTTGTCAGCCAATAAATTAAAAACATGGTTAATTAAACTAACCAGTACACCTTTAAAAGGAATGTTAACCGGTACATTTATTACCGCACTATTGCAAAGCAGCTCGGCGGTAATGGTTATTACAATCGGATTAATTTCAGCTAGGATTATGACATTTCCTCAATCTATTGGCATTATTCTCGGCACCAATATTGGAACGACCTTTAAAACAGAATTAATTACGTTTGACATAGATAGAATTCTTGTTCCATTAGCCATAAGCGGTGCGCTGCTTATTTTATTTAAGAATAAAAAGGCAAGAAGCATTGGAATGCTGCTATTTGGGATTGCTTCCGTGTTCACAGCGATGAAGGGTTTCGAACTATTGGCACAGCCGCTTACAGTCATGCCGTTTATCAACAAATTTATATTATCCATCAATGACAATATTGCCTTAAGCCTGCTCACAGGGGCAGTTATCACTTCGATCATCCAGTCAAGTACTGCCATGACGGGGATTGCAATGGGATTTTTAACAGCCGGCCTGCTCCAGCTTGATGCAGGGATTGCGATTGTTCTTGGAGCAAACATTGGAACGTGTATTACGGCTGTGATTGCATCGATTGGAGGCGGCAAAGAATCTAGACTGGCAGCCTTTGCACATGTCTGGCTCAATGTATTTGGAGTGTTAATTTTTATCCCGCTCATCCCTTTTTTAACGAAGAATGCAGAGCTTCTTGCAAGTCAAACAGATATTCAGTTAGCACATATAAGTGTTATTTTTAATGTTGTTACCTCTTTAATGGTTTTACCAGTTGCCACTAAATTTGGCGAGATGATTTTGTTTTTACACGACAGAACTTCCAAAAAACCTATATCTTAAGAAAAAGACGGTATCGCTATACCGTCTTTTTTATATGGCAGGTTAATAATTTGAATTTACTTGCTCACCTTTTATAATGGCAACACTTGCGCTGGCTCCAATTCTTGTAGCACCAGCCTCCATCAAGCTTAAGGCATCCTGAGTACTTCGGACTCCCCCAGAGGCTTTGACACCAATATTCGGTCCTACAGTTTGTCTCATAAGAGCTATATCCTCAGCAGTGGCACCACCGCCTGAGAAGCCTGTTGATGTTTTAACAAAATCAGCTCCTGCTTTGACTGCAAGTTCGCAAGCCCGTTTCTTTTCTTCATCTGTTAACAAGCTTGTTTCAATGATTACCTTTGTTAATGCTCTATCTTTAGCCACTTCTACTACAGCACGGATGTCCTGTTCAACTAATTGATCATTTCCGTCTTTCAATGCACCAATAGGAATGACCATATCTACTTCATCTGCTCCTAAGTCGATAACATTCTTCGTTTCAAATGCTTTCGTTTCAGTCGTAGTTGCCCCTAGAGGAAAACCGATTACAGTACAAATTTTCACACCACTTCCGTTTAACAATTCCTTGGCGGTACTTACCCAGGCAGGATTTACACAGACAGAAAAAAATTTATGATCCCGTGCTTCCTGGCAAAGGGTTTCAATTTGCTTCTTTGTTGCATCTGCCTTTAGTAAAGTATGGTCAATCATTGCGGCAATATTTGTCACAACCATATGTTCACTCCTTATTAATTATTCTCTTATGTAGTTTATCCAAAATAAAAAAGGACCTAATCAGGTCCTTTTTCCTTAAATGGCTGCTTCTTCCTTATTAAAAACTTCTTCTCTCATTGATGCTGAATCTTCCACCACTTTGACAAATTGCCCTTCATTATAAGGGTAACCTGCTTTAGTAATTTTGACTTTAACAATTTTCCCAATCATAGCTTCTGTTGCTGGAAAAACTACTTTTAAGTAATTATCGGAATATCCAACATAAAGACCCGTATTCGATTCTTCCTTATATTCCTCTTCCGGAATTACCTCCAATACGTCACCTTCAAAAAGAGACGCATATTCCTTTGCAAGTTGATCTGAAAGTGAAATCAAACGGTGAACTCGTTCATTTTTTACTTCCTCATCTACTTGATCCTCCATCCTTGCAGCTGGAGTGCCCGTCCGTTTAGAATATGGGAATACGTGAAGTTCAGAGAATTTATGATCTTTAATAAAATTATAAGTTTCCATAAACTCTTCTTCTGTTTCACCTGGAAAACCGACAATGACATCAGAAGTAACTGCAAGCCCTGGAAGTACTTCCTTTAGACGCTCTAACCGTTCTGCAAAAAATTCCATTGTATATTTACGGCGCATACGTTTTAGTACAGTATTAGAACCAGATTGAAGCGGAATATGAAGATGACGGACGATTGTTTTGGAATGTTTAATTACTTCAATGACTTCATCCGTTATCTGACTTGCCTCAATCGATGAAATACGTAATCTTTCTATACCTTTTACACCTGCTTCTAAATCACGGAGCAAGGCAGCAAGATTATAGTCTTTCATGTCTTCACCGTAACCGCCGGTATGAATACCAGTTAAGACAATTTCCTTATAACCGGCATTAACCAGCTGCTGGGCTTGATGAATGACTTCTTTTGGATCACGGGATCTCATCAGGCCGCGTGCCCATGGAATAATACAAAACGTACAGAAATTATTGCAGCCCTCTTGAATTTTCAGTGAGGCACGCGTTCTGTCCGTAAAGGCTGGAACATCAAGCTCTTCATAAACTCGGTTTTTCATAATATTCCCAACGCCATTAATAGGCTGACGTTCTGCTTTAAATTGTTCAATATAATCCAGCATCTTTACACGATCCTGGGTTCCTACTACAATATCAACACCAGGGATCGCCATGATTTCTGCTGGAGAAGTTTGAGCATAGCATCCCGTTACACAGATAACAGCATCTGGATTCTTCCGTACTGCACGTCTGATGACTTGACGGCTTTTTTTATCGCCCGTATTTGTAACGGTACATGTATTAATAATATAAACATCAGAAATTGATTCAAAATCAACCCGCTCATAACCTTCTTGTTTAAACAACTGCCAAATGGCTTCTGTTTCATAATGATTCACTTTACAACCTAGTGTATGAAACGCAACTGTTGCCATTTAATCTCACCTCAATAGTTCAAAATGATAGGAAATAGCCGCAAGTGAATATAGTGGTGCGGTTTCCGTTCTTAATATTCGCGGTCCTAAACCGCAAAGCCCAAACCCAAAATCCTTTAATTGCTGAACCTCTTCCTCCGCTAAGCCGCCTTCCGGTCCAAAAACGAAAAGGAGGGTTTCACCATTTTTCATCTTCTTTAAGGTTGAAGAAAGCACCGAGGTCTCACCTTGCCTGCTTTCTTCCTCGTATGCCGCTAATTTATAATCGAAGTCATTGCTCTTTTTCAGCAACTCTTTAAAGGACATAGGATTAATAATACTAGGTAAAATAGTTCGATGGGATTGTTCTGCCGCCTCTTTAGCAATCTTTTGCCATCTATCTATTTTTTTTGCCGCTTTTTTTTCATCCCATTTTACTACCGAACGGGCAGCAGAAAAGGGCAAAAACTGTTGGGCACCTAATTCCGTCCCTTTTTGGATGATCCACTCTAATTTGTCCCCTTTAGGTAACCCGCTTGCTATTGTGATCGAAATTGGGAGCTCGGGACTCTCATCTATCCATTGTACAACGTCTGCAACGACACTTGAATTGGTAATTTCTGAAAGCCTGCAAACAGCCTGTTTGCCCTCTGGATCAACGCAAATAATTCGATCATTGATTTCCATCCGCATGACCTTTACGATATGATGACGGTCCTCTTCATCAATGATAAAGTGATCATTATTGGCTTTTTGTTGAACAAAGTAGCGTTGCATACATTGCACCCTCTCTTAACATTTACACTTTATTTTACTATTTTATAGATGTAAGGAAAATAAAAAGGGGTTGTCTACACCCCTTTTTCAGTCATTATTTCCTTTTTGCGCTAATAGCAACCCAATCTTCCATTAAAATGGTTTCAATGATTTCAAAACCCGAATCAATTAGGGCATCCTTCACGAGATCTTTTTTAGGCTGGATAATACCAGAGGCAATAAAAGAACCTCCTGGTTTTACAACACGAGCAACATCATCAGTGAACCTGAGAATAACTTCGGCTAAAATGTTCGCGACAATCACATCTGCAGAGTTTTCCTCAACACCAGCTAAGAGGTTATTCTGCGCAACAGCAACCTTATCATGTACCTTATTTAGCTTGATATTCAGCTTCGCTGATGTAACAGCCACTTCATCTAGATCATATGCCCTAACGTCTTCTGCTCCAAGCAATGCCGCAGCGATGCTAAGAACGCCTGAGCCTGTACCTACATCAATGACACGGTCACCCGGACGGACAGTTCTTTCTAAAGCCTGGATACACATTACCGTTGTTGGATGTGTTCCTGTACCAAAGGCCATACCAGGGTCCAATTCAATAATTAGTTCATCACTGCTAACAGGCTCGTATATCTCCCATGTTGGCACAATCGTAAATTTTTCAGAAATTTTCACTGGATTATAATACTTTTTCCAAGCTGTGGCCCATTCTTCTTCATTTACTTCACTTATGGTTACTTTATTTAACCCTAAATCAATGTCATGAAGGATAAGATCGTTAATCGATTCTTTGATTGCGTCTACCGTTTCACCAAGGAAACTATTAACAGGTAAATAGGCTTTTATAATGACGCCTTCTTCGGGATAATCGTCTGGATTAAGTTGGTAGATTTCTCCGAATTGATCTTCCCTTTCTTTCGTCAATTCAAAGGGGTCTTCTATGACTACACCGCTCGCCCCAGCCTCATGTAAAATATTTGAAATAGGTTCGATCGCCTCGTTTGTCGTGTGGATACTAATCTCTGACCACTTCATCTCTACCAACTCCATCCTTACTCGCTTTTAAAAGCTCTTTTTACTTTTGAGAAAAAACTTTCTTCGTGTTCACCGATTGGCGAAGAACCACTGATGTCCGCAAATTCTTTAAGAAGCTGTTTTTGTTTATCAGACAGCTTGGTTGGGGTAATAATACGGACTATTATATACTGATCTCCGACGCCGTATCCACGAACGTTTGGAATCCCTTTTCCTTTGAGCCGGAATTTTTTACCTGTTTGTGTTCCGGCAGGGATTTTAAGCTTAACTTTTCCTTTTAGAGCTGGAACCTCAATTTCATCACCTAAGGCAGCTTGAACAAAGGTAATTGGCATCTCACAATAAATATCATCGCCATCCCGTTCGAAAAACTCGTGTGAACGTACATGGAATACTACGTAAAGATCTCCAGACGGCCCGCCGTTGGTTCCACCTTCACCCTGTCCTGCCATGCGCAACTGTTGTCCATCATCAATACCCGCAGGAATTTTGACATGAATTTTTTTCCGTTTTTGGACTTTCCCTTTACCGCTGCATGTTGAACATTTATGTTTAATCTCTTTTCCAGTACCATTACAATAATGGCAAGTTCTGCGATTAACAATTCTGCCAAATGGTGTGTTTTGTTCAACATTTAGCTGTCCAGTACCATGACAATGCTGACATGTCTCTGGGTTAGTTCCAGGTTTAGCACCCGAGCCATGACAGGTTTCACATGTTTCTTCTCTTGGTATTTCTATATCCGTTTCTTTTCCAAACGCAGCTTCTTCAAATGAAACCGTCATTGTATATTGCAAATCAGCACCTTGTCTTGGCGCATTCGGATCACGTCTTCTAGACCCGCCGCCACCGCCAAAGAAGGTATTAAAGATATCCTCAAACCCTCCGAAGCCGCCGCCAAAGTCACCGCCGCCGAAGCCCTGGTTTGGATCGGTATGTCCGAATTGGTCATAATGGGCCTTTTTTTGATCATCGCTTAGCACTTCATAAGCTTCAGCAATCTCTTTGAATTTATCAGCTGCATCTGGCTCTTTATTAATGTCCGGATGATACTGTTTAGATAGCTTTCGATAGGCCTTTTTTATTTCATCCTTAGAAGCACTTTTACTAACACCAAGTACTTCATAGTAATCTCGTTTACTCATGATTACCACTCCCGAATCTGTCACATAAAGACTATTCTAACACCCATTAGAAGGGTATTGCAATAAAAAAGCCAAAGCCTGTTACTTTGACTTTGACTTTTTTGTAAGAATAACGGTTCCTATATCCTATAATTACTGTCTAGCTGCAGCGCCTAGGGGCTCTTAGGTCTAAGCCATTCAGTCAAGAAGGCTAAAAACCAGCCTTCATGCCTGCTCGTCTGTAGCCTTGCGCCACTGTTCAAGGCGCTTCCGCTTTTCTACTTATCGTCTTTTACTTCTTCAAATTCAGCATCTACAACATTGTCGTCTTTTGGACCAGCAGCGCCTGCATCTTGAGCACCTTGTTGTGCTTGGGCAGCCTGTTCGTAAAGCTTAACAGTTAATGCCTGGACGATTTCCTGTAGAGCATCTTTTTTAGCACGAATCTCGTTTAAATCATTGCTCTCAATGGCTTGTTTTAAGGCGTCTTTTGCATCATTTGCTTTTGCAACTTCTGCTGCATCCACTTTACCTTCAAGGTCTTTTAACGTTTTTTCTGTTGTAAAGACTAGCTGGTCAGCCTCATTGCGAAGTTCCACTTCTTCCTTGCGCTGTTTATCTGCTTCAGCATTTTCTTCGGCTTCTCTAACCATTTTTTGAATTTCTTCATCAGAAAGGCCTGTAGAAGATTTGATTGTAATTTGTTGTTCTTTATTTGTGCCAAGATCTTTTGCACGAACGTTAACAATACCGTTTTTATCGATATCGAACGTAACTTCGATTTGTGGAATTCCACGAGGTGCTGGCGGAATATCCGATAATTGGAAGCGTCCTAGGGTTTTGTTATTTGCAGCCATTGGACGTTCCCCTTGTAAAACATGAATATCAACAGCTGTTTGGTTATCTGCAGCAGTTGAGAATACTTGTGATTTTGATGTAGGGATTGTAGTGTTACGATCGATTAACTTCGTAAATACACCTCCCATTGTTTCAATACCAAGGGATAATGGAGTTACGTCTAGTAGGACAACATCCTTAACGTCTCCTGTTATAACTCCACCTTGAATAGCAGCTCCCATTGCAACAACTTCATCTGGGTTTACACCACGATGAGGCTCTTGACCAGTTGCTTTTTTGATTGCTTCTTGAACAGCTGGAATTCTCGTAGAACCACCAACAAGGATTACCTTATCAATTTGTGATGGTGATAATCCTGCATCACTTAAAGCTTGACGAACTGGACCCATTGTACGTTCAACAAGGTTAGCAGAAATTTCATCAAATTTTGCTCTTGTCATCGATACTTCTAGGTGAAGTGGCCCAGCTGCACCAGCAGTGATAAATGGTAAAGAAATTTGAGTCGTAGTTACACCTGATAAGTCTTTTTTCGCTTTTTCAGCTGCATCTTTCAAACGTTGTAATGCCATCTTATCTTGAGAAAGGTCAATGCCATTTTCTTTTTTGAATTGTTCCACTAAATAATCGATAATGACTTGGTCAAAGTCATCGCCGCCAAGACGGTTATCCCCTGCAGTCGATTTAACTTCGAATACGCCGTCACCTAATTCAAGGATTGAAACGTCAAACGTACCGCCACCAAGGTCATAAACAAGAATAGTTTGATCTTGATCCGTTTTATCTAAACCATAAGCAAGTGCAGCTGCAGTTGGTTCGTTAATAATACGTTCCACTTCTAGGCCTGCAATTCTGCCGGCATCCTTTGTTGCTTGACGCTCTGCATCGTTAAAGTAAGCTGGTACCGTAATAACTGCTTTTGTAACCGGTTCTCCTAGATAATCTTCAGCATATGATTTTAAATATTGAAGAATACTAGCGGATAACTCTTGTGGAGTGTAATCCTTTCCTTCAATATTAACTTTGTAATTTGTACCCATGTGGCGTTTAATTGAAATAATTGTATTTGGATTTGTTATTGCTTGGCGTTTTGCCACTTCCCCAACTTGGCGTTCTCCGTTTTTAAACGCAATTACAGAAGGAGTTGTACGGTTTCCTTCGGGATTTGGAATTACTTTTGGTTCTCCGCCTTCTAAAACGGATACACAAGAGTTTGTTGTTCCAAGGTCAATACCAATTATTTTACTCATTGCCTTTTCCTCCTAATAAATATGTAGAATTATTGATTTACTTTAACCATTGAAGGTCGAATAACGCGATCCTTTAACAGATAACCCTTTTGAAATTCATCAGTAACAATGTTCGAACCATAATTCTCATCTTCTCCCTGCATAACGGCTTGGTGCAGGTGGGGATCAAATTCTTTGCCAACAGCTTCAATTGGCTCTACACCTTCTTTTTTCAGTGCATCCACCATACCTCGGTATACCATATCCATTCCTTGCAGTAAAGACTTAACTTGTTCATTATCGGCTTCTACTTTCATGGCTCTTTCAAAGTTGTCTAAAGCCGGCAATAGGTCCGTAATCAATTTTTGAGCTCTATATTTTTCGCCAGCCTCTTGGTCTAATCTGGTACGGCGGCGGAAATTATCAAAATCAGCTTGAAGTCGCAAGATTCGATTGTCTGCTTCCTCGAGCTTATCCTTAAGCTGCTGGATTTCTTGCAGATATTGTTCAACAGGATTAACTTCTGCTTCTTCTGTTGCTGTATCTTCACTAGGAACAGCTTCACCAGTATTTTCCTCAGTAAGTTCAACTTGTTCAGTACTTTCGATTTCTGCTTCTTCATTGATTGTATTATTTTTTTCAGTCGTCAACTTACTCACCTCCCTTAAAGGATTCACTAATTACTTATCGTAACTGATATATATTACAAGGAAAAGGGGTGAAACATAGAAAGGCGTCTCGCCGCTAGGGCGCTGGAACTAGACATTTCTAAAAGGCATTTCACCCTTACTCAATATTACCAGCACTAATTACTTTGATACAATTTTGTTAAAACAGTGGTCAAATCCCTGCTTAAAAATTGAAGCAGGCTAATTACACGTGAATATTCCATTCTTGTAGGACCTAAAATTGCAATTGTTCCTAATTTTTCAATACCTACAGAATAAGAAGCAGTAATTAAACTGCAATTATCCATGGCACTAATATTATTTTCCCTGCCGATTTTAACATGGATGCCAGCTGATTCATTTCGAATTAGATTGTAGATCCAATCTTCTTGATCAATCATAGTCATTAAACTACGAATCTTGGCAATATCGTGAAATTCCGGCTGGCTTAACATATTTGTTTTTCCACCGAAGAATAACTTCTCTGTTACCGGCATTTTAAATGATTCTGCGATCAAATGGAGCATTAAATCGTAGTTATGGATATGCTGGCGTAACAGCACGGCCACTTCTTTATAAATCTTATCATTTAATTCTTCTAGCGGGACTCCGGATAAACGATCGTTCAGAATGTTCACCGTTTTTTCAATATCACTTGCATCCACCATATCGGGCAGCGTAAATGTCCTGTTTTCAACATGACCCGAATCCGTTACAAAAATAGCCACAGCTGTTTCCTTATTTAAAGGAATGATTTGTATTTTCTTTAATTTATTAATGCTTACAGCAGGTCCCAAGACGATGGATGTATAATTGGTTAACTCCGATAAGATTTTCGCAGATTTTTGGATGATTGCTTCAAACTCAAATATTCTCTCTGCAAAAATCGATTGAATGATCGAGATATCATTTTGATTTAATGCTTGAGGCGAGACTAAATGATCCACATAATACCGATATCCTTTTTCTGAAGGCACACGCCCTGAGGAGGTATGTGTCTTTTCGATAAACCCCAACTCTTCTAGGTCGGCCATTTCATTTCGAATGGTAGCGGAACTAAAGGAAATTTCCTCTTTTTTCGACAAGCTTCTTGAGCCGACTGGTTGGGCAGATCGAATAAAGTCATCAACAATAACCTGAAGAATCAACAATTGACGATCTGTTAGCAACATTCATCACCTCTGTTAGCACTCCTCATTAACGAGTGCTAATTATATTAATAAATTATCAAAAAAAGTGGGATGGTGTCAATCAAAAAGAACGCAAAATGGCACATCAGCCTAAAGACTTTGTCTTAGATAACACCTAAAAAGGCTTGGAATACTTCGTTACCCAATAAGCGGCCCTTTCTAGTTAAATATATATTATCGTTTTGCACCTCTATCCATTGTTTAGCACTTAGATCGGACAGTTCCTTTGCAAATAAATTTAGAGGGTCGAGGGCAAATTTTTCATAAAAGTGAGCAATGGAGACCCCTTCCGTTTTTCGGAGCCCGAGAAACATTTCCTCTTCCATCTGCTCTTCTTTTGTAACGAGATGGTCTTCAAAAATCGGGAGAACATTACTATTGACTTGCTCAATATATTTTTTTACAGGCCCTGAATTGGACCGTCTCCAGCCATTTATATAACTGTGTGCGCCTGCCCCGAATCCATAATAATATTCATTATTCCAATAGGTTAAATTATGTTTACTTTCGAATCCCGGTCTTGAAAAATTACTGATTTCATATTGATTAAAACCGTTCATTTCCATTTCTTCCATTAACATTTCATACATACTCGCTTCCACATCTTCCCCAGGAGTCGGCAGCTTGCCCTTTTTTAATAAATTATAAAAAACAGTTTTTGGCTCAATAATTAGTGAATAGGCTGAAAAGTGTGGAATATCCAGCGAAAAGGCCTCTGTTAATGACTCTTTAAAGTCCTGGACAGTTTGGGTGGGTAAGCTAAAAATCAAATCAATGCTGATATTCTCAAATCCAACTTTTTTTGCGTTTTCAACCGTCTGGTAAACGTCCTTTGCTTTGTGGACACGGCCGATTTTTTTTAGCAGCTCCTCATTAAACGTTTGTACACCAAGACTGATTCGGTTCACACCTGCATCCTTTAATATTTGTAATTTTTCTTTTGATAAATCACCGGGGTTGGCTTCAAAAGTAAATTCAATATTTTCGCTTCTTGGCAGGTTTGTAATAATACTTTCACAAAAAGTGTAGAGCTGTTGTTCATTTAAAGAAGTGGGAGTTCCTCCGCCAACAAAAATGGTATCCAGTGAATCGGTTGGAAATTCACAAAGGGTCATTTTCATCTCTCGGTCGAGGGCCTTTAAATAATCATCAACTGGCTGGCCTTTTAAAAACACTTTATTAAAGTCACAGTAGTGGCAAATGTGCTCACAAAACGGGATATGGAGGTATGCTGCTTTAATCATGTTTCTTCCTCTATTCTTTTTAACGAAAAAGAGGCTAGGAAAACCTGCTTCAGGCGCTCCCTAACCTCTCTTTAGTTTTTATTTTTTCGTGTTGTTATCGTCCATTTTCAATACGGCCATAAACGCTTCTTGTGGTACTTCAACGGACCCTACTTGTTTCATCCGTTTCTTACCCTCTTTTTGCTTTTCTAACAATTTACGTTTACGGGAGATATCCCCGCCGTAACATTTAGCTAATACGTTTTTACGCATCGCTTTAATAGTAGAACGAGCCACAATTTTTTGACCAATTGCCGCTTGAATAGGTACTTCAAACTGTTGTCTTGGGATCAGTTCTTTTAACTTCTCAACAATTACTTTGCCGCGTTCATAAGCAAAATCTTTATGGACAATAAAGCTTAATGCATCCACTTTCTCGGCATTTAGTAATATATCCATTTTAACCAGACTTGAAGGTTTATAACCAATCAACTCATAATCAAAGGACGCATAGCCCCGGGTACTAGATTTCAACTGGTCAAAGAAATCATACACAATTTCAGCTAAAGGAATTTCATACACGATGCTAACTCGGTTTTCACCTTGATATTGCATATCAATAAAAATTCCGCGCTTCAATTGGCAAAGCTCCATAATAGCACCCACATATTCATTTGGAGCCATCATCGTTGCCTTAACATATGGCTCTTCAACACGGTCAATTTTTTGCGGGTCCGGCATATCGGATGGGTTGTCGACATTTAGTTGAGAACCATCTGTTAAATGGACATGGTAGATAACACTTGGCGCAGTTGTAATTAAATCAATTTTAAATTCTCGTTCAATCCGTTCTTGAATGATCTCCATATGAAGAAGTCCAAGGAATCCGCAACGGAAACCAAACCCTAGTGCTTGAGACGTTTCTGGCTCAAATTGAAGCGACGAATCATTTAATTGCAGTTTTTCTAAAGCTTCACGGAGATCATTGAATCTCGCAGTATCAATTGGGTAAAGTCCACAGTATACCATCGGATTTAATTTTCGATAACCAGGAAGCGGTTCAGTCGCACCATTTTTAGCGTTGGTAATCGTATCACCGACACGTGTGTCCCCGACATTCTTAATCGAAGCTGACAGGAAGCCAACATCTCCAACAGACAGCTCATCAAGCATAACGGACTTAGGTGTGAATACACCGACTTCGTTTACTTCAAACTCTGCTCCAGTAGCCATCATCTTAATTTTGTCACCAACCTTAACGGTACCTTCGACGACACGAATATAGGCTACAACGCCGCGATAGGCGTCATATAAAGAGTCAAAAATCAAGGCTTTTAATGGGGCTTCTGGATCTCCAGTTGGAGCAGGAACCTTCTCAACAACCTGTTCGAGAATCTCTTCAATCCCAATGCCAGCTTTGGCTGATGCAAGAACTGCTTCAGAGGCATCCAGACCGATTACTTCTTCGATTTCGCCGCGGACTCTTTCTGGATCAGCACTTGGCAGGTCAATCTTATTAATAACTGGTAATATTTCAAGGTCGTTATCTAGGGCTAAGTATACGTTTGCTAGTGTTTGTGCTTCAATTCCCTGCGCAGCATCCACGACTAAAACAGCCCCTTCACATGCTGCAAGACTTCTTGAAACTTCATACGTAAAATCGACATGTCCCGGTGTATCTATTAAATGGAATGTATATTCTTCCCCATCTTTTGCTCTGTATTTTAATTGTACGGCATTTAACTTAATCGTAATCCCGCGTTCTCTTTCTAAATCCATTGAATCCAACAGCTGATCTTTCATTTCACGAGAGGATAAGGCATTCGTTTTTTCCAAAATCCGGTCAGCTAATGTTGATTTCCCATGGTCAATATGGGCAATAATGGAAAAATTTCTAATTTTTGATTGTCGTTTGAGTCTTTCTTCTCTGTTCATGGTCTTCCACTCCTACTATACTCGCACATGTACACTATTTTTAATTATATCAGTAGGGCAAACAAGATTCAATACAGAATCGATTCCCGTTCGTTAACAAAGTCTGGCTAAAAAGAATGCAATCCGTCCAAAAAAACAAAAGCGCAAGCGCCTTGAACAGGCCCGACAAGCATAGGACCCTCAGGGAAAGAAGGCGTTCTTTGCCTTCATTCCCTGAGTGGCTGTAGACCATCGAGGGGCTAGGCGCTGGAGGTAAACGATAAAAAACGGCATATTAGGTATGCCGTTTTTCTTATATGATACGAAAGTAAAAATTTCGACTTCGAGAATTGTCCAGCNNAACAACCTTTCGGCCGGCTCGTCTTGTGCTTGTCGCCGATAGGCGGGCGCCTTGCGCTTTTCTTAGTTATCGATAAGATGGATTAGTTTTTCTGAAGCACCTGTGATCCCATCTGACATTTTTTTGCCCATTGAGGAAAAGAAATTAAAAGCACTTATTTCCTCTAGCTTTCTCTTTTTTGCTGCAATATCGTGGCTGGAAATCTCATTTCCAAGGAACGATGCCCTCTTTTCATGAAAACTGACTGCTGTTTCTAGATTGTGATCCTCATACCCCTTCATTTTTTGAATCCCATTATTCGCCAACTGCATGCCTGTTAACACAGCAATTAGCAATAAAGCAGCTAGACATAAGCTTTTCAACATAAACATTTTCATAAAAATACTCCTAACCACTATTGTTTATTGGACGGTTGCTCTGTATCCTGATTTACTTTTTCTGCCTGCCAGTAATAATCACTAAACACGTCAGCTATTGCATCAGCGGAGCGGTTTAATTCATTAAATGTATTGTCAACTCCGCCAAATTCCATCAAAATTGCATTTTCCGAAAGGTTTTGATTATAGATACTATTTGATCCAGCGGCATTTTTTATAATAACCCCTCTGCTTAACCCCTTATATTTTTCCTGAAGCCGCTTATGGAGTTCTGTTGCGAGTTTTGCATTTTTTTCGTAATTTGGATTTTTCCCGCCAATAATAAAGGCCACCTTTGCATAAGATTTCCCATTAATGGTGACCGTGGTTTTATCTCTTCGCTGCGAATCACGATGAATATCAATAAAATAATGTAAATCACGATTACCGGCCATAGCAGTTTGAACAACGGTCCGAGATTCATCATAGGACTGCCAGAACTTCCATCCTTTTTTGTTTAATTCCGCTTGAATGTCAGTTTTATCTATAAAGCTGCCAATTCCTCTGTCAGCTAAACTTGTTTTTAATTGGTCACCAATCTTGGTCACGTTTATTTGCGAGTGATACGCTAAATCCGGGTCGGTTACATCTTTAAGGTATGGTAAATAAGATTCCCGATTATGAGAGAAGTAAACGTAGACAACTTTTCTTCCTCCGGTAGTTTGTCCAGGTGCTGGCGAAGAATTTTCATCTGAAGGCTTGTCCAATCCTTCAAGATTTTGTAAGGCTGCTTCACGTTCTTCTTTCATAATTTCAATTGGCGGTGCCGACTCAACCGGCATATTAGTATAATTAGTCCCTTCTCCGGCGACAAGGATTTTCCCATCAAATTGGTAGAATCCCGGAAGCTCCCTGCCAAGAAGGCTGCGCGGGTCATTTAGATTAATATTGCTAGATAGTTTAAAGATCAAATTAGTTAGCTTGGGTGTGGTTACCCAGTTATTCTCTACCTTTAAAAAATGGTGGTTTTCCCAGCCCATTAATTGGTAAAGAAGTTCTCCATTCACATTAGTAGCAGCTTGATTGACGGATGTTGACATAAGTCGATATTGTGGCTTTAATGACGTTAAGAGCCCGCTGATAGAGAAAATCAATATAATAAATAAACAAAGTGCCGCAAAAATTTTCAAGATGCTTGTACCTTGGACACTTAAAAATGCACCTGATGTTCTAGGGTTTTTCATAGTTCCACCTCGCTTAAACGATTCTAGTAAATACTATGACCTTACTAGAAATGGTAGAACTATGATTTATTTTAATAGTGGAAGTAAAAGGGGTCTATTAATTAACCAGACCCCTTTAAGTGATTTTATCTTGTATTAAAACCGGCATTTTCTTGATCGATCGCAGAATGCAACGAGGCATTTAATCCATTGGCAATAAGATTCGCCATATCCTCGATAAACACATCGACTTCTTTTGGTGTCACCATTAAATTATGACCAATTGGTGAGAGAACTTCGTAGATTAGTTTTCTTTTTTCGTCATCCGGAAGCGTGCCAATCATACCTAAAAATGTTTTGCGATGCTGTTCCTCCGGCATATCCTCATCTGTTAATTTTCTTTTTTCACCAAACGTCATCCCTGCTGGTGCAAGGGATCTAGAGGGGCGATTTCCTTCCCTTAGCTCTTTCCCAAAGTGTTTTAGGATAAAATCAATCGTATCGCTTGTAATCGAAACAGCATCTACAACGGTTGGTACCCCAATGGCGATCACCGGAATCCCTAAGGTCTCCTTGCTTAGTTCCTTTCTTTTGTTTCCCACCCCTGAACCAGGGTGGATACCTGTATCAGAGATTTGGATCGTTGAATTGACTCTTTCTATGGAACGTGATGCTAATGCATCGATAGCGATGACGAAATCCGGTTTCGTTTTTTCAACCACTCCAAAAATGATGTCGCTTGTTTCAATCCCCGTCAGGCCCATTACACCTGGTGATAAGGCACTAACAGATCGGTAACCCTCTTCAACATTCTCAGGCTGAAGCTGAAATAAATGCCGAGTTACCAAGAGATTCTCACACACCATTGGACCAAGTGCATCGGGAGTGACATTCCAATTCCCCAACCCTACCACAAGGCAAGAATCCGTTTTTTTAATTCCCGACCCAGCTAAAAAATGGGCAAACTCCCGGGCAAAGATTTCTTGCACCTTCTGTTGTACCTCGGAGTCCTGCTGCCTGATCCCCTGTACCTCTAACGTTAAGTAACGGCCTGCTTTTTTTCCTAGCTGTTCTTCCCCTTGCTTTGTAACCTCTACAAGCGAGAGTTTTATATCGTCCACATCTTTTTCTTTAATAATGACACCTTCGATTTTCGAAAGGTTCTCTTCTTCTCCGACTGTTTTTCCAGCAAGCACCATTTCTCTTGCTTCAATCGCTAAATCTGTTCGTATCGAATACTTGCTTAAATCAATAGACTCATTCATGAAATCCACCCCTAATAGAGAATCCTAAATAGAAACTATTTCCTATTTTTGCCCTTAAGCCCGTAAAACATGCATTTTAAATTCTTTTCTCCATGAATTGTGTATTGCAATCTAGCCTTCTGTTTGATAAAATACTTCTTGTTCTGAATTATTATGGATGAATGTAAAGTCGAGTTCATATAAGTCTCGATACTTTGTAGGAGGTGAATGTAATGCCTAACATTAAATCTGCTATTAAGCGTGTGAAAACAACTGAAGCTCGTAATGCTCAAAATACAACTGCTAAATCTGCAATGCGTACGGCTGTTAAAAAAGTAGAAGCTGCTGTTACTCTTAACGATGCGGCTGCTGCTAAAGAAGCATTAGTTTCTGCTGCTAGTAAATTAGACAAGGCTGCTGCTAAAGGTCTTATCCACAAAAATGCTGCTGCTCGTAAAAAATCACGTCTAATGAAAAAGTCTAACGCTCTTTAATTTTAAAAAGCGTACAAAAAAAACGATTCCTATCTGGAATCGTTTTTTTATTACCTTTTTAATCTGAACAAAAGCATCTCAATCAATAAAGATTTATTCATTCCGCCGGTTTTCATCTGGTAATCTGCCTCTGCAAGCATCTCCATCAGGTTTGCTAATTCTTCATCCGTAAAACTGCCCGCCTGACCAAGGGCTAGTTTAACCCGAAATGGATGAATTTTTAAATAGCCGGCAATTTGCTGCTGTCCGTATCCCCTTCTTGAGAGTTCCTTTACCTGATAGATTAGCCGAAATTGACCGGACAACAGTGCTAAGATCTTTATAGGTTCTTCATTTTGTTTTAACAAGTCATAATAAATCCGCAATGCCTCATCTAATCTTCTTTGGACCACTCTTTCAATAAGGGTAAAAATATTCTGCTCTAGCGTTCTGGCAACCAATTTTTCAACCAGCTCGCTATCAATACGCTTTTGCTCAGCCGCATAAAGGGACAATTTGTCCACCTCGCTAGAAAGCATAAACATATTTGTTCCGGCTAATGAGAGCAATTGGTCAATTGCTTTTTCCTCAAACTCCAGCCCATTGCTTTTCGCCCGTTCTTTTACCCATTTTTTTAATTCATGTTCAGATAACTTTTTGGCCTCAACTAATTCTGCATTTCGTTTAAGTTCTTTGGTAATCTTTTTTCTTTCGTCCAATTTTTCATACGGAGCGGAAATGACCATTACTGTATAGGGAGCAGGCTCTTTTAAATATGCTTCCAACTTTGCCAGATTATGTTCTACCTTTTCCTTTGTTTTCTCAGCCGTTAAAAAAACGGGATTATGTAAAAAAACAACTTTTTTCTCGCCTAAAAAAGGAAAGGTCTCGGCGTCCTCTAATGCAAAATCAACCGGAGTCTCCTCTAAGTCATAAGCTGAAAAATTAAAATCCTTATCTTCTTCATCAAGAATTTGGTTCAGAAGTAATTGTTTTGTTTCATTGATTAAAAATGCTTCTGTTCCATATAATAAATAAATAGGAGCAATTTCCTTTTTTTTGATTTTTCTCCATATTTCAAGTACCATTTATCCAGCGCTCCCCTAACTTTTCACTCATATTCTATCGTAAAGAAGCTTGGACCTTTTGACAAGTATTAAAAGGGAATTAGCACATTTTATCCAACAAATGCCAATTCCCGGATCTATTTGAACGCCAGCAATATTTTCCCTAGGATCTTATATTGCCTGGCGGGGTTCCTGACTACTTATATTGTAGCCCTTTTTGAGTCGAACTATTTTGACAACTCTTGTCAGTATAGGAAAGAAGCGAAAGGATGCTGGATTTTTTCAGACAAATAGCTTATACTATACTTGAAAATAGGAGGGGTAGAGCGTGAATCATTTTGAAAAAGAAGTGCAAAGCAAACGTAATGATGCGATCGATTCTGGGATAGGTTTTGGAGTTTCTTTCGGCTTTTTTGCTGTAATTTTTATTATTGCTACAGTCATTAAATTAATTGGTTCCTAATGAATGCTACATAATTTATCAAAGAGGCTGCAACGGTGCAGTCTTTTTTAATTAAGAGATTTAGTATAACTTATGGCAAATAGGTTGAAAAGGTTCCTTTTCCACCATAAAAATAATAGGTGATTGCCCCCTGTAGATCGGTTCGATATATCTTAGTATGAACAGCTGCCAAACGGTTTAAGACTTCTTGATGAGGATGCCCAAACCGGTTATGTTCACCGACAGAAATAAGGGCTGCCTTGGGCTTGATTTGATTAATAAAGGCCTCGGCGCTTGACGTTTTACTGCCATGATGACCGGCTTTTAAAACATCAATGGTTAATTTAGGATGCTGTGCTATAATTTTCTCTTCTCCTTCTTGATCGAGATCTCCTCCGAAAAACCAGCTGATACCTCCTATCACTGCAACAAAAGCTATTGAGCCTCTATTTCGCTCGCCCGTAAAGTTTCTTTCTGGAGAAAGAATATAAAATGAATTTCCATTTTGATGCCAATTATCTCCTGATGATACTTTTATGACTGGTATCCTTTGTTTTGCTGCTTCCTTAGAAATAAGCTCCTCTGTCTCCGATGGTTCAGTTACTGATGGCATTAATATTTGTTTGACCTCAAGTTCTGAAAGAATCGAACTAGCACCGCCAATATGATCCATATCGCCATGGGTTAGGATTAACTTATTAATTTTTGTAATCCCTTTCCCTTTTAAAAATGGAACAACCACATCCCGTCCAACCTCAAATGGTTTGGACCGCATTTTCCACTCTTCCTCTTTAAAGCTCAACGAACCGCCTGTATCAATGAGATAGTTGCCTTGTCCATGTGGAAAATGAATCAATATACTATCCCCCTGTCCAACATCAATCATTGTCACTTCACCATAAGGATTCAACCAATTCCAACAGGGTTGGATGGATAAGAGGGTAACAACGAGAACCATTGAATGCACTCTCTTGTTTAAATAAGGCCCCCTTTCCCATACGTAAAATAATGAAGCAATAAGGATAATGTAAACAAAAATAATGAAGTTGTGAGGTCTCCCAGGTATATAACTGGTGTAAGGTATATTCCCAATAACCTCAAGCAGCTTATTGGATAACTCAATGGTCTTTTCTAAGAGGATAATCAGTATCCTTGGTGTAGTTCCAATCAGTAATTGAATAATAAATAATACATATACAGCGGGAAGATAAATAAATGAAAATAGAGGTATGTACAACAAGTTGGCAGCTATACTTATCAGGGAAAGTTCAAAATAATGGTAAAGCAAAAGCGGCATGGCGGACAGCTGTGCTGTCACAGAGGTGGCAACCATCTTTGCTCCATTCCCTCTATACCTATTGAGGATTTCGGGGGCAGCTAAAATAATGGCAAAACTGACTAAAAAGGAAAGCTGAAAGCCAATATCAAAAATGACCATTGGTGAAACAAATAGGTAAAGGATAAAGGCCAAACTTATGGCATCAATCGTTGTAAGCCTAAGGTGGCGCTTCCACTTTTCAGCGATTAAGATCAGAGAAATCATAAGAGCAGAGCGTATGACCGATGGGGAACTGCCTGTTAAAACGACGTAAACAGGTAAGAGGATCAAAAGAAAGTTTGTCATAAACTGTCTAGTCAGTCCACATCTAATTCCGATAAAAAATATCATCCCTATGAACAAAGTAACATGGAGACCAGATATAGCCAGAAGATGGACGATGCCAGTACGTTGGTAGTCGCTTAATAATTCAGGGTCAAGGATATTTGTATCACCAAATATTAAAGCTGCTGACAACCCTGCAATTTCCTGAGGAAAATTACTTTTCAAATAACTAATACCAGTAAAGCGAAGCTGTTTTATGAATACGGATGGAGATAATTTGGTGGGTTTGCAATTTTGAAGCGGGCTTTGTTGGAAATCGATGACCCAAAAAATTCCGTTCGCAGCTAAATAGCTCCTATAGTCAAATCCATTCGGATTTTTAGCTATTGAGGGCTTCTTTAACGTCCCTTTAACCTGACAAAGGCAGCCATAAAGGCTTTGATTTTGTAGAACCTTTTTTTCTTTCTCTGATTTAATTTGATACCGGAGCAGAACTTGTTCTTTATATTCGCGCTCTATTCCTTGTACTTTTAATAAATCTCCATCAATAATGGGGTCTTGAGTATATTGTATGTAAAAAACAGTCTTAGCTGGCGAAAACTTTGAATTGTTATGTGTATCTGCCCACTCCCCTTTAAGAAAAAAGACAAAACCTAAAAGGAGGATCAATAAAATTTGGGCTTGTTTGAATTTCTTAAGTTTAACTAACGCAAATAGATATAAAAAAGCTAATATAATAAATGGGAAAATTTTTACAAGTGAACATAATACACCTAAAAATGCACCCATGGCGACATAAATATATTTTCCGCTCATTATTTTATTCTCCATGATTGTTTTTTTGAAGATGGTAGCGATAACTGATTGCGAGGGAGAACGCCGGAAGTCATCCGGCGCCATTTAGAGGTTATTATTTGCCTAATTGAATTACTTGCTCTTTTAATTCGACCTTCTCAATTTTTACCTTTGCCTGTTCAAACAGCTCAATTGCATATGGATGATTTTTATAATCCTCCGCATAATAGACAGTTTTAATCCCCGCCTGAATGATTGCCTTACAGCATTGAAGACAAGGAAAATGGGTCACATAAATTTCGGCATCAGCGGTCGGAACACCGAACTTTGCACACTGCAATAGGGCGTTCATTTCAGCATGAATCGTTCTTACACAATGATGGTCTATGACATAACACCCTTTATCAATACAATGATCACCGCCAGCAATCGAACCGTTATAGCCTCCGGCAATAATTCGTTTATCTCTGACAATGGTTGCACCCACGGTCAATCTTGTACAGGTACTTCTTAATGCAAGCAGATGGCTTTGTGCCATAAAATATTGATCCCAAGAAATTCTCTCCACGTTTTCCACTCCCTGTATAACTTTTCTTTTAAGTTTACTGGTACAAGCCAATTTAGGTCAATGGAAGTTTTATTTTACTGCGATTAAATCCTTAAGTTTTTCAAATGTCTTATCACCAATTCCGCTAATGTTTTTTAAGTCTTCAATCGCTTTAAACGGGCCGCTGGTATTTCGAAACTCGATAATCGCTGCTGCTTTTGCTGGACCAATCCCTGGAAGATTTTGCAGCTCCTGTTCATCCGCTTTATTAATATTAATTTTCCCCTGTTTTTGTCCATCCGCGCTCGAAACAGTTCCACTTGTTCCAATTGAGGAAGGTAAACTACTTCCTTCTTCACCCTTGCCTGGAATGTAAATGACCATTTCATCTTCTACATGCTCAGCAAAATTAACTTGTGTTTGATCAGCCTGCTCCGTTAATCCGCCGGCTCGTCCTATTACGTCAATTACCCTCTCGCCTGTGTTAGATTGATAAACGCCTGGACGATTGACTTGTCCTTTTACGTCCACCATAATATTTTCAGGCTGGTTAGCCGCTGGTGTGGCATTCTTTTCTGTTCCTGTCTCCACATCTTGTTTTAGGGCTTCGTTCACTTGACTAATTGAATTCAATGGGGCCGAATCCATAGGAACCTGAAGATAAAAATAATAAAAACCTCCGAAACCAAGCAACAGCACTACAACAACATGAATCTTGTGTTGTATTAGCCAATTCTTCAAGAATATCCATCCTTTCTAAAGGTATATTTCACATTTCATTTTCATAATGTTATAAAAGAATACGGATGCGAAGGAGGGTCGAATTGTGAATATAGGTATTATTGGTACCGGTAATATGGGGCGAATCATAGTGGAGGCTTTGATTGACGGAAAGGCCGCTTTCCCTTCTTCCATGATGATCATGAATCGAACAAAATCAAAAGCCTTGCTGCTTAAAGATAAATATAAGGACATTTTGATTGGGGCAAACCCGGAAGAAGTAGCTGCACAATCCGATATAATCTTTATTTGTGTAAAGCCATTAGACATCCGTAATCTGCTTGAGCAAATTAATCCACATTTAACTCCTGATAAGTGTCTTGTTTCGATAACTAGTCCTGTCAGTACCAGCCAAATTGAAAAAAGGGTAAACTGTTCAACTGTCCGAGTAATACCTAGCATTACTAATCGAGCATTAGCTGGGGTTTCACTCGTTACGTATGGGGAAAATTGCAGCGAACATTGGAAAACGAAACTAGAAAAACTAATTTCAAAGATTTCTGTGCCGGTTCATATTGATGAAAAAATTACAAGGGTAGCTTCTGATATTGTAAGCTGTGGACCTGCTTTCTTTAGCTATCTGCTTCAGAATTTTATTCAGGCCGCTGTGAAAGAGACAGAGATTGATACGGAGACAGCGACTGTTTTTGCAAGTGAGATGATTGTAGGACTTGGAGAATTAATTAAGCAAGGACATTATACGTTACCGTCATTACAAGAAAAGGTGTGTGTAAAGGGCGGGATAACAGGTGAAGGGATTAAGGTGTTAGATGCCGAGCTTGGATCAGTATTTGAGCACGTATTCCAAGCAACCCATACGAAGTTTAAAGAGGATCTAGAAAAGGTTGAAATTCAATTCTCTAGACAATAATTCGCCAACCATTTACAAATTCCTCTAATAAATGATAAAAAAGCCATCTTTTTTTAAAAAGATGGCTTTTTTTATTTTTTCTTTGCAGCAAAGAAAATTCGCTCAGATTGCTCTGTTGGGTCTTGATGTTCAAAATCGGCACTTATCTCAAGCAATTGAAAGCCCGCAGCATCTAACCAGTCAGAATATTGCTCGATAGGATAAGTACGCTGGAAATGCAGTTCATCGATTCGATCATATTTCCCTGTCCGCTCGTCTAAAACAAAAAAGCTTAGTTCATGCTCAACGCTATTGGGATTATCTCCAGGGAAACTATTCCAAATATAAGAAATGTCATCCTCATTCAAGGCAAAGGTTTGATTAATGAATACTTCTGTGATTTTATAAACAGAATGTACATCAAAAATAAAGATCCCATTATCTTGTAAATGTTGGTGTACATTTGAAAAAGTCGATTTTACCTCTTCTTCCGTTTGCAAATAATTTAATGAGTCACAAAAGATACCGATTGCATCAAATTGTCCTTGTCCCTCCAAATTCGCCATGTTCTGTTGAAAAAAAGGTATTTTGACACCACTAGCCTGTGCCTTTTCCTGAGCCACTGAAAGCATATCTTCTGATAAATCAATTCCCGTTACGTCAAACCCTTGTTTAGCCAATCGGACTGAGAGCTCCCCTGTCCCACAGGCTAAATCCAACAGGCGGGTTGCTTCAACGTCATATTTGGCAAGAATATCCTTAACAAACGATACCCATTTGTCATATGGGGCATCTTTCATAAGCTCATCGTACAAGTAAGCAAATTGCTCATAACTCATGAATTTAACTCACTGAGGATATCAACATGTGGAGCATCGCCCCACAACCGTTCTAAATTGTAATAGCTTCGTTCATCACGGTGGAATACATGGGCTACAACATCTCCTAAATCAATTAGCACCCATGTTGCTTCATCAAAACCTTCGATTCTTTTTACATCATAACCGTTCTCTTGGGCCTTTTCCTTCATTTCTCGTGCAATCGCCTGTACCTGTTTGTCAGAATTACCATGACAAATAATAAAATAATCAGCAATTAACGAGATCCCTCTCATATCTAACGCCAAAATATCTTCAGCACGTTTATCGTCTGCTGCTTTTACCGCAATTTTTAGAAGTTCTTGATTATCCATTCATCAGTCCTCCAGTTTTTGGATTAAATCATTATAAGTATAAAATGTTTCCGGATAAATCGTTTGGTTCTTTTTCATTAGGAAGAGTATCGTATTTTGAATTGCTTTAATGAGTGCCTTTTCTAAATTCTCATTTGCGATTTCTCTTACTTCTTCTACTCCTGGAAAATGTCTCCCAGGCTCTATATAATCCGCTAAATAGATTACTTTTTCCAGCAAAGTCATATTAGGTCTTCCAGAAGTATGGTAGCGGATGGCATCCAATACTTCATTATCACTGACCCCTGCCTCTTTCTCTACCAGGTATGCACCAACTGGAGCATGCCACAATTCAGTATTATATAAAAGTAAATCCTGCGGCAGACCTTGTGACATGATAATTTCTTTCATTTCATCCTTGGGGCGAAACTTTGCATAATCATGAAAAATAGCTGCTATTTCTGCTTTCTTCACATCTGCTCCATATTTCTCTGCCAAGCTAATAGCTGTTTCCATTACCCCTAGCGTATGCTGGTATCGATGTTCCGTTAATTGGAGTTTAACTATGTCTAAAGCTTTTTGACGTTCCATATAAATGTTTCTCCTCAATATAATCAATAACTGGGTCGGGCAATAAGTAACGAACCGATTTACCTTTTTTCACTCTATCCCTTATCATACTAGATGACACATCAATGGCAGGTACGTCAACATAAAGAACAGGGTAGTCTGTTTGATGGCTGTAAGATGGTCTTTCTACCCCAACAAATTGGACAAGATTAACGAGTATATCAATATCATGCCATTTCGGCAAGTATTCAATCATATCGGCACCAATTATAAAGAAAAATTGATGGTCAGAATACTCAGCGTTAAGTATTTTCATTGTATCGACTGTATAAGATGGCCCATTACGTTCGAGTTCGATTGGTTGAACCCTGAATGCCGAATTTCCCTCAATGGCCAGCTCCAGCATACGAAGGCGGTCCTCATCCTTAACAGACTCCGGTTTTTTCTTGTGTGGTGGTTCATGGTTTGGCATAAACCAAATTTTATCAAGCTTAAGGGCCGAAAGAACTTCATTGGCAATCAAAAGATGTCCATAATGGGGCGGATCAAACGTGCCGCCCAATATTCCAACTTTCTTCATGCATTCGCCATCCTTTACTTTTAAAGGTCACTTTTTTAGGGAAGAATGATTGTTTTCTTTTCTGTAGATTCTTTATACAAGACAATCGTGTTTCCAATAATTTGAACGATTTCTGCTCCAGTACCGTTTGCCAGCTGCTCTGCTACCTCTGTTCTATCTTCCTCACAATTCTGCAGAACACTTATTTTAAAAAGTTCTCTGGCTTCAAGCGCATTGGCAATTTGTTTAATCATGTTCTCATTTACCCCGCCCTTCCCTACTTGAAAGATCGGATCTAAATGATGTGCCTTTGACCGTAAAAATCTTTTTTGTTTACCTGTTAGCATTATTTTCCTCCTAGTTGTCCCAACACATTTTCTTTCATTCTTTTTATATCTGGAAATATCCCTGTCCATTTTTCAAAGGCTAGAGCCCCTTGATAAACAAACATGTCAATTCCGTTTTGAACCGTTGCCCCTATGCTCTTTGCTTCACGCAAAATCCTTGTTTCAAGCGGGTTATAGATGATTTCACAGACAACGGAATCTTCTCTTAGATATTCAAGAGTTATGGGCCGCTCCGTGATATTTGGCTCCATACCAATCATGGTCGTTTGAATAATCAAGTCATATTCACCTAATTCACTGCTGGCATCCTTTAAGGTTAGAGCCCTTGAGGAAATGGAGTATGGACACTCTTCAATGAGTTGAACAGCTTTTTCAAGTGTGCGATTAGCAATGTCAATCTGCATCGGTTTTTCTTTCGCTAAAGTAAAATAGATAGCTCTAGCTGCACCACCTGCTCCAATTACCAATATCTTTTGACCTTCAATTTTGGTTAAATAGGCATCTAACCCTTTTAAAAACCCCAGACCATCGGTATTGTAGCCTATCAATTTTCCATCTTTATTGATAACTGTATTAACAGCACCAATACTGGCTGCTAACTCATCCACTTCATCAAGAAATGGAATAATGCTGCTTTTGTGAGGAACGGTGACATTAAATCCACCTGCTCCCAGTGCTCTTAATCCATTTACCGCATCTCTTAATTCATCTTCCTGTACTAGAAAAGGAAGATATTCTGCATCGATATTATAAAGAGAAAACAAATCATTATGCATAACCGGTGACATCGAATGGCCAATCGGGTTCCCCAATACTCCAAATAACTTTTTCATCTATTTCCCCCACCCTATTAACACTTTCTATACTAAATCAATGATCTTCGCATTAAAGTTTGTACACCCTTTGGCACATAGGCAGCCACTTTTGCCCCAGGCTCATTTATGGTAATCCAGCCAAGACCCGAAAAAACGATATCTGTTTTGGATTCCTTGACAGTAAATTCTTGTCTGACTAGCTCCGGAAAAAATTCTAAATCTTCTGGTCCTGGTGGTGTCAGCAATTCCCCTAGATGCTTTTCATAAAGATCGTCAGCATTTTCTATTTTCGTCCGATGGATATTCAATTCATTGGATACATAACAAACAAAGGATCTTCTGCCGCCGCTTATATAATCAAAACGTGCCAATCCCCCAAAAAACAAGGTTTGGCCTTCATTTAATTGAAAAACTTTTGGCTTTATTTCCTTCTTAGGTGTGATGATTTTCAAATCTTTTTTGTTAATAAAATGCGCCATTTGATGGTGATTGATAATTCCGGGTGAATCAATTAAAAATTTTTCATCATCTAACGGGATTTGGATAATATCTAATGTTGTACCAGGAAAATGAGAGGTGGTGATAACGTCCTCTTCACCGGTTACCTCTTTAATAATTCGATTGATAAATGTTGATTTTCCAACATTCGTACAACCGACCACATAAACATCTTTTCCATTTCGCAAAACATCAATGGCTGCGGCCGTATCTCCAATATTTAGTCCTTTAGCAGCACTTACTAAAAATACTTCTTCCGGTCTGAGCCCTAGTTCTTTTGATTCATGCTTCATCCACTGAACTAACTTGGCATGCTTCACAGATTTTGGCAGTAAATCGACTTTATTTCCCACAAGGACTACCTTATTGTTACCAACGAATCGGTGCAAGCCCGGAAGCCAGCTCCCGTTAAAATCAAAGATATCTACAATCATGACAATGAGGGCGTCAGACTTGCCAATCTCATTTAAAATCTTTAAAAAATCATCATCCGTTAAGTTTACGTCTTGAACCTCGTTATAGTGTTTTAACCGAAAACATCTTTGGCAAATAATGGTCGCTTTCTCCAAAGCAGAAGAAGGAGCATAACCAATTTCGTTTGGGTTTTCCGTTTGGACCTTTATACCACAGCCCATACAAATATATTGTTGATCACTCACAGATTAATCCTCCCATTGAAGCATCCCTTTTTTACGGAACCAATTTAAAATTCTTCGTTCCGCAAACCGATTGAATTTCGTCCAAAAACCATCAGACGAGGCAACAGGCACAACCAAAATCGTATGAAATCCGCTCCGATTTCCCCCAAGGACATCGGTTAATAATTGGTCGCCAATCACAACTGCTTCTTCCTTTTTTATTCCCATTTGTTGTATTGCCCTGTGAAACGCCGGTCCCATAGGTTTCCGTGCTCTATAAATAAACGGTATTTTGAGAGGGTCTGAAAAAAACTTTACTCTTTCTTCATTATTATTAGAAACAATGGTTACCAGGATATTATGTTTTTTAATTTCATCAAACCATTGGATTAATTGTGGAGTAGCACTGGGGCGGTCCCATTCTACAAGGGTATTATCCAAATCGGTAATAATCCCCTTAATCCCTCTTGCTTTTAATTCTTCAGGTGAAATATCAAGAATGCTTTTCACATGTTCATTTGGTAAAAATTGTTTTAACACTAAGCGTACACCTCATTAGTTCTAAATAAAATGTTGGATGAACAACCACCATTTTCTTTTCTTGTACCATCATAACCAATTTCCTCCCTCGTTTCAAAAGAAAAGTGAAAGGGCGCAAAATTACTTTATTTCTTATTATCCTTCAAATATCGACAAACATGAGATTCAAATACGATTACTTTCTGTTAATTTTAAAGGAATTACTGATTTCACGAAATTAAAAATAAATATTTTTCGACAAAACCCATTGTTTAGCTGCTTTGTGGATAACCTTATTAACATTATACCCATTGAAACCTTTACATTTTGTTACTTTATAAACAAATTAATCACAAGTTATCCACGTCAATCTGTGGATAAAGAGAACGATTGTTCTAAAGGAATAAATTTGGTAGATTTAGGTTACAGCTATTGAACTTACCAATTTATGCTTTGTTCTTATATAATAGAACCATTTTATTTTAAATCGGAGGTGGATTCTGACATGCGGAAACTGTCAGATGAATTATTAATCGAATCATATTTTAAAGCAAGAGAATTAAACTTAAGCCCAGAATTTATTGGTCTCATTGAGTCTGAGATTCACCGACGTTCTTTATTCAATAAAATCAAAAAATCTTCTTAATCTTAACTTTCTGCCCTTTAAGGGCTTTTCTTTTTATATAGAGTAAAAATAACAACGGCGCTAAAAAGCGCCGTTTTGCACTACTTTACAAGTATTCCTAGTCTTTCCCCAACCTTAAGCTCTTGTGGAGTATGAAGTGTTTTGTCCATTTGAAAGATCCCTTTTTCAAATAACAGGACAACTGTCGAACCAAAACTAAAGTAAGCCATTTCCCTGCCTTTTTCTAGTTCACTGCCCTTATGAGTCGTCTCAATTGAATTTACGAACATTGCTCCAACCTTAACAATGGCTGCATGTCCATAATTTGTTTTCACTTCAGTTATGACGCGATAGTTTTTTGAAAGGGTCCCCCGACCGTATTTCAATCCCCATTTATTAACAGGGAAGGATTTCGAACCAAGCTCCCATTGTTTGGTAACAGTTCCATTGACAGGACTATGGATGCGATGATAATGGCTTGGACTTAAATATAAAATCATATATGTACCATTAAGATATTTGGACAAAATATCAGGATCCCCCAGCATCTCACCGATAGAATAAGTTTTCCCTTTTACCATGATGTCACTTGTTTCTTTGATTTTTCCAACGTCTTCCAGAACGGCATCGACAGGACTGACTACAGTGTCCGTTTGGGGATCAATCTTTCTTGCTTCTTTTTTTAGCGTTCTCACAAATAAATCGTGCAATGTTGGATAATCAGACAGCCCTTTTTCCATTTCCTCGAGATTTATTTGATAAATCCTTGCAAACGACGGGACAACAAACCGACTAACTCGTGAACGAGCGAACTTTTTTAAAACCCCTGATGTCCACCTTCCATTGGTCAATTCTATTAACAGACGATATAAACCCTGTAACATGATAATACCCCCAAATAGTGTAAAAATACTCTTTACGCAATGACATAAAACCCGTAGAATTAAATAATATAGAATAACCTAAAAAAGTATAATTCCCTTCTGTTTTTAAAAAAAAGGAGTGGTGTGGAGAATGTTTTTATTAGATGTATTGGATCACACAATTAAAAAACTGAAATCCCAAACAGCAAATGTTATTACTATAACAAACCTTTCACTCGGTGGATTTGCAATTGTCCTTGGCCTGCATGGAAATTTACGCTTAAGCTTATTACTCATTTTTATTGCAGCCCTAGCCGATCGGTTTGATGGCATGATCGCCCGAAAGTTTAATATTGAATCAGAATTAGGGAAACAATTGGATTCCATGAGTGATATTATATCATTTGGAGTCGCACCAGCACTATTACTATACCAAGGAATTTTATTTGAATTTGGCGGACCAGGTTCATTTTTTACCGTTTTTTACATTAGCTGTGGTGCCTTTCGATTAGCACGGTTTAACATCACAGAGAGTAATGGCTATTTTACAGGATTACCGATTACAGCAGCAGGCTGCCTTGCAACTTTAAGTTATCTGGCAATTCCTTACCTCCCCTCACAAACGTTCTTATTTATTATGATTATTTTATCATTTCTAATGGTTAGCTCCTTTAAACTGAAAAAAGTATAAGAAAAAATTCGCTTAATCTAAATCCAAACAAATCTGACCTTTTCTAGTGGCTCGCTAGATAGGTCATTTTTATTTTTTGTAAATAAAATTATCAGGACAGACACAATTTCTTGTTTTCTTCATAGGAATTAATAAAAGGGCTAGAGTCCAAAAAAGCACGGGGGTGGATGTAGATGACTGGAATCTTAACAGCTCTCGGATATTTAATGAAGGAATTCTTATTTCTTGTTTCTTATGTAAAAAATAATGCCTTTCCTCAACCCCTCTCTGCAGCAGAAGAAAGAAAGTACTTACGGTTAATGGCAGAAGGGGATGCGCACGCACGTAATATGTTAATCGAACACAATTTACGCCTTGTTGCCCATATCGTAAAAAAATTCGAAAACACCGGCGAGGATTCAGAAGATTTAATTTCCATTGGAACGATAGGATTAATAAAAGCAATTGAGAGCTATTCAGAAGGGAAAGGCACAAAACTCGCCACTTATGCAGCAAGATGTATTGAAAATGAGATTCTAATGCACCTTAGAGCGCTCAAAAAAACAAAAAAGGATGTTTCTCTGCATGACCCGATCGGTCAGGATAAGGAGGGCAATGAAATTTCATTAATTGACGTACTAAAATCAGAATCTGAAGATGTAGTGGATACCATTCAACTTAACATGGAACTTGAAAAAATAAAAAAGTATATTGAAGTGCTAGATGACAGGGAAAAGGAAGTGATTATCGGCCGATTCGGTCTGGATTTAAAAAAAGAAAAAACGCAGCGGGAAATTGCGAAGGAACTAGGTATATCAAGAAGCTATGTATCAAGGATTGAAAAACGAGCGCTGATGAAAATGTTCCATGAGTTTTACCGTGCTGAGAAAGATCGGAAGAAAAGATAAAGTTTTTATCATGATGAATAGAATATGGCATAGCCAAAAGAGCAGGAGTTCTCCTCCTGCTCTTTTGGTTTGAGTTTACTTATTTTTACCGTCCTTCAATAAATTGTTCCATGTTTTCCCGCCATCAGTGGATTCATATAAATCATTTTTGTATGTAGTAAAGGCCAGCTGCTTAGTATTCTTTGGATTAACAGCCAAATAGGTAATGGGGTTATCATAATCAAGAAACGGAATAATCAAATCAGCCTGTTCACCAGTAGAAGGGAGAATTGTTTTCAATAAAATTTTCTCATTTTCGACACTAGAAAAAAGGATTGAATCCCCGCTGAAGGTTAATGCCGTCACCATGATTGGTCCTGTTATCAGTTTCATGGTATTCCCGTTATCGTTTGAAAAATAGATACCAGATCTTGTTGACATCGCCATTGTATTTCCGTTAGTCGGATGAACTGCCATCATCCCCATTGAATCTGCACTAAAATTTTTAAGTGCACTTTTTTTCCAAGTGTCCCCGTTATCAGTAGAATAGTTTACACCCAAACTTACCTCATCACTTTGCGCTTCCCCAATGACATAAAGTCCATTTCCGGAGTAACTAGCCGCAGTAAAATGAAAGTTAGCTTTATCATAAAAAGCCAGCTTCTGAATGATTTTTCCCTTATTGACACTTTTTATTAGACCGAGCGGATCCTTATAACCCGAGCCTTTTTGCGGATGACCGCTTGCGATAAATCCTGTATCAACAGCTTGAAAACCAATATAGTCATGTTGGTTTGCCGTTGTTTTGTACCACTTTTTATCTTTATAAAGTTTTAGTCCATCATTTCCGGCAATATATAGGGCAGTATCGTTGCCCGGGTAGCCAATCCCGCGGATATTTTTCAAGCTTATGGAACCTGCATCCACGATTTGAAAAGCAGCTTTATTTTTCGAACTTGTTTCTTCTTTCACCTGACTCTTATTGGAGCAGCCTGATGTAACCAGCACCACTCCTAAAAGAAAAACAAAAAACGTTTTAATCGTAAGCTTCATTTTTTCCTCCTATAATATTAAAATATGAGATATTTGGTTAGGAATCCTTATCCATCCACTTATACCCCACTCCTCATACGGTTGTCAAATAATCTTCCACTGGAAAACCGCTTTCCGTAATTTCTCTCTAAATTTTATTTGTATATAGCGGGACATACACGTTTGCCTATACAGTTAATAGTAGTGCTCATACCTTAATATAAAAGGGCAAAGGGGTGATTCAGATGCCATTTGGTTATTCATATCCCTACGGTTACCCAGCCCCATATCCTGCCTGCCCTGTTCCTTATAGCTACGGTGGCGGTGGGATATGGATTGCAGTTATCATCATCTTATTCGTTCTCTTATTAATCTTTGGTGGCTGGTGGTGGTATACACAGTTTTGTTGAGAGTATATTTTCAGGCTTGTGCTCACTGCATAAGCCATTTTTATATAGTGCAAAGTAAGAGAATTTTTTGATAAATGGATTATAATGAAGAAGTACATATTTGAGGAGGTACAAACATGAAAGTCAATACATATTCAGAAATATGGAATCTTGATGTATTTTTCCCTAGAGGAAGTGATTCAGAAGAATTACAAAAGTTCATCGTTCAAACGGAAGAAAGTATTAAAAAGTTTGAAGCAAAGGTAAACAATTGGACACCCCTTAATTCAGTGGAGGATAGCCAATACCTGCAGGAACTATTACATGATTTAGAAGAGGCCGCAAAGAAGTTAACTCATGCTGGAGCGTTTATTGGCTGTCTATTAGCACAAAACACAAAAGATAAAAAGGCCTACTCTCTTGATGCAAAAATAACAAGTTTGGGAGCCGTATTTCAAACAGCAATAGGTTCACTGGACCATCACTTCACCACAATTGATGACACAGTCTGGGTGCAGTTAGTTGCCACAGAACCGTTGAAAGAATTTAGCTTTGTTTTATCGAAGAGCCGAGAAAAGGCTAAAGAGAAACTTTCAAAAGAAGAAGAAGCCTTAATCAGCACCCTTGAAGTTGACGGCTATCATAGCTGGGGCCAACTCTATGATTTAATAGTTAGTAAAATAAAAGTTCCCTTTAGCGAAAACGGTGAGGAACAACAGCTTTCCGTCGGACAAGCTTTTAACAAATTCTCAAACCCCGACCGCGAGATTCGTGCTGCTGTTTTTAAAAATTGGGAACAAGCCTGGGGAAACCAAGCCGACATTCTCGCCAAAACACTTAATCATCTTGCAGGATTCCGTTTAAGTGTTTACCAGAAGCGAGGCTGGGGAGATGTCTTACAAGAGCCGCTCAGCATTAACCGGATGGAAAAAGTAACATTGGAAACGATGTGGTCAGTTATTTCGCAGCATAAACAAAAGCTTGTTGATTATTTGGAGCGCAAGGCTAAACTCCTCGGACTTAAGAAGTTAAGCTGGTTTGATTTAGATGCTCCATACGGAAAAACGGAAACAAAGGTACCTTACCAAGAAGGGGCCCAATTTATTGAACAGAACTTTGCCCTTTTTGGAGAAAAGCTCGCGGCCTTTACGAAAAATGCTTTTGAGGAACGATGGATTGAAGCAGAGGACCGTCCAGGGAAAGCACCGGGAGGGTTTTGTACATATCTTCCAGAGAACGAACAATCGCGGATTTTTATGACCTACTCCGGTACGCCATCGAATGTTTCTACACTCGCCCATGAGCTTGGTCACGCGTTTCATTCCTATGCAATGAGAGAAGTCCCATTTCTCAATTGCAACTATGCCATGAATGTGGCAGAAACAGCCTCAACCTTTGCCGAAATGATTGTGGCAGATGCAGCTGTTAAAAATGCTAAGGACGAAGAAGAAAAGCTTGTTCTATTGGATGATAAAATCCAGCGGACAGTTGCCCTTCTTATGAATATCCATGCTCGCTTCTTGTTTGAAACGAGTTTTTATGAGGAAAGGAAAGTTGGGACTGTCACTGCAGATCGAATTAGTGAATTGATGTTGGCAGCACAGAAAGAGGCTTACTGTGATGCTTTAGAAGAATATCATCCACTTTTTTGGGCTTCGAAGCTCCATTTCTTTATCACGGATGTACCGTTTTATAACTTCCCTTATACATTTGGCTACCTTTTCTCGTTGGGCATTTATGCACAGGCCCTTGAAGAGGGCAAAGGATATGAGGAAAAATATATGGCTCTGTTAAGAGACACTGCCTCCATGAAGGTAGAGGATTTGGCCCAAAAACATTTACAAGTGGATTTAACCCAAAAAGACTTTTGGGAAAAAGCCGTGGGTACTTGTCTTGCTGATATCGATGAATTCCTCGAATTAACGGAAAAGAAATAATCGAGATAAAAAAATGAGCATCGGCTTTATTTAGCCAATGCTCATTTTTTTATATTATTCTACACTAATCTCAGCTGAAATTACGCATCCAATTGCTCCTGTAATAATGAGAGCCATCACAACCATAAACATGTTCTCCACCCCTTAGAGATCTGTTATTTTCTAATTTGAATTTATCATATTTTCACAGTACCAATCTCAGGGAATAATGAACATTTTGTTAACAATGATATGTGGTTTACTAGCATGGCTAATATATGAATCATTACGAATTGGTGTTTTTGTTTGTTTTCTTCAATTTAAATATTAATGATAAAAATATAGTGTGCAGTGGCATCGTGATTTTACCTCCTATTTTTTCTTCCTCGACTAGGTGGTATCCTTCATACCCCATAAGCTTGCTCCCCGTCCTTGCATTAGAAAAAACATCATATCAAAAACCACCTTTCTTTGTATAATTTTTAATAGTTATTTCTAAATGTTTCGATACATAGAAATTTGTCTGTCTTTGTATTGTTCATAAAGCTTTTCAACCTTTTCTTGATGGACAGCTTCTTCGGTGCTGATTTTTCGTTTACGGATTGTAATGGTTAAAAACAGAATATTTAGAGTCATTTTGTTTCACTTCCTTTTTGTTTACATATAGCGGTGCATGGATATTTGACGATTTTTGTGTTCTTCATAAAGTTTTTCAATCATTTCCTGGTTAGCGGCTTCCTCCAAACTTACATTTCTTTTTTTGATGGTAATCGAGAAAAATAGAATATTCAGGGTCATGTACAACCACCTCCTTAAATAAAATTTCTAAATGACAGCCCAAAACCAAAGATAAGATGATACTGTCCAATGCCTGCATTTTTACCTTATGCACCACATATCCAAATGGCTCGTAAAAAGGGCACAAAAAGGCCGCAGAAAGAGCTTCCCTGCGGCCAGAGCCTAATTTTAGGCACAAAAATACCGCAAGGCGTCATTCTCCCTGCGGCATGGATATGTATTGTCACTTTACGCAAATGATACGCTAAGCGATCCATTCCAATCTGGTCGAATGAGTGATATTTAGATATACAGTTTTCATACTTGTTCTCGCTGTTGCAGCGCTTGAGTAAACTGTTCTATTTAACATCATTTTCTTCGACCTCCTTTGGAATATTTCACTTTATATGGTAATTATATCCATACTAACTAACTTTGTAAACCATTTTTCGAAAGTTTTTTATAAATAAGGAAATTGCCCTCTTAAAATACGTAAAAAGGCGCCCCGACAAAAGAATCGGTGCGCCTGGCGTTTAATTATTTAAATCTTCGTTATCATCGATTTCTAACAGCTTTAGTTGACATTGCTTGTACTGAATAAAAAACAAAATCGACAAAGCAATAAAGGATGTGGAAGAAAGGACCATCAAATTTTGTGCAAGTTCAGTTTTTGCTTCAACCGGAATAATAACACCTAAATAAAAAAAGATTCCAACAGCCAATAAGACAGTTCCGAAACGTTTAAAATCGACCATTTTCTCATACAACATCTTGGTTTGCTGCTTCACTACTTATCACCTGTCTTTCTTAAAATCTACTAACCTACTTTACCACAGATATAGCAGCTAAACAGTATGTAAATATTAGAAAAGGTGACAGGCACCATGTGAAAATTTCACATGGTGCCTGTCACCTTTTGCTGTATTATCTTTATTTTAATGCTTGAGTTAGGTCCTCGATTAGGTCTTCAACGTCTTCGATGCCTACAGAGATTCGGACTAGGCCTTCTGTGATGCCTAGCTCGGCTCTTCGTTCAGCTGGGATCGAAGCATGTGTCATACGTGCTGGCACGGAAATTAGGCTCTCGACGGCTCCAAGGCTTTCTGCAAGGGTAAAGTATTTAATTCTGCTAAGGATTAGATCTGCATTTGCCCCGCTGCCAACATCAAAGGAAACCATGCCGCCAAACCCTCTTGCCTGTTTTTTGGCAATCTCATGATTAGGATGGGTTTCAAGGCCTGGGTAGAATACTTTGTTGACCTTAGGATGGGTTTGTAGAAATGCGACGATCGCCTTCGTATTCGTTTCCGTCTCCTCCATACGAATTCCTAAAGTTTTAATCCCACGAATTAATAGCCATGAATCCTGCGGCCCTAAAACACCGCCAGTGGAGTTTTGAACAAAATGGAGGTCTTCAGCAAGCTTGCCGCTGTTTACCACCGCTAACCCAGCCACCACATCACTGTGGCCGCCAATATATTTTGTCGCACTGTGAAGGACAATATCTGCGCCGAGCTCAAGCGGATTCTGCCAATAAGGAGTGGAAAAAGTATTGTCAACGATTGTTAACAAATTATTTTCCTTTGCCAGCTTTGCTGCTGCTTCAATATCGGTAATCTTTAAGAGCGGGTTGGTCGGTGTCTCGATGTAAATTGCTTTTGTATTTGGACGAATTTCACGTTGAATATTTTCCAAATTGCTAGTATCTACAAAGGTTGAATCAATACCAACGCGCTTTAATACCTTCGTCAATACACGGAACGTCCCACCGTAGACATCGTCTGTGATGACGACATGGTCCCCACTGTTAAACAGCATGAATACAGCCGTAATCGCCGCCATTCCGGAGCCAAAAGCAAAACCTGCTGTACCGCCTTCAATTTCCTTTATAAGCTCCTCTAACGCATGTCTAGTAGGATTTCCGGTCCGGGAATATTCAAAGCCCTTGTGCCCTCCAACCCCCTCCTGTTTATACGTACTTACCTGATAAATTGGGAAAGAAACAGCGCCAGTTGCAGGGTCTTCACTGATACCGCCATGAATTAATCTTGTTTTCGGTTTCAAGCTATATGCCTCCTTCAAAAATCTTCTTACTTAAATAACGTTCACTGCCGTCCGGAAAAATAACCACAATATTGGTCCCTGCTTTTGCCGTCTTTGCCTCCTCTAAGGCTGCATAGAAGGCTGCACCTGAAGAACTCCCACAAAGCAGTCCCTCCTGCATAGCTAATTCCTTCACCAGACGAAAGGAATTAACATCTGAAACGGTATGAATCGCATCAAAATAAGCGGAATCCATATAGGCTGGTAAAAATTCCATCCCAATTCCTTCTGTTTTGTGAGGTCCGGACTCTCCGCCATTCAATATAGATCCTTCTGGTTCCACTATAACAGTCTTAACTGCTTGGTTCTGATCTTTTAAATACCGGGCGGTCCCCATAAAGGTTCCGCCAGTGCCTGCCCCGGCAACAAAAATATGGACGTTCCCATCCATTTGTTCCCAAATTTCAGGCCCAAGTGTTTTATAATATGTTTCAGGGTTAGCCGGATTCCCAAATTGCCGTGGACAATAAGACCCCGGGATTTCTTTTAAAAGCTCGTCAGCTTTAGCTATTGCTCCCTTCATCCCCTGTTCTGTTGGAGTATGAACGACCTTAGCTCCCAGTGCTTTCATTAATTCCTGTTTCTCGATACTAAATTTCTCTGGTACACACAGAATGACCTGTACTCCTTTATTAATCGCGGCTAGCGCCAGACCAATTCCGGTATTTCCAGCAGTGGGTTCAATGACAGTACCGCCAGACCATAGTTTCCCGCTTGAAAACGCCTCTTCTAAAAGTTTAATTCCAAGCCGGTCCTTGACACTTCCCCCTGGGTTCATGAATTCAAGCTTTGCAAAAATACGAACGCCTTCAGGCAAAGAAAATTGTGTAATTTCAACCATAGGTGTATGCCCAATTAATTCATGGACGTTTTTGTAAAACTGCATTGCTCCACCCCTAAGTACTATTTTAATGCAGCTACCATTTTCATAACCAAAGTAGCAGAATTAGTTGCTGCTTTGTCGATAAACTGATCAAATGAGATTTCAGACTCTTTTCCGGCAATGTCGGAAAGCGAACGAATAATGACGAACTGAACCCCGAAACGGTGGGCGACTTGCGCAATCGCTGCAGCTTCCATTTCCACCGCCTGAAGGTCCGTAAATTTCGACCGAACGAACTCAACCCGTGCCGGGTCTTCCATAAAGGAGTCACCTGTTACGATTAGTCCCTTAACAATTTGAAACTTATCAAGTTCTTTTGCCGCAGATTCAGCAACAGAAATTAATTTGTCATCCGCTAAAAAAGCAGCAGGAAGCTGAGGTACCTGGCCATATTCATATCCAAAGGCAGTTACATCGACATCATGATGACGGACTTCTGTTGAAATAACGGCGTCCCCAACGTTTAAAGAAGGATTAAAGCCTCCTGCTGAACCGGTATTGATGATGCAATCGGGCTTATATTTTTCAAGCAGGATGGTCGTCGACATCGCCGCATTTACTTTCCCAATGCCCGAACGCAGTAAGATGACCTCTGAATCATGCATGTTACCAAATGTAAATTCGCAGCCCGCAACCGTTTCTTGTGTTTGATCCTTAATATTATCTCGTAGTAAGGTTACTTCTTCTTCCATTGCTCCAATAATTGCGATCTTCATATATTACCTCTTTCTTCCTTCTCAGCCTGCCATTAACCCGGACAAATAAATATATCACTCCATCTAAAATGGGATTGCATTATTGTATTCAGTTATGTATTGTCAGGTTAGTGTAAGCAATTAGTTTTTATATTTACAGATGTACGATTATAATCTTCCTCGTATTCCTACATCGTATCCGCAAACCCTATTCTATCACCATTTAAAAACAACCTGCTAGATTAATGATAAAACAATTGTATACAAGCATTAAATTAACTAAAATCAACATATGGAAAGGGGGAGCCAGATGAATTTTCAACTCGACTTTATTGAGGATAAGGTAGAATTTTTTGAGGCGGATAATTTAAAGACATTGCAGAAAAAGATTGAGTCACAGATTGATGAGAATCGTGCCATTATGTTATCCGTCCACTCTGTTTCACATCAAATGCATGTGAACGAAAATGGTCAGACCTATTTTACAGCGGTTGTGCATTTTAAAAAGAAATAGGATGGTGCTATTAGATGCACCATCCTATTTTCATTATTGTCGTTCAACCTTTGTAGGTACATAGCCTTGGCCATCAACCCATTTTATATAAACCTTATATTTCTGTGACTTATCTTTAGAAGCCACGGTCCCAACGGCTGCATTGGAAGTAGACTTATCACTGCCAAGCCAATATACTGTCATATTGCTTTGATCAAGACCTGTTGCATTGGAAATGGCATTTATCATTGCCTGCCAATCTTCACCCTCAAATGTCATTTTATGCTCACCTGTTTGAGTCGTTGAAGAACTTCCATCATCAGTAACAACGGCCTGTGTATCATCTGGCTGTTCAGGTGTGGTTGTTTCTTCACTTTCTTGTTCGGCTGCCGTTTGATCCTCTGAAGAAGTACTGTCATCACTTGATACAGTGTCGTCCTTTGTCTTCTCATCGGTTGTTGTATCTTTATCTGTTGTTTTTTCTTTATCTGCAGTTTTTGTTTGTTCCGTTTTTGTACTTTCCGTTTTTGACGACGAAGCATTGTCATCTCCTGATGAAAATATATTATATGCAACAAAGATGATTAATAGCAGGACAACCACAATCAAAGTATTCAAAACCACATTTGTTTTTTTTCGTTTCGCTCGATAACCCGAACGTGAATTGGAATCATTGCTCAAGATTTTTCCCTCCTAAAAATAAGGCTCTTAATATTCTAACATGATTTAAAGAGAACTTGAAGGGAAAACCTACTTACTACTTTTTTCATAATCTGTTTCATAGAGCATCTTCACCATATCTGCAAATAACAAATTCACACCGCCCTCGGAATCTAACACATCCAAATTCACTGTGACAAGTGCATATTTTGGATTTTTATAAGGAAAATATCCGGCAAACCATTTATTATGAAGCTGCTTACCTGCCAAATATTTTCCTGTTTCAGCTGTCCCTGATTTTCCGGCAACTTCATATGGTAAATTTTTAAACCACCTGCCTGTGCCATTAGGATTAGTTACAACCTCGCGCAGTAATTTTTGCAGTTTCATACTGGTGTACGGGGAGATGGAATCCCCTTCAAGGCTTCGGACTGGAAAATCCACCAATGTGGTCCCATTTTTATATTCAATTTTGGACACTGTTCTAACCATCTCTTTTTTTCCCCCTCTAGCAATAGTTGCCATCATATTCGCAACTGCTAAAGGGGTTGCACGGACTTCATGCTGGCCGATTCCAGACATCGCTGCGATGTTAGCATCCTTCCTTGCCTCATCCGAAACAAATACATGGCCAGACTCCTCTTCTGTTAGCTGTTTGAAATCACTTGTATGATAGACATCTCCCTGCCAGCCCACTGTGGTGGTTAATGAAAGTTTGTCTGCATATTCCTCTAATAGGTGCGGGTCCTTTTTTTGTAATTCCTTAGCAAGCTCCCCAAACGTACGGTTACAGCTTCTTGCAAAACTATTCGTAAAATCAAGCATACCATAATTATATTTTAGCTCAGGTTTCCCATTTATTTTCTTACTGCAATTAAATTGACGCAAAGGATTATCAAGATCATTGTCAATTGCCGCCGCTGCGACAACGGTTTTGAATACAGAACCCATAATCTGCTGTTTTAACATTTTATTGGTGATTCCTGCACCGCTGTAGGGATCCTTTTTATTAATAGCAGGCCGGGATACCATTGCAAGGACGGTGTTATCTTCAATATTAAGCAGGACAAGGCCGCCCTTTTTAATATGGTACTTGTCCACTAAGTCTTCGGCCTTTTGCTGGATACCTTTATCAAGGGTAGTGCGCACATTAACAGGATAAAATGGGTTGGCCGGGTCGACATACTTAACATTGATGCCAAATAAAGGACCGCCGGAGCCATCTACGTGATAAACTAGTTTAGATTTCCCTTCAGGAAGCAGAAATTCATCAAAGCTTTCTTCAAGCCCTGATACACCAAGCAAGGTCTTCTCTGATAATTCTTTATTAGGATAACGTTTTTTCACTTCCTCTGGGTTTTCACCCGTCAGACCAATCAATTGTTCTGCAGGTATTTGGGATCGTTCAAACTTTTTCTCAATCGCAAAAACACCAGGTATATTTAATTGATTAATTTGTTCCATTTGTGATGAAGTTAACTCCAATGGTTGCGGGTCACCATAAGCAAACGGCTTTTTCGCCCCTGCAACAGCCATTTTTAGTACGTTCTCTGAGATTCCGGTAATTTCAGAAACTTTTTTCGCATCCCAGTCGATTTTTTTTAAAAAAGGAAACAGGACGAGGACAGAAACTTTTTTATGGGTAAGCATATCGCCATTCCGATCAAGAAAATTCCCCCTGCCATTATCAATCACTAACTCTTGTGTTCTTTGCTTGACACTTTCCTCAAGTAAATTGACGTTATGCTTTGAAAACGTCTCTGTTTCAATTAACTGAATTTCCATAAGCCGGACTAAAAGCAGTGCCAAACCTGTAATACATACAATAAGCCATCCAAGTGCCCGTCTTTTCCACATAAAAAAACACCTCGTCAAAAGTTTTGACGAGGTTAAGGGTTTTCAAACAATTGTTTAATTATTTAATGGAAACAATCCGTACACTCATTTCTCCGCCTGGAGTTTGAACCGTTACTTGGTCGCCCACTTTTTTCCCTAAAAGACTTTTAGCGATTGGTGAGTCATTTGAGATTTTTCCTTCAAACGGGTCAGCCTCAGCACTACCTACGATGGAATAAGTTTCTTCTTCACCGTCTGGAAGCTCAATAAACGTAACAGAGCTGCCTAACGAAACAGAGTCTGCTGCCATTTCACTTTCAGCAATAATCTTGGCATTACGAATCATATTTTCTAGGGTAGTAATCCGTCCCTCTACAAATGCCTGCTCTTCCTTCGCAGAATCATACTCGGAGTTTTCAGATAAATCGCCGAAGCTTCTGGCAATTTTAATCCTCTCTACCACTTCTTTACGCTTAACTGATTTTAAGTATTCAAGTTCTTGGACAAGTTTTTCTTTTCCTGCTTGTGTCATTGGAAATACTTTCTCTGTAGCCAATACCCTCACTCCTTCTAGTCTTCACAATCCCCCATAAGAATTGTGTATGTAATAATATTATGTAGGTATAATACCATACGGTAAATACATAGTAGCGCGTCCTTTCAAAAAAGGGCGCGCACTATAACTATTTATTTACGTCTATTCTTTTGCTATTGTGTCATAAAAATGACTTTTGTTCAAGAATTGTTTGAATTTTTGTGACCATTAAATCAATCGCCACATGATTTTGCCCGCCTTCAGGGATAATGATATCTGCATATCGTTTAGTCGGCTCTATAAACTGGTTATGCATCGGCCGGACAACGTTTAAATATTGGGCGATTACCGAATCAAACGTCCGCCCTCGTTCGCTGATGTCTCGCTCTAACCTTCGGATAATCCTTAGATCGGCATCTGTATCAACGTATAATTTAATATCCATTAGATTCCGTAGACGCTCATCCTCAAGGACTAAAATCCCTTCTAAGATAATTACTTCTTTAGGTTCAACAGGAATCACCTTATCAGAACGTGTATGGATGGAATAATCATATACAGGTTTATCGATTGCTTCATAGCGTAAAAGCTTCTCAATATGTTCGATCAGTAGGTCATTATCAAAGGCAAGCGGATGATCATAATTTGTTTTTAATCGTTCCTCAAATGGAACATTGTGCTGGTCTTTATAATAATAATCCTGTTCCAGGACTAAGATAGAGAGATCTTTCAAACTTTCATAGATGGCATTTGTTACACTGGTTTTTCCGGAGCCGGAGCCGCCGGTTACACCAATAACAACCGGTTTGCGCATTATGCGTTCTCCTTTCGCATCATGTTGTTAGGGTATACCGGTTTGTCCAATTTAAATTGTACAATCTGAAGTGGATGTCTCGCAGCATCCAATTCATTTCCTTTTTCATCCCAAATTTTATCCACTACATGGGTAAAGTTTTCGATTTCAGGTCCAAAGAATTCCACTTCATCCCCAGGTTTAAAATGGTTACGCTGCTGCAAGGTTACGATTTGTGTTTCTTCGTTATAATCCAACACAAGACCAACAAATTCAAACTTTGTCTTCTTGCTATGATTACCAAACATTTGCTCTTTATACCCTGGAATTCCTTCAAAAAAGGCTGGAGCCGTTTCTCGGTTTGCACATTTGTCTAACTCTTCTAGCCATTCTCTCTGAATAACAAAATGATCTGGATTTGCACAGTAGGCATCAATGACTTTACGATAGACACTAACGACAGTCGCAATATAATGAATCGATTTCATCCGTCCTTCAATTTTCAAGCTGTCGATTCCAAGCTCAATCATGTTCGGAATAGCTTGGATTAAATTAAGGTCTTTAGGGCTCATCGCAAATGGTGCGTCCTCTTCACCAAACAGCGCAGTTTCTTGATCCTCGCCCTCGAGTTTATAGAGGTCATAATCCCAGCGGCAAGATTGACAACAGCCGCCTCGATTTGAATCCCTTGCTGTCATGTGATTACTCAATGTACAACGGCCGGAATAGGCAATACACATCGCCCCATGGATAAAGGTTTCAATTTCAACATCAACCTTTTCCTTCATTTCTCTAATTTCATCGGCCCCAACCTCACGGGCTAAAACCACTCGTTCTGCTCCTGCTTCTTTCCAAAATTGTGCTGCCTTCCAGTTGGAAAGTGATTGCTGTGTACTAATATGGATTTCAATTTCAGGAGCCAGACGGCGGCATGTTTCAATGATAAGCGGATCCGCTACGATAATTCCTGCGATCCCGGTTTCCTTCAAGCCCAGAATATACTCTTCTAACCCGTCAATATTTTCATTGTGAGCAAAAATGTTCGTTGTTACATAAATTTTTGCACCGTATTTCTTTGCAAACTCTACTCCTTCTTTCATCTCTTCGAAGGTAAAGTTATCGGCATTCGAACGAAGGCCATATTCCTGGCCGCCGATAAAGACTGCATCCGCACCATAATGTACAGCAATTTTTAATTTCTCAAGATTGCCTGCTGGAGCAAGGAGTTCCGGCTTCTTTACAATGACACGTTTTCCATCAATGATTTCAGAAATTTTGTCTTTAACTGTATTCACGATTGAACCCCTCCCATAAATATAAATTAATACACAGTCTCTTTGAAAAAGAATCCTGTATCTAATGGACGATTGGCTGGCTGAATTTCTTCCATTGCTTCTAACAGCTCGTCCTTTTTGTCATCATACGCATCTGGATCTTCGGCACATAAATCGATGGCTTCACGGTAGGCTTTAGTAACAGCTAAAATATATTCTGGGCTTTTTAAAATCCCATCAATTTTAAACGAGTCGACACCGGCCTCCATCATTTCTTGAAGCTCATCAATGATACAAATATCATTTGGGCTCATAATATGGGTTCCATTTTCATCTTCAAAAATTGGATATTTATTACCGCGTTCTTTATCATGCAAAAACATATTTTCTTCCATCTTGCGGTTTTCAACTTCCATAACCTTGCCTTGATATTCATAATAGTTTCCAAGCAGGGAACGTTTAGATTGGAACATGCAGCTCATACCATGAACCTGTACTTCAATTTCCACTTCCGCATTCTCTTTAATCTCAACGATGGCATCCATGTTAATCTCACGGGCTAGAACCGAACGTTTCGCACCCTTTGAGCCCCAATAATTACAGGTAAACCAGTTGGTTCCGGTTGTTTCTGTATTCCAATGCAGCTTCATCTCAGGAGCCACTTCTTTTGCCGTCATTAAAACTGCTGGGTCACCGAAAATAATCGCATCTGCATTTGCTTCATTTGCAAATTGAATATAGTCACCAAGCTCGTCGATTTTTTCATTATGAAAAATTGCATTCATTGCAACATAGACTTTTTTTCCCTTACTATGCGCTAATTCAATCGCCTTTCGAACATTTCCGCGGTTGAATTCACCTGCAAGCCGAAGACCATAGCGCTGTTCCCCCACTACAAACGCATCCGCACCTGCTTCTGCTAATGGCAAAATATCATCAACAGTTAAAGGAGTAACAAGTAATTCTGGTTTTTTCATTCCTTTCACCTCTTCTTTGTGCTAATAGCAATTCCGTCACCAACTGGTAATATAACAGAATCATACTCAGGGTGGTTCATCAACCACTGATTAAATTCATCTATTTTTTTGACAAGATTACGGATTCTTTTTGATTCAATCTCCGCTTCTGCAACAAGGCCTTTGAACAAGACATTATCTGTAACAACCATCCCTTCAGCTGTCAGATACTTTGCATAAAGCTCAAAAAACTTTTTATATTGGCCTTTAGCTGCATCAATAAAAATGGCATCGAAAGGACCATGGCTGCGAATAGCGTCCTCCACAAGAAGGGCATCTCCCTCAATTAAGATGATTTGTTCAGCCCTGCCGGATCGCTGGATATATTCTTTTGCTGTTTGAATTCTCTCGATATCCCGTTCAATCGTGACAATTTTTGCCTCAGGAAGGGCGGCAGCCATTCGTAATGCCGAATAACCAATCGCTGTACCAACCTCAAGAATTCTACTTGACCGGTGGAGTCTCAATAATTGCAGCATGGTTTCAATTCCGGCCAGTTCCATGATCGGAACATGATGTTCACTTGCATAATTCTCCATTTCGCTAAACAAGGCGTTCCTGTCAGGAAATAGACTCTCTATATAAGAATGCAGCTTCTCATTATTTAACAAGCTGCCGTCACCTCTATCCTCATAAGATAGCCGGCAGCGCGGGACGCTAAAATCCGGACCATGCTTAAAATCAAATGCTTTTAGTATTGCCAAAGAAGAATTCTTTAGACATGAAAAAATAGCGCTCACAGATGAGGATATCCAGACAAGCTGAAAAGCTTGAGTGCTTTTGGGGCAGTTACTGCCTCCAATTTCCTTTAACTGTGGGTTACGCTATAGATTACTTATTAAAACACCTGAATTATTTTACCATAAAAAAAGGGGGAATGCTAATTTTTCCCCCAAGTTCTGATTATTTTTTATTGGAAATATACTCAGCCTTTTTTTGATTATGCTCAGCTAATGTTTTTGTAAAAATTACATCGCCATTTGCGGTTGCTAGGAAATAGTAAAAATTGGTTTGATTCGGATCAAGTGCTGCTTCAATAGAAACCCTGCCGGAATTGGCAATCGGCCCCGGCGGCAGTCCCGTATTTTTATAGGTGTTATATGGAGAATTAACGTCTAAATCCTTATAATAAACCTTTTCTTTGTGTTTTCCTAGCGCATATAACACTGTAGGGTCTGTTTGGAGCGGCATTCCTGATTTTAGCCGATTGTAAAATACACTGGCTATCGTTTTCCGATCAGCCTTACCGGTTGCTTCCTCCTCAACAAGAGAGGCCATCGTTAATAATTGATGGATGGATAACTTTTTTTCTTTACTTTTTTCCGTGTAATCAGATAATACTATTCTTGTTTTATCAAGCATGGCCGTAACTATTTCTTCAACGGAAGGATTTGGCTTGAAAAATGGATAGGTTGCCGGATATAAATACCCTTCGAGCGGATACTTTACAGTAGAATGCAAGATTTCATCTGTTAAGATATCCGGATATTTGATCATAAGCGATTTGATATATTGTTTATCATTTAGTTTATTAAATACATCAGCTTCATTTTGATGAGTAGCTTTTGCGATAATCGCGGCAATTTCCTTCAGCTGTTTACCTTCAGGAATGGTGATTTTAAAGGTCGCTACCGCCAAAACTTTTCCTGTTTTCAAACGACTGACAATTTCAGGAACATCCATAGAAGGGCTTAGCTGGTATTTTCCCGCCATAAAGCCGCCTTCGTTTTTAAGCTTTACATAGTACTTAAAAACCTTTGCATTTTTAATAATTCCATTTTTCTCTAATTTCTCACCAATCCCTGTCACAGAAGATCCGATTGGAATATCTACTGTTTTATACATCTTACTATCTGCATCAATAGGCTTTAGGGCAGACTGAATATAGAGGTAACCTCCACCGCCAATTAAAACTATGAATAATAGCAGGAATATAGCTATAAATAAAACAATTTTGCGGACAATTTTCGCTTCATAATGTTGTTCTAGCATTTTTTGTCGAATGACATCTTGTTTATTGCCTTTTTCTTTTTTTGTCATTCTGTTCCCCCTTCCCAAGACCAATGTTTCATTATTATTCTTATCTATAAAAATTATCTTAAAATAGATATCAATAATAATTTCAGCATATAGTACGAAAAATGTCAATTTATCAATTAATATGTCATAAGAAAAGCGTAAGCGCACTGGTCAGCGGCGTATGGCCTGGAGAACTCCAACTGAGATAAAGGTAACACGAAAAGCGTAAGCGATTCGATGTTGACTTATCGTAGCGCGGAGTTCGAAGGACACTAGCCGCTAGGGCGCTGGAGCTGGAAAATTTTCAACGTCAAAGCTCCCTTATCAAACACAAAAAACCGGCTAAGTTAGCAGCCGGTTTTAAAACTTATTCTTCTTGTTCCTCGTTAAAGGTATTAAATACTTCTTCTACCATATCCCATTCTTCGTCCGTTTCAATTTCCATTAACTCTCCGAAACCGCCGTCTTCAGTTGGAATATAAGCATAGGTGAGGATATCAATTTCCTCTTCCTCATCTTCATTTGCACCTACTGGGTAAAAGAATACATAGGATTTTTCAAACTCGTCAGAGTCAAATGTGAAAAGTATTTCAAATAATTGTTCATCACCATTTTCATCTACAAGTGTAATGTAACGATCTTCTTCCTGATTATGTTCGTGTGCCATTCTCTTCACCTCATTAATTTTTGCTATCAAGATAACCTTGGAGAATCATAACTGCTGCCATTTTATCAATGACCTTCTTGCGCTTTTTGCGGCTGACATCAGCCTCAAGCAAGACACGTTCAGCAGCCATTGTTGTTAACCGCTCGTCCCACAAAACGGTTGGAACAGAAAATCTGCTCTCAATTTCGGCTGCATATTGCTTACTTGCCTCCCCGCGTGGTCCAATCGTCCCGTTCATATTTTTAGGTAATCCGATAACGACTGTATCGACTTGATACTCCTTTATTAATTGCCCAATTTCCTCAAAACCAAACTGTTTTTTTTCTTCATTGATTTTGAGGGTCTTCAAGCCCTGGGCCGTCCAGCCTAGCTCATCACTCAAAGCAATGCCGACGGTTTTTGAGCCTACATCTAATCCCATTGCGCGCATTCATTAACCCTCTCGTTGTTGTTTTAGATAGGATTTTACCAATTCCTCAATAATTTCATCCCGTTCCAGCTTACGTATAATGTTACGAGCGTCACGATGACGTGGAATATAGGCAGGATCTCCTGATAGTAAATATCCAACTATTTGGTTGATTGGATTATATCCTTTTTCCTGTAAGGCCTCATAGACTTGCAAAAGAACATCGTTTACGTCATGTTCAAACGGCTCTTCCGGAAAATTAAACCGCATCGTTTTATCAAATGAGCTCATTTCATGCACCTCGCTTATTATTTGACGAGAAATGTATTGTCTAGCTGCAGCGTTACGCACTGCAGCTTTTCTAGTGTTAGTTATTTACATTTTACACTACTTTGTCCCATTATCAAATGGATTTCACCCATTCATCAACGAATTGAAGTGCTGCATCCAATTTTTCTGGATCTTTTCCGCCGGCTTGCGCCATATCCGGACGGCCTCCTCCGCCGCCGCCGCATCGGGAAGCAACCTCTTTGATCAATTTACCAGCATGATAGCCTCTTTCGATTAAGTCCTTTGTAACTGCTGCAATCAGATTTACTTTTCCATCATGTGCGCTGCCAAGGACAATCACAGCTGATCCAAGCTTTTGTTTCAAATCATCGGCCATATTCCGCAGGTTATTCATATCAGCAGCTTGTACTTTTGCAGATAAAACCGTTATTCCCTCAATTTCTTTAGCATTTGAAACAAGGTTGCCAGCTTCGATATTTCCAAGCTTTGCAGCCAGTGATTCATTTTCGCGCTGAAGCTGCTTAATTTCAGTCATCAGACCGTCAATCCGGCTGCCAATATCTTTTGGATTGGTTTTTAATTTATCAGCTGCATCCTTTAATAAACCAACCTGCTCATTTAATAATTTATAAGCTGATTCGCCTGTTACAGCTTCAATTCTTCTAGTTCCGGCACCAATTCCGCTCTCTGAAACAATTTTAAACAGACCAATGACAGAGGTATTTGGTACATGGCATCCACCGCAAAGTTCTAAGCTGTAATCTCCGACTCTAACCACGCGGACAATGTCGCCATATTTCTCACCAAACAGTGCCATTGCTCCCAATGCTTTTGCTTCAGCAATTGGCTTTAAGCTAATATTTACTTCAATATTGCGCCAAATCTTTTCGTTAACAATTCGTTCAACTTGTTCCAACTCTTCCGGTTTTATTTGACCAAAGTGGGAAAAGTCAAAACGGAGACGCTCAGGTTCAACAAGTGATCCGGCTTGGTTAACATGCTCCCCAAGTACATCTTTTAAGGCGCGATGAAGCAGATGTGTTGCCGTATGGTTTTTAATAATTTTGACCCGATTTTCAGCGTCAACCGCAGCGGTTACCTGTTGATTGGTTTTCAACTTGCCGCTCTCCACAATTACCTTGTGAAGGTTTTGACCATTTGGTGCTTTTTGAACATCCTTAACCAGAGCGGTCACCCCGTCACCTTTAAGGAAGCCCCGGTCAGCTATCTGACCTCCGCTTTCTGCATAGAAAGGAGTATTGTCAAGGATAACCTGTACTTCTTCACCCATTCCAGCCTGTTCGATAAGTTCACCGTCTTTAATAATGGCTATTACGGAAGAATGAGTGTTTAGTTCATCGTAACCGACGAATTTACTTTCAAGTTTAACGTCCCTGAGGACACCGCCTTGAACCTGCATGGAATCGACATCCTGACGGGCTGCCCGGGCACGTTCACGCTGCTGCTCCATTTCAGTCTCGAATCCATCATGATCAACCTTCATGCCTTCTTCTTCTGCATACTCTTCTGTTAATTCAACAGGGAAACCGTATGTGTCATAGAGGCGGAAAATATCAGCTCCAGAGATTGTATCGCTGCCCTTTTCTTTTTCCTTGCTGATTACACTAGCTAAAATCGTTAATCCTTCATGAAGGGTTTCGTGGAAACGCTCTTCCTCATTTTTGATAACCTTTTGAATAAATTCTGTTTTATCCTTTACTTCCGGATAATAGTCCTGCATAATCTCGCCAACTACCGGTACAAGTTCAAACATAAATGGACGATTAATATTGATTTGCTTTGCGTAGCGAACTGCACGGCGCAGTAAACGACGCAGCACATAGCCGCGGCCTTCGTTTGATGGCAGGGCTCCATCACCAACAGCAAAGGCAACAGTACGGATATGGTCAGCAATAACTTTGAAAGCAACGTCTTGTTCCTTCTCTACGCCATAGCTTACGCCAGAGATTTCTTCTGTTGACCGGATAATTGGGATAAATAGGTCAGTATCAAAGTTGGTAGGAACATTTTGCACAACGGACGCCATCCGCTCGAGCCCCATCCCTGTATCAATGTTTTTCTTAGGCAGCGGCGTATATGTACCATCAGGATTATGGTTAAATTGAGAAAATACCAGATTCCAAACCTCAAGGTAGCGTTCGTTCTCACCGCCAGGATATAATTCAGGGTCACTAGGATCATCGCCATACTCTGGACCGCGGTCATAGAAAATTTCAGTATTAGGTCCACTAGGGCCTTCCCCGATGTCCCAGAAGTTCCCTTCCAAGCGGATGATTCTTTCCTCTGGTATGCCAATCTTTTTATTCCAAATGTCATAAGCTTCATGATCTTCTGGATGGACCGTAACACTTAGTAGTTCTGGGTCAAAGCCAATCCATTTATCGGAAGTTAAAAACTCCCAAGCCCAAACAATCGCTTCGTCCTTGAAATAATCTCCGATGGAGAAGTTACCTAGCATTTCAAAGAATGTATGGTGACGGGCTGTTTTTCCGACATTTTCGATATCGTTTGTACGAATAGACTTCTGTGCATTCGTAATCCTTGGATTTTCTGGAACCACACGACCATCAAAGTATTTCTTTAGGGTTGCAACTCCACTGTTGATCCACAATAATGATGGGTCATCATGCGGGACAAGTGAGGCACTTGGTTCAATGTTGTGTCCTTTTTCCTCATTAAAAAATTGCAGAAACATGGAACGAATTTGAGCTCCTGTTAATTTTTTCATTCTATAGACCTCCTTAATTTAGAAAAGCGCAAGCGCCCGTTTAGCGACGTATGGACTGGAGCCCATCGACTGAGATAAAGGAAACACGAAGAGCGATAGCGATTCGATGTTGACTTATCGTAGGGAGATGGGCGAAGTACACTAGTCGCTGGGCGCTGGAGCTAGACAAACTTATAAAAAAAGCATACAAAAAAGCCCTCATCCCAAAACAGGGACGAGAGCTTATCTCGCGGTACCACCCTGATTATGAATACAAAATTCTGTATCCATCTCTCAAAATCCGCCTTAACGCGGCAGTGACGGCAGTGATTAGCTGCACTCCAGATTAGCTTTCTGTTATCCTTCATCTAGAGCTTCTTTCAGCCTGGGAAGCTCCTCTCTTTTACGCTAAGCGTTACAGATGGACTACAACATACTCAATCCTTCTACATTTTCAAACAATTATTCTATATCACGAATTATAGCCACCAACAAAACGTTTGTCAATTTGATTCCTTCATTAGGTGGTTTTTTGCATGGATAATGCCCACTTTGAGGACAGCAAGGATAGGAACGGCAAGGATTAACCCTAAAATCCCGCCAACTTCACCACCAGTCGTTAAGGCCGCCATAATTAACAAAGGGTGCATATGTAAACTCTTTCCCACAATATAAGGTGATAAAATATTACCCTCAAGAAACTGTAATCCAAAGACAATGACAATCGTAATAATAACCAATTTCATCGAGATGGTGGCAGCAATAATAACTGCGGGAACAGCCCCGATAATTGGACCAAAATAAGGAATTACATTAGTGGCACCGACAATTAACCCTAGAAGCAATGGATAATTTAAATGAAAGATCCAAAATAACAGCGAAGAAATACTGCCAATAATAACACAAACGAGCAGCTGCCCTCTTATGTAACCGCCAAGTGATTGGTCTACATCCTTAAGAAACAACGAGCCCTTCTTGCGCCATTTTTTAGGCGTTAAATACCAAACAGTCCTTTTTAATAGCGGATAATCTTTTAGCATGTAGAAGGTTATAAACGGAATAATCATCATCAGTAAGGCGGAATTCAGAATGTTAACAAGGATGTTGACGATAATCGTTAATAGAGAATTTAGTTTGTTTTCAAATGCATCGATTCCCTCATCAACCCTTGCTTGCAGACCATCTGGCCATTCCCTTGTATGTTTCTGCAGCAATGCAATCCAGTCCCGATACTGCTCAGCGAAGACGGGAGCACTTTCAGATAAATCTTTTATTTGGTCAATAACGACTGGTATCCCCTTATATAATGAAAAGCCGATACCGCCAAAAAAAATAAAATAAATGAGGATAATAGCAAGACCACGATGCAGTCCTTTTTCATGCAATTTCTCTACAATCGGGTGCAGTAAATAAGTAATAAAACCAGCAATAATAAAAGGAAAAATGATTATTCCAATTATTTTAACAATTGGCATCCATAGTGGACTAATCTTTAAAAAAATGAAGATTGCGATTAATAAAAGGAGCAAGAACCCAATTCGATAATACCATTTTACACGAATATCCACGTCAAGGACCTCCTTCGATTAGTTTTGGAGACTGATGGTGGAAATATACAGGTTATGCTAAAATCCCCCTCAAAGACCTTGAGGGGGAATAACCTAGAATATCGCGCGCTTTACCTTTTTTTGAATCCTTTTCATATTGCGGGCTGACATCATATTATTTCTTTGGGCTACATTGTACGCTGCCATCCCTGCACCAAAAGCAACCATTGTCGTCATCATCTTATTCATTCGTCTCACCTCTTTAACAGATTGGCCAGACTTCCGAGGAACCCTCGGTTTTAAATCGTATAACGACGTTCTTCTTCCTCAAACAAATCATCCAACGAACTTAATGACCCGTCTTCTTCGACCTGATGGGTATTAATGATACCTTTGTTTACAGAGAGTTCGATAAAACAGTTCCAGCAATAATACTGGTTGATACCAATTTTGCCGATATCTTTGCTCTGACAATTGGGACACTTAAACATGAAAAGACACCTCACGTATTATCTACATCTACGATAATGGCATCCTTTCCGATCGCGACGGGCTTCCCGGATTGAATGACTTGTTTGCCTTCCGTGATTTCCGAAAAGAAGCCATCCGTAATTTCATACCCTACGATTGTGCCCAATTCTTCCTGAAAATATACATCCGTTAACAATCCAAGCGAATCACCGCTTTTAGAAAGCATCATCATGCCGTCTAAGGAATGTTGATGGTTTAACGTATATTCAGGACTCTCTTTTAGTTTTTCTAAATACCCGGTATCCTCAACCATTACCCCATCCCAGCCAAAGGAGGCCACTTTTTGAATGTCCAAAAAGAAGGTTTGCTTGAAGAATATCCCTTTTTTAACTAATAGGCCTTCGACTTTTCCGGTGCTTGCTATACAAAGATCGGTAATCTCACCTATTTTGGTTCCACTTTTGGTTTCAAAAACAGGCTGCCCTTTTAATAAAGAAAATGTCCGCAAAGAGTTTCCACCCCCCGAACATTTCTTAGTTTCCGTCATTAGTTAGAAAATCATAAGGTGTAAGGTTTTCCATTCCAATCATTGGATGGACTTGCATCATTTCTTCCTCATAGGATAGCTCACTCGAAATATCGACATTCGTTTGAGTCACATTTATGATGGATTCCTGAAGCTTTTGGCAGAGTGTAGTTTGTCTTTGGAGTTCATCTGCCCGTTCTATCCCCATCCTTAGTGCATCTTCTTCCCCGCAAATAATCAATGATTGTTTACTACGGGTAATGGCTGTGTAAATTAAGTTCCTTTGCAGCATCCTATAGTAGCTTCTTGTAATCGGAAGAATGACAATCGGAAATTCACTGCCCTGTGATTTATGGACGGAGCAGCAATACGCATGAGTTATTTGATTTAAGTCCTGCCTTGTATATTCGACTTCATTTCCTTCAAAGGAAATATAAATCATATCTTGTTTTTCGGTATTTTCTTTGGCATAGATGATCGAGATAATTTCACCAATATCTCCGTTAAATACATTGCTTTCTGGCTGATTAACAAGTTGAAGCACCTTGTCACCGATTCGGTATTTTACATCGCCAAAGGCGATTTCCTTACGTTTTCCATCAGGATTAGGGTTAAAGATCTCCTGTAATAAGACATTCAAGCGGTCAATACCAGCCGGCCCACGATACATCGGTGCTAGCACCTGAATATCCTTTGCGGTATATCCTTTGTTTTTGGCATTAAGGGCCACTTTTTCGACGACCTGAGCGACTTGTGCTGTTGAACATTTAATAAAAGAGCGATCAGCCTGTTTTGCGGTGACATTTGGCGGTAGAAATCCCTTCTTAATGTCATGCGCCAGTTCGATAATCGAAGATCCCTCAGCCTGACGGTAAATATCAGTAAGGCGAACAGTTGGAATCCGCTCAGACTTCAGTAAATCCTTTAACACTTGCCCAGGCCCGACTGATGGAAGCTGATCCTCGTCACCTACCATGATGACTTGAATATGTTCCGGCAGGGCCTTGAACAATTGATTGGCAAGCCATATATCCAGCATCGAAGTCTCATCGACTATCAATATTTTTCCCTCTAGCGGACTTACTTCATCACGGTCAAATCCTTCTGTCCCATTAAAGCCAAGTAAGCGGTGAATAGTTACTGCAGGCAGTCCAGTGGATTCAGTCATTCGTTTCGCCGCACGTCCGGTCGGGGCTGCTAATAAAATCGGAAAAGGTTCGTCTTTTTTAAAGTAATCCTTTGGTTCAAGCGAACAGCCGTGCAATTCACCGTAAAGCTCGACAATCCCTTTTATAACAGTTGTTTTACCGGTTCCGGGACCACCTGTTAGGATGAGCATAGGAGACATGAGCGCATTTTGAATGGCTTCTCTTTGTGAAGGGGCATATTGCACACCTAGACGCTCTTCTAAGCCGCCTAATGCCAGAAGGAACTCAGATTCAGGGAATTGTTCACTGTATTCGGTTTGCTTTAAGATACGATTAATGCTCGTAACAAGACCTTTTTCCGCAAAAAATAATGAAGGGAGATAAATTCGTTTTTCCTCGCCGATTATTTTCCCCTCTTCTTCAAGTTTAATCAGTTCGCTTGAGATATCAGTAAACTCAATTTGATCGCGCTTATTTTCTTCAAGTAGTGACTTTACTTGTTCAAGCAAATCCTCCGCGTGTAAAAAAACATGGCCTGTTTGCATGCTTTCATTTTCGAGCGTGTAAAGGCAGGCTGCTTTGATCCGATCAGGATGGTTCCCGGTAATCCCCAGCTGATAACCCAACTCGTCCGCCCGGCCGAAACCAATCCCCTCAATGTCCTCGACAAGCTGATAGGGGTTTTTTTGAATAATGGAGAGAGTTTCATCTTTATAGGCTTGATAAATACGCATAGAAATTTGCGGCCCGAAACCGTATTGATTTAAGGCGACCATTACTTGCTCAAGGCCCTGATGCTCCATCAAGGTATCATAAAGCATTTTGGCCTTTTCAGGAGGGAGCTTTGGAATGGAATCGAGTAATGACGGCTGATTGAGAATCTTTGAAATCGCATTTTCACCGAGTGTCTCAACAATGTTCTCCGCGGTCTTCTTCCCAATACCCTTAAACATATCACCTGATAAATAGGCAATAACCCCTTGTTTCGTTTGGGGCATGTCCTTGCGAAAATGATTCGTATGGAACTGGAGTCCAAACTTTGGATGTTCTTTAAATTCTCCGAAAAAGACATAGGTTTCCTGTTCATGGATTTTCGGAAAATATCCTGTTATGACCGCTTCTTTGTCATCGTATTGATCATTGGTTTCATCGACGCGGATTCTAAGGACTGTATAGAGGTTTTGTTCGTTATGGAAAATCGTTACGATCGGTCTTCCCTTTACAAACTTTCCTTGTTCCGCGAATAAATCAAGGGTGTCTTGTTTTTCCATTCTGCTCCCTCCTTTCGGCTTTTTTATATATTAGAGGTTTTGTTCAAGTAATTTCTTGGCATGACCTGCTAGTATGTGGTCAGGCTGGATCTCAATTGCTTTGTTAAACATAGCAAGCGCCTGGGTCTGATTTTCCTTGAATGCATAAGAGACGCCTAAATTATAATAAGCATCTGAATGATCAGGGTCTAGTTCAATGCATTTTTCTAGTTCAATGATGGCTTCATCAATAAGATCATTTTGAGCGAGGCATAGTCCGTACTGGAAGCGGGCCTCTGAGTCCTTCTCGTTTAACTCGACACTTCGCTGCAGGTATGGAAGGGCTAGCTTGCCTTGGTCTAGCTGCAGAAGTGTTAGACCTAACATAAAGTAGGTGTCGCTTGAGTCGAGTCCTTTTTTCATTGCTTGCTCGAAACTATGTTTTGCTTCTGCGAAGCGGTCATGGCTAAAGAGGATGTTTCCGATACTATAGTAAGCAGCAGCTGCATTTTCGTCGATTTCGATTGCTTTTTGATAAAATCTGATTGCTTTTTCGTCGTCGCCTACTGCTGAAAGAACGTTGCCAAAATTGATATAGGCTACTGAATCTTTTGGGTTTTCTTCGATTGCATCGTTAAAGGCTTTAGCAGCCTCTTCCCAGTTACCTTCTTGCATGTATTGTACACCTAATTGGTTTTTATCCATTTTTTCAACTCCAATCCTAAAAGAAAGTATATCATATTTTAGTTAAAAGTTACCGTTTGTATCTTAGGGTGAGACTGTATTGTGGAATTCCTCCGGTTTATGAAGTTATTCCTCCGAATTCAGCTTTTATTCCGCGCAATTTTGAAATATTCCGCGACTTTTTACATTAATCCCGACCATACTGCCATTTATTCCGCCAAACAGCAATACACTCACAAAAAAGACCTGACTCCAATAAAGGAATCAGGGTCTTCTTTAGCCAACATATGTTAAACGTTCACCATTTTTATAAACTTCATCAATCGTTCCGCCGCCAAGGCATTCGTCACCTTGATAAAAAACAGCAGCTTGTCCAGGCGTAATTGCTCTGATAGGTTCATGGAACAAGACTTGAACTTTATCACCTTCCAACAGGCGAACTGTGACTTTATGGTCTTCCTGACGATAACGGAATTTCGCTGTGCATTCAAATTCAGCTGGCTTTTCACGATTTGAAACCCAGCTAACATTCACAGCTGTAATCGCATCGGAATAGAGTTTTTCATGATGGAAGCCTTGGCCGACATAAAGGATATTTCTCTTTAAATCCTTACCAATCGCAAACCAGGGCTCACCAGATCCGCCAATCCCAAGACCATGGCGCTGGCCGATCGTATGATACATCAGCCCTTCATGTTTGCCTTTGACCTCACCGTCAAACGTCTCCATATTCCCGGGCTGTGCAGGTAAATATTGACCTAGGAACTCTTTAAAATTCCGTTCACCAATAAAGCAAATCCCGGTACTGTCTTTTTTCGTTGCAGTAGCAAGCTCTGCCTCCTTGGCAATTTCCCGAACCCGGGACTTCTCAAGATTACCAATTGGGAACATCACTTTACTTATCTGCTCCTGCGATAATTGATTTAGGAAATAGGTTTGATCTTTATTTTCATCAAGGCCGCGAAGCATTTTATATTCGCCATCACGGAACTCGACGCGGGCATAGTGTCCTGTCGCAAGATAATCCGCACCTAAGTTCATCGCATGTTCTAGGAAGGCTTTAAATTTGATTTCTTTGTTACACATCACGTCAGGATTTGGCGTCCTGCCCGCCTTATATTCATCAAGGAAATAGGTAAATACCTTGTCCCAATATTGTTTTTCAAAGTTTACTGCATAATAGGGAATGCCAATTTGATTGCAGACACGAATAACGTCCTCGTAATCTTCTGTTGCTGTACACACACCATTTTCATCGGTGTCATCCCAGTTTTTCATAAAAATGCCGATGACGTCATAGCCTTGCTGCTTTAATAAAAGGGCTGCAACAGAGGAATCCACTCCACCTGACATCCCAACTACTACCCGTGTATCCTTTGGATCCTTTCTTTCCATGTTTTCACCTCTCTCGTCTAGCAATTCATCTGCATCTATTTTTTCAGGCGCTTAACAATTTTAGCAATTTCTCCAGCGGTTTTACTAACCTCTTCCTTTGTGGTAGTAAAACCAAAGCTGAAGCGGATGGAATTGGTCAGCCGCTCTGATTGTTTACCAAACATGGCAACAAGAACATGGGAAGGCTCAATCGAACCTGCTGTACAAGCTGAGCCGCTTGAAACAGCAACACCAGCCAAATCAAGATTGACAAGCATTGCTTCCACACTAGTTCCAGGAAAGCTTAAGTTTAATACATGTGGCAGTGAATATTCAAGCGATCCGTTTATGTTAAATTCAACCTGTCCATCATGGAGCTTCTCTATTAACGTTTCTTTCAGTTCAATAAACTTTTCACGTTTAATTGACCGCTCTTCATTCGCTATCAATACCGCTTCATGAAATCCTACGATTGAAGCAACATTTTCCGTCCCGGCTCGGCGTTTTCTTTCTTGTTCACCACCAAAGAGGCGTGGTGCTATTTTGACCGTTGACCTTGCAAAAAGAAAGCCAACTCCCTTTGGGCCATTTATTTTATGAGCAGAAACAGATAACAAATCAATTTTACTATCGTTGACATCGATGTCTTCTACCCCGTATGCTTGGACTGCATCTGTATGAAAAATAGCTTGGTGCCCTTGAAGCAGCTGACCAATTTCGTTAATTGGCTGGATGGTTCCTACTTCGTTATTACCATACATCACCGATACTAGAATCGTATCATCCCTCAATGCCGCTTGGAGGTCTGTTATTGCGATTCGCCCTGTTTCATCCACTGGCAGGTAGGTAACTTCGTAACCCATTTTTTCTAACTTTTTGCAAGCATGAAGAACAGCATGATGTTCTACCTGCGTTGTGATAATATGTCTGCCCATTGTTTGGTAGCTTTCAGCGACACCAAATAACGCCATATTATCTGCTTCAGTCCCGCCGCCTGTAAAAATAATCTCGGTTTCCTGGGCTCCGATACTGCGAGCAAGTACAGCCCGCGCTAAATCGATATAATGACGAGCCTCCCTGCCGAATGAATGAATGCTCGAAGGATTCCCAAATGTAGCATTCATAATGGTTACCATCTTGTCGATCACCTTTGGATGCATCGGACTCGTTGCGGCATGGTCGAGATAGATTCGTTCCATAATTACACCTTCAATCAAATAATTCTCATTTATCATTCATCTAAAAATGATTATAAATTAATGGCTACTGCTTCCATTACTGACTCGCTTTTATTTTTAACCTTAAATATAAAACATATAACCATCTGGCTCCTGGTCATCACTGTGGCTGGCCAAATCTTCTAATGTGGTATTATCCAAAACACCTCTAATCGCATCGCGGATTCGGATCCACAGCTCGCGCTTAGCAGGTTCTTCATCTTCAATCCCTTCGACAGGGGTAATCGGACCTTCTAGCACACGAATGACATCGCCTGCGGTAATTTTTGATGGCGCATTAGTCAGTTCATATCCTCCATAAGCTCCTCTGATACTTTTGACCAAACCTGCATTCCGTAATGGAGCAATTAATTGTTCTAAGTAATGCTCGGATAGTTCATTTGCTTGAGCAATCGTCTTTAAAGAGGTAGGACCTTCACCATGTTTTTTAGCTAGTTCAATCATAATTGTCAAACCATAACGACCTTTAGTAGAAATCTTCATCTATTGCACCCCTATTCGTTAATGTATCTATTAATGAAAATAATCTCAGTAAATTGATAGGCATTAAAAATTATATCATATTCTTCTTTAATATGCTTTTTCAAGGGAAAATGGTAAAGTTAAATTGGAAGATTCTATTTATAATTTATTAAATCAGTACCTATTCTACTATAAAATATAAATTTTCAAGCAAGACAGTCAGTTCAATTTTGGAGAGATGATTATGCAGCAAAAACCATTAGCATTCCGCATGCGGCCACGAACAATCGAGGAAGTTGTCGGACAGCAGCATCTTGTTGGGGATGGGAAAATAATCGCAAGAATGGTGAAGGCGAAACAGCTTACCTCGATGATCTTATACGGACCGCCTGGCATCGGGAAAACTTCGATTGCAAGCGCCATTGCCGGAAGTACAAAATACGCCTTTCGAACATTAAACGCGGTAACAAATAATAAAAAAGATATGGAGATTGTGGCAGCAGAGGCAAAAATGTCTGGGAAAGTCATTCTGCTGCTTGATGAAGTCCACCGTTTAGATAAAGCCAAACAAGATTTTCTTCTTCCCTATCTGGAAAACGGAATGATCGTATTAATTGGGGCCACAACAAGTAACCCCTATCATGCGATTAACCCGGCGATTCGAAGCCGCTGTCAAATTTTCGAACTAAAGCCTTTGTCCCCGGATGAAGTCAAGCAAGCCTTAGTCCGAGCGCTTCGTGATGATGAACGCGGCTATGGTAAAGAAAAGGTAGAGATTTCTGAAGAAGCATTATTGCATTTTTCTCAAGGGTCAAATGGAGATGTTCGCAGCTCGTTGAACGCACTGGAACTGGCCATTCTATCAACCGATAAAGATGCTGAAGGCGTTATTCATATTGATGTGGAAACGGCTGAGGAATGTTTGCAAAAGAAAAGTTTGGTTGCAGATAAAGATGGAGACGGTCATTATGATGTCCTCTCGGCTTTTCAGAAGTCTATTCGCGGGAGCGATGTAGATGCAGCCCTTCACTACCTTGGCCGCTTAATTGAAGCAGGTGACCTGCCCAGTATCAGCCGCAGATTGATCGTGATTGCTTATGAAGACATAGGACTAGCTAATCCACAAGCGGGAGCACGGACATTAGCAGCCATCGAAACAGCAGAAAGAATTGGCTTTCCCGAGGCAAGGATTCCACTCGCAAATGCTGTAATTGAACTTTGCTTATCACCTAAATCTAACTCAGCCGTGCTAGCCATTCAAGCGGCCCTAGATGACATCCAAAAAGGAATTGTCGGCGAAGTACCGGACCACCTAAAGGATGCCCATTATAAAGGTGCAAAAGAGCTTGGCAGAGGAATTGGCTACTTATATCCACATGACTATGAGAACGGCTGGGTGCCTCAGCAATATTTACCGAACAAACTTAAAAACAAAAAATACTACCAGCCTAAAAAAACAGGAAAATTCGAACAAGCCCTAGCTACTGTATATGAAAAATTAATCAGATCGAGAAAGTAGAAATAATAGAAAAGGTGACAGGCACCATGTGAAGAATTCACATGGTGCCTGTCACCTTTATTTATGTTCTTATAGTGTTTATGCTGCTACGTCTCGTTTTTTGAAAACGTAGAAAGCGAGGAACTGGAAAAGTGCGAAGTAAATGACTAGCATGATAATAGAGAAGGGGATTGTCATTCCTTCGACGAGTGGTGTTCCTTCAAAATATTGCATTAAATCTGTGTTGGCAAATAAAACATATTTAGCCCAGTCAAATTTCATAGCTAACAAAGCAGTAAATTGACCTCCGGTAAATAATAAAAACAACGATAGCCCAATTGCAAGTGAACTATTTCGAAATACAGCAGAAATCATGAATGCCATGGTTACTAACATAATCATATCAATAGAACTTAGTCCGTAGTAAACGAGCAGATGGACAACCATATTCTGTTCCGTAACGTGGCCATTAAAATAATTTAAATAAGGAACTGCTTTGTCCGGCATACCAAACAATATGGCACCCAATACACTAGAGAAAATAAACATGATCGCCAGCATAAGGAAAGCAAATAATAGAACTGTCACATATTTCGCTAAAAGAATTTTAGTTCGATTAATGGGACGGATTAATAACAGCTTAATTGTCCCCCAGTTAAACTCACTGGCCACTATGCCAGCAGCTACAATAATAATAAATACGCCTGCTAACATAATCAGCTGTGACGAATCTTTTACGAAGGACCAAACCGTATATTTCTCTTTAGGTGGAATATCATGTTTGATTCGGTAATCATTAATCGCAATTTCTTTTTTGAAATATTGCTTCTCCGATTTGATTTGGCTTTTCGCCATCTGCTGCTTTAAAGCATTGTTTTCCTCCTGTAAGACCTGCTGCCAATTATGATCCTGCTGCACATCCATACTATTCTGTTGTGATTTAATGACAATAGCAACTACAGCTAAAGAAAGAACCAAAATACCAATCATAACGATTGTTCCAGGGCGCCTAAAAATTTTCATCCATTCATTTTTAATTAAATTAACCACGCAAAGCCGCCTCCTTTTCAGACGTCACTTCAAGGAAACGATCTTCTAATGTTTTCGCTACTTCCTTAATCCCAAAAATGGAAATATCTTCGGCAACCAGTAATTTAACTAGATTAGGGATTTCCTCTTTGCTTATTTCAACAGTTAAGCCATTTCTTGAATGATTTGCTTTAAGATCTGGATAATTCACAGCTAAAAGATTCAACGCTTTTTCAGCGGGTACTACTTCTAGCTCATAGGTTACCTCAGTACCTTCATGTACAAATTCATTAACACGCTGTACATCTACTAACCTGCCATCCTGTATGATTCCGATTCTGTCACACATCATTTCCATTTCAGACAGTAAATGACTCGAAACAATTACAGCCATATTTTTTTCTCGGGCCAGCAAGCGGACATAATCGCGTATTTCTCTAATCCCTGCAGGGTCTAATCCGTTAGTAGGCTCATCAAGAATTAATACATCCGGGTCATGTAAAAGGCATTGAGCCAGCCCTAACCTCTGCCTCATTCCAAGTGAATAGGTTTTTACTTTGTCATGGATTCGTTCTGACAGCCCTACCAATTCTACTGTTTCGGCAATTTTATCTCTCGATATTCCTTTCGACATGCGTGCATAATGAACCAAGTTCTGATAACCTGTTAAAAATTTATACATTTCAGGATTTTCAACAATCGCTCCGATATGACCGACTGCCTCCTCGAATTGAGATTTAATACTATAACCGCCAATAGTTATGTCACCGGAAGTAATCCCCATTAAACCAACAATCATGCGAATGGTGGTGGTTTTCCCTGCTCCGTTTGGACCTAAGAATCCAAACACTTCCCCTTTATTTACTCGGAAGCTAATTTGATCAATAATGGTTCTTCCTTTAATAACCTTCGTAACCTCTTTAAGTTCTACAATGGTCTCCAAATTCTCTCTCCTCTCAGGAACAAACTATCCTAATCAAGTTTACCTGAATCTAGAAAAAATTTCTTCCTTCCTAAATTCGAAAAGTATTGTAACAAAAAAGAAAAACGATTAAAACGGCTCCGGATGGATACTATCTAGGTCTTAAGACTGATGCAAAAAGAAAAACCCTAAACGTCAAAGAGTTTAGGGCAAATCGCTTATTTTTCATCAGCAACCCGCTGAATTTTAATGTCTTTTAACAATTCTCTGACAACATAGCTCGCCATAATCAGGCCAGCTGCGGAAGGTACAAAAGCATTAGAGGCAGGCGGCATTTGCGCTTTGCGAATCGGCGCGTTTTCATTTCCCACTTCTTTTTTTATATCCTCGCGAATCACTATTGGACTTTCATCAGAAAAGACAACAGGAATCCCTTTGTGAATCCGTTCTTTGCGAAGTTTTGTGCGAATAACTTTTGCAATCGGATCCGTATGAGTCTTCGAAATATCCGCAATCTTAAAACGAGTCGGATCCATTTTGTTTGCTGCCCCCATGCTAGAAATAATCGGGATATTTCGCTTCAGGCATTCTTTCATTAAATGAATTTTATAAACAATCGTATCCGAAGCATCCACAACAAAATCCAATTTATGACTAAAAATTTCTTCATAGGTATCTTCTGTATAAAAGATTTTTAGCGGAATCACTTCACAATCAGGGTTAATATCTTTAATCCGCTCTGTCATGATTTCTACCTTTGGTCTGCCGACCGTGGATAGAAGCGCAATCAGCTGACGGTTGATATTAGTAATATCTACGTCATCTTTATCAATCAAAATTAATCTGCCAACCCCGGACCGGGCCAGAGCTTCCGCCGCAAATGAACCGACACCGCCGATTCCTAAAACAGCAACCGTGCTGTTTTTCATAATAGTTAATCCTTCTTTACCAATAGCAAGCTCGTTTCGAGAAAATTGATGCAGCATGAGATTCACTCCAAATTTATAATCACTTTTATATATTTTTTCACCATAAGAATATATCATACTTGCTTATAAAAACAAGTAATCAACTAGGAATTATTCATAAAAGAAAAACCTTCTGCCTAAGCAGAAGGTGATTTTTAGGAAATAACGAAGAGTCCCAATGGTGCCGTCGCTTATGATCCTTCGTTTTGATCCCGCTACTAGCAGGTGGGTGTCCTGTTTCCGCTATTGTAAGTCCCTATACCGTATAGGTGGGGCATTTACGCATGGCAGAAAACTCTAGACTCCCGAATCATTAATGTTCGGTCAAAACTTCAGGTAACACAACGTACATTTCAGGACTCTTCTTTAATTGCTCTTATCATATCATATCCTGAAAAGGTCATCAAGACTTAATGAAAGCGAATTCTTGCTATTTATTAACATTTAGTGACAAATATAACTCCTTTAATTGTGCCTCAGAAACTTCACCTGGTGCATCTGTTAGCAAGCAGCTTGCACTTGCTGTCTTTGGAAAGGCAATCGTATCACGCAGGTTGGTACTGCCTGCAAGCAGCATAACCAAGCGGTCAAGACCGATTGCAATTCCACCATGTGGAGGTGTTCCATATTCAAAGGCATTTAAGAGGAAGCCAAACTGTTCCTGCGCTTCTTCTGGAGAAAATCCAAGCACACTAAACATTTTTTCTTGAATCGGGCGTTCGAAAATCCGCAGTGATCCACCGCCAAGTTCATATCCATTTAAAACAATGTCATATGCTTGAGCACGGACCTTGGAAGGGTCTGTATCTAATAGTTCAAGGTCTTCCCTAAATGGCATTGTAAATGGATGGTGTGCTGCATAATAACGGCCTTCTTCTTCATCGTACTCTAACAGCGGCCAGTCAGTTACCCATAAGAAGTTAAACTGGCTTGGGTCGATTAAGCCTAACTCTTTTCCTAGTTTAAGTCTTAATGCACCAAGGGCATCTGCTACAACACTCTTTTTATCGGCAACAAATAATAGTAAATCTCCATCAGCCGCATCAAGTGTAGCCTTGATTGCTTGTACATCCTCTTCGTTGAAGAATTTAGCAATTGGTCCCTTTAAGCCTTCAGCATCAACTTTTAACCAAGCAAGGCCTTTTGCACCGTAGACAGCGACAAATTCAGTTAAAGCATCAATATCTTTACGAGAATATTTTTCGGCTGCCCCTTTTACATTAATGGCTTTTACCTGGCCGCCATTTGCAACGGCTGCAGCAAACACCTTAAAACCTGAATCCTTCACGATTTCAGAAAGGTCCACAAGTTCTAATCCAAACCGTGTATCTGGTTTATCAGACCCAAAGCGGCTCATTGCCTCTGCATAGGTCATACGTGGGAAACTTGCAGGGACTTCCACCCCTTTAACTTCCTTCATCAATCCAGATAACATTTTTTCCATCATGCTGATAATGTCTTCTTGACTTAAGAAGCTTGTTTCAATATCGACTTGGGTAAATTCCGGTTGACGGTCTGCACGCAAGTCCTCATCACGGAAACAGCGGGCAATTTGATAATAACGTTCAACTCCGCCCACCATTAACAATTGTTTAAACAACTGTGGTGATTGTGGCAATGCATAGAACTCACCTGGATGGACACGGCTAGGCACTAAGTAGTCACGTGCTCCCTCTGGTGTACTTTTTGTTAGAATTGGTGTTTCAATATCTAAGAAACCCTCACTGTCAAGGTAGTTTCGAATATGTTTTGTTACCTGATGGCGCATCTTCAGCGTGTCAAACATAACCGGGCGGCGGAAATCTAAGTAGCGATATTTTAAGCGGATATCCTCTGATGCATCTGTCCGATCAGAAATCTGAAACGGCGGCGTTTTCGCTTCATTGATAATCGTTACTTCTTCAGCCTGAACTTCAATCGTTCCTGTTGTTATGTTTTCATTAATGGTTCCTGCTTCACGGCCGACAACGGTTCCGACCACATTTAGAACATACTCGTTACGGATTGTTTCTGCAATTTCCAGTGCTTCCTTTGATGTATCTGGATTAAACACTACTTGAACAATTCCGGAACGGTCGCGCAAATCAATAAAGATTAACCCGCCGAGGTCACGGCGTTTTTGAACCCAGCCCTTTAATGTTACCTTCTCACCTACTGCTGATTCTGGAACTTCTCCACAAAAATACGATCTGCCAAACATGTTTATCCCCCTTTTAAGCTTGCAATTCCTGGAATTGTTTAATAAATGTGTTTAGATCTAATTCTACTTGTTCACCTGTAGCCATATTTTTAACATTAATTTTGTTATTTTTAAGCTCATCGTCTCCAAGTATCGCTACATATTTAGCCTTTAAACGGTCAGCTGCTTTAAATTGGGCCTTGATTTTCCGGTCCAAGTAATCTCTTTCCGCAGAAAAACCAGCCATTCGAAGCTGCTGCAATAGTCCGACGGTATAATCCTTTGCTTCTTCCCCAAGTGAAGCTACAAACACGTCAATTCCTTGATTGATTTCAAGATCAATACCTTCCGCATTAAGGGCCGCAATAAACCGCTCAATACTTAAAGCAAAGCCGATACCAGGTGTCTCAGGGCCGCCAATTTCTTCTGCAAGCCCGTTATAACGTCCGCCTCCGCAAAGGGTGGTAATTGCTCCAAATCCCTCCGCGTTACTCATAATCTCAAATGCAGTATGATTATAATAATCTAAACCGCGGACTAAGTTTGAATCGACTTCAAATGGAATATCGAGCTGCGTTAAATACTGTTGTAATTTTTCAAAATAAGCTTTTGAAAAGTCATTCAAATAATCTAAGATTGAAGGCGCCGTTTTCATTAATTCGTGGTCACGGTCCTGCTTACAATCCAGGATCCTGAGCGGATTTTTTTCAAGACGGTTTTGACAGTCATGACAAAACTCCCCAATCCGAGGTTTGAAATGATTCACAAGCGCCTCACGGTGAGCCGTCCGGCTTTCTTTATCCCCTAAGCTGTTGATGATAAGTTTTAGCTTCTGCAATCCCATTTCTTTATAGAGATTCATGGCTAAAGAAATTACCTCTGCATCAATCGCTGGGTCGTTACTGCCTAATGCCTCCACACCAAATTGAACAAACTGGCGGAATCGTCCTGCCTGCGGGCGTTCATAACGGAACATAGGTCCCATGTAATAAAGCTTTACAGGCTGATTTGCAAGACCAAACATTTTCTTCTCTACAAACGAGCGGACGACTGCCGCTGTTCCTTCGGGTCTAAGCGTTATACTGCGTTTGCCTCTGTCTTCAAAGGTGTACATTTCTTTTTGGACGATATCGGTGCTATCGCCGACGCCTCTAGAAAAAAGATCTGTATGTTCAAAGATTGGTGTACGAATCTCTTGATATTGGTATTTTTCACAAAGTTCTCTTGCTTTTGCTTCAATTAGCTGCCACTTTTCTACTTCACCAGGCAGTATGTCTTGCGTGCCTCTCGGGATGCTGATCGACATGGTGATTTACCTCCTTTATAAACATAACGCTTATGTAGATATTGTTAAATAGACGCTGTAAGGGGTGCTTGCTTTTTCTGGAAACACAAAAAAACTCCCATCCCTTGTAGTCATACAAGGGACGAGAGTTTTAGTCCCGCGGTGCCACCCTAGTTGAAGAACATGAAAAAATGCTCTTCCTCTTAAACAGTTAACGCCTGCAACGTTCATCTCCTACTAAAGCAGCTGCTTTTTCAGAGAGAAGCCTACGGAGTGTTCTTTCACTAAGGTACATGTAGAAATGCTTTCAGCCTAAGGCATTTCCTCTCTTTTCATGAATTATCTTAATTACTATGCTCCATCATTGGTTATTCCGAAATATCTTTTATATTTATATAATAATACGTAGCAACAATGGTAATGTCAAGAGACATTTAAGACCTTCCCATATGTTTTTTTAACTTTCTGACATCGCCCATCGTCAGCCCAAATTCAGATGCAAGTTCAATGGAGTTTGAATGACCCTCTTTTTGAATAAAATCATGAAAATCCACTCCAAAAACACGGCCATCCATTGACTGTATGTTCATTCCCTTTTCACTCGACCTCATAACCCAATCACCTCAGTCTTTTTTTCTAGTATTTCCACTCTGGTAAAAATCTTACATGTTTATGTGATTTTTATGGCTTACTTCTAGTAAAATTAGCGTAATTAACCAATTAAGGAATGAATTTCTGGCTTTTTTACGATAAAATAAACAGAAGAAGGAGGTTACGATGACAAAAAAGTATACACTGCTATTATTTACTATTATTCTCGCTTTCGGTACCTTTCTGCCGCAAGGAATAGGCAATGCCTCAAGTGGTTCTGTTACGATATCCACAGATACGGTAAATGTCCGCAGCGGCCCAGGATTAAGCTATCCCAACATCATGACAGCAAAACGAGGCGAACAGTATCAAATTGTAAAAGAAAAAGATGATTGGATTGAGATTAAATTATCGTTAGGCCAAACTGGCTGGGTAGTCAATTGGCTCGTCACGAAGGACGATGAATCCAATTCAGGGAGCGAAGCAACAAGTACTGGAGGCAAAAAGGCAAAAGTTAATACCGATCAATTAAGGATACGTTCCGGTCCTGGGACAAGCTTCCCGATGGTTGGCTCTTTAACTCAAGGTCAAGAAATAACGGTCCTTGACCAAAATGAAAATTGGTATAAAATCAGCAGCCTCTTCGGTGAAGGATGGGTCATTCGAGAATTCTTAGATCTTCAAACCGGACAAAATAATTCTTCCTCGGATTCATCTGAAAATACCGAAATGGGGAAAGTGAATGCCGATACAGTTAACATAAGAGAAGAGCCTTACGTCTCAAGTGCAATTGTCGGAAAACTAACAAATGGGACGGACGTCTCTATTATCTCCAAACAAAATAAATGGCTGAAAATTAGTTTTTCAGATATTAAAGGCTGGGTAAGAGCGGAGTTTATTGACACTCAATCAGAGACTTCAAATGATACCCAAAAAGAAAGTGTAACAGGGGTCACTGGAACCGTAACTGCGGAAAGTTTAAGTGTCCGTTCAGACTCCTCGTTAAACTCAAGAATCATTGGTACTGTTTCACAGGACCAACAGTTTACTATTTTAGATGAGAAATATAATTGGGTAAAAATAGAGTATAAGTCTGGTAGTTTTGGCTGGGTATCAGGCTTGTTTCTTGAGAAAACGACTGCTTCTACTCAAGGAAAACAACCATTAAAAGTAACTACTGTTACGATTTTACATAACGGAACAAATATTAGAAGAGACGCAGATGCCCAATCCGAGGTAGTTGCCCTGGCTGACGAGGGAGATCGCTTTACTGTAAAGAGGATTGTAAATGACTGGTACGAGATACAATTAAGGAATGGAGAAACAGGCTACGTGGCTGGATGGATCGTTTCAAACAATGGGTCCAATCAGCAAATTTATAAAGGCGGAGCTGAAAGCTACCTTAAAAATAAAACAATTATCCTCGATCCAGGACATGGCGGCGGAGATAATGGAACAACAGGTGCGAACGGTACACTAGAAAAAGAACTGACACTTCGAACCGCACGACTACTATACGATAAATTAAGAGCGGCCGGAGCCAATGTCTACCTTACTAGAAGTACGGATACATTTATTTCCCTGCCATCTCGGGTGTATGCGGCCACGGCAAATGGAGCCGATGCCTTCATCAGCCTGCATTACGACAGCAGCCTAGACCGAAGTTCACGGGGAATGACAGGCTATTATTATTATGACTATCAAAAAGGACTGGCAGATTCGCTTTATACTTCCACCATTGCCCAAACGGATTTAAGTGGGCGCGGAGTAAGATTTGGTGATTTCCATGTCATCCGGGAAAACAGTCAAACAGCTGCTCTCATTGAACTGGGGTATTTAAGTAACCCGCAAGAAGAAATTACCCTTAACTCAAGCATGTTTCAAGAAAATGCAGCTTCGGGGCTATATGATGGCTTGGCGAGGTATTTTAAAAATAACTAACTAATTGCAAGGCTCTGGAAGGTTTATTCTTCCGGAGCTTTTTTTGAGAAAATTAGTTGGCGGGTTACCCAATTTGTTAATATAATCTGATATTTGTTAATATCCGTTTTAAATTGTTAATATCGGCCCATTTTTTGTTAATAAAAACAAACAACATTTCTAATCCAACAAAAAAAGCCCGGCATAAATGCCAAGGCTGCCTACTTGCTTTCCACAATCAACGTTACAGGGCCATCATTGATTAATTCTACATCCATCATAGCGCCAAACACACCAGTTTCAACGGTAATTCCTTTGTCACGAAGCATCTGATTAAAGGCTTCATATAAGACCACTGCCTGTTCAGGCCTTGCCGCCTCCATAAAGTTTGGTCTGCGGCCTTTTCGGCAGTCCCCATACAGGGTGAATTGGGAGACAGAGAGAATTTCTCCGCCAACATCCAATAAAGAATGATTCATTTTCCCATCATGATCGTCAAAGATCCGTAAGTTAGCAATTTTATCCGCTAAATAGGCGGCATCCTCTTCCATATCCTCGTGTGTCACCCCAACCAGCAGGACAAAGCCTTTGGTAATCTGTCCGGTTATTTCACCATCGACAGTTACCTTAGCCCCCTTGCTGCGCTGTACTACTATTCTCATGCTAGAAACTCCTTAATTCATGATCCGGCGAACCGAATAAATGTCTGGGATTTGCTTAATACGCTCCACAACCTTTTGGAGGTGGTTAACATTATGAATGGCAATCGACATAATAATCGTCGCCATTTTATTCCGATCAGACTTCCCGGTAACAGCTGAAATATTGGTCTTCGTCTCACTAACCGCTTGGAGCACCTCATTAAGGAGCCCTTGACGGTCATACCCGCTGATTTCGATATCAACGTTATACTCCTTACGGTCGTTCAAGGAAGATTCCCACTCAACCGGAATCAATCTAGATTGAGCATCATTGGAATCAATGTTAGGACAATCGGAACGATGGACAGAGACACCGCGCCCCTTCGTAATAAAACCAACAATTTCATCACCTGGAACTGGACTACAGCATTTTGACAACCGGATTAACAGGTTATCAATCCCTTGAACCCGTACACCTGATTCCCGCTTTTTCGTTGACGGGAAGGCTTTTAAATCGGTAATGGCATTGGCAATGGTTGCCGATTGTTCCTTATCCCGCTTTTTCCGTTCTTTTTCCGTTAAGCGATTTGCCACCTGCAAGGCTGTCACACCGTTATATCCAACTGCCGCATACATGTCTTCTTCATTCATAAAGTTAAATTTTTCAGCGACTTTTTTCAGATTGTCCGGTGTTAAAATTTCCTTAAGATCAAATTCCATATTACGGATTTCTTTTTCAACCATCTCTTTGCCTTTAATGACATTCTCATCGCGGCGCTGTTTCTTAAAGAATGCACGAATCTTGTTCTTGGCTTGTGATGTCTGAGCCAGCTTCAGCCAATCTTGACTTGGTCCGTACGAGTGTTTTGATGTTAGAATCTCAATGATATCACCGGTCTTCAACTTATAATCCAGTGTCACCATTTTACCGTTCACTTTTGCGCCAATCGTCTTATTACCGATTTCAGAGTGAATCCGATAGGCAAAATCTATAGGAACAGAACCCGATGGCAGTTCGATAACATCACCCTTCGGTGTAAAAATAAATACCATATCGGAAAACAAATCAATTTTCAATGACTCCATAAACTCCTCGGCATTCGCCGTATCATTTTGGAACTCAAGGATTTCTCTAAACCAGGTAAGTTTCTGCTCGAAGGTGGAGCTATCGCTAATCGCTTTTCCCTCTTTATATGCCCAGTGGGCCGCAACCCCAAATTCCGCAATTCGGTGCATCTCGTACGTTCGGATTTGTACTTCAAGCGGATCTCCCTTTGGTCCAATAACCGTTGTGTGCAGGGACTGATACATGTTCGGTTTCGGCATCGCAATATAGTCCTTGAAACGGCCTGGCATTGGCTTCCAGCAGGTGTGAATAATGCCAAGAACGGCATAGCAGTCCTTAATACTATTCACAACAATTCGAACCGCCAGCAAATCATAGATTTCACTGAATTGTTTATTTTGCAGTGCCATTTTTCGATAGATGCTGTAGATATGCTTTGGTCGCCCTGAAAGCTCTGCCTTAATAGATACTTCATCTAGGCGGCCCTTCACTTCTTCAACGACATCATCCAAATATTGCTCGCGTTCTGCACGTTTTTTCTTCATTAAGTTGACAATCCGGTAATATTGTTGCGGATTTAAATATCTTAATGCGGTATCTTCCAACTCCCATTTAATCTTAGAAATACCAAGACGATGAGCTAAAGGTGCAAAAATTTCAAGTGTTTCATTTGAAATTCGGCGCTGTTTCTCCATAGGAAGATGTTTAAGTGTCCGCATATTATGCAAGCGGTCAGCGAGCTTAATAAGGATCACACGGATGTCCTGCGCCATTGCTACAAACATTTTCCGGTGATTCTCCGCCTGCTGCTCCTCATGAGACTTGTATTTAATTTTCCCTAACTTTGTAACCCCATCAACAAGCATTGCCACTTCGCCGTTAAAAGCCTCTGCAATATCCCCTAAGGTTACATTGGTATCTTCTACAACGTCATGGAGAAAACCAGCCGCCACCGTTGCCGGGTCCATTTCAAGGTCGGCTAAAATACCGGCAACCTGAATAGGATGAATAATATATGGCTCTCCCGATTTTCTATATTGTTCACGATGGGCATGTTTCGCGTACTCATAAGCTTTTTTGACTAGTTCAACATGCTCATCATTCAAATACTTTCTGGTCTTGTCGATGACTTGGTCGGCCGTTAACACTTGATCGTTCGCCATGAAATCACCTTTATTTTCATCTCATTTTTTATATCAAAGTTTTTTGGAACTCTACCTTTTAGACAAAGTCAAAATGTCTATCTATATAAATAATTTTGAAAAAAATTGTTACTAAATTAGAATGATTGTTACTATTATCGAAAAAAATAGCGAAGTTGTAAAGAGATTGTACTGTTTTTTTACTAAATTACGAAATTTTTGTCGTTTTTTACTCTTTTGGAGCTGCTCAACTTCCAGTTTCACGTAAAAAACTCACCTTTACCATTATATAAAGAGAGCACTCGTTTCCTGAGTGCCCTCGATTCTCCATTAATAGTGCATCAATGTAAGAACATCGTAGCCGTCTAGTTTACTACGGCCTTCTAAATAGCTCAATTCTACCAAGAAAGCAATACCCGCTACAACACCGCCAAGCTGCTCTACTAACTTAATTGTTGCTTCGATCGTGCCGCCTGTTGCCAGCAAATCATCTGTAATTAACACCCGTTGTCCTGGTTGAATGGCATCTTTATGGATAGTTAAAACATCCTTACCATATTCCAAACCATAGCTTACCTTAATTGTTTCTCTTGGCAGCTTTCCTTCTTTACGGACTGGTGCAAACCCAACTCCTAACGAATAGGCAACCGGGCAGCCAATAATAAAGCCACGTGCTTCCGGTCCGACAATAATGTCGATCTGCCTCTCTTTTGCATATGCTACGATTTGGTCTGTTGCGTATTTATAGGCTTCACCATTATTCATTAAAGGGGTGATATCTTTAAATTTAATCCCCGGTTTTGGCCAATCGGGTACGATTGTAATAAATTCTCTTAAATCCATTCTTCAATTGCCTCCTCAGATTCAACCGATCCTTGAATGACTTGATCGAACCAGCCTTTTAATTCTTGAAATGAGGAAAACAATAATTCTCTTTCAAGAGCATACTGGGCCTGTTTTGTTTGATAAGTTTGGGAATCAGTCAGGTCACGCTTTTGCGCTTCAGTTTTCAAAGTAATAAATCCATTGTTTATTGTAACAAAATCCAGTTCAGAAAACACCTTTGACATAAATTTAATCGTTTCCTGTGACCAGCCACGGTGTTTCGCGATAGTATCACCATGGAGTTTCAGGTCGATTGGGCCTTTTTTTAACAGAAGGGCATAGAACCATTTAAAATGATCGCGTGTAGGAATAGTGGAAAAATAATCGCTTGCTTCTTTAAAGAAATAAGCATAAATTCTTGCAGGTTCTTTTCCAGCGAACAATCCTTTTAAAAGGTCTTTTGACGGTGGGAAATCCACTAAGGCAATATTAGCTTTGTACCCATCAAACGCCTTAGCCTCTTCCATATCTTGAATAAAGATCGTTTCAGACCGCAACTCAGGTTTTAATTTCTCAAGGTGTTCTTTATTAAAAATGATAATTTTTCTGTTTTCAGCAGGTACTGTGGTTTCGATATGATTCGCTTGCTTTTGTCCGCGAAAATCGAATAATTGCCACGAATGAACAGCCATATCATGAATAAAGATTTGTGGTTTACGTATATTATTCCATTCATTAATAGATAATTCTCCAATTAATGAAATTTTTGAGGCAGGTGAAATATGATCAACGAGAGTGCCTAAACCAAAACCAACTCCGTCAAGGGTTGAACCTTCTTCACTGACTAAAACCTTAAGATGGTTCTGTTCACTGCCAATTTTTCTCATACTTGTAATTGCCACATTTTCTATTAACACTTTTGGCTTCGGGTTGTCCATTCCAAAAGGCGCGAGCAAACTAAGTTCATCTAACGACGATAAGCTAATATCCTGAAGACGAATCTCCTCATCGAGCTGTGTTATCGGAATTAAATCGGTATCCGTCAGCTGCTCGTCAGCAAGTCGGTTTAAGCGTTCACGAAGCAGAGCAACGTCTTCAAGTTTCAAAGTCATCCCTGCCGCCATCGGATGTCCGCCAAAATGCGGCAAAAGTTCTCGGCAGGTGGATAAATTTTTAAATAAATCATAGCCAATAATACTTCTAGCCGAGCCTTTGGCGACCCCTTTATCCGGATCAAAATTCAGCACAATCGTTGGCCGATAGAACTTTTCGACAAGTCTTGAGGCCACAATTCCAATAACACCAGGATTCCAGCCTTCTTTACCGATAACCAGTACTTTATTGGTATCAATTGGGTAGTTTTTTTCAACCTCTTCGATCGCTTCAACCGTAATCGCATTGACAATTTCCTGCCTCGTTTTATTTAAGGCATCCATTTCTTCTGCTAAGCTTTGTGCTTCGTGCGGGTCGTCAGTCAATAACAATTGAACGGCTAAATCGGCATCTTCCAGCCTGCCGACCGCATTTATTCTAGGTGCAAGTGTAAATCCAATCGTCTCTTCATTGATCGACATCAGATCCACACCAGCTACTTTTAAAATTGCTTTTAGTCCAATATTTTGGGTTACTTTAAGTTTTTCGAGGCCTTTTTTAGCGATAAGGCGATTTTCACCTTTCAACGATACTAAGTCAGCAATCGTGCCAATAACGGCGATTTCAAATAAATGCTCGGGAACTTCTCCATATAATGCATGGGCGAGTTTAAAAGCTACTCCTACTCCGGCCAGTTCACGAAATGGATAAATGCTGTCAGGCAGTTTGGGATGAATGATTGCTAGGGCCTCTGGTAAAACCGGGCCAGGTTCATGGTGATCGGTAATAATAAGATCCAAGCCAATTTCTTGTGCAACTGCTGCTTCATGAACGGCAGCTATTCCTGTATCGACGGTAATAATCAATTTTATACCATTTTCCGCCGCTTGACGGAATGCGGGTTCGTTTGGTCCATAACCTTCTGTAAAACGATTAGGGATATAAAATTGGACGTTTGCCCCTAAATCACGAAGTGTAATCATTAACACCGAGGTGCTGCTTACACCATCTGCATCATAATCTCCAAAAATAAGGATAGGTTCTTGTTTTTCAATCGCCTCACGAATTCGCTTAACCGCTGTTTCCATTCCTTTAAGTAAGAAAGGATCGTGAAACTCATCTTTTCCAAATAAAAAATACCGAGCAGAATCTACGGTATTAAGTCCACGGTTTACAAGTAGGGATGCAACTAGCGGTGTTATCTTCAATTCATTTACAAGTATTTGGGCGAGATTGTGATCAGAATTGCGAACAATCCATTTTGTTTTTGATTTTAACATTGGTACGTTCACCCCTCAGACTTTCTAATTATACAGGAGCAGGCATAAGCTTTCAATCAAAAGAAAAAACTGCAAAAAGATTTGCAGTTTTTTCAAAGATATTAGAGTTGTCCAGCTTCGGCGCCCAGCAGCTAGTGGACTTCGCTCTTCTCCCTACGATAAGTCAACATCGGTTCGCTCTCGCTCACCGTGTTTCCTTTATCTCAGTCGAAGCGCTCCAGTCCATACGCTGCTTAACGGACGCCTCCGCTTTTCTAGACTTGTGGTTGATCAGAGTATTTTCTCTTTTCCTTAACGGTTCTAATGACACCCTTCTTTTTCAGTTCCTTACACTTCATAACATACCATAAAGAGCCTGCGACAAAGACGGATGAATAAACACCGACAATTAATCCGACAAACAATGCAATTGAGAAATTACGAATCGACGGACTTCCAAAAATCATTATGCATGCTGTAGTAACTAGTACTGTAAGAACTGTATTAATGGAACGAGTTAACGTTTGACGAATACTTACGTTTACCACATCAGCAATATCCTGTACCGTTTTAAGACGTTTTTTCTTTTGCATATTTTCACGAACCCGGTCAAACGTAACAATTGTATCATGGTTTGAATAACCAACAATGGTTAAAATCGCCGCGATGTAGTTTAAATCTACTTCAAGCCTTGTGATACTGAAAATGGCAATCATAAAGAATGCATCGTGAAGGATGGCAGCAATAGCTGCGATCGCCATATATGCTTCGAATCGGATTGAAACATAGAGAATGATGCCTATTGATGCAAGCAGCACGGAAATAAATGCATTTTTCGCCAGTTCTTTACCTACAGTCGGAGAAACTGTGCTGACATTCGGCTCATAGCCATATTCCTTTTTAAAATCTGCTTTTAAAGAAGCAATCTCATTTTTAGACAATACACCAATCATTCGAACAGCACCAATTTGATTGTTGTTACCTGAGATAACTACATCATCCGGTTTTAATCCGCGATCAGTAAAAGCGCTTCTAACCTCTTCTGTAGTTAACGGCGTCTTCGATTGTACCTCTATACGAGTACCACTTGAAAAATCAATACCTAAGTTCAAGCGGAAAATAGCAAGAACGATAACACCTGCGAGAATGAGAGTTCCCGACAAAATAAATACTTTCTTTCTTAATCCAACAAAATCAATTTTATCAAATCTGGTTGGCAGGTCGACAGTATCAACGTTGTCATTAATACTTTTAATTTGTGAAGGATGTACGGCAAACCAACCAGGTTTTTTATTAAAGATACCACTCTTCACCCATAGTCCTAATAGCAGCCTTGACCCGTAAACATTGGTCAAAAAGCTCATTAGAACACTCACAATTAACATGGTCGCAAACCCTTTAACAGAACTTGTCCCATAGAAAAATAACACACATGCGGTAAGAATGGTTGTTAAGTTTGCGTCAAATATAGCTGTAAAGGCATGTTTCTCACCAGCTTCGAACGCTGATTTTAGGCTTCGGCCTACCTTTAATTCTTCACGAATTCGTTCATAGGTGATGATGTTGGCATCTACTGCCATACCTACCCCGAGGATGATTGCAGCAATCCCCGGCAGGGTCAGGACCCCATTCATCCAATCGAAAATTAATAGCACTAGATATGTAAAAATAGTTAACGTAATCGTAGCAATAAACCCTGGAAAACGATAATAGAAAATCATAAATAAATAGATGATTACTATACCAACGATTCCAGCAAAAACTGTTTCATGTAAGGCCTGTTCCCCAAACTTAGCCCCAACAGAAGTGGAATAAACTTCTTTCAGTTTTACAGGTAAGGAACCAGCATTTAATAGAGAAGCCAAAGTTTGCGCTTCTTTTGCTGTAAAGCTGCCGACAATGGAAACGGAATCCTGATTAAAGACTTCCTTTACAGTCGGAGCCGATAAAAATTTTGGCTTTGCTTTGGTTACTTCCGTTTTAAAGGAATCTTTTCCTTCTTCAAAATCCAGCCAAATAACTAGGTAATTGTTTGGCGCCATATTCATAATTTTTTCAGAGACTTTACGGAATTTATCAGCACTTTTTAATGATAAAGTAACGCTTGGTGCCCCATTTTGATCAAAGGTTTGCTTAGCTCCCCCTTGCTTCAAATCAGACCCGTCCATCATTAGTTTGTCATTGGCATCTCGGAAAGTAAGATTTGCTTGTGTGGACAAGATTTCCCTTGCTTTGTTTTGGTCTTTTACGCCGGCAAGCTGAACACGAATTCGGTTAGTACCTTCAATTTGAATACTAGGTTCACTTACTCCTAGGACGTTAATCCGTTTATCGAGGGCTTCCGCCGTACTAGCCAAGACGTCCTTTGTAATTTTTTGCCCTTTTTTCGCTGGCTGAACCTCGTATAAGACCTCAAATCCACCTTGAAGGTCCAGTCCAAGCTTCATATTATTTAAGATGTTCTTTGTTGTTGCTCCAATTGTGCTTCCAAAAATGAGAATCAAAAGAAAGAAAGCAATAATTCTACTACGCTTTACCATTATGTAATGTTCCTCCTTAGTGCATGTGAATAAAGCACTGTACGTTTACCCCTATTTAAGAATAATGAAAAAGTCACTTCTTTCATTATGAAATAACTTATACAGGCTGTCAATTTAACATTTTTTCTTATTTTAAAAGCTCCTTAAGCTCTTCTACATTATCAATCGAGAATTCGGAAGTTTTATAGGATTCGATTGTTACATAATTTAGATAGTCACTTACCCTAACAGAGAGAATATCCTGGATCATTTCATAAAGCCGCATCTCATGTTTTACCTTTTTCCACTTTTTCTTTACTAAGAATTCCCAAAAACCTTGTTCTGATACAGAATCAATTCCCAGCAGGCGAAACTCCTCTAATTTGCTTTTTAATGCCGGCTGTACTTGGGTACGGAACTCTTCGTTTACGTGACTATTATCCATCCTCTCTGCCTCCCCAAAATCTCGTTTGAAAATTCACCGTTTATGAAAACCAATCAAAAAGCTCTTACAACTTGTCATGCTTTGTCCACCACTAGGCATATAGTTAATTGTATATGAATTCTTCTTATTTGAGAAGGTGGGAACCTAAATGTCGAAGTTTTTAAAAGGGACTTTTATCCTTTTAGTTGCAGGTTTTATCACAAGAGTCCTAGGATTTATTTATAGGATTGTTCTGGCAAGAAGTATTGGCGAAGAAGGCGTCGGTTTATATATGATGGCATATCCTACGTTCATTCTTGTCGTAACGATTATTCAGTTAGGTCTTCCGGTTGCCATCTCGAAAAACATTGCAGAGGCAGAGGCCAAAGGTGATCATGCCGAAATCAAAAAAATCCTAGTCGTATCCCTGGCGATCACGGTGGGTTTATCGATAGTCTTTACACCAGCATTGATTTTACTGGCACCTATTCTATCAACCACACTCTTTACCGACCCAAGAACATACTATCCTCTGATCGCGATTGCCCCAGCACTTCCGATTATCGCAGTGGCATCTGTGTTGCGAGGATACTTTCAAGGCCGGCAAAATATGCGTCCATCAGCCATTTCACAAATACTTGAACAATTTGTCCGAATTACGTTAATCGCAACAGCCACTAAAACATTCCTCCCTTACGGAGTGGAATATGCGGCGGCAGCGGCCATGGCGGCCTCCGTTTTAGGTGAATTGCTTTCTCTCGTTTATCTACTGACTACCTTTAAATTAAAAAAACGGTTTAAGCTGAGAAAAAACTTTTTTCAATTTGTTCAAAAAGGAAAGCGAACTTTTAAAGATTTAATGGAAATCGCTCTGCCTACAATGGGAAGCAGAATGATTGGCTCGATATCTTGGTTTTTTGAACCGATTGTCGTGGCCCACAGTTTAGCCCTAGCAGGTGTGCTTGCCGGCGATGCTACAAAGCAATATGGTGCCTTAACTGGTTATGCCATGCCGTTGTTAATGCTGCCTTCCTTTGTTACCTTTTCGCTGGCAACCTCCCTTGTACCTGCTATTAGTGAGGCAAATTCTAAGAATCAACATAATATTATTGAATATCGATTACAGCAAGCATTGCGGTTTGTGTTTTTAACAGGCGGACTTGCCGTAATTATCCTCTATGTATTAGCGGACCCGCTCATGCACCTGATGTACGGCTCTACAAAAGGGTCCTTTTTTATCCGTCTTATGGCTCCATTTATGTTGGTTTACTACTATCAAGGGCCCTTACAGGCAGTGTTACAGGCCTTAAACCTTGCGCGAGCAGCGATGATTAATAGTCTAATTGGTTCAGTTGTTAAAACGGCTGTAATTTTCTTACTTGCCTCTCAAGCCTCATTCGGGATTAATGGCGCTGCCCTAGGGATAGTCGTTGGTTTTGTCCTTGTAACCGGACTACATTTTGCAACCGTATTAAAGAAGGTTTCCTTTTCCTTTTATACAAGAGACTATTTAAAGGGGTTCCTCGTGATGGGGCTCTCAGGCTGGCTGGGCTATTATCTTTTTGAACATTTCCTTTTACAGGAACATTTAATTGTCCGTGTCATCACATCGGCATTCGCTATGGTGATCTCTTATATTGCCATGCTCGTATTATTCCGCCTTATTAAAAAAGAGGAACTTAAGCGGATTCCATGGTTCGGAAACCTAATCCCTTCGTAATGAGAAAAGCAGAGGCGCCTTGACCAGGGGCGACAGGCATAAGACAAGCCGGCCAGAAGGCTGCTCTTTAGCCTTCTTGACGGATTGGCTTAGACCTAAGAGCCCCTAGGCGCCGGAGCTAGACAACACGAAGAGCGTCAGCTTTTTCGTGCTGACTTATCGCAGGGAGATGGGCGAAGTCGTCTCGCCGCTGGGCGCTGGAGCTGGACAATTTTTAAAGTCGAATATAATTTAAACCAAAAGAAGACATGCCTTATGGGCGTGTCTTCTTAATCATAGTCCTTTAAATCGATAAAAAAGTTTCCATTTTCAAAACTGCAAAAAGAAATGTCTTTAATTTCCCGGTATCCCTTCTTTTTCAATTCCTGCCGCAGCCAGAGATTTGTTTTATTGATCCGCTTTAGATTTTCTTCGTCAATTTGTCCATCCATTATTAAAGGGATCGTGATATCGCCCTGTTTGGACGGTTCCTCAGGATTTTTTAATTTCTCTATGACAGACAAGCTTCCAGAAGATTCTAATATCGCAAATTCAACATCAGAAATACTGCGAATGTTCTTTTCTCTTAGTTGTACCAATAAATCATCAAAATTATAGCGCTGCTTGCGCATGGCCGTCTCATCAATTTTACCCCTATTAATGATAATAATTGGTTTCCCATCAACTAAATCACGGAACCTTTTACTCTTCAAGGAAATAAATGCCATTATAATTTGAATGGCCATTAAAGCTATCATAGGAATCATGGTGTGTAATAACGGAGAATGGTTCCTCTCAATTGCAACCACCGCCATCTCCCCTATCATAATAAAAACGACTAGGTCCAGAATACTTAATTCTCCAATTTCCCGTTTGCCCATTAATCGAAAAATAAACAAGATCAGGGCATAAAAAATGATGGTCCGAAACACGATTGATACATATTCCACTCTTGTCGCCCCTTTTTTGAAATCAAAGAATAGTATCGGGTTTATTCTAAGCATTTATGAAAGGAAGTTAGTTCCAAAAAATAATGACCGTGCGGAAATATCTATTCTACTTTGTGCTTAGCCTGAATACGCTTGTACTAGGAAGAATAACTGTCTAGGACTTGGCCAGCTGAAAAAGAGGAAGGTATGGTCTTGGAACGAAGGGGGAGAGTTAAAATCGAATCGAAAAGCTTTGGGGTATCCATACTATATGGATTAATTTTTATTTTTGCCTTTGCCCTAGTTTGCAGTCTTATTTTTGCGTTTATCCTTCGATTTACATCCGCTCAAGAGAGATCACTTCAATATGTGATTACAGCCTTATCATTCATCGGGCTGTTTGGCGGCGGTTTTCTTTCAGGAGGAAAACGAAAAGAAAAAGGCTGGCTTATTGGGGGACTAACAGGGATTATTTATTCATTTGTTGTCTTTTTGTTTCAATACCTTGGCTATGACCGCTTGTTTGATGCGGAACAAGTAATATATCACACCTGCTATACATTGATTGCGATGATGGGAGGAATATTGGGAGTAAATATTGCTGCCAACAATTCTCGGAGATCTGCATAAGTAAAGCGGAAGCGCCTTGAACAGGGGCGACAGGCATAAGACGAGCCGGCGAGAAGGCTGCCTTTTAGCCTTCTTGACGGATTGGCTTAGACCTAAGAGCCCCTAGGCGCTGCAGCTAGATCATTTTCAAAGTCATTTAATACTTTCCTATCTAATAGAAAAGGAAGCCATACATGTGTGGCTTCCTTTTTATGATTCCTTATTTGTTAAGGCTTACGCTTCCTTCACTTGCACCAGCTGCGGATTCAGTTACTTCACGGATGGCATTGCGGTCATATGTAAGACGGCTGCCGTCACCACATTTAATCACAACTTTATTATCGTCAATCGAGTCAATAAAGCCATGAAGACCACCAATCGTGACGATTTTATCCCCTTTTTTCAATTCGTTTTGCATGTTCGCAACCTTTTTTTGCCGCTTTTGCTGTGGACGAATTAATAGGAAATAAAATAACACAAACATTAATATTAATGGAATGATTGTACCAATACCTTGCATCTTGTTTTCCCTCCTTTCAAAAAAGTTCTATTAGAAATTTTTCGCGTTCGGTTTGTTAAAACCATAACGTTCAAAAAACTCTTCGCGGAAATCTCCAAGCCTGTCTTCCATGATGGCTTGTCTGACCTTCTCCATTAATCTTAACAGAAAATAGAGATTATGGTAAGACGTTAAACGAATTCCAAACGTTTCATCACATTTAATTAAGTGACGGATATAAGCTCTTGAGTAATTTCGGCATGTATAGCAATCACAATCAGGATCAAGCGGTCCAAAATCCCGGGCAAATTGCGCATTCTTCACCACAAGGCGTCCAGTGCTCGTCATTAACGTACCATTTCGGGCAATTCGTGTTGGCAATACACAATCAAACATATCAATTCCTCGAATCGCTCCGTCAATCAAAGAATCCGGTGAGCCAACTCCCATTAGATAGCGTGGTTTATTTGTTGGCAACATTGGCGTGGTAAATTCAAGGACACGGTTCATGACATCCTTTGGCTCTCCGACTGATAACCCGCCTACTGCATAACCTGGGAAGTCAAGTGAGACAAGGTCATTTGCACTTTGTCTGCGGAGCTCTTCATATTCGCCGCCTTGGACGATCCCAAATAATCCTTGGTCTTGTGGACGCTGATGAGCATTTAAACAGCGCTCAGCCCATCTTGACGTCCTCTCAACGGACTTTTTCATATATTCAAAAGTTGCAGGAAACGGCGGGCACTCATCAAATGCCATCATAATATCGGAACCAAGTGCATTTTGAATTTCCATTGCCTTTTCCGGTGATAAAAATAGTTTCTCACCACTCATATGATTACGGAAATGAACTCCCTCTTCCTCAATTTTACGGAATTCACTTAAACTAAATACCTGAAAACCACCTGAGTCTGTTAAAATGGCTCGGTCCCAATTCATAAATTTATGAAGGCCGCCAGCCTCTTTAATGATTTCATGTCCAGGTCTGAGCCATAAGTGGTAGGTATTACTTAAAATAATCCCTGCACCCATTTCTTTTAAATCTTCAGGTGACATCGTTTTTACGGTTGCCAATGTCCCGACCGGCATAAAGGCCGGTGTGTCAAAAGATCCGTGCGGTGTATGTACTCGGCCAAGCCTGGCCCCCGTTTGTTTACATGTTTTAATTAATTCATAACGAATCGCAGTCAAATTGTTGTCTCCTTCCTATAAAAGGCGGTGTGAGCAGAGCTAAGCTAAATCTTTACAAAGTGCAGAATATATATTTTGCAGAAAATATTGTTTAGAATCATTTATATTTGCGGCGCTCCGCCCCTTTACATTAAATGATGAACATTGCATCACCAAAGCTGAAAAAGCGATACCGTTCAGCAACGGCTGTATTGTAGGCATGCAAAATATTCTCTCTGCCGGCTAAGGCACTAACCAACATGATTAGTGTGGACTTGGGCAAGTGGAAATTAGTAATCATACCGTCAATGGCCTTAAATTCATAGCCAGGATAAATAAAGATACTTGTCCAGCCGCTTCCGGCGGTAAATTGTCCATTATTTGCAGATGCTATGGTTTCTAATGTCCTTGTTGATGTGGTTCCAACCGTTACAATTCTTCCCCCACTCTGCCTAACCTCGTTCAGCAGCTTAGCGGTACCTTCTGTTACCATATAAAATTCAGCGTGCATATCGTGTTCCAATACATCTTCCACACTGACAGGGCGGAAGGTCCCAAGGCCTACATGAAGCGTGATAAACGCTATATGTACTCCTTTTGCTTTGATTTCCTCCAACAGGGACTCCGTAAAGTGAAGACCTGCCGTTGGAGCAGCGGCTGACCCCGGTTCACGGGCATATACCGTCTGATAACGATCACGGTCATCCAGCTGTTCTTTTATATAGGGAGGCAGCGGCATTTCACCTAACTGATCAAGTACCTCGTAGAATATACCAGTATATTTAAACTCTAATACTCTTCCGCCATGGTCTGACTCGTCGATGCAAACGGCTGTAAGCACTCCATCGCCAAAAACGATTTCTGTCCCTACCTTCACTCTTTTTGCCGGTTTCACAAGTGTTTCCCACTGATCGCCTTCAAGTTGTTTTAAAAGAAGGACTTCAATCTTGGCACCGGTATCGTTTTTCACACCAAAAAGGCGTGCAGGCAGTACCTTGGTATCATTTAAAACAAGGCAGTCCCCTTCACGCAAATATTCAGTGATATTTTTAAACACTTCATGCTTGATTTCGCCTGTTTGTTTATTTAAAACCATCAATCGGCTATCGGTCCTTGTTTTTAGAGGGACCTGAGCAATTAATTCTTCAGGCAAGTGAAAATCAAATAAATCTACTTTCATATCTAACACACCTTACTTATATGAAATCTTCCAAAAAGGTAAAACTTAAGTTTATTCCATTGGCACCTCCATGCCAAAATGGTGATATACTGCACCAGTTACGACCCTGCCACGAGGGGTTCGCTGTAAAAAGCCGATTTGCAGGAGGTATGGTTCATACACATCTTCAATCGTTTCTGCCTCTTCCCCAATTGAGGCGGCAATCGTATCAAGCCCAACCGGTCCACCGCGGAACTTTTCTATAATACCTTTTAATAGCTTGTGATCAATATGATCAAGTCCTAAACGGTCAACCTGCAGTAATTCCAATGCTTGTCTTGCTAGGGACAGGTCAATTGTACCATTCCCCTTCACTTGTGCAAAATCCCTCACTCGTCGTAGAAGACGGTTGGCGATTCTTGGGGTTCCCCTTGCCCTTCTGGCAATTTCAGCTGCAGAAGGTTCATCCATTTCAGTTTCAAACAAATCAGCTGTTCTCAACACAATATTTTTTAGTTGGTCTTCCTTATAATACTCGAGCCTGCACAAAACTCCAAATCGGTCGCGTAACGGAGCGGATAAAGAGCCTGCCCGGGTAGTAGCACCGACTAATGTAAATGGCGGAAGGTCAAGCCGGACGGACCTCGCACTTGGCCCTTTTCCGATGACAATATCCAGACAAAAGTCTTCCATCGCTGGATAAAGAACTTCTTCAATTGTCCGTGGGAGCCTGTGAATTTCATCAATAAATAACACGTCCCCAGGTTCAAGGGAGGTTAGAATGGCAGCTAGATCGCCAGGCCGTTCGATAGCAGGTCCTGAGGTTGTCCGGATATTCACTCCCATTTCATTGGCAATTATAACCGCAAGTGTTGTCTTCCCTAATCCCGGAGGACCATAAAGGAGGACATGATCAAGCGTCTCCTTCCGCATCTTTGCGGCCTTAATAAATATCTCGAGATTTTCTTTTACTTGAGTTTGCCCGATGTATTGCTTTAATGTTTGCGGCCTTAGGCTTTGTTCAATCGTAATCTCGCTTTCATTCACTTCACTCGATATAATCCGCTCGTCCATGAATTATCACCTATTTCAAAAGCCGCTGGAGGGCTTTTTTAATATATTGATCGGTTGAAAGCTGCTCTTTTTGTAATTCAGGAGAAATCTTTTTAATTTCTTTCTCAGAATAGCCAAGGGCTTTTAAGGCAAGGATGGCTTCTTCGAAGGACGAATTGACTAACTGCTCTGGCATTGGAAATTTATCCGCATTGAAAAGATTAGGAAAGTAATCGGGAACGATATCCTGTAATTTCCCTTTCAGGTCAAGAATCATTTGCCGCGCTGTTTTTTTGCCGACGCCTGGAAATTTGACAAGAAAGCTTTCATCTTCATTTTCAATGGCATTTACCACTTGCTGGACTTCACCTGAAGCTAGAATGGCCAGCGCCCCCTTAGGGCCAATCCCCGAGACATTTAATAGTTTGGTAAAAAGTCTCTTTTCCTCTCTTGTTTCAAATCCGTATAGGGCGATAACATCTTCGCGGACATAATGATAGGTATAAACCGTTACCATTGTTTCCATTTTACCGGCGAAAATAAACGGATTGGGTGTGGAGATTTGGTAGCCGATCCCATTATTTTCGACGACAATGTATTCTGGGCCGACAAATTCTACCATCCCTTTTATAAATTCATACAATCGTATTCTCTCCCCAAATAAACCTCAAAGGTTTTTCTCTTGAAAAATCAGCTGTCTTTCATTTTAACATAAGTTCAGAAGGTTATTGAAGAAAATCGTTTCTTACTAAAAAGACTAATAATTCAGATTGCCAAACAAAAGCGGAAGCGCCTTGATCAGGGGCGACAGGCATAAGACAGGCCGGCGAGAAGGCTGCTTTTTAGCCTTCTTGACGGATTGATCTAAATGTGGAGGCGACTGTTCTGGGACGTAGACATAAGACGCACACTGGAAGAAGGCGCTTTTTGCCTTCTTCANNGAGCCCCTAGGCGCTGGAGCTGGACGTTTCTCACCTGTAAAAAGTTGTGCAAAATTTCTTAAAACATAAAAAAACAGGCTGATTTGACTCAATCAGTCTGAATTTGACACGTTTACTCTTTTTTTAAAGAATAAGGTTCAAATGTCTCTAAAACCTCAACATAATGATCTTTGGATTTAATTGGGATACCCTGAATTAATTCTTCTTGTTTTTTACTCTCAAGTTTCTTGATATCTATTTGAAAGAATGACTGAATAATCCGTGATTGTCCTGGCCGGCCATTAAAGATCGTTAAGACACCATCTTCTGTGACACCAAAAAATCCATTTGCTTTTAATAATGGGGAGATATCGTCAACCTGCTTTCGGAATACATAGGTTGACTCGTTAATGTTGGTAAGCTGCCATTGGTCATACTTAGCCCAAAAATTATCCATTTTCCAACATGTCTCGTGCACTAATTCCTGACTTACTTCCCCATCAAGATAGACTCTTTCCAAGATAACCGTCAAGTTGAACGGCTCTGTTCTCGGTGTTTGGTAATCTTGCTGTGCAGCCGAGCTTGTTGGTATTAGCCCTGGAACCCTTACGATAAACATGAAGAGAATAACAGCAAATACGGCTAATGTGTACCTGTACATTGCTATCCAAATGACCCTCATGTTACTCACCTCTTAATGTTAATTATTGAACATACCTTACAGTACTAGTTTAGCCTTTATTTGCCTTATTATCCTTTAGAAAATTATAAAAAAAGAGACAAGCCCGAAAGCCTGCCTCTGGATTGGAAGTGGATTAGTTACCACCCTTTTCCCTTTGAAAATCATTATGAATGTTCTTTTGACGGCCCATCGTTCCTTCGTCCACGATAACCTGAACGTCTTTTCCTTTTGCGTAAGGCTGAACCGCGTTCTTAATAGCTTGTTTTGTTTCAGCTGACCGATCATGGTCATGCAATGAAACCGAAACAATCACGGTATTGCCATAAGCAACAGACCTTACATTCCTGACATTATCGATATTTTCCACTTTGTTTCTAATTTTAGCTGTAAAACGATCCTGGAACTCTGGATCTGTCACTACCCCGTTGTTCCCATTTTTGGAACTCAAGTGACCGTGATAGTTCAGATCACTTGTGCTAAAACGGTTGTCACGCTGGAAAAAGTTGCGATCCGTTTTGGCTCTAGGGACCGTTGGATTTTGAGGATTCCCATTTTCATCTCTTTTTTGCATCTTCCTTCTGGTTTTTTCATCAACAGCTTGATCTTCCACGCCTAAATTATGGTCCATGATTTCCGTTATGGTACCATCATTATCCCTTAGTATTTCATAATCGTTATTGGCGTGATTTTCATTTGAATAATAACCAATCGGCCGAGCTAGGTTATTTCCATTATTCCCAGCACGATTATTATCATTTGCACATCCAGTTACACCTAATAATAAAGAGAAGGAAAGAGGAATCATCCACTGTTTTTTGTTCAAGCGATAAACCCCCTAGAGTACAATCTGAGCATAATATTCTGCTCATTTATAGGGTGTTATCTTCTGTTGCAATTCATTCTGATAAAATCATTTCACTTTTTCCTGTAATTGGCTGATAAATTTTTTCCGCAGATGAAATTGATTGACAGTTAAATCCATAACCTGCCTTATTTTTGCTGGGTCGGTGTAGGATTTTTCCCGAATCATTCGATTCCATTCTCGAAAAATATCGCTAGGGAAAGGTAAGGCATACAAAAAAGCTTCTTCATCTAAATATTTTCCTATTTGCTTTAAATTCCCCAATTTATCCAATGACCAATCGATAGAGGGAAGAATTCGATTAGCATACTGTAAATAATCAAATGAGGGAGGGCCAATACTAATTAAATCAAAATCAATTAAATTCAGCTGTCCATTTTGGTCACGAAGAAAATTATGATAGGCGACATCGCCGTGAAGAATAACATCTTGTTCCTTTTGAAAAAAGCGTTGATTTTTTATCATACCCGCCAGTGACCAATTGGCCCATGATATCAATTCAGAAATCATGTAATCATCTAGATAATACTTTATAAAAGGAATATTGCCCGAAAAGACTTTGAGTCTTTCCGTCCATTTTTCAATTAACTGACCCTTCGGCAGTAAAGTACGATACCGATTTTCAACTGAAGCGGTCGTTTGGTGAAATTGTTTCAACAAATCAAGCCCTTCTTGACGATTACGATGGGAATGATAGGAAAAGGCTGTTTTATGTGGAGGAATATATTCCATGCAGCCAAAATAGGTTCCCTCAAAAAAGAGATGTTCTTTCATCGGATTAGTTAAGAATATATAGGATTTCAAAAATCCTTCTGTTCTTAATGTTGCGGTAAAAGCCTCTTGAAGCTTTAGTCTGTTATTGGAACGATACCCTTTTATAATATAAGTATTACTTTCGGTTTTTAATAAATAAACAGACGACTTTTGAATCGGCACCAGCTGAATAATTTTTTCATAAAACTGTGATTTAAAATAAGAGAGGAGACGATTCAAGTAATCATCGTCTCCTTTTTGGCTGCGGGATGTTTTAATTGCTTTCATCACGGTAACCTGGCATACCGTAAGGATTTGTTCCAGCTGGTCCCACACCGTAAGGATTCATATATGGCGGATGAGCAACATTCATGGGTCCTGTAAATGGTGCACTGTAAATTGGCGGTGTTGGCGGCACAAAACTTGCCGGTGCGCTTGGTGGAACCATCCCAGCAGGCTGCATTCCTCCACCACATCCGCAGTCACCTAGAGCTCCTGTTCCTACTGGCGGCCCTTGTGTTGGGGCTGTCGGCATATAAGGCATTTGTGCCCCTGCAGTAGGTGGAAGAAGATCAGAAGATTCAAAATCATGTACGCCCATTACTTGTGGTCCAGGTCCTCCCACTTGTGGATATCCGTATGGTGCGGTTCCCGTTCCGTAAGGATTAACCATTCCAGGGTTGCCATACATGGTACCAGGCATTCCTGGAGGGGCTTGAGTCATCCCTCCTTGATATGAAGTGGGATAACCTTGTGCCCCTGCCTTTGGTTCTGCAGGGTATCCTCCTGGCATTCCACCATACCCCATTGGCATCTGACCGTCCCCAGCAGGCACTCCTCCATAGCCCATTGGGTTTTGACCATATCCAGCCGGCATTTCGCCGTAACTAGTTGGCATTTGACCGTATCCCGCAGGAACCTCTCCGTAACCCGTCGGCATTTGCGCTGGACCTGTTGGCACTCCTCCATATTCAGCTGGCATTTGTGCTGGTCCGGCTGGTGCTCCTCCATACCCCATTGGCATTTGCGCTGGTCCGGCTGGTGCTCCTCCATACCCCATTGGCATTTGGCTTGGTCCGGCTGGTGCTCCTCCATACCCCATTGGCATTTGGCCTGGTCCGCCTGGCACTCCTCCATACTCCATTGGCATTTGGCTTGGTNNATGCCTCCATAGCCCATTGGTGTTTGACCATAAGCGGCAGGGTCCATCATAGGCATTTGGGATCCCATTGCGGCTCCAGGATTATAAGCCGGGTTTACACCAGGCATTTGCGGCATGAACGATGATGACTCGTCATGGAAAAATTGCCCCGGCATAACCGAAGTACCAGCAACAGCTGGATTAAACCCAGGTGTTCCATGAACCATTCCAGGGTGTGGCAAATAACCTGCTCCTTGGACCGCCGGATAAGGCATAATAGGCGGCATCGGCATTCCATCAAATGGAGGGCAGAAGCCAGGGCCTGGCATGACAGGTGTCATCGGTACACAATTTTCTTGCGGCGGTGGTGTCTGAACCGGCATCTCTTGTACTGGTGCTGGTGGAGGAACTGGAATTTCTTTCTTTGGTTCTTCTTTGACCTCAGGAAGTATATTGGCAGGTTTAGGAGGAAGCTGTGGCTGGACGGTCATGTTTGTCATGTTAGTCGTATAATAATTGTTTATATCTATTTCTGGGATGATTTGCAGTGGCATTTTGGGAGTATATGGTGCTTTCGGTGCTTCTTTTATAATTGGTTGTTCTTTCACGATTGGTTGTTCTTTCACAATTGGTGCTTCCTTGATTGGCAGTGGAACTGGTTTTTCTTTGGCAAACGGATGCTCAGCAATGGGCATTTCCTTTTTAGCTCCTAAGTTGATTGTCGTTTCCGGTTTCATTCCCATCGGTGCTTCTTTCTTTATCGATCCACCTGAAGTTGGAACTTTTATTTTCATACCGGGCATAATCATATCAGGGTTGCTGAGCTGTGAATTCAATTTTTTCAGCTCTTCAAAATTCACGCCGTACTTCTTGGCGATTTTCCAAAGAGTATCCCCTTTCTGTACGATATGGATCTTCACTCTGATTTCCCTCCTATGGCATAAGTCCATATAGTGTATGTGAAAATGGGCAAAGTGCTAATATACTTCAAAAAAACTTATGCTTGCTTTTATAAAATTATGAATAAGTCCCCAAAGATATGGCGAGATTCATTTCGCTGATAAAAGCTCTGATTTTGCCGATATATTAGAAAAAACCGCCGATATGTTGAGACTTTCCACCGATATATCATCAAAGGATAAAAATGACCCTTTTAAAAATAAGAAAAAAAGATGCAATTAGATAAATTACATCTTTTTTTCGCTGTTTATGAATTTTTTAACATCCTGTCTAAGGCTAATTTTGCATTTTCAGTAATGTCTGATTCTACTTTAATGATATTGTTAGTTTCCTCTAATGTCTCCAGACTCCAAACTAAATGCGGCAAGTCAATACGATTCATTGTCAAACAAGGGCACATATGCGGATTTAATGAGATAATCTGTTTATCCGGATGATCGTTGATTATCCTTTTTACTAGATTCATCTCGGTTCCAATCGCCCAAGCTGAACCAGGCTCTGCCTTTTCGATGGCATTAATAATATAACTTGTGGAGCCCGCCATATCGGCTAATTCAACGACTTCCCGGCGGCATTCCGGATGAACGATAATTTTCATATCGGGATATTGAACACGTGTATCTGCGACGTTTTGAACGGTAAAGTTTTCATGGACAGAGCAATGCCCTTTCCAAAGTATCACTTTTATTTTTGAAACATCTCCCTCATATTCAAGGGCATTCGAGATTGGATTCCAAATCGCCATCTCATCTAATCCAATCCCTAAATCCGCTGCTGTATTCCGTCCTAAATGCTGATCAGGCAAAAATAAAATCCGTTCTTTGATTCCTAACGCCCATTTAACCATTGTTTCTGCATTGGAGGAGGTGACAGTTGCTCCGCCATTTTCACCAACGAACGCCTTAATGGCCGCGGTTGAATTGATATAGGTTAAAGGAAGAATCGTGTCTCCAAACAGTTCTTGAAGCTTTTCCCAAGCTCTTTCGGTTTGCTGGATATCGGCCATATCGGCCATTGAACAGCCGGCCCGCATATCAGGCAGAAATACCTTTTGATTGTCACTTGTTAAAATATCGGCCGTCTCTGCCATAAAATGTACACCACAAAATACAATGAACTCTGCTTCCGTGTTTTCAGCTGATAATTGTGCTAACTTTAAAGAATCACCGGTTGCGTCGGCGAACTGAATCACTTCGTCTTTTTGATAATGATGACCTGGAATAAACAGACGTGAGCCAAGCTGCTGTTTTACCTCGATTACGCGGTTTTCAAGTTCATCCCTCGTCATTTGCTTATATTTTTCAGGAATCATGACATTCTTTTGTAAAGTCTCTAAGAAGCTCATTCTACTCATCTCCTTTATTCCATATTACTTTTACACTTATATCAAGAGCTTTATAGGAATGGGTCAGATAGCCAAGAGAAATACAATCTACACCAGTATCACGATAGTCAGCGATGTTCGCTAATTGGATACCGCCGGAGGCCTCGGTAATGATCCCAGCTGGGACCAGTTTAATAAACTCCTTAATTTCTTCAGGTGTTCGGTTATCAAACATAATCACATCCGCACCCGCTTGAACTGCTTCTAGCACTTGTTCTTCCGTTTCTACCTCAACCTCAACTTTCACCATATGACCAGCCTTTTTTCGGACAGCTTCCACTGCCTTTGAAATCGAGCCAGCAAACGAAATATGGTTATCCTTAATCATGACTGCATCGTATAAACCAAAGCGATGATTAAAACCTCCGCCACAGCGAACCGCGTATTTTTCAAGCATTCTTAAACCTGGAGTTGTTTTTCGTGTATCACATACCTTTGTATGACCACTATCTAGAGTGTTAACCGTCTTTTGCGTTAAGGTGGCGATGCCGCTCATCCTTTGTACAAGGTTAAGGACCACCCGCTCTCCTTTTAGTAAGTCAGCGATTTTTCCTGAGACATGGGCAAGCTCTTGGCCCTTCTCAATTGCTTGGCCATCCTTCACAAACAGCTCAACGATAAGGTCATGATTTAAAAGATGAAAACCGGTTTTGATAATTTCCTCCCCGCAAAAGATACCCTCGTCCTTTGCCAGAAAAACAATTTTCCCCGTGGTATCATCCGAAAAAATGTAATCGGTTGTTAAATCTTGTTCGCCAATATCTTCAATAAAAAATTCCTCAAGTTGCGAGCGCAGTTTTAATGAGTTCATTATTTTTCTCCAATCCCAGATTCTTTTTATGAGTAATTGATTGACGTAACCAATTTTGATTGTCTTCTGACGGATAATCACTCCGATAGTGACCGCCGCGGCTTTCTGTCCTTTGTAAGGCGGCTTCGGTAATCAGACTCGCTGTAATCACCATAAAGATTTTGGATAGATCCGATCTGGAACATGTATCTAACTGGATTTGCTCCGCATTAAATTGAGCCAGCCAGGCTTGCTGCTTTTTCAAATTGGCTTCATTCCTAACAATCCCTACCCGCTCCATCATCAAATCCTTGATCCGCTGAATATCCGGTAAATTCAGCAACTTAGTAATAGCTGGCGGTAAGAAATCTCTAGTATCAAATTCTTGATACTCTGTTCCGGCGCCATTGATCCATTTTGATAATCGATCACCTTGATAGAGCCCCTCTAATAAAGAATTGCTCGCCAAGCGGTTGGCGCCATGCAGTCCTGTACAGGCAGCCTCTCCGATCGCATATAACCCATTAATGGAAGAGCGGCCCATTAAGTCCGTTTTAATACCGCCCATTAAAAAGTGGCTGCCTGGAGCGACCGGAATTTTCCCGTCCGCTAAACAAATACCGTTTTCTTCGCAAATAGCCGTAATCGTAGGAAATCTTTTGCTAAATTCTTTAATACTGCTAATATCTAAAAATACTTGTTTCCCTTTTTTAAGAAATTCATAGATTCTTTGTGAAACCACATGCCTTGGACCCAGGTCTTTCATGGGATGAATCCCTTCCATAATAGGAATTCCATTTTCGGTCACAAGGATCGCCCCATCACCTCGAACGGCTTCAGAAATTAATCCTTTTGTTTCACCGTTGATATACAAAAGGGTCGGATGAAATTGAATAAATTCCATATCGACAATTTCTGCACCTGCTAAGTAGGCCATCGCGATGCCATCACCACATACAGTACCAGCGTTTGAGGTGTAAGTGAACAATTGCCCACAGCCGCCGGAGGCCATAATGATGTGGCTTCCATAGAACTTTTGTATCGTCCCATCCGATTGTTTTGCTTTAACACCCACACAGCGAGTTTTTTCAGCGTTTAAAAGTAATTCGTAAGCAAATACATCTTCTTCAATCGTTACATTATTGGGGAGCCTGCTGATTAAATGTTCCATGACGTTTTTACCAGTGGCATCACCACCGCCATGGACAATTCTCTTTTCGCTATGGGCTCCTTCCATCCCTAAAAATAATTCACCATTTGAATCCTTATCAAAAACCTCTCCCTGCTGTGACAGGTTTCGGATTAAGGATGGGGCAGCGGCAATTATTTCCCTGACAGTATCCGGGTTATTATGAAATCTTCCCGCCTCAAGTGTATCCCCGATATGTTTGGATGGGTGGTCATTTGCTCCTAAAGCGGCAGCAATGCCCCCTTGTGCTAGATAAGAGTTTGCCGTTCTTAATTTCCCCTTTGTGAGTATTCTCACATTTAAATGATTATTTAATTGAACAGCCAGCTGTAACGCGGCTATCCCACTTCCAATAATTACTACATCATCATTTATCATGGATGACCCTCCTGGCATTAACAGGTGTCTTGACATATATATTTACACAGAATTAAACTAAAAACAAGTACTAAAAAAATTGATTATTGGAGAATTAGGATGATATATTTTGATTTTGCTGCGACAACTCCATTAGATCGGGATGCTGCTGAGGTTTATGTAAAAGTGGCAACAGAATACTTTGGGAACACCCAGAGTTTGCATGATATCGGCAGTCAGTCTCAATTTTTACTGGAAAATTGCCGGGAAGAATTGGCAAATATTTTTGGCATTGATAAAAAAGGCTTATATTTTACAAGCGGCGGGTCGGAAGGAAACTTCTTAGCGATCGAGGCCCTTTTGTCTGCTCCATTAAAGGTCGGGAAACATATTATAGCGGGCATGGCAGAACATTCCTCTGTCCATGGTGTTTTAAAGCGGCTCAAACAGGATGGCTACGAAGTCACCCTTATTCCGTTTAATTCAAATGGCTTGATTGACTTGGATCTCGCCCTCAGTTCAATTAGACCAGAAACGATTTTAATCACATTGCAGCATGTTAACTCAGAAATTGGGACCATCCAGCCAATCGAGGAAATGGCGAAAATAGCGAGTGCAAACAAAATTCATTTCCACAGCGACTTTGTCCAGTCCTTTGGAAAAATAAATGTAAAAAACATCGCTCCCTTGGTCAGCAGTTTTTCTTTCTCCGGTCACAAGATCTATGGACCTAAAGGGATTGGCGGCGTCTATATTAACGCGAACCTTTCTTGGGAGCCATTTTTCCCCGGGGGTTCACATGAAAGCGGCTTTCGGCCTGGAACAGTTAATGTTCCAGCGGTCGCTGCCATGACAGCGGCGGCTCAGAAAATTATCGGACGACTTGAAGAGGACCAAACTAAATTTCAATTCCTCCGAAAAGCATTTATTGAAGCGCTGAAGCCGGTAAAAGAATGGGTGGACATTTATCAAGCTGATGACGATCGACAGCTTGCCAATATTATTGGTTTGCGGATTTCTGGTATTGAGGGACAATGGATGATGCTCGAATGCAACCGTCTTGGATTTGCAATCTCCACGGGAAGCGCCTGCCAAATCGGAATGCAAACCCCTGCAAAAGTAACGGAGGCACTAGGATTAGAGAAGGATGAAGCAAAGGAATTTATTCGGATCTCGTTAGGTTCATCCTCGACAATGGAAGAAGTCGTTAAACTTGGGGAAACAGTGGTCAACATTGTGAAATCGTTCAAACGGCTTCCGTGATAGAAAGAAACGAACTGTGCTAGAATAAGTAGATAGATTAAATTTAAAGGAGATCTTTTATGGCTGAGCAAAAGAAAATTTTGGGAGAGGAAAGAAGGTCGTTCATCCTCCAGCAGCTGAAAGACAGCTCTGAACCGCTCACCGGCAGTGAACTAGCGACTAAAACAAATGTTAGCAGACAAGTTATTGTTGGAGATATTACCCTTCTTAAAGCTAAGAATGAACCAATTATTGCCACGAGCCAAGGCTATATTTATTTAAAGCCCAGCACTGGCACTCCGAGATTTGAAAGAACCATTGCCTGCAAACATACACCGGAAGACACAGAGAATGAATTAAATTTACTTGTTGACCATGGCGTGCTTGTAAAAGATGTTAAAATTGAACACTCCGTATACGGCGATTTAACTGCCTCTATCATGGTTTCTAACCGCCATGAGGTGAAGCAATTTATGGAAAATATTAAAAACTCGAAGGCTTCCTTATTATCTGAATTAACCGGAGGCTTCCACCTTCATACGATTTCAGCTTCAAGTACGCAGGTCTTAGATCAAGCAGAACAAGCCCTAAAAGCTGAGGGATATATAATGGAATAAAAACGAAGAGACCCGCTGCAGATTGCACGGGTCTCTTCGTTTATTAATCAAGATTTACGATTACCGATGGATAGCTTCCTAACACTTTGACGCCACAGCCAAGTGCTTCGAGCTCTGCTATGGCTCCTGGAATTAGCACATCGTCAAGTTTCATTTCAAGATCGATGATAAAGAAATAATTGCCAATTCCTGTTTTCATTGGTCTTGATTCAATTTTGGAAAGATTCAATTTTCTCCAGGCAAACGCCGACAATACCTGATGAAGAGCTCCAGCCTGGTCAGAAGGAAGTGTAACCATTAGTGTTGTCTTATAATGAGATGAGCCGCTTATTTCCGCAAAATCCAAGCCCTGCTCTGATAAAACAAAGAAGCTAGTATGGTTAAAATGAAAATCATGGATATCTTTTTGGACGATGGCTAGTCCATATTCTTTGGCTGCGAGTTCATTCGCAATCGCGGCCGCATTCATTTCTGGCTGCTCCATGACCATCTTCGCCGCTGCTGCTGTCGACGAGATACTTTCAATTGGTACACCTTTAAAATGGGTATGTAAAAACTTATGACACTGGGCAATTGCATGGGAATGGCTAAATACTTTTGAAACAGACTGCCAATGTTCCTTATTATCAGGATGAACCATTAAATGCTGTTTAATCGGCAGTGTGATTTCTCCGACAATTGGAATATCGACTACATGTGTTAAATAATCTAGTGTAATGTTTACTGATCCTTCAAGGGCGTTTTCAACCGGTACAACGGCTAAATCCACTTTATGATCTACGATGGCATCGATACTTTCTGGAATTGTATTATACGGTTCCAAATCGAATCCTTTAAAAACTTTACTTACAGCTAATTCTGTAAATGTTGCTTTTGGCCCCAAATAACCAACCTTCATGACTTTCCCCACTCCTCTGTATTTTTAAAAAGGAAGGCTAAAGACCCGGCCCATAGCGGACCTTGTCCACTACGCACCTGTTCCCAGCACTTCCACTTTTTCTACAAATTCAAGTTTTCTTAGTTCCGTTAGTAGATCGTCCAGCTTTGTTGTGATATTCGAAGTATTTAATGACAATGTCACATTGGCCCTGCCCTGAAGCGGAATCGTTTGGTGTATCGTCAGCACATTACATCCTGATAAGGCAACGACGCTTAACAAGTTAGACAACGTGCCTGAACGGTCTTCCAAATGAAAGAAAAGGGAAATGATCTTTTCCTTCTGAATTGTAGAAAAAGGAAAAACAGTGTCCCTATATTTATAAAAGGCGCTTCTGCTTAGGTCCGCTTTTAAAACGGCATCCGCAATCGAATCTGCTTTGCCTCTTTCAAGCATTTCTTTCACTTCAATCGTTTTCTTCATCGCTTCCGGCAAAACATCCTCACGGACCAAGTAAAACTTTTTATCAAAATTATCCATTTAAACTCTACCTCGTTCTTTTACGGAAAACTACTCAATAAACTCAAATTCGAACTCTAACAGCTTCACAATATCCCCATCTTTTGCTCCTCTTTGTCTTAGGGCATCATCAACACCAAAACCGCGCAGCTGACGGGCAAAACGGCGAACCGATTCTTCTCTTGAAAAGTCGGTCATCTTAAATAATCGTTCGAGCTTATCACCTGAAAGTACATATGAGCCGTCAGGGTCTCTTGTAATGGTAAAGGCATCCGGATCTGCTTCATGTTTATATAATACACGATGTACGCCAGTTACATCTTCCTCTTCATGCTCAAGAGGGAATTCTGGTGTCTGCTCAATTTTATCGGCAATCGCAAATAATAGGTCACGCAGACCTTTTCGAGTTAGGGCCGAAATAGGGAAAATTGGATAATCCTCTTCTAACTGCTCTTTAAACATTTCCAAGTGTTCCTCTGCATCCGGCATATCCATTTTATTTGCAACAATGATTTGCGGGCGCTCGGTCAATCTAAGGTTATATTCTTTTAACTCTTTGTTAATGGTCACAAAATCCTCGAATGGATCTCTTCCTTCCGTTGCGGCCATATCAATGACGTGGACAATTACCCTTGTCCTCTCAATATGCCGTAAAAACTGATGACCAAGTCCCACGCCTTCACTTGCGCCTTCAATTAATCCCGGCAGGTCGGCCATAACAAAGCTTCGGCCATCTTCTGTTTCTACCATACCAAGATTAGGTACGATCGTTGTGAAGTGATATTCAGCAATCTTTGGTTTTGCCGATGACACAACCGATAATAATGTCGACTTCCCTACACTTGGGAATCCAACAAGACCAACATCAGCAAGCAGTTTTAATTCAAGAATAACATCGCGCTCTTGCCCAGGCTCACCATTCTCAGCAATCTCCGGAGCAGGATTTTGCGGGGTAGCAAACCGAGTGTTTCCCCGCCCGCCGCGGCCGCCCTTAGCAATGATGGCCTGTTGACCATGTTCTACTAAATCAGCGATGACCTCTTTTGTTTCAGCATCGATAACCACCGTTCCAGGCGGAACCTTGACGATCATATCATGAGCGCCTCTGCCGTGCATTCCCTTGGACATGCCATGTTCTCCACGCTCTGCTTTGAAATGACGCTTATAACGGAAATCCATTAAGGTCCGTAAACCCTCATTGACCTCAAAGACAACATTTGCTCCTTTACCGCCATCTCCGCCGGCCGGTCCACCATTTGGTACATATTTTTCACGGCGAAAGGCAACCATCCCATTTCCGCCGTCTCCGCCTTTTACATATATTTTAACTTGATCGACAAACATCTAATTCCTCCAGTCTTGCACAATAAAATTAACTGATATTACAGCGAGTTATTTTTCAGCATTGGCATAAATAACTCGAGGGAGAGTTCGGTTTCTGTAAATTCCTTGACGGACAAATCCACCGTTTTATCCGATAGGAAGATCTCCATCAGTTCTCTGTTACTTATTATCCCGCTAAAATCAAAAAAGAAACGAACACCGTCTGATTGCGGTTCAATTGTAATCGATAGATTATTCTCTTGATATGGCTCAATCGCTTGATTCAAACTTCCAAAAAAGGTAGTTGTCCAATTAGTCACAGCCAAATCATTGATTTTTGAGGCTTCTGGATCAAACAGCACCTCATATTCCAATCTAAAGGAAGGATTTTCCCAGTTAGATTTTAAGAGCAGCGCAGCAAATAACGGCATATGTAAATTTGATAATTTTGTTTCATGCTGGGCCTCGATCACGATTTCGTCAATGACTTGTTTGGCCCGGTCAATCCGATTAAGATCGAGATTTCCCTTTATCAGCTGCAGCTTATTTAACCAATCATGTCGTGAGTGCCTTAGCACCTCCACGATATCCCATTCTTTCCCCATATGTACACTCCCACATTTAAGTGTTGACACTGTTTCCTGTTAGTATATCAAAAAAACATACATGAGTAGACTTTTTTGTATAAGAAAAGTTTTTTTAGAGGCAAAAAGAGCTTTCAAAGAAGATTATGGATGAGGATCTTTTATATAAAGGCTGTGTTAATTTGACGGTTGATTTCCGCTCCAATCAATCAACATGCTAATAATCAACCATAACCTTTAACACAGCCTATACAAAAAGAAAACTCTAACCAATCAGGTTAGAGTTTTCTGATGTATTTCTTACGCTTCTTGAGCAGCTGCTGGGTATACACTTACTTGTTTGCGGTCACGACCTAAACGTTCGAATTTAACAACGCCGTCGATTTTTGCAAAAAGAGTGTCATCACCACCGCGGCCAACGTTTTCACCTGGGTAAATCTTTGTACCGCGTTGACGGTAAAGGATAGAACCACCAGTTACAAATTGACCGTCTGCACGCTTAGCACCAAGGCGCTTTGCGATGGAGTCACGTCCGTTCTTTGTAGAACCTACTCCCTTTTTAGATGCAAACAATTGAAGATCTAATTTTAATAACATTTCATTCCACCTCCTGCTTTTTGAAGGTTATTTTAATGTGCTCTCCGTACTCTTCTTCTATCGTTCGTAATGAAACAGCCATCCCCTCAAGAAGAAGTTGAACTTTCTCATTTATGACTTCCGGAATATTTTCCGGAATTACACAGCGGAGAAAGCCATCTCCTTGTTCAATCTCTGGAGTGATACCTGTTATAGCATGCACTGCATTAATTGCACCAACGGAAACTGCAGATGCACCTGCACAGACAATGTCTTGTCCCCGATTGGCAAAAAAAGCATGACCGCTTATTTTAAACGATTGAATCGTGCCGGACTCAGTACGATAAATCGTAATGTTAATCATCTATTTTCCAACACCTTACGCGTTGATTTTTTCGATGACTACTTTAGTGTAAGGTTGACGATGACCTTGTTTCTTACGGTTGTTTTTCTTCGCTTTATACTTGAAAACGATGATTTTCTTTTGACGACCTTGCTTTTCAACTTTAGCTGTAACTGTAGCGCCAGCAACAACAGGGCTGCCAACTTTCACAGTTTCACCGCCAACGAAAAGAACCTTGTCAAAAGTAACTGTTTCACCAGCTTCAACATCTAATTTTTCAATGTAGATAGCTTGGCCTTCTTCGACTTTCAATTGCTTACCGCCAGTTTCGATAATTGCGTACATGAACTGCACCTCCTTATAAACTCAGACTCGCCAAATACAGGCGCTTATGCGTAAAGCAAAAGGCTTACTACCTGCACTGTGCGGTTGTAGCACGGGTGCGCTACAAACATAACATTAAGATACTAACACAGTTTAATTGAATATGTCAATACCATTTTGGGTACTTCATAGGTCAGTGAAGTTCTTTTTGAGAGAGTTCCTCCACAGCTCCAAACTGCTTTAGTTGATAAAAATAAGGTAAAGAAGGCTGTAGCGTAAAATATAGTTTAAGATGGAGAAGTTCTTCTAAAACCTCTCTGTGGGCCTCATTTGTCCCGAGGAGTGCCTCTTTTACCTCTGGATTTGTCTCTATAAGGATTGCCTCAAAATCGGCGTTCCGGTGGTCTAACAGCTCTCTCTCAAGCCGGAAGGCAACCGTTTCTGGACTAAGAATGCGGCCTGTGCCCTCGCAGACCGGACATTTAACCTTTAGTGCTTCTGATAAGGCAACCTTTGTCTTTTTCCTTGTCAACTGGAGAATGCCAAGTTCTGTAAACCCAATGATTTTCGTTCTTTTCTCATCCTTACTTAATGCCAATTCCACTGTACCGAGAATGGTTTGCTTGTCCTCTTCCCGGATCATATCAATAAAATCGATCAAAACAATTCCGCCAATATCACGGAGACGAAGCTGTCTGACGATTTCTTTTGCTGCGAGTTGATTGGTTTTGAGGACCGTTTCCTGGTAGTCCACCTTACCGGAAAATTTTCCTGTGTTAACATCGATAATCGTTAACGCTTCGGTCTCATCAAAGATAAGGTAGGCCCCATGATCAAGCCAAACAATCCTCTTTAGGGCTTTATCAATTTCATGCTCCACTTTGCTGCTAGAAAAAATATTTTCCTTACCGTTGTAATAAGTGAGGGTAACGTGATCGTTTACTGATTCTAGTAATTTTTTTAGAGAGATATCATCAACAATGATTTCGCCTGTTTTCATCCTTGCCGCTTGGGTGCTGATCATTTCAATAAAGGTGTCCTTTTGAAAAAGTAAACCGGGCTTTTTTAAGGCTGAGGCTTTTTGTAATAGTTCTTGATATTGTTCTCTTAGAGTATGTAGTTCAGCGGCGATCTCCTCTTCTGAACTATAAATCGCCGAGGTCCGGAAGATCATCCCTTCTTCTTCCGTTTTTAATTTGCTTCCGATTTGCCGCAATGCCGTTTTCTTCGATTCATTGGCAATTTTCTTAGATACCGCCACATATCGTCCCTGTGGCATATAAACGAGGTGATTTCCATCGATCTCAATGATTCCGTTAACTTTTGGGCCTTTGGTGCCTGTTGCATCCTTCTCGACCTGTACGAGCATTTTTTCACCTTGATGGACGAAGGAGGTGACGTTTTTTTGTTTTTCTGTTGATTGAACATATGATGGGAGCGCATTTCGGTTTAAATAAGCATTTTTCTCCTCGCCGATATCGATGAAAGCTGCGTTCATACCGGGCAGTACCTTTGTAACGGTCCCCCAATAAATATTGCCAACCAGCGAGCGATGTTCAGGTCGGTCAATGACAATATTTTCAACACGGTTATCTCTTAGATAAGCAAATCGCTTTTCCCGTGAATGGTAGTTGATAATTAATGTTTCCACTTGAGGCGTCCTCACTTTACAAGCTTTCTTAAAATCACAGAAGAAGCGCTCGTCATCCGGGCGCTTCTCTCACTTTTCTTATTATACCCTATTAGTAGGAAAAAAGAAGGTCGCTGATTTTATCGGTCAACCGCTTTTCCGAAAAATAAGCATGTAGGAGCTCGTTCTCATCGAGTGTTCCGGTTTCTCGGCCGTCTGCCTCGACAATAATCGGATGCTTGCAGCCACGCTGAAATTTTTCGAGGACATGGATTAACAAATCCTCTTCATTCGCCTGGATGGGCTTCAGGTTATCAAGGGTGGCCTTTTTCCCGTAATAACGCTCAAGTAAAAACCTCATAAAGATATAGCGGCGCTGCTTCCATTCATGGTAAAGCGAGAAAAACAAGAAGAAGATCACAACCCAAACATTCAAATGCAAAGGAGCTGTTACTATAATAATCATAGAAAACAAGCTCAAACAGCAAAGAGAAATCAGTAATGTCAGCTGATGGGCCCTTGGAAAAGAATCCTTTAATGAGAGCAGTAAAAATACCAGCTTCCCCCCATCAAGCGGCCAAACTGGGAATAGGTTAAAAACCAAGATCATCACATTATAATTGATAAAAAGGTGAAATAAATCTTCTGGGATCAGCTGAAGTGAAAATAAGACGTAAGCGAGCCCTACCATCCAGACATGCTGCAGCGGCCCGGCAAGCACCACAATCATCTCTTCCTTTAACGGACGGTTACCGTGCTCATCCATTTCAGCTACCCCGCCAAACGGAAGCAGGGAGATTTTTTTGATCCTCCAGGAAAAAAAAGAAGCCGCAGCAGCATGCCCCATTTCATGTATAAAAATAATCCCTAGCAGCAGCGAGACTTCAAGGAAATGGGCTGTAGCAATCGATAATGCAATCACAATCCACAACAACGGATGGATTGAAACCAGTCTTAGAAGTGTAATAGTCCTATTCAAAGCGGATCACCTGAATCGGATCGATAAAATTATCGTCTTTTTTAATGGCAAAATAGTATTGGCCTTTTGTCTTATCTTCCCCAGTAGAGGCAGACACTGTTCCAACTACGGTTCTCTTATCGACGTACTCATACAATTTCACCTTAACGTCGTCCAAATTCCCGTACCATGTTTCAGATTTATCAGAGTGCTGGATGATGACGGTTTTGCCAATCCCTTCTTTTACACCTGCAAAAGTAACCAAGCCGTCATTAATCGCTTGAACCGCGGCACCTTTTCCCGTTTCAATCATGATCCCCTGACCATTTTTTTGAAAGTTTTCAAGAATTTTTCCCATTGCTGGTACTGATAAATTCTGATTCTCTGCCACCGTTTTTTGATCAGAGGTTTTTTCGTCTGTAAAAGGCAGCAGTGCTAATGGTTTGCCGAACTTCTCCTCATACCAATTAGATACCACGGCAAACTTAAAGTCCTTGTCCATTTGACCTGTAATAAAGTCCCTAGCCGGCTCCAGTTTTACTGTATGATTACGGAATAAAATGGCAACGGCTAAGAAAAGAAGCGCTGAGGCCAAGATTTTGAAAAAGAACACTTCTTTTTTAAAGAGTGGATGCCCCTCATCATCGCCTCCATCCACGGAAGGACTCGTGTACTTAAAATCATAATGCTCATCATCACCAGGCCAAGTAATTTGGCGTTCAGGACTTTTAGAATTTGAATTTAAATTAGAATTGTTACCTTGTTCTTTTTTTCTTTTGGCGATTCGCCGCCGTATTTCTTCCGGTGTAGACCGCGCCATACCCCATCAACCCTTTTCCTACTTTTTTGTACAAGTTTATGTACGAGGAAGGACGAGTATGACAAACATTAAAAAGCCTGTCCGCAATTAAACGCGGACAGGCTCTAAAATTATCTTACGCCAAAAAACTTTTTAAGTTTAGTAAAAACACCTTTGTTTGCATCCTCAAGGGGCTGAAGCGGAATCGATTCACCAAGAATTCTTCTGGCAATATTCCGGTAGGCAATCGATGCCTTGCTATTTGGATTTAATGCAATCGGTTCGCCGTGATTCGAGGCTTTAATAACCTCTTCATCATCGGCAACAATGCCAACCAACTCAATCGATAAATGCTGGGTGATTTCATCAATATCAAGCATATCCCCAGTCTTCATCATATGATTGCGAATCCGGTTGACCACTAATTTAGGCGCTTCCATATTATTCTGTTTTTCTAAAAGACCGATTATCCGGTCGGCATCACGAACGGCAGATACCTCAGGCGTTGTCACAACAATCGCTTTATCGGCACCAGCTACTGCATTTTGAAAGCCCTGTTCAATCCCGGCTGGGCAATCAATAATAATATAATCATAGTCTTGCTTTAATTCGATCATTAATTCTTTCATTTGTTCCGGTGTTACTGCTGATTTATCAACAGTTTGAGCAGCCGGAAGTAAATATAATAAGCCGTCAAAACGTTTATCCTTGACCAAGGCTTGATGGATTTTACATCTTTTTTCTACAACATCCACCAGGTCATAAATAATCCTGTTTTCTAAACCCATTACTACATCCAAATTTCGAAGACCGATGTCTGTATCTACTAAGCATACCTTTTTTCCTTGAAGGGCCAAAGAAGTCCCAATATTAGCAGAAGTCGTGGTTTTTCCCACTCCGCCCTTACCGGATGTAATTACGATTGCCTCTCCCACCTTAATGTCCCCCTTCGAATCTGTTTAAATTAGGCCTTAATTGAACTAAAACTTGTAATCTATCAACAATGATTTTCCGGTCCTCATTTATGTAAGCACATTCCATTTCCCGCGGTTCATTGTTTTCAGCATGATCGGGTGCGCGATTAATTTGATCACTTATCCGGAGCTGAGATGGTTTCATACTAGACGCAGCAATCACTGCTTCCTCATTGCCAAAGCAGCCAGCATGTGCAACACCTTTTAATGATCCCATTACAAAAATATTCCCACCAGCAATGAGGGTTCCACCAGGGTTAACATCACCGATCAATAATAAATCACCAGGGGCTTCCAGCACTTGCCCTGATCGAATAATTTTAGAAACAGTCATTACCTCATTTTTAGTCTTTTGCTGTTTTGCTTCTTCGAGCGTCATAACATTCGAAACAATATCATCAACAACCAAGTTTCTTTTTTGGAGAATTAACTCTTTTAACTCTTCATGCTGCTCTAAGGATAAATAGCGGTTGCCCACGTTTACTTTTACAGAAATTAAATTGCGTTCGTCCTGTGTCCGGGAGTTTGCTGATAGCTTTTGATCCAGTTCCTTTTTTAGTTCCTCATAGGAACATGTATCGTCAAGATGAAGGACAAGGCCTTCCTTCGTACCCTTTATTGTAACATTTTGCCGCTTTTTCATGGAGATTTTTTCACCTCATAATAAGAAAACAATTTAGGAATAGGAGTCCTATGGTCCTATTCCAAATCAAAATATACAGACATTTAATAGAAATTCGACACGAGAGGTCCATTCTCCTCTTTTAAAAAGAAATCTAGTTTAAGACTAATCAGCCCGCATTGCATTCATATGTTTTTCAAACAACCTTTTTAATGGATATACCGTAATGAGCACGAATAGCGCATTTAAGATAAGCGTTGGGTAAAACCGCAAATTAATATAGCTCTTAAAATCGATGTCCGTCACATGGATCAAATGGTCCATTTCATATACGCCCACTTCTAATAAAGCAATCCCTACGATCGTTATGAGAATCGCAACAATAAAATTATTTTGCAGGATATCCAAGATTTTGGAAGCAAGATAGGCAACAAACGGAAAAAGGAAAAGGTAAATTCCAATAATTTCAATATAGACAATATCATACAAAAGCCCAAAGACGGCTGCATAAATAATCCCTTGTTTTTTGCTTACAAAAATAGTCAGAAATAATAAAGCGGCAAACAGAAAGTGAGGAGCGATTATTTTGCTTTGACCGAAAAGATCCTCTGGGACATATTGAACATATAAGCTTTCCAAAATAAATAAAAGCAGAAACAAAAGAGGGAGAAGGAATCTTTTCACGATTACTCCCCCGTTCCTGTTGTTGTATCAGCAGCTTGAGCCATAACTCTTTTCGTCACGATGACCGTTTTAATATCATAAAAATCAGCCCCTGGTTTTACCAAGGCCGTTAGGTTTAATCCATATTGGTCCTGTTTTACTTCGACCACTTTCCCGATCATTAACCCTTTTGGAAATACATCCCCTAATCCAGAGGTGATCACGGTCTGGCCTTTTTGAATGTCCGCACCAGAAGGGATGGCCTTGACCTGAAGTAATTTTTTCTCGCTGTCATAGCCTTCTACAAGTCCATATACATTGGTTTTCCCTTGAACAATCGCCGAAATTCGGTTCTTCGGATCCATTGAACTCAACAGCTGAACGGTCGAGCTAAATTGAGTCACACTCTTTACTTTTCCAATCAGGCCATTAGCTGTTACAACTGCCATATTTTTTTTAACACCACTTAATTTACCTTTGTCGATTATAATCATTTCATGCCAACGATCAGGGTTTCTTCCAATCACAGTAGCTGGAAGTGGTTCATAATCTCTCAGGGTCTTCTTTTCACCGAGAACATCACGTAATTCTTTATTGTCATTCTTCAGCTCCTGAACCTGTGCTTCAAGGCTGGCAAGATTTTCAACTCGTGATTTTAATTCTTTATTCTCTTCGTATGTATTGGTAAGGTCCTGGAGATTTTCAAAAAAGCCTGCAACGTAGTTAGTAGGCTTAGAAACCAAGGATTGAACCCAGCCGGTTGTATCTTTGACAAATTGCTCCGGCCAGGATAGTTTGCTTCTCTCCCTTAAAGAAAACCCAATCAATGCCACGAGAACAATAATGCTGACAAGCAAAATAATCAGTCGTTTATTCATAAAGAACTGTGGCATGATTATACACCTCATTTTTTCTATATAGATAAGAAAGTATTAGTCTTTAAAAAGTTCTTGCTTAACGAGTTTCCTTTGCTCTGTTTTTAAACAGATGGATATGGTCAAGAGCCTTCCCTGTTCCGATGGCTACGCAATCAAGTGGATTTTCGGCAATCAAAACAGGCATTTTTGTTTCTTCACTAATGACACTGTCCAAATTGCGAAGAAGCGCACCCCCGCCTGTTAGAACAATGCCACGGTCCATAATATCGGCAGCAAGTTCAGGCGGCGTTTTTTCTAACGTACTTTTTACCGCTTCTACGATCGCATAAACGGTATCATTAAGAGCGGACGCTATTTCTTTTGCTGTAATTTCAATTGTTTTTGGCAGACCTGTTAAGAGATCACGACCGCGAATCTCCATATTGTCGATTCCTTCTGGAGTTCCTGCAGAGCCGATTTCCATTTTAATTTGTTCTGAGGTGCGTTCCCCAATCATCAAATTATAATTTTTGCGGATATATGAAATAATCGACTCGTCCATTTCATCACCAGCAACACGAATGGATTGGCTCGTTACGATTCCTCCTAAAGAGATAATCGCGACTTCCGTCGTCCCTCCGCCAATGTCGACCACCATGCTTCCGGTTGGCTCCCAAACAGGCAGGTTCGCACCAATGGCCGCAGCAAATGGCTCTTCAATCGTATAGGCATCCTTTGCCCCGGCTTGTCTTGTTGCATCAATAACGGCTCTTTCTTCTACGGCAGTAATGCCTGATGGCACGCAGACCATGACATATGGCTTACCGGAAAAAAGATTATTACTTTTCTGTGCTTGACGGATGTGGTACTTCATCATCGCAGCGGTCGTTTCGAAATCCGCGATCACGCCATCCTTCATCGGCCTCATGGCAACAACGTTCCCCGGTGTCCGTCCAATCATATTTTTTGCGTCGTTCCCAACTGCTACGATACTTTTTGTATCGGTCTGCATGGCTACTACTGATGGCTCACGTAATACAATGCCTTTTCCTTTTACATAGACGAGGGTATTGGCGGTTCCCAAGTCAATTCCAAGATCTCTAGGTCTAATTCCAAACATACTGTTGTATCTCCCTTTCTGTTACTAAATGCACAAATTCTATAGGCAGGTAATCACCTTAATTATCATGTCTTTTATCGTACTATTTACATGGTTACTTTAAAAAACAGTCCTAAAAATCATACCCAATATTATATCCTAACGTCAAATAATATCCTAGTGTTATAAATATCCTTTTTCCTTTAAACTCACAAACTTGTTTTCACCGATAATCAGATGATCGAGCAAATCGATGCCAATGATCTTTCCGCACTCGACAAGACGCTTCGTGACCTCGATGTCTTCACGGCTCGGCGTGGGGTCACCGGAGGGATGATTATGCAGTGCAATGATTGAGGCAGCCGAACGCTTTAATGCTTCGCGGAACACCTCCCGCGGGTGCACGATCGAGGCATTTAAGCTGCCGATAAAGACGGTTTGTTTATGGATGACTTGATTTTTCGTATTTAAAAACAAACAGACGAAATGTTCTTGCGTCAAGAAGCGCATATCGTTCATGACATACTTCGCCCCGTCTTCCGGTGAGCGTATCACATAGCGATCTGTGTAATTGAGATTGGCTATTCTTCTGCCGATCTCAACCGCTGCAAGAATCTGAATCGCTTTAGCTGCACCAATCCCTTTGATTTCCGTCATTTCTTCTAACGTCGCTCCTTTTAACATGCGCAGACCATCAAAGTGCGTTAAAAGGCGATTGGATAATTGCAGGACCGATTCATCTTTTGTTCCGGTGCGAAGAAGGATCGCAATCAATTCATGATTGGATAGGCTTTGCGGTCCATGGTTAATAAAACGCTCTCTTGGTCTTTCATCCTGCGGAAAATCACGAATCATTAATGTATTTGTGGACATTTAATTTCCTCCCCTTTTAGTGGGAGTCTTTTTCTAATATGGCAAAGTGTATCCCGCCTTTTTCAATTCCCTTATGGTCCTTGCGACAGGCAGGCCGACAACCGCAAAATAGTCTCCATTTATTTTTTTGACTAGCATGCTTCCAAGCTGCTGAATCCCGTATGCACCTGCTTTATCAAACGGTTCACCACTTTGCACATAGGCGTTAATGTCTTCGTCTGTTAACTCCCAAAACCATACTTCTGTTCTTTCATAAAATTTTGTTGAACCCGTTGGAGTTACAATGGCAACACCTGTAAAAACTTCGTGCTGACGTCCTGATAACCTTTTTAACATACTAATGGCTTCTGCTTCGTCTGCTGGCTTTCCTAAAATTTGATTATCTACAACCACAACTGTGTCCGAGCCAATCACAAAGGCTTCTTGATTCTTCCGAAAAACGACCTGTGCTTTACGCTCGGCTAACTCCATAACTACTTCCTCTGGGGAGAGTGCAGGATCAAAGCTTTCATCAACATCACTGCTTGAGATCGCGAATGATAAGTGGAGATTTTCTAGAAGTTCTTTTCGCCGTGGAGAAGAAGAGGCTAAAATGAGGTTTTGCATTCAATCACCTTACCTTTTGACATTTTGTATAGGGAGATACATGTTAATCCTATCAGAAATTATAGAAGCAAACAATTTTAATATCATTAAATTTTGAAGATTATTGTCAAATTATGCAAAAAAATAATATTTCGGCACACAAGAAATAAGCCCCACCAAAATGGCAGGACTTATTTCCCGGAAAATATCAACTGTTGTCGACTACAATGAATAATAGGCACTTAAAAAGTTTAATAGATGCTGCTGAGCTTGACTTAGGCTCTTTTTATTTTTGGATTTTTGATAAGTATCTAGCTTATCAGCAGCGGTCGTTAATTCTGTTTTTAACTTCGTTACCTTTGCATTCTTTAGCCCGCTCGTCTTTAATTGATCCCCAAGACCTGTAATAGCCTTAGTCGATTCCTTAGAAAGTTCATTATTCAATAGAGCCGTTGAGGTTGCTAGTGATAACGTTTCATAGATAGAAGGTACATTCTTTAGGAAGCTTTTCTCTTTATCATTTAGACCGGATACTTGTTTCTCATCAAGTAACAGTGGCTTCGCAAAAACATCTCCGACACCATCTGCTTTATATTGATTGCCAAGTGATTTGGCTGTTTCAATGGAATCCGCTACCCCAAGGAATAAATATTGCTTACCACTGATTTCAACCAGCTGGGATGGAACACCTTTTGAAGTTACCTCGGTTGATGTTTCCTTCGCACCATCCTTTGAAGAGAATACACCGCCTTGGATTACATAGGTTGTCATTTGGTCTAAGGTAATAGCGTCCGATGATTTTTCCTCAGTATTGTCAGCTGTCGTATTTCCGTTTTCTTCGACCACTGTTGGTATTGTTTGCGTTCCCGTCTTATCCGATGGTCCTGTGATCACTAGTTTCAACATAACAAATCCAATTGTTGTACCTATTAGGATAGCAAAGGCAGCGGAAGTGACAATCGTGACGATGTTACGATCCTTTTTCTTTTTTGGATTGGTTGAAAAGGATGATATTTTGGGGAGGCTCGGCTTTTTTGTTTTTTTATCGCCTGCAATCGTAAATTCCTCTATATCTTGATCGGAGGATTCCGGAATGATCCAGTCAAAGCTTTCATCGACAGATTCCTGGGTGGCGGCTGTTTCTAAGAATCCATCATTTTCTAGTTTATTCGAATCTATTTCTATCACTCTTGGAATAGGTTCGATGTGTGGCTCGCGGTCGATTTTCTTTGGTTCTTCCTCAAAGGTTTTGGTTTCTCCATTTAATTTAATCTTGATTGTATTGCCTTTGTTAGGCTTGTCCACTGCTTGTACTCCTCTCTCTTCCGAAGGGTCATTGGGTTCATCCTAACATACAGACAAAAAAAAATAACAAGACTTTTGTCGTCTTGTTATGGTAGTCTTTCGTCAAATTGTTTGTTGGTTCGGCAAGATGAAAACTAAGGTTGTGTGGCTGCTGTTTCAGGGAACTTGCTTAACGGGTTGTCCTTGCCAGCTGGTGCTGGAGCATCCATTTTTGGAAGATCTGCTTGTAAATCAGTAAGACTTGGCATATAAAAAGCTGACACAGTAAGTGAATATGTTAGAGACTGCGTTTCTGTTTCGAGACTTGTAACCTCTTGTCCGCCTGTATAATTGATCGCTTCCACCGCAACAATTCTTGTAAGCGACTCTAATGTTTCAATGAATTTTTCCAGATCCTTATAGGTTGGTGATTCTACCTGTAACTGTACAGTTAGCTTTTTTAAACCGTTTGTCGCCGTTGTAGATTGCTGCTGGGTTCCAGCTTGCGTAGTTCCAGTTTGGTTTGTTGCAGCTGGACTGGACGTATCCTGAGTTGTTTGCGTTGCAGTGCTGGTTTGACCTGTTACAGCAGTTTGTGAATTTGCTTGATCTGTTGCCACGGTTACATCTGCATCTTTAGAAAAGCTCATCGTTTTGATCTCACTATCAGAAACCGTTTCGGCTTTTTCTAAATCGAGGATGAACTGTTCTTGAAGTGGCTGAACAGGTACCTTTTTCTGAAGTTCAACTGTATCTTCCGGTTCAGAATCAGCCGTTTCTGTTTTTTTCTTAGTAACTACATCTAATAACTTTTGTTCAGTCTTAAGTCCCTGTTGTTTGATGCTTAAATCAGACTTTAATGGACTGAGCGAGAAGAACTGAAAATAAACAATCATGATGACAATTAAAAAAGCACCTGAGCCTACGATGATTTTGTCTATTTTAGAGAGACGGAATTTCAAGGAGCAGTCACCCCTTCCTCATCCTCCTTGCTTTTATCCGTTAATTCTTTTATTGCCTCTTTATTAAACGTAATTTCAAATTGTCCAACGTATCGAGGAAGAATATTATTATCAGGCTTCGTTGTGCTTTTAGACGTTCCATTTGCAGCAACACCTGTATTTGTCGAGTTTGAGTTGCTTAGGTTAGTTGTCGTGCCCGCTGTATTAGTCTGATTAGTCTGTCCACTCGTAGTCGTACTTTGACTATTTGTGTTTGCAGTAGTAGTACTCTGTGCAGTTGAAGCCGTGTTAGTCGTACTAGCAGTGGTTTGTCCAGTTGTACCAGTTGCAGCATTCTGGCTGGTTGACTGGGCTGCACTATCGGTAGTTTCCTCAGAATCATTTGCGTTTAATGAATTAAGACTTGCATCTTCAATCAAGTCCGATTCTTTTAGGTATTCTAAAAAGTAGGCTGCTTCACGAGTGGTGTCAAATTGCACACTAATGGTTACCGTTCCAGTCTCTGAAAACGCAAAGGACTGGATGAATCCACGTTCCGGCAGGAGTGAATTAAGATGTCTCATTACCGGGATGGTTTGAATCGGATAGGCATCTGCCCAATCTACAGCCGATTTTAATAAATCAACGGATGTAGAGGCTTCATTCGTTTGCGCACTTTGTTGTTCTTTTTCCGTAATTTTTTTAGTCATTGTCATTTGCTGATCTACTGATTCGACATCGCTCTTAACAGATTTAATCTCCCAAAAATAAACGCCGCCGATCAAGATTAAGACAGCAGCAATAGTAAATAGATAAACGATGTTAAATTTCTTAGGTTCTTTTTGAGGAAGCAGGTTAATTTCTACTAGCATTATTGCACCTCTTTTAAAGCAAGACCTAATGGTAATAAAAAATTGGTCGGGATGCTCGGATGTTTACTTATCGCTTCATTGTCAATCGTAATGAAATCTACTGGAATATCGTATCTTTCTTTCATTTCATCATATATGGCCATTAACATCGGATGGTCGCCATTTAAGAGAAACTTTGAAATATCCGGCTTATCATTATTATTGTGTGAATAACGGTAAAAATCTAATAACTTATTCATCTCTTTAAAGATATCTTCAAATTGGATAACCAGTTCTTCAGGTTCTCCTTTAAACTTACAAACCATTAATCCTAATGTATCTCGAGAGATTTCCCACTGATCCATATCAAACGGCAAGGAGAACTGCCGCATCACCAACGGGACTGATTCATCAAAAATACATAAGTTCACACTAGTTAAATCAAACTGAACAGTGAATAAAACTTCATCTGCTTCGGCCCGTTCTAGTTTATGATACAAACGGTACAAGGATAACGGGGAAATGTCGGCCGCGACAGGATTCATTTTTAAACGGCTAAGCAAATCGACGTATTCCATCACATTATGCTCTGGTGCAGCAAATAATAATAAATCCTTCGTTTTCCCATTTTCCAGAAGTGAGTAATAATCGAATACAGGTTCTTCAAATGGTAAATGGATACTAGAACCGAGCTCTAAATATAGATACCCCTTTATTTCATCATCTTGAACATCGGCTGGGATCGTGACCTTTCGGATAATGACAAGCGGATCTGGAACAATAAAACGAATAGAACGTCTCTTGATTTTCCATTCGTCAATACATTCCTCGAGAATGTTCGATAGAGAATCCATATCAAAAATCTTTCCGTCCGTAATGATCCCAGGCGGCAAGAAGCGCTCAAACCATCTATGTAGTGTCGGCGGATTCTCTTGTTTCAATTCCAAAAAGCGAACTGCAAGGTCATTTATTAACAGATTGATTATTCTGTTTTTAGGTAAAAAGAGGGAAAATACCATAAGTTGAGCCCCTTAGTAAAATATCCTTAGTAAATGATTAAAGTAAAAGTCAATAAGATCCCAACCCCAGAAATAGGCTGTTAGTGTTCCGGCTGCTATAAATGGGCCAAATGGGATAGGCTGACGCTTTTTTACGATTCTAAATAGGAGCGCTAAGCCGCCAATAACTGCGCCGAATAATGTTGCAAAGAAGAATGATAATAACACTAATTTAAAACCAATTACAAAACCGATTAAGGCATATAGTTTAACATCACCAAAACCCATACCGCCTTTACTGACCACAGCTATGATGAGGAGTAGCAGAAATCCTGTAACAACACCTATGAGGCTGTCCCACCAGGGGGTTAATGGCCACATGAATCGTTCCAATAAAAAAATCCCTGCAAACCAAATTAAAATTTTATCAGGGATGATCATATAATGAATATCAGACACGGTGATTATTATAAACATTGAGATAAACGTCAAGGCGACTATTAATTCTCCAGACCATCCAACAACGTATGGTGCTAGTGTAAAGAGGAGGCCGGTTAATAGTTCAAAAGTCGGATAGATAGGAGAAATCCGCGACTGACAGCCGCGGCATTTCCCTTTTTGAAGCATATATGATAAAACCGGAATTAGTTCAAATGGTGTTAACTGATGTCCGCAAGTTGGACATGCAGATCTGGGTGAAATAATTGATTGTTTTAATGGTAATCTTAGACCTACAACATTAAAAAAAGAACCTAAAATTAAACCAATTATGAAGATATAACTATTAATAAATATCATATTACTTTCTAGATAATGTTGCTAGGTTTTCTTCCGTTAATGTTCCTGCTATAGTTTCAATAGTTGTAGTATCTGCTGCCTCATGGCCTGTAATAGAGTAGACGTTAGTATTAATATCGTAAGTAACAGTAAAATCTTTATCTTTAACCTTTGATAGATACTTATCTAGTGGACCTCCAGAAGAAGTTTGTGTCCAAGTAACAGAGGTTAAAGTTGCAGGTGTTCCTGTTTTATTAAATGTAACCCCTGTAGGAGCTGTACCATTAAGATCGAGATCAGTATAAGCTAATTTTGCAGCTTCAAGAATTTGAGTTGCCTCTGCAACTTTTGCATCATCTTTACTCTTTGCAATTACATTTCCAATTGCTGGGATTGCGATTGCCGCAATAATACCCAAAATAACAATTACAGCCAACAATTCAATTAGTGTAAAACCTTTTTGATCTTTCATTTTTGCTTTTAAAGCTTGTACCATTTTCCTGCTCCTTCTGGTTCTATGAACCTAGTAATATTTCTCTATGAGTATACAATAAATGACATCATTGGAAAAGATATTTTCATCATTTTGTGTCTCAAATTATGGATATTTGTAGCAAAATGTCGAAAATTTGTGATTATTAACTCATTTGGTCATACATCGAGAACATTGGCATCATAATCGACATGACAATCACCCCAACAACCCCTGCCAAAAAGACTATCATTATCGGTTCTATCAAGGACTTTAGTCGGTCTGTCCCAGCATCAACCTCTTTTTCATAGAACTCAGCAATTTTCGATAACATCGCATCTAAAGCCCCAGTCCCCTCACCGATCGTAATCATTTGCGTTACTAAGGGAGGAAAGGCCCAATGAGCAATCATTGGCTCAGTCATCGATCTCCCCTTCTCAAGCGAGTTACGGGAATCACGGATAACTTTTGAGATCACCTCATTTTCAACAACCTTTTCAACTATCGACATGGCCTGCAAAATTGGCACAGAGCTGGAAAACAAAGTGCTAAGTGTCCTCATCATTCGTGCTAACTGGGCCTTTTGCAACATTTTCCCGAAAATCGGCATTTTTAAAAATACAAAATCCAAATAGTATTTTGCCTTTTTATTTTTTTTAATAAACACAAAAGATAGATATATTGCAACACAAACGATGACAAGAAACCACCAAAAGGATTGCATAAATTCACTAACCGATAGCACGAATTTAGTAATAGCAGGTAGCTCTAGATCCATATCAGAAAACATGGTTACAAACTTTGGAACTACTCCAACTAATAAGAAAATGACAGCCAAAATAGCAATGACACCGATGACGGCTGGATACATTAGTGCAGATTTAACTTTTTCCCTCGTATGGTGCTGCTTTTCAAAATCCTCAGCCAAGCGTTCAAGTGTCCCATCCATGTTTCCACTGACCTCACCAGCCTTGACCATATTAACAAACATGGAATTAAAGATTTTCGGATGCTTTGAAACAGCGTTAGAAAAAGGATTTCCTTCACGTAATTCCTGTTCAACATCTAGTAATGCGCGTTTTAACCCTTTACTCTCTGTTTGAGCAGCAAGAACCGCTGTCGCCTCTACAATGGTAACCCCGGCCTTCAACAATGTGGCAAATTGCCGTAGGTAAATAACAAAATCCTGCATCTTAACGGGATTTCCAAGAGTTAGTTCCATTGTCATTAATGTCTCTGGAACTTCGGTGATTTCAATTACCCTAACGCCATTATCTTTTAGCTTCACCATGGCCTCGCGTCGGGAGGCTGCCGTAATAACACCCTGCTTTTTCCCGCGTTTGTCTCGTCCGGAATATTTAAATCTAGGCATCCATCATCATCTTTTCTTGTAGATATTTGGTTGCAGCTTCTTTCTGAATGATATTACGGTCAAGCAAGTCTCTAATACTCATTTCTAAGGTATGCATTCCTTGTGCACGCGAAGTTTGCATTGTACTTTGAATTTGATGAATCTTTTCATTTCGAATCAAGTTCGCAATCGCAGGGTTATTCACTAATATCTCGGTGGCTGCCCTACGGCCTTTATTATCAACTGTAGGAAAAAGCCGTTGAGAAATAACCCCTACCAAGACGGACGCTAGCTGAACACGGATTTGCGGCTGCTGTGCCGGCGGGAAGACATCAATAATACGGTTAATGGTTGCCGGTGCGCTGGAGGTATGAAGGGTACCAAAAACAAGGTGCCCCGTTTCCGCTGCTGTGATCGCAATACCAATTGTTTCTAAGTCACGCATTTCCCCCACAAGGATAACGTCTGGATCCTGACGGAGAGCAGCTTTTAAACCACTCGCATAATTTTGGGTATCAAAACCAACTTCACGCTGATCAATAATGGAATTCCCATGTTTATGAAGGTATTCTATTGGGTCTTCTAGGGTTATAATATGTTTCCTCATTGTCCGATTCATATAATCAATCATGGATGCTAGCGTTGTCGACTTACCGCTTCCTGTAGGTCCAGTAACTAGAATAAGTCCTTGTGGCTTTTCGACAAGCTTAGGAATGATTTCCGGCAGATCTAAATCTTCGAGGGTTGGCGTTTTGGATGCAACAACCCTTAGTGCCAGTGAGACACTTTTGCGTTGATGATAGGCATTCACACGGAAGCGGGAAACTCCTGGAATTCCATAAGAAAAATCAAGTTCCCCTTTATCTTTAAATTGACCCCAAAGGTTGTCAGGAATAATTTGTTTGGCTATTGCCTCGGTGTCTGCTGGCAGAAGCATCTCTTTTCCATACCGTTTAATATCTCCATTGATACGAAAAATCGGTGGAACCCCAACTGTTAGATGAATATCAGATGCTTTAAATTCTATTGCGGCCCTAAGAATATTATCGATTCTCTCAGTCATGTCTCATACTCCTACTCTAGAATGGCAACACGTAATACTTCTTCTGTTGTTGTCAAACCTTGTTTTACTTTTAATAACCCATCGTCTATAAGAAAGATGGTTTTATTTTTAACCGCTTGCTCTTTTATTTTTTGAAACGAATTATCATTCATAATGATTCTACGCATGATATCGTCAATGACGAGTACCTCGTGAAGGGCAATTCTTCCTTTATAACCCGTCATATTACAAGAAGGACATCCTTTTCCTCTAATAATCTTATCAATCTTCAAACCACGTCTGGCGAAGATCTCCTTTTCTCTTAAAGAAGGTTCCTGTGCCTCTGCGCAATCGCGGCAAACCTTACGGACAAGACGCTGTGCTACAATACCGCTAACAGATGAGGCAATCATAAACGGCTCTACACCCATATCATTCAAACGGGTAATGGTTCCAAGAGAATCGTTAGTATGAAGGGTACTTAGAACTAAATGCCCGGTTAAGGAAGCACGTATGGCAATTTCCGCGGTCTCTTTATCACGTATCTCTCCGACCATGATAATATTCGGATCCTGCCGGAGAATAGAACGCAGGCCGGCGGCAAATGTCATCCCAACATTAGGATTGACTTGGATTTGATTAATCCCTTCCAATTGATATTCGACTGGATCCTCAATTGTGATGATATTGACCTCTTCATTGTTTAATTTATTTAAAGCCGCATAAAGGGTCGAGGATTTCCCAGAGCCAGTTGGCCCGGTAATCAATACAATTCCGGTTGGCTGTTCAATTAGCGAACTAAACCGTTTAAAGTTAAGGACATTAAATCCAATCTTATTTAAATCATTTAAGGCTGCCCCCATGTCCAACAAACGCATAACAATTTTTTCGCCATAGACTGTGGGTAGTGTCGATACACGCAAATCAATAGGATAAAAATCAAGATGTAATTTTATCCGGCCATCTTGTGGTATCCGGTGTTCCGTTATATCCAGATTGGACATAATTTTAATTCTCGCTGTTAATACGCTTTGCATTTGACGTGGCAATGTCCGTTCCACTCTAAGAACACCGTCGACACGGTAGCGGATCACGATTTTTGTTTCTTGCGGATCGATATGAATATCACTGGCTTTTTGAATAACTGCATTCGTAAGTAGTTGGTTAACCAACCGAACAATCGGTGAATCCTGGTTGGTCACGTTTTCATCCCTAGCCCGATCATTTGCCGCTAGGTCATCAAAAAGTTCCTTAAATCCATCATCATCTTCATAATACTTGTTGATAGTGCGGAGGATATCCTCTTTCGTAGCGATCCCTGCCTCAATCTGAAATCCCGTTGCAAGACGTAAATCATCCATAACAATAAAATCCATCGGATTGACCATCGCCACAAACAGTTTGTTTCCCTCTTTTTTTAGCGGGACAATAAAATTCCTTTTCGCCATATCCTTAGATATCAAGGAAAAAAGGCTGGTGTCAAAAGGGTATTGAACAAGATTAACATGTGGAATTCCCAGCTGATTTTCTAACACCTCAGCTAATTGTTGATCCGTGATATATCCTTTTTGGAGCAATGCCTCGCCAAGTTTCTGACTAGACCCTTTGTCATCTAAGGTCGCAGCAAGTTGTTCCTTTGTAATCAGACCTTGTTCAATTAACAATTCCCCGAGACGTTTCCTTGATTGTTTTCTATTGTTATCAACCTTATTTTGGCTGTTCATTCGGCTTCCCCCAAAGGTCATCAACATTTGAATCTTGAGTTGTAGTACCAGATGTTGAAGTAGTTTGACTTCCATCAGGACTAGTTTCAGTTGAAGGAGTTGATGTTGTTGTAGTTTGACTTCCGGTCGATGCTGTTCCCTGCGTTGTACCAGTTAAGGCATGTATCTCGACTCGATATGCTGGAGAATAATAATCCTCTGAAATGAACTCAGTCTTTAGCAGCATTTCTCCTTGGTACACATCCCGGTAAACTTTTACATATTTGCCATCGGCACCCACGGCTTTAACCACTGAATTACCTGATTTTAAAAGTGGACTATATTGAACAATCGTTTTTGGTTTTAATGACTGTTCATCCTTTTTAATGATTTTATAGTTGTAAAGTAATTTTTCACCTTTTAAGCTGACACTTAATTGATTGTCTTTTACTGTCAGTCCTAGTGTATAGCCTGTTTTATTTGGATTAGTAAAAATTAAATCCATGTTTTTATCGGGACTGACGCGTGCTTCAAATCCTAATTCTGCATAATTAGGAAGTGTACTGCTTATATTTCGGTCTACAATTGTAAAATTAGTTGGAAGTAGTGCTTGATAAATCCCCGTTCCAAGTATACTTAATAGAGAGGGGTCATTTATCTTTTGATTCTTGGCAAAATCTAGAACAGAAAACGTTGCTCCTTCAGCAATCTTAACCTCTGGATTTTTTTCAACTATAACTTGAAGTCCATCAGATACCTCATTTAAGTTAAGAACAGCTTCACTAATAACAACATCCTGATCCGCTGCATTTACCAGCATGAAGTCCTTTGATAGGTTGAAAGTTTGTTCACCATTCTGAAGTGTGGATGCTGACGATTCTGAATTTGTTTTTAGTTTTGTAAAATCAACTTCTTTACTGTTAAGCTCTGGGAAAAGAATACTTACTTGCTCCTCAAGTTGCATAAGATCGATTGAAAAAGTGACAGAGTTGGACTGCCCATCTTTAATTGAATTGATGGTTGTTTCTTTATCTAAGTAAAAAAGGTTCAAATCTAATGGAACAGTCTTATCACTAAATTGAAAAGTAAATTTTGTGTTTTTCAGCCAATCGAGGTACTGTTTCTCTAATAAACTGGCTGCCTCTGCAGCTGTTTTCCCCGATACATCTATGTTACCAATCTTAGTTCCCTCTAAATATTTCCCATTAAGATTAGCCAATTGTTCATATGCCTTTGCTCCAAAGTGAGAGGTACTATAGATAAAGGCAGTACTAAAAAAAAGGACAAACAATAATTTAAAAAACTGAGTGTAACTTTTCATCTCTTTGCCCCCAATCTATCAAACTACTTTTGTAATTTGACTTCCCTCTCCGTATCTTTGTCCTTTTTAGGTTCTTCTGTCCCAGCCGCAGCTTCCTCAGCCGCAAGAAATAAATCTTCTAGGAAATGTTCATCTTTGTCTTCTTCAACAATAATGTCTTTGTCTTCTCTTAAAACTTCTAAATCATTTATTTCCTCAAGCCAGCCTTCATCCTCAGTGCTGATCATTTCAGCTGATTCCTCTTGTAGTAAGTTTTCAATATCTGCTAAATAGCCTTCTTTAGGTAAATCATCCTCAGTTATTTCTGTTTTTTCAGCTTGTTCTATTACATTAAGCACAAAAAGGTCATCTGCCTCTAATTCAAGGCTAATTTCTTCTAATTCTTGTTTTGAATGTTCTTGTACTATTTGCACCTGATTTTCTTCAATATCTGTTAATGAAGGTAATTCTTTTCTGTCTGTATTTAAGTCTAATAATTCTAATTCAGCTGGCATTTCTAATACCCTAGGATTTGATTCAACATACTCGAATTCTTCATCAGCTTCTAGATCGAATGACTTTATTTCTTTACTATATATAACAGCCCCAAACCGAGTATCCATAACATAGGCAGCAATTAAAGCCAATAGAAGTATTATTAACCCTGACTGCCATAATGGGAGGGAATTAACAGTGGTTAGTCCTCCAAGTGCCAGCATAAAACCCGTTAGAGCAACACTAAGCTTTCCTATAAAGGAGAAACCAATCCGTAAAACTGTAAGAATTAAAAGTAAAGCCAAAGTAGCACCAAAGGCCCATAAAAATGAAAGCATAAATGGAATTCCTTTCTTTATTAGACTATTTATCTATTAAAACAACGGACTAATTTCTAAATTTTAAAGATCTTTCGACTATTTATGCATAATTTTGACAAAAAAACACCTTTTAAATATTGTATTATATTTTTTCATAGTAAGAAAGAAGCTTGGTAATATTTTTTTACAAGAAAAAAACCCAATCATCGCTAAAGGGACTAATCCAAAATACCTATTAGCAATAATTGAGGCTTTAATATACTATTTCAATTTTTTAATTACTTTCTCTGGTTGGTTCAGTTGTTATCATTTCCTTTACAGGTGAAAGCCCGGTACCATTATCAACAAAGAGTGGAGAATTATCATAATTAATTTGGACAAATTTAAATATAAAGTTGTCATCATTACCACTTGATGTCAGTGTTCTAGCTATAATCGAACCTGAAAAGGAAGTATTTATAGAGACACTTGCATTGGGTGCGAAGATCATTTTAGGAACTGTATTATCATTACTCAGATAACTTATATTAAATCCTCCGGTAATAATATGTCCAAGCACGCCTTTTCCTTTTGCCGGATCAATCACGATATCCGAGTTTTTCGCATACATGGATCCATAGATTTTCCCGCCAATATTCACTGCCGTACCTTCTAAAAATACATATATTTTTTCAATATTAGAGTCGGTTCCTAGGATATTTCCTTCTGTACCGATTATACTTCCTGCTCCCATATTAATATTCTTTACATAGAATGAAAGTTTACCTGTTCCAACAACTTTAATTTTCCCGTAAACATTTAAGTTGTTTAACACTAAATTTATATTATAACTTCCAACATCAATGGTTAAAGTTTGACCACTGTTAACTGTTAGGGAATTAAATGCGATATCACTGTTCAGGGTTAATGTTTGTTCTGTGGTTGTCATTGAATAATTGTTTGTATTTGTTATCGTAAAGACCGGAAAATCAGGGATGTTTAATGGTGTACTTACATTTGTATAAATATTCCCCGAGACAATTGCTTTGCTACCATTTAGCGTTACCTCACTCATTGTGCCAGATGTACCAATCGATCCGTCAACCGGAACGTTTTTTAAGATTAGACTATCTTTCACAAACAAGACAGTATCGGCCGGTATCGTTACGCTTGTCCGTGGTTTCCAGGACACGTGAAATACCTTAACTACTTTTCTTGTCCGATTGTTAATCTTACCAATAGAAGTTACTTTATAGTCATAACTATATGAAATTGGCGTACTGCTAGGGATTTGTTCAATGGTTGTGGTGGCGACAGGCTGACCGCCTGAAGTTTGTTCAAAATCCTTATATTCTTTTACCGTTCCGACTTCCATTGCATTATTTACCCTTGTAAAAAAATCAGCCCCAGTCACTGACTGGCCATAAGCTTCTTTAAGCTTTGGCTCAATCATATTCATTCGATAAGTAACACCCGACTCAGCAATATAATAGGCAGATTGAGTATCCCGGTCACCACTGCTCATTTTAAGGTTCGTTGATGCAAGACCAATTAAGCTAATTCCCAATATGGAAATAACAACCAGGACTAAAAGAACAACAATTAAGGCTACACCTTTTTCATTATTTAATGATTTAATATGAAGAAAAAATCTTTTCATCTTTTCACCTATTTTCTTATATAGACCGTGCTCGAAAGTGTTGTTTGTGGAAGATTATTAGAAGGTATATTAGCAATAGTAATGGTATACATGTCATCTTTAACCTTTTTAAGAGTAAACGTTTGAATATTTGTAATTAGTGGATTAGCGTTTTTCGTAATGTTTTTATTCTCCAACTTATAAATGTCGACTCCATTGATCTTTAACTGATCATTTGATAGATCCGTATCATCAATATTTATAAAACTTACAGTTGAAGCCTTGCGAATTTCTCTAGTGATAATATTCATTGCCAGCCGGACGTTTGATTGATTTTGAATCTCTGAAGTTTGACTGCTTGACTGTTTTAGTCCAAGTAGATGAACAGAACTAGCTAAGAGCAAAATGATTGATAGAAGAGAAAGAGCAGCTAAAAGTTCAATTAACGTAACACCTTTTTCACTGTTTTGTATTGTTAAATCTACAGTTTTTTCCATGCTTGCAGCATCTCCATTTGAGCTTCAATTTTTGCTTTGGAATTATCCTTATAAACCTTTGCTTTCACTTTTACTAAAGTGCTCCCTGAAGAAGAATTTGCTTCAATATAAACATAATAACCTGGGACAGTTGTTTCAAAGAAAGCTTGGCCATTTAAGTTACTTAACATAGTGTATTTTGGAGTTCCATCAGATTTGGTTAACTTATTTAATTCACTTGGAAAATTTACTAAGTCGGTGGATAGTGCAACTGTTCGGTTTAACTCTTCCATAGTAGATTCGGCCACATATGTTGCACTCATCATATTTTTTGAAATAGCATTAGAACGGGAGGATTGAACTATCATAGTTAACATTGACAAAATAATAATAGAGAGGATAACAATTGAGGCGAGTATTTCTATTAAAGTCATTCCCTTTTCATTCATATACGTCGTCCTTTAATTTCTAGTATATTACAAGCTATGAAGTTTAAATATTTTGTAGTTTTTTGTATAATTTTGATAGTTAATTTCATTTTCAGTTTAACAGTATGATATATGCTTTTCAATAGATTGTATATTGTAAAAAAAATAGGTGACCAAAGAATTTGGTCACCCTCTTAATATTTTCATTTATTTGGATATTTTCCGATCTTTTCGCAAATAAATGGTTTTGCTTCTGAAATAAAATAAAGAGAACCCGTAACAACTAACATTTCGTCTGATCCAAGGCTATTTATCTTCTCAAACAAATATGACTTCCAATCATTTGCTGCCAGTTTTTTTTCTGAATGACTAATTTGATATAATTCCTCCGCCTTGGCAGCGCGATGAAAATCAAAACTGACAAAGGTAATTTGGTTGGCAATTCCATCTAGCATCGCGATCATTTCATCCAGTTTTTTATCCCTTAATGCTGCAAATACGATCTGAATATGTCGGTCACTGTATCTGCTAGACAGTTCATGAACTAAGGCAGTGATTCCTTCCTGATTATGTGCCCCATCAATAATCACCAGCGGATTTTCTGAAAGGATTTCCAATCGTCCTGGCCAATACGCTTCTTTTAGCCCTTTTCGAATCGCTTGTTCGGTTACTTGAAAACCTGCTTGGTTTACATAGTCAGTGGCTAGAACAGCAAGAGCGGCATTTTCCGTCTGGTGCTGTCCGATCATACTAATTTCGAGCTCCTCCAAAGATAGAGATTTCGATTTTAAGGCGAAAACTTCACCTCTGGCAATCGATTCATGTCCGGAAATCTGAAATTCTTTATTGAATCTGAAGATAGGGGCAGACTTCTTTTCTGCCACTTCCTCAATCACCTTTAAGGCACCAGGATGTTTCACAGCCGTAAAGATCGGTGTGTTATTTTTGATAATCCCAGCTTTTTCAAAAGCAATCTCCTCATAGGTATCACCAAGGATATTTGTATGATCTAAACCAATGTTGGTAATAATCGAAGCTAACGGGTGGATGATATTCGTGGAATCAAAGCGCCCGCCTAAACCAACTTCAAAAATAACGATGTCGAGCTTGCTTGCATTGGCGAAATAATAAAAAGCCATCGCCGTAATCACTTCGAACTCAGTAGGTCCTCCTAGTTCCGTTCCCTCTAATTCATCTGCGAGCGGCTTGATAATATTAGTAAGTTCTAATATTTCAGCATCACTAATTGGTTTTCCATTGACACTAATTCGTTCATTAAATTGTTCAATATATGGTGAAGTAAACGTTCCAACAGAGTAACCAGCCGCTTGGAGAATCGATCGTAAAAAGGTAACGGTAGAACCTTTTCCATTGGTCCCGCCCACATGGACGGCCTTAATTTTCTTTTCCGGTGAGCCAAGCTTGTCCATCATCCATTCCATCCGTGTTAAGCCTGGTTTAATCCCTAGTCTTAGTCTCCCATGAATCCAGTCGAGGGCTTCTTGATAAGTAGTAAACAATTTTGGTACACCCCTTTTATGTAAGCGAGACGAACCCAGTGTTGAATTCGTCTCGGCAAATTTGTTATCCTCTTAGCTCTTTAATACGCGCTTCGACCGTGTCTCTTTTTTCTAGATAATCTTTCTCTTTCGCACGTTCCTCTGCCACAACACTTTCAGGGGCTTTTTTCATAAAGCCTTCGTTGCCTAATTTCTTCTGAACGCGGTCTACTTCTTTATTTAATCGGTCTAATTCTTTATTTAGACGAGCAATTTCTTCGTCAATATTAATGAGTCCTTCAAGCGGCAGGATGATTTCTAAGCCTGTAACTACAGCAGTCATTGCTTTTTCAGGTACTTCGATATCTACACCCATTTGCAATTCTTCTGGATTACAAAAACGCTCGATATAGCTGCGGTTGCTTTCTACTGCTTTCAGAACGGATTCATCTTTTGCTTTTACAATCATTTTAATCTTCTTGCTTAATGGTGTATTTACTTCAGCACGAATATTACGTACAGAGCGAATCATTTCTACAAGCAGCTTCATTTCTTGAGCAGCTTGATCATCCGTTAGCTCTGGTTTTACAACCGGCCATGCTGCTGTTGTGATGGATTCACCAGCATGTGGGAGGTTCTGCCAAATTTCTTCAGTGATAAATGGCATGAATGGGTGCAACAAACGCATTGTGTTGTCTAACACATAAGCAAGGATCGAACGCGTTGTTTTCTTAGCTGCTTCATCTTCACCATATAAAGGAAGCTTCGCCATTTCAATGTACCAATCACAGAAGTCATCCCAGATAAAGTTGTATAGTGCACGGCCAACTTCACCGAATTCATAACGCTCAGAAAGTCTTGTCACATGCTCAATCGTTTCATTTAAACGAGTTAAAATCCACTTATCTGCAACAGATTTTTCACCGCTGAAATCAATTTCGTCATATGTTAAGCCATCCATGTTCATTAATGCAAAGCGGGAAGCGTTCCAAATCTTATTGGCAAAATTCCAAGTGGACTCAACTTTTTCAAAGCTAAAACGTAAATCCTGGCCTGGTGAACTTCCTGTCGATAAGAAGTAGCGTAAGGCATCTGCACCATACTTTTCGATAACATCCATTGGATCTACACCGTTACCAAGTGACTTACTCATCTTACGGCCCTGCTCGTCACGTACGAGTCCATGAATAAGAACATCTTTGAATGGACGATCTCCTGTGAACTCGATACTTTGGAAAATCATCCGGGATACCCAGAAGAAGATAATATCGTAACCAGTTACTAGAGCGTCGGTTGGGAAGTAACGCTTAAAATCAGCCGCTTCAGTGTTTGGCCAGCCCATTGTGGAGAACGGCCATAGTGCGGAGCTGAACCATGTATCTAACACGTCTTTATCCTGTTCCCAGTTTTCAGCATCTGCAGGTGCTTCCGTTCCAACATAAACTTCACCTGTTTGTTTGTGGTACCAAGCTGGAATACGATGGCCCCACCAAAGCTGTCTAGAGATACACCAGTCGCGGATATTTTCCATCCAGCGCAGGTACGTTTTTTCAAAACGATCTGGAACGAAATTTACTTTGTTTTCTTTGTTTTGCAAGGCAATCGCTTCGTCTGCTAATGGCTGCATTTTAACGAACCATTGAGTTGAAAGATATGGTTCAACAACAGCACCGCTGCGTTCAGAGTGACCGACAGAATGCATGTGCTCCTCGATTTTGAAGAGAACACCCTGCTCTTGTAAGTCCTTAACAATTTGCTTGCGGCATTCGAAACGATCTAAGCCTTGGTATTTTCCAGCTTTTTCATTCATAGAACCATCTTCGTTCATGACAAGGACACGCTCTAAGTTGTGGCGGTTCCCCACTTCAAAGTCATTTGGATCGTGGGCAGGTGTAATTTTTACAGCCCCTGAACCAAATTCCATATCCACATAATCATCGCCAACAATCGGAATTTCACGGCCAACGATTGGTAGGATAACGGTTTTGCCAATTAAATGCTTGTAACGTTCATCTTCTGGGTGAACGGCAACAGCGGTATCACCGAGCATTGTTTCTGGACGGGTTGTGGCTACTTCAATCTGACCAGAGCCATCTGCTAATGGATAATTCATATGATAAAACGCACCCTGAACATCTTTGTAGATTACTTCGATATCTGACAATGCAGTTTTAGTTGAAGGATCCCAGTTAATAATGTACTCACCGCGGTAGATTAGACCCTTTTTATAAAGGGTGACAAATACTTCTTTAACTGCATCAGATAAGCCCTCATCAAGGGTGAAACGCTCACGGCTATAATCAAGGCCTAAACCTAATTTCGACCATTGCTGACGGATGTGGGAAGCATATTCTTCTTTCCACTTCCATGTTTCTTCAACGAATTTTTCACGGCCTAAATCATAGCGGCTTTTGCCCTCGTTACGAAGTTTTTCTTCTACCTTTGCTTGGGTCGCAATACCCGCATGGTCCATACCAGGCAGCCATAAAACATCATAACCCTGCATACGTTTCATCCGTGTAAGGATATCTTGTAAGGTTGTATCCCAGGCATGACCTAAGTGAAGCTTTCCAGTAACGTTTGGCGGCGGGATAACGATTGTGTACGGCTGTTTGTTTTCGTCATCCTTTGCTTCAAAAAACTTCCCATTCAGCCACCATTCATATCGACCTTTTTCAATTGTTTGCGGATCGTACTTGGTCGGCATTGTTAATTCCTTTGTTTCCATTTTGTTTGTTTCCTCCTTCAAAATTCCGTTAAATACAAAAAACCCCTTCGTCATAAAAGGACGAATGGAGTTTGCTTCGCGGTACCACCTTTTTTCCAATCCAAAAACACGATTGGCTCTTAACTTAGATAACGGATTTTATCCGTCTTCAACTACTAGGATTTCTCCGTTCGCAGAAGAAGCTCATGGGCGACTTTCCAATGTTCTGCATAGGAAATCTTCCAGCTAATGATTTCCCTCTCTTAAAGCAGGAGTGCATTGTACTCTTCCCTGTCGTAGCTCTCATTTTAAATTATATTGTTATACTACCCAAAAAAGGGGAGTGACGTCAATCAGGATGACCAATTTTTTTATTTTTTATACACTATGTAAAGATGAAGAGAACTTCTATAGGCTTTTGGAATATACATAAATAAAAGTTTTATCTTGTTGGGGAGGTTCGAAACGTGAAACGAAACAATTTCCACAAATATAAATACCGTCCCTGGTTTATCACTTCACGCAGGATTGCCGCACAATTGATTGTTCCCTTCAGCATCTTTCAATTTATCCGCACACTGTTTTTACCAACCATTCTCGATGTATTGCTGTTAACCATTTTTCTTGTGATTGCTGTTTCCCTCTATTTTGACATAATTTAAGGAGCCCATCATGCAGGTTATGACTGCTGCTGGGCTCCTTCTTTTGCCTGCTTTCGTTGGTTCTCGATTTCGGTCATCCGCATCACAACATACTCTGAATTTTTCAAGTGCCAATACTTCTCCTGCAGTTTTCGAACAAACTTCATTTCATTCTTTCTTCCTTGTTTCTTGTAATAGCTATCGACCACTTGCATGATCGGAACGGGTAAGGCTAAATAGCTGTTGAATAATAACTTTTCATCCTCTTTATAAGGGAAATACTTAAAGTAATGATACACCCAGTCAATCGCGGTATCACTCCGCTTTGGTCTTGTGTTTAAGGCCCTTGATAAATATGGGAGCAGATCATGGATGGGGGACCCATAACGGGCATTTTCAAAATTAATAAAAAAACCGTACCCCCGGTCATCGTAGAGAAAATGTTCGGGAGATAATTTCCCGTGAGTAATCACCATTCGTGCCTTTTCGTCTTCTTTCGTCGTTTCATACCATTCCTCGAATTTGGCTTTCGAAAACCGGAGCGCCTGGCTGATTTCGTTATAGTATAAGCAATACAACAACTGAAACGGTGACATATAGGTCTTCTTTTCACATTCATCCATGAAGCCATCAAGGAATTCCTGGTGCTTTTCAAGCTGCTGAATGGTGGTTTCGTAGTGCTCAGTACGTTCTTCTTTGTTGACCGTTACTTCCTTCGCAGACAGGGTATGAAGTCTAGCTAACTCTCTAAATAACTCGAAATTTTGCTGATCACGGTTTTCTTTTTGATCATTGGGCATCCACGGCATTAAATAATAAAGATTATTCTCATGTAAAACCGCATACCTGCCATCCATGGTTGGATAGATGGGGACGATGCGGTTGAAGCCTTTTTGATATAGCAGGTGAACATGACGGATGAAATCTGTCCCTGTTGTAGGAGGGATTTTTTTCAGTGCAAAGGTGCCCTTATTAGAATAAACCTTTTGAACAATCCCGTAGTCTTCAACAAAATAAGGCTCGACAAGATAATTTTGTAAAATTGGTGCTATGGATCCTAACCGATTCATTTCGCTCATGAGATGTCATCTCTCTTTCAATGAAAGGCGAAGATTAGTAAAACTTTAAGAAAAATAAGCTGAGCAGGTTGGAAAAAAACCCGCTCATCTTTTTGTTCATCCTCTAATTTTTTGCCAGTGTCCCTGGAATATAAAGAACCTGACCAACAGATACATCTTGATTTAAATCAAGATTATTGACACGGAGTAGGTTCGGAACGGATACATCATAGCGGTCTGCTAAGCTAGCAACCGTATCCCCTTTTTGAACAATGCAAACCTTTAATTTCGTTTGGCCTGTTCTTTCATCCTTACGGGCAAAGAACTCTGTCAACGTCATACTTTTCTTCTTAGCAACCTTCTTCTTTTTCACTGCTTTTGGCGGCTCTTCTGAAGAAGAAGATGAACTTTCCTCAGAAATTTCCACTTCTGCAACAATAATTTCTTCATGGTGCTGTGGAGCGTGATCTTTCACTACAATAACTTCTGCGGTCGTTTCAACCGCTTCAGGATGGCTCCCTTCACTCCTAGCCTCCTGCAAATTCCATGCAGGAGAATACTCTTCTGTCTCTTCCTCCTCTTCTTCCTCGACCTGAGGATGATAATTGAAGGTAGGGAAATTCGGTAAGATTTCAACTGGTTCTTCTTCTTCCTGCGGTTTCCTTGCTTCGGCTTCAAACAAGAAGTTGTTTTCAAAGCTGCTATGGACGGCAGGTTGTTCTACTTCCACTTCTTCCTCTTCATAACGGTGAAGCACTTCAAACTCTTGCTCTTCCTCTTGCTGCTGCTGTTCAACTTGTTCATTCCCATATAAGCCACTAATCGTTAACTCGGCGGAAAGCTTGATGCAGCTGCGCTCTGGGATGGAATAATCAAATGATTCTACAAGGACGTCAATATCATAGATGCTTTGAATCCGATTATTCGGAATCGTGATATCGACTGGGAATCTGTGCGAAAATTCACAGGATCCCGCCTCTTCCAGTTCAGCTACTCTCTCGACAAATTTTTGGGAGGTAACCCCTTCCTCTTCACTCACTTCGCTTGCTTCGTAACTTTTATATTCGCCAGTTAGTTGGAGCGAACCACGTATGGTTACGTACTGATCGTTTTCCTGGATGGTGATGTCCGGGTCTAGGGAAATCGAAATGAGTTCCTCGACTTCCTGTCCTTTTCTAAACCACAATGACTCCTCCAAGGAAAATCGCAGACACGATTGATTCTCTTGGGACAAAGCGACTCCTCCTTTCGTATCCTCCACGCAAAATCACTATGTCACTTAAACTCTATGTGGGAGGACAATTTTTTATGATAAAAATGGTATTCTGACTTGCAAAAAGAAATGTTTTTGATGGGCTCTTTATTCTGTTTGGCTGATTTTTCAGTTAGATTGGCTCGTTTTAGGTGATAATTGGCTCATTTTTCGGCGGGTTTGGCTCATTTTTGAACATGATTGTCTCATTTTCTTTGCTTATTGGATAATTTTCCACTTACACCCAATTATGAAAAAAAAAAAAAAAAATACACCCACTCTTAACAAAGCGGGTGCAAAAACAGTTATTATTTAAGTTTCGAGAAAGCAACTTCAGCTGCTTGAATCGTTTTTTCAATATCCTCATCAGAGTGCTCTACGGATAGGAATAAGCCTTCAAACTGAGATGGTGGTAAGAATACCCCTTGATTAGCCATTTCGCGATAATAGGCCGCAAAGAAGTCTAAATTAGATGTCTTTGCTTTTTCATAGTTAATGACAGCTTCGTTCGTGAAGAAGAAACCAATCATCGAACCTGCACGGTTAAAACTAATTGGAATATCATACTTTTCAGCCGCTGCTTCAAAACCTTTTTGCAGCAGATCACCTTTGCGGATAAACTCTTGATAGTGCTCAGGTGTTAATTGGCTTAATGTTTCAAGACCTGCCGTCATTGCAAGCGGGTTACCTGAGAGTGTCCCTGCCTGGTAAATTGGGCCGCTTGGAGCGATTTGCTGCATGATTTCAGCTTTACCACCGTAAGCACCAACAGGAAGTCCGCCGCCGATGACTTTTCCAAGACAGGTAATGTCAGGCGTTATATTAAAATAGCCTTGTGCACAGTTGTAGCCGACACGGAAACCGGTCATAACTTCATCAAAAATGAGTAACGAACCATTGGCTGTTGTCAGCTCACGAAGACCTTCTAAGAAGCCTGGAAGTGGCGGAACAAGACCCATGTTTCCAGCCACTGGCTCCACGATAATACATGCAATATCATCGCCAAATTGCTCAAATGCATATTTAACACTTTCAAGATCATTATAAGGAACCGTAATCGTATTTTTAGCAATCCCTTCAGGAACACCTGGGCTGTCAGGCAGCCCTAATGTAGCGACACCTGAACCTGCTTTAATTAATAAGGAGTCGCCATGGCCATGGTAGCAGCCTTCGAATTTTAAAATTTTGTTGCGGCCTGTATAGCCTCGTGCTAATCGAAGTGCACTCATTGTCGCTTCCGTTCCGGAGTTGACCATTCTGACTACTTCAATCGACGGCACGCGCTCAATTACAAGTTGTGCTAATTTTGTTTCTAACTCAGTTGGGGCACCAAAGCTTGTCCCGAATTCAGCTGTTTTTTTCAAGGCCTCGACGACACGATCATTGGAATGCCCTAAAATCAGCGGACCCCACGATAGTACATAATCGATATATTCATTGCCGTCTATATCATATATTTTTGACCCTTTGCCTCTTTCCATAAAGATCGGGCTCATATTAACGGATTTAAAGGCACGAACCGGGCTGTTCACACCGCCAGGCATTAGATTTTGGGCTTCTTTAAATGCTTCAATCGATTTGGTATACGAACGCATTCTTTTCCCTCATTTCAAGTGTTGTTTATTCCGCTTCTTTTAACCAGCGGCATGCATCTTTTGCATGATATGTGATGATTAGGTCAGCGCCAGCACGCTTCATGCCAACCAGCATTTCCATTACTGTATTTTTCTCGTCAATCCAGCCATTTTGCGCGGCAGCTTTAATCATGGCATACTCACCGCTTACGTTATAGATAACAACAGGCAGATTAAAGTTGTTTTTTACATCCCGGACGATGTCTAGGTATGGCATACCAGGCTTCACGATTAAGAAGTCTGCGCCTTCTGCCACATCGGATTCTGCTTCTCTGAAAGCTTCAAGGCGGTTTGCTGGGTCCATTTGGTAAGTTTTCCGGTCACCGAACTGTGGTGCACCCTCGGCAGCTTCACGGAACGGTCCGTAGAATGCGGACGCATATTTAACGGCATAAGACATGATTGGAATCTCAGTAAATCCTGCCTCATCTAATCCCGCGCGAATTGCAGCAACAAACCCGTCCATCATGTTTGAAGGGGCAATAATGTCAGCACCTGCTTTTGCTTGGGCGACAGCTGTTTTTACGAGTAAATCAAGGGATTGGTCGTTAAGGATTTTGTCTCCTTCAACCATTCCGCAATGTCCATGGTCGGTATATTCACAGAGACAGGTATCTGCAACGATGATGATTTCTGGAAAATGTTCTTTTATGTAACGGGTTGCGATTTGAACGATCCCATGGTCATGAAAGGCTTGCGTTCCGCAGGCATCTTTTGTGGTTGGGATTCCGAATAGTAATACAGACTTGATACCGTGTGCAACGATGTCTTCCATTTCTGCTTGAAGATTGTCCATTGATACTTGGAATACTCCCGGCATAGATGAGACTTCTTTACGGATATTTTCGCCTTCATATATAAATAACGGATAAATGAAGTCTTCTGGTCTAATGTGATTTTCTCTTACAAGCGCACGCATATTAGCACTTGTCCGTAGTCGGCGGTGACGTTGAAATTGAAGTTCCATTCTATTTTTACCTCCAAATATTTTAATTTAAGTTTGTTACTGGCGGATAACTTTCGTTTAGTGGCGGATACGCTCAGTTATCTGGCGAATGGCGTCTATTTACTGGCGGATAGCAAACAATTCCTGGCGGATAAACCACGATATCTGACGCATAGCTCAATTTTACTGGCGCACGTCTACTTTTTACTGGCGGATACCCATCATCAACCTTCATTCTCAAGATAACCAATCGTGCTCTCCATCATATCCTTCACGGTATACCGCTCCGGTGACGCATGCACCGTTAAACCATACTCAAGCAGCTGTTTTTCCGTAACGGGTCCAATACAGCCGATTATACATTTTTTCAACTGCTCCTCCAAACCGTACTCCTTCACGACCTCCATGAGGTGATCAACCGTCGAAGGACTAGTAAAGGTGAGGATATCCAGTTCATTTTCTGAAAGCATCTGGGCCAGCTTCAAACGGCTTTCCTCAGGCAAATACGTCTCATAAATAACCACTTCATCGACTTGTGCCCCTGCCGCCGTTAACGAATTGGCAATATACTTCCGAGCCAAGTTGCCTTTTGGGAGCAAAATCTTGGCTGGGGCATCAACTAGAGGTAAAAACTCCTCGACAAACTCCTCGGCAACATAGGCCGAAGGGACAAATGCCGGGTGAATCCCCCTTTCCAGCAAGACCTCGGCCGTTTTCTTCCCGATTACCGCAATTTTAGGCAATCCAGCTGCATCACTATCGCAAAAAGAAAAAAAAGTTTCGACCGTGACATTGCTCGTAAAGATAATCCAGTCATATGTACCAATGGCCTCCAAACATACTTGAAGACGTTGATTTTTTTCAATCGGTCGAAAGGCAATTAGAGGGATTTCAACAGGAATCCCTCCATACCTCTCGACTAGCTTTGAGAATGATTTTGCTTGACCTCGTCCTCTAGGAACAAGAACCTTTTTATCAAGCAAAGCGCAAGTTTTACTCACGACCTTCAAGCTCCCGCTTAACTCGATCAATCAGGTCCTTGGCTCCTTTTTTAATTAATAAATCAGCAGCCTGCATTCCGAGCTCTTCCGGATTTTGTCCGCGAAGTTCTTCTCTGAAAATCTCTTGACCTTCTGGTGAGCCGACTAAAACATTTAAGATTACTTCATCATTTTCGTTTACTTGTGCAAAGCCGGCAATCGGCACCTGGCAGCCGCCCTCCATTTTGTGAAGGAACGCCCGTTCAGCACGAACGGCTTTTTCTGTTTTTTTACAAGTGAATTTTTCAAACAGCTCTAGCAGCTCCTTATCGTCCTCACGGCATTCAATGGATAATGCCCCTTGACCCACTGCAGGAACACAAATATCAGCATCAATAAATTCCGTTACGACTTCCTTCGCCCAGCCAAGACGGGATAGACCTGCAGCAGCTAGAATAATGGCATCGTATTCACCTGATTCTAATTTTTCTAATCTCGTATCCACATTTCCGCGAATCCATTTAATCTCTAAATCAGGACGCTGAGCTAAAAGCTGGGAGCTGCGGCGAAGACTGCTTGTACCGATGATGGCACCTGGCTTTAAGTCATTCAATTTCACATGGCCCTTCGAAATCAATGCGTCACGGTGATCTTCACGGAATGGAATGCAGCCGATCGTTAATCCTTCAGGAAGGACTGCCGGCATATCTTTCATACTATGGACAGCCATATCAATCTCTTTATCAAGCATAGCCTGTTCGATTTCTTTAACAAATAATCCTTTTCCGCCAACCTTTGAAAGGGTTACATCTTGAATCTTATCACCTTTGGTCACAATTTCTTTGACCTCAAATTCAAAATTGGGATTTAGCTTTTTAAGCTGGTCAATTACCCAATTCGTTTGTGTTAACGCCAATTTGCTTCGTCTAGAACCAACAATAATTTTTCTCATGATTGCCTCCTAAGTTATGCATACCATAAATGAAATGATGATAATCGACCAAATAAGAAAAAGTTTATTAGGACAATTAAAAAGGACGCTGTATTCCAAATGGCTAATTGTCTGCCAGAGAGATTTTTTACAATCCGCAGGTATAAATAAATACTATAGGCTGAAAGTAACAGGAATGAACCAATAATTTTCATATCGTACCACGGCATTCCCGGAACCTTAAGAAATGCCCACTGGAGACCTAAAATTAGACTGAGAAGCAGCATCGGAACGCCAATAACAGCGAATATGTATGATAATTTTTCAAGTTTCTCCAAGTCAGCAAGCCGGATTAGGCGTGTTCCCCATTTTTTCCGTTTCAATAAATCGTATTGAAGTAAATATAAAGATGAAAATACAAATGATAGAGAAAAGGCTCCGTAAGAAAGAATCGCCATCGTAATGTGAATTAACAGCAGTTCAGATACAAGCTTAGTTGCAAGAGTATGTGAATGGTATTGCATCGGCACAAAAGTATGGATGGCCATGACGGTAAATCCAAGTATATTAGTAAAAAAAACGATAAAATCGACCCGTAATAAGTGATTGATAATAATCGACAATGTTACTAAAACCCAGGCATAAAAATAGAGTCCCTCAAAAATGGTTAGTACAGGGAACCTGCCTGTAGTTATCATATATAAAGAGAGAAAGACGGTTTGCAATATCCATACAAATGCAAGTAACCAGAAAGCAATACGGTTTGCCTTCCGGTTATGGTGAATGAAGTCGAAAAAATATAACAACACACTGAAGGCATATAGAACAACTGTAAATTCGTGAAGCCTTGTCAAAAGAGTGTTAAACATAGCAACAACCCCTTATGACTGAAAAGAAGCCTGAACTTCTCCAACCGGCATTTTATTCGTTTTAGCTGCTCTCGAATGTTGTTCCTGAACAAGCCCTTCAATATTAAAGATCTTCATAAACAATTCCATTGTCTGATCTGCATCTGGTCTTGCCGCCAATTCTTTTGCTTGTAAAATAGGATCCTTTAAGAGCTGATTAATGATGCTCTTTGTATGTTTATTTAGGACTTTAATATCATGTTCGCTTAGGTTTGGCAGTTTCCGTTCAAGACTAACCATCGTTTCTGCTTGAATCGCCAGTGCTTTTTCACGAAGTGCAGAGATAACAGGGACCACTCCAAGCGTGCCTAGCCACTGTTTAAAATCGACAATTTCCTTTTCGATCATGAGCCTGATTTTCGCTGCGGCTTTTTGACGCTCCTGCAAGTTTGCTTCAACAATGCCTTCTAAATCGTCAATATCGTATAAAAAAACATTATCAAGTTCAGCTATTCTTGGGTCTAAATCACGAGGTACCGCAATATCGACCATAAACAGCGGTTTCCCTTTCCGCTTTTTCTCGACTTTTGCGATTAACTCTTTTGAAATAACCAAATCCTTAGCACCTGTTGAACTGATTAGGATATCAGCCTTTACCAGTGATTTCTCTAATTCAGTAATATTTTTTGCCTCACCGTCAAAACGGCTTGCAAGTGCTTGTGCTTTTTCATACGTACGATTAATCACGGTTACCTGTTTCACACCGTTGCCGTGTAAGTTCTGAGCAGCCAGTTCACCCATTTTTCCAGCGCCAAAGATTAAGACATGCTTATTCTCAAGCGAACCAAAAATCTTCTTCGCTAGTTCAACCGCTGCATAGCTGACAGAAACAGCATTGGCGCCAATATCTGTTTCAGAATGTGCTCGTTTTGCAAGCGTAACGGCTTGTTTAAAGAGGTGTTTAAACACGGAGCCTATGGTTTCCTCCTGTTGTGCTAACAAAAAGCTTGTTCGTACCTGTCCGAGAATTTGAGTTTCTCCGAGAACCATGGAATTTAGTCCACATGTTACATTGAATAAGTGGTCTACTGCACCCTCATCCTCATAAACAAAGAGGAACGGTGAAAATTCCGCTTGCTCGATTCCGAACCATTCAGACAGAAATTCTTTTATATAATAACGGCCTGTATGAAGCTGATCCACGACCGCATAAATTTCTGTACGATTACATGTAGACAAGATGATATTTTCTAGGATGCTCTTTTTTGAATTTAATTGTTTTATCGCATCCACAAGATCGGTTTCATTAAAGGTCAACCGCTCACGGATTTCAACAGGGGCAGTTTTATAGTTAAGACCGACGACGACTATATGCATTTGTTTATTACACCCCCAAAGAGTTTACAGTATTATCTAGTATAATTATATCACGAGCAATTTCGAATTTTGCTCGAAAATGTGAACATAAAATGACACAATATGCTAATATAAAATAAACTCGCTTGATTACGAGCCTTATAATAAGACTTTAGCATAGATTCCTTTACATATTCTTAAGTATGAAAATAAATAGGATTTCTAATATACTTCCCTATGTACAGTACCAAAAAAATAGAATAGATTCAAGTGAACCTTACTGGAAGTGGTGGTGTTTTTAATGAAAAACCAACGAATTTTCCCTGGGATTATCCTAATCGGATTTGGGGCGTATTTTCTACTACAGCAGACAGGCTTTACTCTTTTTCAACAATTTTATACATGGCCGACACTGCTTATTATTGTCGGTGCCGCTTTTTTAGGTCAGGGGTACTCTGCACACGAATATGATGCGATTCTCCCTGGAGTTATTATGACTGGATTTGGCCTGCATTTTCACCTTTCAGGACATCTAGCCTTTTGGCCGACGAACACGATTGGCATGTTAATTTTAATTATATCTGTAGGCTTCTTTCTTCGATTTCAAAAAACAAACACAGGCCTGTTTCAAGCCCTCCTTTTTCTCATTATAGCGGTTCTTTTACTGTTTTATGATAAAATTGCCGGCTATTTTGGCCTGCTGCAAAACGGGATGAATTTAGTCTGGAAATTTTGGCCTGCCCTTTTAATTGTTGTTGGTATTTATTTTTTACTAAAAAAGAAAAAATAACCGCTTTATGCAGATAGAACTGCCTAGGCGGTTATTTTCTTTCTTACATATAACTTTGCAAAATCGACCAGGCTTGATCCTTGCCCTCGCCTGTTTCCGAGGAAAAAACAAGGATATGGTCGTTTTGATCTAGTTCTAATGTCTCGCGTGTTACTTTTAAATGTTTCTGCCATTTCCCTTTAGGGATTTTATCCGCCTTCGTCGCGATAATGATGCAGGGGATCTCGTAATGTTTAAGAAAATCATACATCATCACATCATCAGTGGTTGGCGGATGGCGCAAGTCAACGATTAAAACAACCGCCCGAAGCTGTTCCCGTGTCGTAAAGTAGGTTTCAATCATCTTTCCCCACGCGGCCCGCTCGGTCTTTGAAACCTTCGCATACCCATAACCCGGTACATCGACAAAATGCAAAATTTCATTAATCAGGTAAAAGTTCAATGTCTGCGTTTTACCCGGTTTAGAAGAAATCCGTGCCAAACCTTTTCGATTCAGCATCTTATTAATAAATGAGGACTTTCCCACATTAGAGCGGCCTGCAAGCGCAAACTCCGGCAGCTCAGTTTCCGGATATTGTTCCGGTTTAACAGCACTAATTACTATATCAGAACTAACAACCTTCATCGAGCGCCACCTTCTAAAAGGGCACGCTTCAATACTTCATCCACATGGGAAACAGGGAAAAATTCCAAATCGGCCCGAACACTTTCAGGAATATCATCAATATCTTTGACATTATCTTTAGGAATGATAACTGTCTTTAGTCCGGCACGATGGGCGCTAAGCGATTTTTCCTTCAAGCCGCCGATCGGAAGGACTCGGCCTCTTAAGGTAATTTCACCCGTCATCCCTACTTCACGGCGGATCGGTTTACCAGTTAATGCCGACACAAGGGCTGTTGCCATGGTAATCCCGGCAGATGGTCCATCTTTAGGAACCGCTCCCTCTGGGACATGGATATGAATATCGTATTTTTCATGGAAGTCTTCCGCGATTCCAAGCTCATTTGCTTTGGAACGAATATAACTAAAAGCCGCTTGAGCCGATTCTTTCATGACATCACCAAGCTTACCCGTTAATACCAGTTTTCCTTTACCTGGTGATAAAGAAACCTCAATTTGCAGGGTATCACCGCCAACTGTCGTATACGCCAAGCCTGTTGCTACTCCCACTTGATCTTCAGCTTCTGCCATGCCGTAGTGGAATCTTGGTTTGCCTAAGAACTCTTCCACGTTCTTCTCCGTAATGATAACCCGCTTTTTCTCGCCAGCCACGATGATCTTTGCTGTTTTTCTGCAAATCGTTGCCATTTGACGTTCGAGGCTACGAACACCAGCTTCACGAGTAAAGTAGCGAACGACTTTCAGGATTGCATCATCTCGCATTTGGAGAATCCCTTTGGAAAGGCCATTTTCTTTAATTTGCTTTGGCAGCAAATGATCACGGCAGATGTGAACTTTTTCAATTTCCGTATAACCTTCAATTGTAATGATCTCCATCCGGTCTAACAGCGGGCCAGGTACAGTGGAAAGATTATTAGCTGTAGCAATAAACATAACCTTTGATAAATCATAGGTTTCTTCTATATAGTGATCGCTAAAATTATGATTTTGTTCAGGATCTAATACCTCAAGCATCGCACTTGATGGATCACCCCTAAAATCGCTCGACATTTTATCAATTTCATCGAGTAAAAAGACCGGATTGGTCGTGCCTGCTTTTTTCATTCCTTGGATAATCCGACCTGGCATCGCCCCAACATAGGTTCTGCGATGACCGCGGATTTCGGATTCATCACGAACACCGCCAAGCGAAACACGGACAAAATGCCTATTAAGAGAGGTGGCAATCGAGCGGGCCAAACTGGTTTTACCAACCCCAGGAGGTCCGGCAAGACAAAGGATAGGACCTTTAATAGAATTGGTCAATTTTTGCACCGCTAAATATTCAAGCACACGCTCTTTTACCTTTTCTAGTCCATAATGGTCTTCATTTAAAATCTTTTCAGCACGAAGGATATCGATATCATCATCCGTCGTTTTGGACCATGGCAGGGCAATCAGCCAGTCAATATAGTTACGAATAACTGCACTTTCAGCAGAACTGGCCGGTACCTTCTCATAACGGTCTAGTTCTTTCAAGGCTGCTTTTTTGGCATGCTCTGGCATTCCTGCTTCTTCAATTTTCTTGGTGAGGTCGGCAATTTCGCCGGTTTTTCCTTCTTTATCGCCTAATTCCTTTTGGATAGCCTTCATTTGTTCACGAAGATAGTATTCTTTTTGCGTCCTTTCCATTGAACGTTTTACACGCTGGCCAATTTTTTTCTCAAGATTAAGGACTTCTTTCTCATTATGAATGGTATCAATCACGCGGTTCACCCGCTGTTTGATATCGATCATCTCGAGAATTTCTTGTTTTTCTTTTAACTTGATTGGCAAATGTGATGCAATCAGATCAGCCATTCGCCCTGGTTCCTCAATATCAGCAACGGTCGCAAATGTTTCAGCAGAAATCTTTTTTGATAATTTTATGTATTGCTCGAAATAATCAAGCATCGTTCTCATCAGGGCTTGATCTTCTACATCCTTTGTATCTGGGTCCTCATAGGTAACGATACTAACGGAGTAATAGTCATCTTCATCATAAAAAGAAACAACCTCTGCTCTATTTAAGCCTTCCACTAATACGCGAATCGTACCATTAGGAAGCTTTAACATTTGTTTAACCTTTGTCAAGGTTCCCAATTTGTATAAATCCTCTTCCGCAGGTTCATCTATTGAGACATCCTTTTGAGTTGTTAAAAAAATCAGATGGTCATCTACCATTGCTTTTTCGAGTGCCTGCACAGATCTCTCACGGCCTACATCCAAATGAAGGACCATTGTCGGATAGACGAGCAATCCTCGAAGCGGCAGGAGGGGGACGATCAATTCATTCTGTTCCGCCATCATACTGCACCTCCACATGCAAATTCCTTATTTTTCTACTGCTAGCAGAATAGTCTTTGTTGTACAATTCTATCTCATTTGGTTTTTCGTGTCTATTTTTAGAGAGTGTACCTTGTTTGTTTTTCACTATAATTATTTTCCCCAAACACAACGGTTTTCTTTCTCATAAAAAAACTTCGGTTTGATTTTACTTCCAAACCGAAGCTTTTATTCTAAATGGATTCTTTTTTCGATAATTCGATCGATGCTGGTATGGCCTCATTTATTGGATATGAGTTAACCAAGGCAAGATCAAACACCTGTTGAAGGTGGGTAACTGGGACAATGTTGATTCCTTGAATTTCATTTAGAATCATTTGCATATTTTCTTCTGGTATAATAACGGTTTTAGCCCCGGCTTTTAAGGCTGCCTTTACTTTAGGATACACACCGCCGATTGGCTTTACATTACCATGAATACTAATTTCTCCTGTCATGGCCACCGTATTGTCAATCGGAATTTTGTAAATAGCGGAATAAATTCCCGTAGCCATCGCAATTCCCGCCGAAGGACCATCGATTGGTACCCCGCCTGGAAAATTCACATGAATATCATAATCATTTGCCGGTACACCCATTGAACGTAAGACGGTAATAACGTTTTCGATGGAGCCGCGCGCCATACTCTTACGGCGAATCGATTTACCCTGCCCACCGATACTTTCCTCTTCAACAATTCCAGTAATATTAATTGAACCCTTTTCCTTTGCCGGAATGACGGTTACTTCAATTTCTAGCAGTGCACCGGAATTGGGTCCATAAACCGCTAAGCCATTAACCAGTCCAATATGGGACATATCATTTATTTTTCTTTCCATCCTTGGCGTCATTTGACTAGAATGAATGACCCACTCGATATCTTCGTCCTTAATAAAGCTTCGATCTTCTGTTATCGCAAGTCCTGCTGCAATTTGGATCATATTGACCGTTTCCCGGCCGTTTCTTGCATATGTAGATAAGGTGTCTACACCCTTCTCACTTATTTCCATATTCACTTTATCAGCTGCTTTTTTTGCAACGGTGACAATTTCTTCCTGATTTAAATCACGGAAGAATACTTCCATACAACGCGAGCGAATCGCTGGTGGAATTTCACTTGGCGTTCTCGTAGTGGCCCCGATTAAACGAAAGTCGGCTGGAAGGCCATTTTTAAAAATATCATGGATGTGGGTTGGAATCTGCGTATTTTCTTCATGATAATAAGCACTTTCAAGAAAAACTTTACGATCCTCTAAAACTTTTAACAGTTTGTTCATTTGAATCGGATGTAATTCACCAATTTCGTCAATAAACAGCACTCCACCATGGGCATTTGTGACAGCCCCCTGCTTTGGCTGGGGAATCCCTGCTTGTCCCATTGCCCCGGCACCTTGATAAATCGGGTCGTGAACCGAACCGATTAGCGGATCCGCAATTCCTCTTTCATCAAATCGAGCGGTTGTCGCATCTAACTCAATAAAAACGGATTGTTGTTTAAATGGTGATTTTTTATTCCTTTTGGCTTCCTCGAGGACAAGGCGGGCAGCTGCTGTTTTTCCGACCCCGGGAGGTCCATAAATAATCACATGCTGCGGGTTTGGCCCGCATAATGCTGCTTTTAATGATTTTATTCCATCTTCCTGGCCTACAATATCATTAAAGCTGGTAGGACGAACTTTTTCAGATAACGGTTCTGTTAAGGATATCGATCTCATTTTGCGAAGCTGTTCCATCTCTTTACGGGATTCCCGATCAATGGAGACTTTTTGGGTACGCTGGCTCCTCAGTAAATTCCAAAAATACAGCCCTATAATAATACCGAAAAACAGCTGTATAAATAAGGCAATCCCCGTCCAACTCATATTTTTCCCTCCTACAACTAGTACTCATCTATAGTAAGAAGTATTTCCTTTAGACTGGCGGAATAAACCAACAATGTAAAAACAAATCGTTTCTGGGGAAGGGATCTATCTTTATTTTTGATGCCTTTGGCCGATTTTTTGAGGCTATTGGCTGATTTTTCATGGGGATTGGCCTATTTTTCTAGGGAATTGGCTCATAATTAATGATCTTTGGCTCATTTTAAGACACAATTGGCTAATTTTCCATTTAATGGGATAAATCCACAAAAAAAGACCTAGCTTTAAAAGCCAGGCCTTAATCACTTATGCAGATTTTTCTTCTACCACAACAGTTCCATCCTCTAATACTAGCTTCGGAACACTGTTATCAACAACGGTTTCTTTTGTAATAATACACTTCGTGATATCCTCGCGTGAAGGAAGGTCGAACATGACATCCAACATAATCCCTTCAATAATCGAACGTAAACCACGGGCACCCGTCTTCCGCTCAATTGCTTTTTTCGCGATTTCAGTTAGAGCATCTTCTTCAAATTCAAGCTCCACATCATCGATTTCAAGCATTTTTTGATATTGCTTCACAAGTGCATTTTTTGGTTTTGTTAAGATTTCAATTAATGCAGCCTCGTCTAACTGCTCAAGGCTTGCAATAACAGGAAGACGGCCAATAAATTCTGGAATTAATCCAAAACGAAGCAAGTCTTCAGGTAATACTTTGGAGAGAAGTTCTTTTGAGCCAATATCTACTTGCTTGACATCTGAACCGAAGCCAATAACCTTTTGGCCTAAACGGCGTTTAATAATTGGTTCAATTCCGTCAAATGCTCCACCGCAAATAAATAAGATGTTCGTCGTATCGATTTGGATAAATTCTTGATGCGGATGCTTTCTTCCACCTTGAGGAGGAACGCTTGCAACGGTACCTTCAAGAATTTTTAATAGAGCTTGCTGAACGCCTTCACCGGAAACATCTCTAGTAATCGATGGATTCTCCGATTTACGGGCAATTTTATCGATTTCATCGATGTAAATAATGCCTTTTTCGGCCTTCTCTACATCGTAATCTGCTGCTTGGATTAATTTTAAAAGAATATTTTCAACGTCTTCACCAACGTAACCAGCCTCAGTAAGTGAAGTAGCATCGGCAATCGCAAATGGTACATTTAAGATACGTGCTAATGTTTGCGCCAATAACGTCTTACCCGAACCAGTCGGCCCAATCATACAGATATTACTTTTTGAAAGCTCAACATCATCAATTTTGCTATTAGAATTGATACGCTTGTAGTGATTGTAAACCGCCACAGACAACGATTTCTTGGCCTGATCCTGACCAATAACGTACTCATTCAAAATCTCACAGATTTCTTTTGGTTTTGGTACGTCTTTGAATTCTACTTCTTCTTCTGTTCCAAGTTCTTCTTCAACAATTTCCGTGCAAAGCTCGATGCATTCATCACATATATATACTCCCGGCCCGGCAACTAATTTACGAACTTGATCCTGTGTTTTGCCACAGAAGGAACACTTTAACTGTCCTTTTTCATCATTAAATTTAAACAATTCTTTCACCCCTTAACACGTGTTAAAACCCTATTGAAGCTCGTGAATTACACAAACAAGTCCGAGTTTTTTCTCTCTTTTAATGGTATGTATTTTGCATTGTAACACATTTGACTATTGGACTGGAAATAAAACGCTTTAACGATTATGTTTTCTTTTTCTCGTTTTTGTTTGTGGAATTCGTTTTAAAAAAAATATGTACTCATTAATCATAACCATAAATTTAAAAAATAAATCTTAAAATGCTATGGAAATATTTATTCGCTATGGATTGCGTTTTTTCCTGCCCATTGTAAAAAAGTTAAAATTATTAGTAGCGGAAACATTAAAAAGGTTTCCCTGTCTTTATTATAATATGTAATTGAAAAAATGTATAAAACAAGGCACGATAAATATCGCGCCTTGTCCAACTTTTAATTATTTTTTATTTTCAACTAAGAAGTTAACTGCTTTTTGAAGTTGAAGATCTGCTTTAATACCATCAAGGCCGCCAAGAGCTTGTTTAATAGTATCAACAGGCATATTGTACATGCCAGCCATTCTTTCAAGTTCTGCGTTCACATCTTCTTCTGTTACTTCAAGGTTTTCAGCTTTAGCGATTGCTTCAAGCGTTAAGTTCATTTTCACACGCTTTCCAGCATCTTCCTTCATTTGTTCACGTAAGGCATTTTCGTCTTGACCTGAGAATTGGAAGTAAAGGTCAAGGTTCATACCTTGCATTTGCAGGCGTTGTTCGAACTCTTGAAGCATGCGGTTTACTTCAGTCGTAACCATTACTTCAGGAATTTCAACTTCAGCATTTTCAGCAGCTTTTTCCACTAAAGTATCACGTAGGTTATGTTCTGCTTCATGCTTCTTGCTGTCTTCTAAACGAGTTTTGATTTTTTCTTTTAATGCATCTAAAGTTTCAACTTCATCGTCTACATCTTTAGCAAACTCGTCATCTAATTCAGGAAGTTCTTTTCCTTTGATTTCGTGAACAGTCACTTTGAATACTGCAGGTTTACCAGCAAGCTCAGCAGCATGGTATTCTTCAGGGAATGTTACTTCCACATCTTTAGATTCGCCAGCTTTTACGCCTACTAATTGTTCTTCAAATCCTGGGATGAAAGAACCTGAACCAAGTTCTAATGAATGGTTTTCAGCTTTTCCGCCTTCGAATGCTTCGCCATCAACGAATCCTTCAAAGTCAAGAACAACGGTATCACCATTTACAGCTGCACTGTCTTCTTTAACAACAAGCTCAGCTTGACGCTCTTGCATTGTTTTTAATTCGTTCGCAACATCTTCATCAGTTACAGTAGTATCGATTTCTTCTACTTCTAAGCCTTTGTACTCACCTAATTTAACTTCTGGCTTCACTTGTACAGTTGCTTTGAAAATAAGTTCTTTACCTTTTTCCATTTGCTCAATGTCGATATCAGGACGGTCGATTGGCTCGATTCCTGTTTCGTCAATCGCATTGCCGTATGCTTCTGGAAGAAGGATATCTAATGCATCTTGATAAAGAGCTTCTACACCGAAACGTTTTTCGAACATGCCACGAGGCATTTTTCCTTTACGGAAGCCTGGAACGTTTACTTGCTTAACCACTTTTTGGAATGCCGCGTCTAGGCCTTTGTTTACCTCTTCAGCGCTTACTTCTACAGTAAGGACACCGCGGTTTCCTTCTAATTTTTCCCATTTTGTTGTCATACCTTTTTTTCCCTCCAACAAATCTATTCTCTTTTCATTCGATAACGAATTTGAGTCGAGTCGAAAAATGTCTTGTCTATCAAGTCATTTCCCTATTTTTTAAATGTAAAATATAGTTTTTTACACAATGCAACCCCTACATTATAACATAGGTTCGCCTTCTTTCAACAGCAAGACCTAAATATTAGGATAAGAATTTTTCTCAATTGTCTCTATTTGCACTCTAGCATTTTCAATTTCAACCGGTTCAGCTCCGTAATTTCGTGCTATTTTGCTAATTTCCGCGTCCATTCCTAAATATTCTTGCACGAGCATATCATAAGCTGCGGCCCAGGCTTCTGCGGAATTCGGCTCGAGTTCAAATGGATAACTAATTAAAAATGTTCTCTCTACGATACTTAGAGCATTTTCATATAGACCAGGATTGTTACTTTCTAAATGCTCTGCTAGTAATGCCTTTACTGCTAGCATTTTGGGCTGCTCTCTGACTTCAGGGAGCTTTATTGGAATGACCTTTTTTTCGATCGCAAATTTCTTTACTATTAGTTCTCGATTTATTTCTTGTTCCTTTAATAGATTTAAAACAAGCGTTTTTATAAATGGATGTCCCGCCTCGAATTTTAAATAGTTTGTGATTTCATCTAGATAGGGACGGATGTTTTTGTCGGCCAGATTCGCTACTATGATCATTTGTTCGTTAATATCATCGATTTCAAGTAGATTTAAGGCCGAAACCTCAGAGTCTTCTTCCTGTTCATTATCTTGCTGTTCACGACCTTCTGCCATCCGGCGGCTAAATTGCAAGATTGTTAAAAAATGGTCATGTTTCTCAGGTGGGATTTCCTTTTCATCTAAGAGCGCTTCAATGGTTGCCACAATTTCCCGATATTCGTGCAGCTGGATAAGGACCGTCAGATACAAGTCGACCATCTGAAAATAGTCGCCGATTCCTTTTAACAGCATCTCATTTGCGAGTACCTTTGCTTTTTTAAATGCACCTGCTTCAAAATAGGCAAGGACAAGCCCGATTAAGATGTTTTCATTATCTGGATCGAGCTCCCTTGCCTCTTCTAATAGGGGAATCGCTTCATGAAATTTTTTCTTTTCTAGGCTTTCCAGACCTTTGTCTGTTAATCGTTTGTCGAGTCCGGGAAAGTAGATTATATTATCTTTTCGTTTCACTTGTTCCCGTTTTTTCATATAATCCGTCCTTCTAAGTGTATTGAAAAATAGTGTAGCATATTTAGAATACAAAAAAAACTCACCACGTTGGTGAGTTTGAGTGTTTGGTATGTAGTTTAGACATGGTACAAGAAAATGGCGTCCCAGGAGAGATTCGAACTCCCGACCGTACGCTTAGAAGGCGTATGCTCTGAACAGCTACAAACCGCTATATGAACGCATTTTGGAACTGGCACTGATACGGTCATTTGCCGAACTTTCGACCGTTTCATTATAACACGGTATATATTAGGAAGAAAAGCCGCTAAAATACAATATTAACGTAATAAAAAAGAGTGGACGCTAAATCCACTCAACAAAACTCGGAAAACGTAATAAGTCCGCCTTTGTTAAATTACGATATTTGACACGACACTTAATCGGCTCAATAAACGCAAAATCATTTTCTTCACGGATTATCGACATTCCATAAACGTACCTTCGTGCAGACACAGAAACACCTAGTTCCATTACACCTGCATAACGTCCATCTTCGAATGCTAATAGGAAACCGAAATCCTTTGGCTGCTTACGATACCCAACGACAAAGACATCTAAATATTGATAGTTAATTACCTTTAGCCATGAATTTGAGCGTTTGCCGACTTCATAACGTGAGTCCTTACGTTTTAATACGATACCTTCGAGGGCTTGCTCCTTAATAGCGTTAAAATAAGCTTCACCGTGACCCTCAACGAACTGCGTCTTAGCTATCAACGTATTATCCTCAGTGACTATCTCTGCAAGTACTTCTTTACGTTCAAGTAAAGGTAGGTTTGTGATCCGTTTACCTTTGTGCTGGATCACGTCAAAGGTTACGAAGGTAACTGGTGTCTTATCCTTAGAACTCATAAACCTACTCATTACGGCTTCAAAGTCAGGTTTACCATATTTATTACTAACGATTAGTTCACCATCAAGCACGGTACCTGGCGGAATGTCTAAATTGTGAAGTTCGGGGAATTTCGATGTGATTTCGTTATTGTGTCATGAATACAAACGTGCTTTTCCTGCCTCATCAACAGAATATATTAAACGGATACCATCCAATTTCAGTTCCGTAATGTAATCATCGGAATCGAACGGTTGATCCGATTTTTTCAGTAGCATTGGCGATATAAACATATTAACACCTCAACACAATACTATCAGAATCTAACTGTAAATTTAATGGAAACTAAAGGGTAAGTAAGCTGATTTAAATCAAAACGAAAAGCGAACCGTCATCATCAGTTCGCCTGTTTCTTTTGCTCTTCGAATTCCTTCATTAATTTATAGAATGTGGTTCGTTTCATATCCGCTCTTCTCATTGTCTCTGTTGCCGTAATCCGCTCTGCTTCTATTTGATTGGTTTCAAACCGACATTCCAGAAGGAACACGATTTTGAGTCGTGCTAAAAATTCCATTACGAAATTATGTACGAGATATGCCGTCCATTCAACGTTTTCTTACTTTCGATTGCTAAAGACGAAAAAGTTCATTCGCACGATTAACTGTTGGCATACATTATATCAACTATGGACGGTTATGCATAGACCCCCAAAGTTTACGATTACCGTAAAATTTTTAGAACGAATTTGGCTATGTATATTGACTGCTTTCGATGAGACGGAGTGGCGTTACTACGTTCGCCTCCTCAAGGATTCGAGAATTGACGTACATGTTCGTCCATCACCAGGCATAATGCTTTTTGAACGCCCCCGTCCTCTTATGATAGGGTGGCTCATTACTCTTTATATTGGTATCCATTCTATACAAAATAATCTTGCGTGTTAAAGACAAATTAGGGGGATGTGGCTCATAGAAGTACTATTTTCATCAATTTTAGATTTTTAAATCCTTATTCAATATTTGTATCTATTATAATCAAATTGTTTTCTACTTTCTCAAGGAATTCCTTTTTTAAATCTTCAAATGCATATTCCCTTTTTCTATATAAATAAGCAGCCATGCCACTAAATTCCTTTTGTAAATAAGATATTTTAATATCTCCTCTTTTATTGAGTATCTTCTTAAATGCCTCAAAAATCATTTCTTTTGTATATCCTTGCCGCATAACTAATGGCTTATATCCATTTTGAAGAAGAAATGTCTGGTAATTACCATTACGTTTTATAATTTCTATATACAGCTGATATCTTAGATCATGTGTAAAAGGAATAACATCATTCTTTATATATGACTTAAATTCATCCAAAATTTCTTCATCCGTCATTATAGCCGTAGGAATAAATATTTCTTTTTCGATACTTTTTAACCTTTTATCTGCTATTGGCTGAAAAATCAATTTAAGGTTTTCTTGAATTTTATCATAGTTACATTTAAATGTTTCAGGTTCTATTGATATCAGTTCCATTTTATCACTGTATTTATTATAAAGATCAATCTTGAGTTTTTTTGTTTCTTTATATGTTCGTCCGTTTTTTCCAGTAAGGTATCCACCCCAAACTTCAACATGGATCTCCTTACCTTCCTCTGGATAAAAGGTAAAATCACTTCTAAAATTACCTTCACATGGAAAAGGCTTTTGTTCTCTTTTGTAGTGAATGTCATTATGTATTAGAAACTGCGCTACCATATATTCATACGAAGAAGAATTGTACCAACCATTATCGTCCCTAAATTGGCTACTATCATTGTAGTCCATTAATTTTTTTATATTATTGATACCACCATGTTTATCTAATACCTTTTGTTCAATCCCTAATTCTTCCTTAAATTCTAATTTGGTAGGAAAATGCCCATGTTTTTTTATAAAGAGATTAATGTCCTGTTCTAAAATTGAAAAATTATTATAGTATTCAGACCAGTCTTTTCTTTCTCTCTCGGCTATAGGTTTAAGTTTAGGCTTCTCACTTATGGATTCCCAGCTGTATCCTAACTCCTGAATAAATTCAACAATATCGTCTCTATAGTAATTCATTCTATCGAGGATTTTTTGTCCCTCATTATTTTTGCTCATTCCATCCACAGTTCGATATTGTTTTATGTATAAGTCAATCTCTTTTAATCTATTTTCCCTAAAAGAGTAGTAACCAACTTCGTTTTCTTCCAAAGTACCTTTATTTTGTTTAATTAAAAGAATCTCTTTAGTTTTAATGTACATACAACTTCTACACGCACACTTTTTGATAAGACCTTGCACAACACGAGAAATATAATGCCGATATTGCATATCATATTTTTTTTTGCAGTAATCACAAATTACTTTAACATAACTTCTAGTTTGATGAGGTAAATCCTCTACATCAACTGTTAAATAGTCAAACATTTTAGTATATCGATATCCAATTGATTGGAAGTGTTTTTTATTAGTTGGTGACCACTGAAGTGTGACTTTTTGAGGAAGAATTACCATCAATATCAGTCCTTATCACAATTACTTTACTTTTTATAAAATTATATAAAAATTTGATTTAAATATACAGACAATATCAAGCGAACAGCGAAAAACAATCCATCCTTTACTTATGATAATGTGGCTACAACTAATTAGTTTTCTATATCGATTATTATCGGTTCTATACCAACGGTATCGTCTATAAAAGTACACAATAATGAACGGTTTAAAACGTTTTGTTTTAAAGTCTATAAACTTACTAATTTCAATTTGTAAACGTTCATTAATTATTCTAGGTATATATAGACGAACATTGTAAGCTTTACCAAAGAAATTATAGACTAAGAGATATTTAGTGACGGTTTTTATGATCCGTTTTCCTCAGTCTTAGCCCTATGTGTATCTAGTCTGGGTTCGGGATTTGACGAACATGTGTGCATTACACTAGGCAAGAGTCGATATGGCATCAGGGCTTTGTTCATGATAGGGTAGCCCCTATTCTTAGCGTTCCTTGAATATGTCCATTATTTGCCTTAAAAAACCTCTTTTCGATTGACTAGAACTGATGGGGGTCTGTTTGTTTCTGGATTGCTTAACTATTGCACTATTTCTTAATACGGTGCCATCAGCTTTTACGTTTACATTATGCCATCCCGTACCTTCTGCATCTCTGTAATAAGTAAAATAAGTACAATAAAGACCTTCCCTTGCGATTTTTTCATTATATTTTTTTCGATTTTCCGTTTCCACTTCTTCGCACTGATTGCAAATACGTGAATACCCGTCATTTTGTTCATCATCTTCTTCGAACTCTGTAATTGGTTTGTATTTTTCGCAGAAACCACATTGCTTCCATTTACCTACTCCAAATTTAGAATCTGATTCTAACTTATAATATTCTTCACAAGCATAATACGCCCCGTTATTTTTATAAGGAAAAGTTTTATCAATCCTGCATCCATTAACTTCTCCCAATAAGTAATATTCCGTACCCTTTTTATACAGTAATTTAACATGTCCGAATGGTCCTGAACCTTCTCTAAACACTGTTACTGGTATACACTCTCTACATGTATACGAATGTCCATCCTTGCAACTAGCATTTCCATTGAACTCGCTGAAAGGTTTGAACTGTTTACATATTTTACATTGCTTTTGGTTTTCCATATTGCCCCCGATTTTTTTTATTGAACTACCATTTCTGTGCATTTCAGATAATAATTTTCTCTATACATTAAAATAAATATTTTAAAGTCTTATTAATTTTATCGAAAAATAATTTGGTTCATAACTTTTAAGTTTTGGTTCGTAATTGTAGAGTCTGTATTTATCAAGGTATAGAAGGTGTCATAACTTAGGTTCAAAAAGGGGTATGAAAATACGATGAAATATGGCTATGGATGAGTTAGTACTACGTGGTAGCAAGCTGTGAATGATTACTGTCATTATTGAGAGAAAGATATTATAGACTGCACATATACTTTCATCAACCAAAAGAGATATTACATACTCAACCCGTTCTGCAGCAATAAACGTTGCAATAAACTTCACTACCGTTCAGTTGAATCCTGCTTAGAGCAGTCTTCTCAAATAATCTTACCGTGAATATCTATAGATGTTACTAAAGCTGATAAGCTTTGGTTACATCACTTACGTCATATACTTGCTCTTAAGACCCGTACGCCTCCAACCCTTGATACGACTGGTTTTCTCAACGATTTTAGCACGTTACATTTGCTAGATTTAGACATAGTGATACCCTTAATTGAACCGAGTAAAATCAGTAGTTGTAATTCGTCAAGGTTCTGGATTCCACCCATAGACGTCCATCATCAGGCACATGACGTTAAAAGAAATCCCCTTCGTTTGTAATATGGTACCCCCATTAATCTATTGATCCATACTCATTCGTCTCTCTTCCGTTTACCAAACAGTTTGTCTACATAATCGAATGTTTTGTCTAGGGACCATAAAAAAAATGACCGCCATTTAGACGATCATCGTTTATTAAAGTAAAGCACCCCGATAGCTAGTATTCGAGAGAAAAATGTATTAAACTGAGGGAGTTTAAGTACATTTATTCACAAACATGTTGCTGATGTATATCTTTAAATACAAAATATCTAATACCTAATAAATATATCGAAAAGTATTCTCAGCCTAATTAATGTATGTCTTTCTTTTTATTTCTTCCACCTCTTACTTCTGCTATATCAGCTATAGCCAAAAAGGCAGTCGTATCAATTTCGTCAACGATATTCTTAAGTTCTGCTTCTTCTAGACGTGTTATGACGCAAAAAATCACCTTTGTGTCATCTCCTGAATATGCACCTTCACCATTCATGTAGGTTACACCACGCCCCAACCTAGCAAGTATAGCATCTCCTATTTCTTTATTCTTATTGCTAAAAATCCATGCGGATTTTGATTGTTCCAAACCTAGAACAACTACATCTATTGTTTTAAACGCAATTATATAGGCAAGTATGGAGTACATTGCTCTATCCCATGTGAAAACAAATCCTGCTGCACCTAAAATAAAAAGGTTAAAAAACATTATGATTTCACCAACAGAAAAAGGTACTTTTTTATTAATTAATATCGCAAGTATTTCAGTTCCGTCCAAGGCTCCGCCATAACGAATAACTAGTCCTACCCCAACTCCCAAAATTATTCCCCCAAAAATTGTAGCTAGAAGAATGTCATCTGTAAAAGCTGGGATGGGATAAAAGAGCGATGTGAAAATAGAAAGAACAATAATACCGAAGACTGATGATATCGCAAATGTTTTTCCAATTTGCTTATAACCTAAATAAAAAAACGGTAAGTTGAGAATGAAAATAAATAATCCTAAAGGTAATCCAGAAATATGGGAAAGCATAATGGATATACCAGTTACCCCCCCGTCTATAACATTGTTCGGGACAAGGAAAATCTCTAATCCTGTCGCCATCAAAACAGCCCCGATAAAAATAGCAATAACACGTTTTAAAACATTAGTTTTTGATAATTTTTTCTGTTTGTTTCTCGATAGTTCTGTCATCCTTATCTCCTTCTAGTATGTAATGTTTCCTTTTATTTTTCCCTAATTATTATAGGGACATTAACATAAACTGGTTTTATGTATAAAAACAAAAGAACCTGTTACAAGTGGACATGATTTTATCCCTCTGGTGACAAATTATCATCGTAATGTGTATTAATATTCATCCGAGAAGTAAAATGAATAAGAAAATTGTATTTTCTGCTTGTGTCTGGGGGTATCCTGATTTTGTTAGGTTCCCTTTTTCACATGGCATTTGATTGGTTCGATAAAGGTAGTAAATAAAACGAGCAAGCTTTTCAGCCTCCCATTCAAATTAGGACATTTCGTTATTATGTGATACACTTTGTTTACCATTTGATTTACTTGTTTACATGTGCCCTACTCATTCGTGAGTGGGGCTCCTTGTTTTTAAAAGAAGAAATAAAAAAAACAGACTCTATAAA